>JBAZJL010000001.1:0-127421 GCA_041651335.1 Minisyncoccota bacterium
ATACTCGTAATTCAAAAACATACAATACTGTCCAAATTGGCACTCAATGCTGGATGAAAGAAAACCTTGATTATGATAATGGTTGCAGTTCTGAAACCTGGGTTAACGAGACTGATGTTGGCTGGTGTGGTTATTATACTGGCGGACCATTTGCCAATGAAGGATTACTATACCAATGGTCAGCAGCTATGGCTGATTCAACTACCGAAGGTGCTCAAGGTATTTGTCCTACTGGCTGGCATGTTCCTACCGATGCAGAATTAGTAGCCTTAGAACAATACACTGTTTCAGTGATTGGCAGTGTGGCGACTCAATATGCTTGCGATACCATACTTACGGGCTGGAGGCGTTGCGCAGATAATGATGGCACTGATGCAGGCGGACCATTAGGCGCGGGTAAATCATTAAAAAAAGTAGGCCAAGGTTCTGGTGTTGGTGCTGGCAATGATTTAGTTGGTTTTTCTGGCTTACTTCCTGGCTATCGGAATATTGGTGGGACTTTTCTCAGTCGCACAACGAACATGTATTTGTGGTCATCTTCGCCTTCCAGTGGTTCGGCTTGGAATCATAATCTGTATTCCACTTATGCGACAGTTAATCGGAACACAAGTTCCGAGGCTGACGGGTTTTCGGTGCGTTGCCTCAAGAATTAGTATATTTTTATATAATTTTGCAAAAAATTAAAACCAATGTATAATAAGAGCAGTTCCCTCGGTGAACTGCTCTTTTTCAAAATTTTGACGGAGTGTTAAACTGATGCCAAAGCCCAAGAGAAATGGAAACGGCAATGGAAACGGCAATGGTAAAAATTCTAACAATGGAAACGGAAACGGAAATAATGGCAAAAACAAGTCTGTATATCAGCTTGGAAATTGCTTTATGTGCGGCCGAGAATCTGTGCCGATCACAAAAGTGCCTATTTTCCGGCAAGATGTTTTTGGAAAAAACAGCCACAAAGTGTCTGTGTGCGGAAATTGTTCCGAATCTTTTTTCAAAGCCATCAAAGTTCCAATGAATGATATTTTAAGGAATTATAAAGCAAGTTATGAGCTGACAACTTTGCTTTTTATGAAAAATATCAGATTGGAAGATTGGTTTTTGAAAGAAATTTGGTCTGATCCCGGACCAGACTACCGCTATCGAGGATGTATTCACGAGATTGTTGACATAGAGGAGCCGAAATCTTGCCCTCTTTGCTTTAACGAAAATCTGACTGCGCATCATCCCTGGAAGCGGTCTGTTTTTAACGAAAATAATTACATTGTTTACCTTTGCCGAAACTGCCACGACCGGATCGAATTGTATGTTAATCAAGGAGAGATCTGGGCCCTTCAGGATAACATCATTGATTTCAAAATGGGAATTGATGATACGATTATGAAATTGATTGGAGTTAATACTCCACTCGTTTCAACCGAAAAGGCGGCTGATATAGGAGGAATCGAGCAGCCTACTTAAAGCAACAATTTTTATTGTTGCTTTTCATTTTTAAAAAAGATATAATTTATTTATAATAATAATTATAATTATTATGAATTTATTAAATGATTCTAATTTTATGGAATTTGTAAAAAATTCTAACCAGCCTGTTTTGGTGGATATTTTTACTCAATGGTGCCCGCCCTGTAAAATGCTAGCGCCGGTTATTGAAAAAATAGCTTGTGATTATGAAGACAAAATAATCGTGGCAAAAATGGATTTAGATGCAAATCCAATTATTGGAAATAAATTTGGTGTAGAAGTTATTCCAACAGTAATTTTATTTAAAAATGGGGAAGTGGTTGATAAATTTGTGGGCTTTAAGCCAGAGACTGAAATCAAGAAATGGCTTGATCGAAAAGTTTAAAATAATAATTTTTAAAATAATATGCTAGAAAAAGGCCTAGAAGAGCAAACAAAAGATTTGCTTAAAAATTTAGCTGAATACGCCCAAAAAAATGGATTTCGATTAAATCCAAACGAAAAAATTGCCGATGGCGTGGCGCGGGCATTGTTAATTAGAGAAAAATCTTTTGGAGAAAAATATTGTCCGTGCCGAAAAATGACTAATGATAAAAAAGCAGACAAAAAAATAATCTGCCCTTGCGATTACCATTTAGGAGAATTAGAAAAAGACGGGCACTGTTATTGCAATTTATTCGTAAAATAAAAATATCCCCCAAAGGGGGATTTTTTATTCATTGATTCGGCGGACATATTCTCCGCTTTCTGTGTTTATTTCAATAATATCGCCTTCGTTAATAAACAGAGGGGCAGAAATTTTTGCTTGCGACTCCAGGGTGACCACCTTGTTTCCAGATTGAGCGCGGTCTCCTTTTACGCCTGGGGTCACTTCTGCTACTTTTAGTTTTACCTTGATAGGCAAAATCACATTGATTACTTTTTCTTTAAATAGAATAGTGGTGACAATTTCGTTAGCTTTTAAAAATTTAGCCGATGAACCGATTTGTTCTTCGCTTAATTCAAATCTTTGAGAAGGATTTTTTATGTCGGAAAAAACATATTTTCCTTTGTTTTGAAAAATAAATTTCGCTTCATTTTTTTCCACATCAGCTTCTTCAAAAGAATCTCTTGGCTGGGCAGATTTGGCAATAACTGCGCCCGAAGAAAGACTGCGAAGCTTCATTTGCAAATAAGAATGCCCTCGGCCCTTAAAAGTATTTTCCGCTTCTATTATTTCATAGGGCTGATCATTTACAATAATGATTTTGCCTTTGATTAATTCAGAATACCCTAACATATTTTTAATTAAAATTATTTTTATTTTTTTGGTTGGTCGATTTGCCATTCAATATCTTTTTCTTTTCCGGCAAATTCTAGCCATTCTCCGCTATCATCGATTACAAACCATTTTTTTTTGGCCGAAGACCAAACCATGGGCTGGTTTTGGAAAAAAGGTTTTTTGACAATTTCCTTGGGTTTTAAACGCCCCAATTCCAGCCATTTTTTAAAAACAGTTTCAATGGTGTAATCAAGATTTCGGGAATTAGCCCATTCCGCTACTATACTAATAGCTTGTTTTGCCTTTTTTGTCGAGCCCGCTAATTCAATCAATTCTTTGGCTGGTCGGGTAAAACGGGAATAGATTATTTTTCTTTTTTTGGAATTTTCTTTTACTTCTTCTAGGCTTAATCCTTTGCTGAAAAAATAGTGGTTGACCACTTCCTGGATTTCGGTTTCTTTTTTTTCTTTTTCGATTTTATTTTTCGCTTGTTTATCAGTTTGTTTTTTGGGCATATAAAGTTTAAGACAAATTTTTTAAAATCGATTCATAGAAAAATTTTATTTTCTGCAATTCCTTTTTTCCTAAATCTGTAATTTTATAAACTCGGCGCCTGTCTTGCAGAGCACTTTTTACAAAACCTTGATCCCTCAGCCGGTAAAGTACGCGATAAGGGGTGATGTTGCCAGGTCGAAATCCAAATTCTTTTTCAATAATTCCTGGCAAATCCCAAGCATAAGCTGGCTCTTTTTTTAAAACAGTTAGGATATAAATCCAAAGATTTTCTTTGGTGTTTGATTTTTGTAATCTTTCAAAGGGGGTCATTTTGTTTAAAATAATATTGACAAACTATTTTACAGCTGTAAAATAGAAACAATAACAAATTATTAATTAATTATAATATTTTTTATCGAATATGGCAAAAAAAATCAAGGCTTCTAAAAAAGAGAAAAAAACTTCAAAAGTTTTTGACAAATCAAAAGAAATAAAAATAGCAATTGCTGGATTAGGAAACTGTGCCAGTTCTTTGGTGCAAGGAATTTATTATTATCAAAACGTAAAAGATGATGACGAAATAGTGCCTGGCTTAATGCACAATGTTTTGGGCGGTTATAAGATTTCAGACATAAAAATTGTTGCAGCTTTTGATATTGATAAAAGAAAAGTTGGAAAAGATGTTTCCGAGGCAATCTTGGCTAAACCGAATTGCACAAAAATTTTCCATCACAATCTTCCAAAAACCGGAGTAAAAGTAAAAATGGGAAAAATTTTAGATGGCGTGGCTGATCATATGAAAAATTATCCCGAAGATCAAACTTTTGTTCCAGCCAAAGAAAATCCTGTGGACGTTGTGGCAGAATTAAAAAAATCAGGAGCTCAAATTTTAGTCAGCTATATGCCCGTGGGTTCGCAGAAAGCAGTTGAATTTTACGCCCAAGCAGCACTTGACGCTGGAATAGCTCTAGTTAATTGTATGCCGATATTTATTTGTTCTGATGAAAAATGGGAAAAGAAATTTCGCGACAAAGGAATTCCTTGCATTGGTGATGATATCAAATCCCAAATCGGGGCGACAATTACTCATCGGGTTTTGTCTCATTTGTTTGCTCAGCGCGGAGTTACTATTGATCGCTCTTACCAATTGAATTTTGGGGGGAATACTGATTTCTTGAATATGTTAAATCACGAAAGACTAAAATCAAAAAAATTATCAAAAACCGAAGCCGTGGAATCGCAACTGGCCAAACGTTTAAGTTATGACAATTTACATATTGGGCCATCAGATTGGGTGCCATTTTTAAAAGACAACAAGGTTTGTTTTATTAGAATAGAAGGAAGAAAATTTGGCAATGTTCCAATTGAATTGGAATTAAGATTATCAGTAGAAGATTCTCCAAATTCTGCGGGCTGTGTTATCGATGCAATCAGGCTTTTAAAAATAGGCCTAGATCGCAAAGTAGGCGGTTCGCTTATTTCTTCTTCAGCTTATTTTATGAAGCATCCAATTCAGCAGTTTACTGATGAAAAAGCCAGAGAAATGATCGAAGAATTTATTGAAGGAAAAAGAGAAAGATAATTTTAATTTTTTCAATAATAAATAATTTATTTTATTAAAAAAATGGAACCATCAAAAAGATTTTTTAATTCTATTAGTGAGGGTAATCTCTGGATATATGTTTTAGCTCTTGCTAAAGAGCAAGAAATTCAAGAAAAAGAAATCACTGCTTTGATTTTTGAAAAATTTGGATTTCTGCCCAATGGCTTTATGGTAAAAACGGTTTTATTTCGCTTAAAAAATGAAGGCTATGTTAGTCGAGAAAAATTAAAAAGCGAAAAAGCCTATAAAACAACAGAAAAAGGCTTGAAAGAATTGGAAAATATGAAAAACCTTTGCCAAAATTTATTAATTAAAATTTAAAATAAAACAAGCAACCATTTGGTTGCTTTTGTTTAATAAAACTATGTTAGACACAAAAAGAAGCTGGTTTAAAGATTTAGAAAAAACAATCGGAAAAATATTTGGTGTTTTGCCTTTAACTCCAAATCAATACACGCTTTTATCAGGAGTAATGGCAATTATCAGTGCCTATTTTATTGTTAAAGAATTATTTTGGTTTGGGATTTTATTTTTTTTGATTGCCGGATTTTTAGATTTTATTGATGGTGCGGTGGCCAGACAAAAAAATATGAGCACCAAAGTTGGAGCTTATCTTGATACAATTTTTGATCGATACGTAGAAGCAATAATACTTTTTGCGCTTCTTTTTGTAAATATGCCAAGTATTCTTTCAGTTCCATCCTATGTTTGGATATATTTAGCCTTGTTTGGCTCAGTAATAACTACTTATGCCAAAGCTGCTGCCAAAGAAAAAGAATTGGTCAATCAAGAATTGAAGGGGGGACTAATGTCGCGCGCGGAAAGATTGATTTTAATTTTTGTAGCCCTAATTTTGGCAGGCCTATATCCGGATTATTATTATACGGTTGCAATTATTTCAATTATTGCTATTTTAGCTAATTTTACTGCCTGGCAAAGAATTTGGTCAGCCATCAAGATTAATAAATAGGCCTTGTCGTTGACGCAAGCCATATTTTATGTTATGAACCCTAAAAATATTAAAGCTATTTTGTTTGATTCGGATGGAACATTGTTTCAAAGCGAATATCGCCAAGCTAAAATTTGGGATGAAATTTTAGCTGAACACAATATCAATATTCCACCCGAAGATTATATTCTTTACGCTGGCAAAACAGCCGAACAAATCGAGGCTATTTTAATTGATCGATATAACTTAAAAATTAAAAAAGGGAGTTTGGTAAAAAAACGAGACGAAATGGTTTTAAAATTATATGGCATTGAAAATTTGGAATTAATGCCTTGCGCTAGAGAAGCAGTAGAGTTTTTTTACCATCATCCTGATTTTGATCTTGCTTTGTGCACCAATGGCGGAATAGAAGAAGTAAGGCTAAAACTTGTTCGCAATGGATTTGATCATTATTTTTCTGCTATAATCACAAAAGATGATGTTTTAAATCCTAAGCCAGCACCAGATATTTATCTAAGCGCTATGAAAAAACTTAGATTTCAACCAACCGAGTGCCTAATTATCGAGGACACGGCTCATGGCTTAATGGCGGCTAAAGCTTCAGGAGCATATTGTTTTGTGGTGCCGAATAGCTTTGCCAAAGGCCATGATTTTTCTAAAGCTGATAAAATTTTAAAATCCTTAAGAGATTTAATTTTGTTCTTTAAAGATTAGTTTTTTTAATCAGATTTAATCTTTTTAAGGTTGGAAAAATAAGATAAAAAATTGAAGATTTCTTGCCCCTGGGCAGGGACTTTTTATTTTGCAAAGCTTTTTTAAATTCTTCTAAAGTATTGGCTTCGCATTCTGTATAAGCCTTACCAATACCACGATAATAATGAGCATCACTACCCGAGGTCATTATTAAGTTATTATTTTGCGCAAAATTAAAAGCTTTTTTGTCTGGACCAGAAAAAGGCAACCGACTATTAAAAACTTCAATTCCATCAATTAAATCAAGATAATTATCAAGACTATCTTTAAAGCTTTCTGGAAAATGATAGGGGTGAGGAATAATTGCTAAACCGCCTTGTTTTTTTATTTCATTGATTACCCATTTTGGATCTTTATTTTTCCCATCAATTTGTTTTGTAATAAACAAAGCCAAAATATCGCCCTGGTTTGTTTTTATTTCTTCGCCTAAGATTATTTTTGCCTTTAGTTTTTCTCCAGCCTTGATTGCTTCGTCCCAGCCTGCGGTTGTCTCGTGGTCTGTAATCGCAATTCCATCTAAACCGTTTTTTAACGCTTGTTTAATTAGTTGTTCTGGCGAAGAAATAGCATCATGGCTATAATAAGTATGGCAATGCAAGTCTATTTTCATAAACAAATCATATCACAAGAATTAGAAAAAATAAATTTTCTTTGGCTTGAAAATTAAAATAAATGGGCATATAGTTTAAGTATGAAAAAAAGAATTTTTATTGGTATAAACTTTCCAGAAAAAATTAAAAATAGTTTAGTTTCAGAACAGCAGGAAATTGACCGATCTTTTTCATATTTTTGCGGCAGCTCTCCGATAAAATGGACCAGAAAAGAAAATCTCCATCTTACTTTATTCTTTACAGGTTATTTAGAAATAAATGATTTGCCTGAAGTTTTTAAAATTGTAGAAAACACGGTTTCTAAATTCGAAGCTTTTGATTTAAAGCTAGGAGAAATTATTTATGCGCCATTAAAAAAAATTCCACCCAAAATGGTTTGGGTAAATTTTGATTTTTCTAAAGAATTAGCCCGCTTGCAAAAAGCAATTCAAGCTGCGCTTCTCACTGAAGCTAATATTTCTTTAGAAGAAAACAATGAAGGCAATAAAAATTTTTCTCCGCATATTACTTTGGGCAGAATTATTCAATGGCAATGGTCTAGAATTGAGCCAGAAGAAATTCCGCAATTGGAAAAAAATTCTGGAGCAAGTTTTGGCGTTAAATCAATTGAAGTAATGGAAAGCGAGCTTAAAAGAGGAGGTGCAGAATATACGATTTTAAAATCAATTAATTTAAAAGATTAAAATATGAAAATATATTTTATTGGCATTGGCGGAATTGGGGTTTCATCTTTGGCTCAATATTATTTAGCTAAGGAAAATCAAATTTTCGGTTCAGATGCTTATGATTCTGAAATCATTCAAATGCTTCGAGAAAAAGGAGCTCAAATTGTTGTGGGGCAGCAAAAACAAGAAAATATCAAAGATCAGTATGATTTGGTTGTATATAGTCCAGCAGTGAAAGAAACTAATCCAGAATTAGCTGAAGCCAAAGCTAAGGGCCTAAGATGCTTAAGTTATCCTGAAGCTTTGGGCGAGCTAACCAAAGAATATTTTACCATTGCTATTACGGGCACTCATGGAAAAAGCACAACCACAGCAATGATTGCTTTGATTTTAACAAAAGCAGGATTAGATCCCACGGTAATCATAGGAACAAAATTAAAAGAATTTAATAATTCTAATTTTCGAATGGGCCAATCGCAATATTTAGTGATTGAGGCTTGTGAACACGAAGCTTCATTTTTAAAATATTATCCCCAAATCGCGATTATTACCAATATCGAGCAAGACCACTTGGATTATTATAAAAATTTTGCCAATATTCAAAAAGCATTTGATTCTTTTGCGCTTCAAGTGCCGGCAAACGGATTTATTATTAAAAACAAAAAAGCCCAAATAAATGCCAAAGCAGAAATAATCGATTTTTCTTTGGAAAAAATTGATGATGTTCAAAAAATAAAAGCAATTTTAAAAATCCCAGGAGAACATAATGTTTTAAATGGTCTGGCAGCCTTGTCTTTGGCTAGATTGCTGAATATCTCAGATGAGACTGCTTTAAGCGCTCTCTCAGAGTTTTATGGCTCTTGGCGAAGGTTTGAAATCATTAATCTTCCTAATTTTATTTTAATTGATGATTATGCCCATCATCCTACGGAAATTATGGCTACTTTAAAATCAGCACGAGAAAAATATCCTGATAAAAAAATTTGTTGCGTTTTTCAGCCTCATCAATATCAAAGAACCCAATTTTTATGGTTTGATTTTATTAGTGTTTTTCAATTAGCCTTGATTGAAAAAATAGTCAACACTTTAATTTTAATCGATGTATATGATGTTGTTGGCCGAGAAGGAGGGGGAATCAAGGAAAAATTCAATTCAAAAATTATGGCCGAGAAAATAGCCAATGATTGCATTTATCTTGAAGATAAAAAAAACCTAGAAGGTTATTTTGCCGACAACCAAGTAATCGTTATGATGGGCGCTGGCAATATTTATAACTTGAGCGTAGAAATAAAATCAAAATATCTCGGCACCTGCTCCGATTAACTTCAATTGACAGCATACTACGAATAGTTTATTGTAATACTACCTCAGGAAAACCTGAGAGTACATTGAAAACGGAGGTGAAAAATCTTGGACGCCTTTGTTATACCAAACGAAACGCAAAGAGGGCAGGTTTATGGCAAAATCGAACGCCATGACACCAACGAATGTTGCCAATGCTTTACCAGCTGCACGCGGTGTTCCGGTAGCTGTAAAAGTATCAACAACTAAAAAAGATGCATCGATGTTGAACAAAAGGGAGTATCTCCCTTTCTTTGTAGAAAGAGGATTACGATGAAACAGGAATTATTTAAAGTTTCGAAGTGGTGTAAAGTATTTGAAAACAACGGAATCAATGCGTTACTTCATTCTCTATCGCTTTTCGTAATATATATCCCAAAAGAAAAAGGCGAGTTTATTGTGAATATGAAAAAAGAGGGTCAAACAAAGAGTGCAAAAGATTTTACGAATTTCTTGGGCAAGGAATTATTCGAAATATTACTTCAAGAAAAACTTCTTTTAAGTATTATCCGTGATGAAAAACAAGATTCTCTCGAGTTGGGCGCTCGTTTAAAGAAAAAACAGCCTTTAAATATCCTCTATCTGTTATTAACGGATGGATGCAATTTTAAATGTCGTTATTGCTTTGAAGATGGCCCAACTTTAACAGAAAAATTTGTTAGTTGTAAAATGACAGAAAGAATAGCGCTACAAGCGTTGAAGAAATTTGCTAGCTTAAACGCGAAGTACGGAGATCCTAAAATAACAACTACGATAAATTTGTATGGCGGAGAACCATTGCTTAATAAGAAGGTTTTTTACATTGCGGTTATCGCAATAAAAAAAATGGTGTCCGCTGGGGAGCTTCCAAAAAACACTCAAATTGTTCTAACGACCAACGGCTCGCTGATTACCGAGAAGATTGCAAAATTCGTTGCAGAAAATAATGTATCCGTGGGATTGTCTATTGATGGACCCCAAAATTGCAACGATGTTTATCGTAAATCAAAAAGTAATCAAAGCGCCTACTCTTTAGCTTCTCGAGGATATCAACTTTTAAGAAAGAATGAAGTTAATGCCGGCATTTCTTTCACGATAACCCCTGAGGTTTTAAAAAACGAAAGCGAAATCATTCGTTTTATAATAAAAGAGGTTGGATCTAATGGGGGTCTCGGATTTAATATTTTACACCATAATGCCGAAATACATCCGAACGAAGAATATTATTCTAACGCTGCGCAATTCATCATAGAGGCGTTTAAAACTTTTCGACGTAACAATATTTACGAAGAGCGAATAATGCGGAAGGTTAAATGCTTTACAGACCAAACCCCGATTTTTTCTGATTGCGGGGTAACGGGGAGTCAAATTGTAGTTGCGCCAGATGGAAGAATTGGAGTTTGCCAAGATTTTGTTAAGCCAAGGGCATATTTTAACGGAAAAGTGGAAGACGCGGATTACGATCCAATTAAGAATGGTCTATTTGACGAATGGGCGTCTAGGACTCCACTATTTACGGAGGAATGTCAGGATTGTGCGGCGATTTCTTTTTGTGGTGGCGGATGTCCAGCTGGAGTTGAGCTAGCAACAGGGAATAAATGGAACATAGATAAGAGATTTTGTCCACATAGTAAAATAACTCTCGAATGGTTAATTTGGGACACTTATTCAGCTTGTGAGTGAACTTGCAATACTATATAATAGACATATAAACAATATGTCTTTTTTGTTATGATTAAGAAAATTAATTTTAAAATTAGCAAAAAGCAAGACCTGAGTACGCTAAAAGCTTTTGTGAAAGAAAGTAAGTATGGCGATGAAACAACACTAAAGTGTGCTTTTTTCAATCTTTACCCTGGTCTTAAAAATTATATTAAACGAAAAAAGGTAGGCGAACCGGAGTTTTATATAAGTGACATTAATTCAATAAAATCCTTTATTGATAATGAGTATGCAACAAATAAAGTTACGCTAAGAGAAAATTTAAACAAGATTCAAGCTGGATGGGGAGAAAAAACGGAAACATATTTTAGATTAGCCAGTGAATTGTTCGCGGAAAAATACTGGCCAAAAGGAGAATATACAGCGTGCGCAACAATTTGGGGAATCTATCCTAGGTTTATAGAGAGAAGGTTGTTTCAAATTCCAGCACTAAAATTAGAAAAGCAATTCACGATGATTGTAATTGCACACGAAATGCTACATTTCGCATTTTATAATTACTTCTTAAAAAACTATCCAGAATATACTATGAATGAAAATTCATTTTTTATCTGGAATATCTCCGAAGGATTTAACGAAGTGGTTCAGTGGCACCCTAAATGGATAAGAGAATTTGGATTTGGTTGCGATATTTATGGGGGTAGAGATGAAATAGTGAAAAAATTGCAGAAAAAATACAGCAAGCTAGACATTATTGACTCTAAAAATTTAATTGACGATTTGATTATTGAAATCAAAAAGAATAAAAAATTTTTACTACACGATTAATCGTTAATGAGAATGATTATTATTTAATTTATGTTAAAGCCAGAAAAAATAGCTAATGATTGTGTTTATCTTGAAGATAAGAAAAGCCTAGAAGGTTATTTTGCCGACAGCCAAGTAATCGTTATGATGGGCGCTGGCAATATTTATGATTTAAGCTCCTCGATTAAGTCCAAATATCTAGGGAATTGTCCTAATTAATTAGAACTAATTTATAGGCTTGTTTTTTGACAAATATAGTTTTTTATTATATAATTATTTTAGTACTTTTTTCTAATTAAAAAGGGGATTCAGGATGTTCGTTGAAAACATTAAAAACGAGATTTACTCGGTATTGATTGTTGATGACAATCAAGGCTTTTTAGAGCTAATTGTTTTGTATTTAGGAAACGCTAAATACAAAATGGAAATTTTCACAGCTCGAAGCGCAGCCGAAGCGTTGGCATTGCTAAAAGAAAAAAGATTCGACATCATTGTCTCAGACTATCTGATGCCGGAAATGAATGGCTTGGAGTTTTTCCAAGAAGCAAGAAAAGATTATAAAATTCCTTTTATCCTTTTAACCGGCACGGATAATCAGGAAATAATTCTCAAAGCCATTAATCTTGGAGTTGATGGCTATATTCAAAAAGGCGGAAATATTTCTAACCGTTTTGAAGAGTTGATTGCCCAGATTCAGAAAACTGTTTCTGATTATCAAATGAGAGAAGAGTGTCATAGTGTGCTGAAAAATGCACCTGTTGGCATTTTCCATTCTTCGCCAGAAGGTGAACTTATTTCTGCTAATCAAAAAATGGCAGAGATCATGGGATGTTCTGATTCTGAAGAATTAATTAACAGCTTTTCTAATATCGAATTTGCTTATAATGACAATGCTCAAAAAAAGGAATTAATCGATTCTCTTTTAGAGAATGAAAAGGGTTGGCTTAATTTCGATCAGGTTTGTTTGCGAAAAAAAGACAACCAAGAAATTTTTGTTAAGCTCACTATCAGATCAGTCAGAAATTCAAAAAACAAAATTGCCTATCTTGAGGGGTTTGTTGAAGACGTGACTGAACTGAAAGAGGCAAACGATCGAATCGAGTTAATGTCAAAAACAATTCGGCACGATATTGGCAACGAATTAACAATTTTATTAATGAACACTGAATTGGTCAAAATGGATATATCTAATCCTGCTTTCGATAAATATTTTGAACGAATTGAATCGGCCGGAACTTCAATCAAAAAACAAATCGATTTCATGAAATTATATCAAGAGATTGGCAGTCAAAAACCAGACTGGCTAGATCTTTATCAAAAGATTCCGAAAATTTCCAAACCAGAGATTATTAATCTGATGGTTGAAATTCCGAAAGGATTAAAAATTTATTCGGATTTAATGATAGAGAAAGTGTTTGACAACCTTCTTGATAACTCTGTAAGGCATGGCGAAAAAGTCTCAAAAATAAAAGTCACGGCGACTCCAATGGAATCAGAATTAATGATTGTCTGGGAAGATAATGGAATTGGAGTTTCTTCAGAAAATAAGGAAAATATTTTTAAGCAAGGTTTTGGAAAAAATACTGGCCTAGGCCTTTATTTGATCCGTAAAATTCTCGGGCTTACTGGAATTAAAATCCAGGAAACCGGAGAATTCCAAAAAGGCGCTAGATTTGAAATCTTAGTGCCCAAGGAAAAATATAAAATATTGGAAGACTAACAAAGTCTTCCTCTTTTTTATTTTGAAGCATATAATAACAGAAAATATAATATAAATTTTTATGAAGAAAAAAAATTTAAAACCAAGAAATATTAAAATAAAAATTAGACCTCCTCGCCTTAGCGATGCTAATTCTTGCGCTGAAATGATTAATTCTTTGGTTGATGAAAAAGCAATGATCTCTCTTCAAAAAAAAGTAACTCCAAAACAAGAATTAGTTTATTTAAAATCTTTATTAAAAGACATAAAAGACAATAAAGCAATTTCGTATGCTATTGATTTTAATGGAAAAGTAATGGGTATGTCTGGAATTAGTTCTGATAATGATAACATTGGGAAGCATATTGGAAATATTGGAATTATTGTTTGTTTAGAAGCCAGGGGAATGGGTTTAGGAGAAAAATTGTTTCAAAAAGTTTTAATCGAGGGGGTAAAAAATTTAAAATTTAAAATTGTAAAATTAGATGTTTTTGCAAAAAACAAACCAGCGATTGGATTGTATAAAAAATTAGGATTTCAAAAAATCGGATTAATAAAAGGCGGAGCAAGTTATTATGGAAAATACGAAGACGAATTTATTATGGTTAAATATATTAAAAATTAACCAAAAGATCAAACGAAGGCATATACAAACTTATTATTATTTTGTATAATGTGTTTATGAGAAAGCAAAGAAGTTATTATAAAATAAATTTAAAAATCAATTCTTGATTCTTGTTTAATTTGCCCCTTTCAAGGGGTTTTATTTTAAATAAATAATAAATAAAATAAAATGAACAAATTTTATATCGAAGGAGATCGTCCTTGGTTTAATCTTTATCCTGAATGGTCGCCAAAAAATATAGATTATCCCGAGGTTCCATCTTTTTATTATATCGATAAAAACGCCTTAGATTATCCAGAAAATATTGCCATAACTTTTTATGACAAACATATTAATTATCGAGAATTAAAAGAATTAACAGATAGGTTTGCTCGCGCCTTACAACAAAGTGGAATACATAAAGGCGATCGAGTAATGATCATGGCGGCTAATTGTCCGCAAAACATTATTAGTTTTTATGGATCAGCCAAAGCCGGAGCAATTCCAGTAATGCTTAATCCGCTTTATACTGCCCAAGAATTGGAATATTTTTTTAAAGACACAGAGCCAAGAATGGTAATCACTCCAGATGCTTTTTATGAAAATGTATCCAAAGCAGCTCAAACCACTCCTCAAATTGAAAGGATTATTGCTTTTAATATGTCTGATTATTTTTCGCCATTGAAAAAATTTTTAGCCAGGGCTTTAAAAAAAATCGAAGTGATTAAATGCCCTGGATCTATTGATTTTAATGAATTTATTAATGTGCCTTCAGAATATAATCAGCAAGAAATAGATGTTTTTAATGATCCGGCCTTAATGGTTTATACTAGCGGAACTACTGGCGAACCAAAAGGCGTAGTTTTAACTCATTATAATTTGATTTCAAATGCTTATGGAATTCATTATTGGTACAACGATTCTGTAGGGCCCCGAGCAACCCTATTAATTGTTCCAATTTTTCACGTTTATGGAGTTGGCTTGATTATGAACTGGCCTTTAATGAATAATGGACGATTAGTAATTCTTCCCAAATTTCATACCAAAGAAGCAATTGATTTAATCAAAAAATACAAAATAGATGGGCTGTTTGGAGTGCCGGCTATTTTTTCCGCTTTTTTAAATTATTTTAAAGAAAATCCAAAAGAAAAACCCATGGATTTTGTAAGATTGGTTACCAGCGGAAGTGCTCCGATTTCTGCATATTCCTGGCAAAAAGCTAAGGAAATTTTTCCCAATGCCGCCTTTATCGAGGGTTATGGCTTATCAGAAACTTGTTCTGTTTTTTTAGTGGATCCATTGTCAAAAAAATATACCAAGCAGGCTGGCTTAGTTGGCATTCCTTTATTGAATATGGATGTAAAAATAATTAATCCGGAAAATGGAAAAGAATTGCCAATTAATCAAAGTGGAGAAATTGTTACCAAGGGTCCGATTATTTTTAAAGAATATTGGCGAAAATCAAAAAAAACAATAGAAGCAATGCAGGACGGATGGTTTCACACTAAAGACATCGGCCAGATAAACGAACAAGGCGCTTTTAGTATCGAGGGTCGTTTGGATGATATGATTAATGTGCGAGGAGAAAAAGTATGGCCCCGAGAAGTAGAAAAAGTATTAGAAGAAAATTCAAAAGTGCAAGAAGTGGCAGTTGTTGGAGAAAAAGATGATTATTATGGTGAAAAAGTAAAAGCTTGTGTTGCCTTAAAGCCTAATATTACAGCCACCGAGAAAGAATTGATTGACTTTTGCCAAGAAAAATTATCTCCCCACAAAATTCCTAAAATGATTGAATTTTTTAAAGAGCTACCAAAATCAAACCTTGGAAAAATTTTGCATTATAAATTAAGACAAAAGCATTAGAAAACAATTTAAAATATTTGAAATAAATGTTTTATTTGAAAAAATAATAAAAATCTTTTACAATACAAGAAAAAGATAAATTAATTTAATAAAACAATGGCTATCGAGGCAAAACATTCTGTTGAAGAATTTGTAAAAAAATTTAATTTTGATAAATGTGTTTTTGATTTATTAAAATTTATAGAACAAGATAACGAAAAAATAAAAGATCTTGTTATTGCAAAATACTTAGAAAGCTTTATATCAGATGAAGAAGAGGAAGAAATTTTAAATTATTTTATTAATAATAGTGTTTTTAGTGCTGCTACCGTTGCTAATCCCGCAACTTCAGTGGTTACAGAATTTTTATATGCTCGGCCAAAACAGCTTCATTTTATTGATCAATATTTTTTTGAATCAAAGGGGGGGAGGGCAATTAATTCAAGACTTGCAAAAGTGGAAGAAAATATTTTTGAGTTAATAGAAACACTTCAAAAAACAAAAAAGAAAAAAATACTAATTGCTAATTTGGGTGGAGGTCCGAATCGAGATATTTGCAATGTTCTTTCAAAATATTATCAAAATAATGATAATATCGAAGTTATTAGTATTGATAAAGATAAAATGGCCATTAAAAGAGGACAAAGAATTGCAAAAGTGGGAAAAGTAGATGATAAAATAGAATTTATTGAAAACAGCTTTATGCGTTATCGCCCTAAGAAAAAATTTGATCTTGTAGTTTTGGTTGGAGTTCTTTGTGGCTTACCTTCAGATATTTGTATAAAAATTTTAAAAAACACGCAAAAAATAATAAATAAGGGTGGGTATATTATTACTAGTAATGCTTCTCCAAAAATGTTAGAAGACGATCCTTTTACTTATTTTATAATGGATAAAATTACTGGGTGGAAATTAATTTTTAAACCAGAAAAAATTCTCCAAGAAATATTAAAAAAATCTGGTTTTAAGTGGCAAAAAAGTTTTACCGATGATTTTGGTTTTCATATTATGCCAATTGGCTTGAAGTAAAAATATTTTTCAGGTTTTAATTTATGGATATATACATAATAATAAGTTTTATTAATGGGCTGGTTGCTATAATTTTTGGTTTTCTAATTTTTTCAAAAAATTGGAAAAATAAAATAAATTATACGTTTTTTTTAATGAGCGCTAGTTTTGCTCTTTGGAGTTTTTCTTATTCTCGTTGGCTCTCGGTAAATACGGCCCTCGAGGCTTTATTTTGGTCTAGGATGCTTAATTTTGGCGCAACCTTTATTCCAATATTTTATCTTCATTGGATTTTAAGCATTTTAGGAACTACAAAAGAAAAAAAACGTATTTTATTTTTTGGTTATGCCCTTACTTTAATTTTTTCTCTTTTTAGTTTTACCCCGGCTTATATTTCTTCGGTAGCACCGGTTCGCGATTTTCCTTATTGGCCCCAGGCAGGATTTCTTTATGTAATTTTTTTAGTAATAGGATATTTTGGCTTAGTTGGTTATGGATTAAAAGAGCTGATTAAAGCAAAAAAAAATAGCGACATCGAAAAGACCCATCAAATAAATTATGTTTTCTTGGGGTCGATTTTAGGATTTGGTGGGGGAGCAACAAACTTTCCATTAATGTTTGGGATAGGGCTTATCCCTCCTGTTGGGCAGTTATTTGTTGTTTTGTTTGTAATTATTTTTGCTTTGGCAACTTTAAAATATCACTTATTTGAAATTAAGCTTATTTTAACCGAGCTTTTGGTTTTTATAATGTCGATTATTATTATTGTTTTGTTTTTCTTAATGCCAACCACGTTTTTAAAAATATTAATCGGAATTATTATAATTTTATTTTGTTTTTTTGGTTATTATTTAATCAGAGCTATTCATGATGAAGTTTCTCAAAAAGAAGAAGCGGAAAGAATCAGTAAAATGAAAACAGAATTTATTTCCATTGCTTCCCATCAGTTGCGCACTCCTTTGGCCGCCATTAGAGGATATACTTCGATGCTGAAAGATGGCGATTATGGTGATTTGCCGGATCCAGCTGAAAAAGCAATCAATTATATCCATGAATCAAGCGTGGGAATGATAAAATTGGTCAACAGTTTATTATCAATTAGTCGTTTAGAAAAAGGGCAGGTAGAGCTGAAATTCCAAGATGTTTCAGTTGATGATTTATTAAAAGAGTGCATTAAAGATATCCGATTAGTTGCTGAAGAAAAAAAATTAAACTTAAAATACAAAATATTGTCAAAAAAAATCCCTTTAATCAAGGCTGATCCTGAAAAATTAAAACAATCATTCAGTAATATTATCAATAATGCCGTGCTTTATACTGTGAAGGGCGGGGTTGATGTCTCGCTTAATAAAGAAAATAATGATATAATTGTGCAAATAAAAGATACGGGCGTGGGAATCGAGCCCGAGGAACAAGAAAAAATGTTTAAAAGCTTTTCAAGGGGAAAAGGCGGGGCCGAGCTTTATACTCAAGGAACAGGATTGGGATTGTATGTTGCTAAAAATTTTGTTGAAATGCACAGCGGTTCAATCAGTGTTTTTTCCGAAGGAAAAAACAAGGGCAGTTTATTTACCATCAGGCTACCTATTCAAGCAATTTTAGATTCTCGCCATAAATTTAATTTCACAGATAAATAAATATTAATAATATGAAAAAAATACTTATTATCGAAGATGAAAAAATACTCTCGGAAATGTATAACTTTAAGTTTACAAAAGAGGGGTATAAAGTTTTAACAGGAATGGACGTAGAAGAGGGTTTGGAAAAAATAAAAAAAGAATTGCCTGATTTGATTATTTTAGACATTCTTTTACCCAAAGAAAGCGGATTGTATTTTTTAGAAAAAAGAAAAAATATTCCTGGCGCTTCTGATGTGCCGGTAATCGTATTGTCTAATTTTGATGATAAAGAAACAAAAGAAAAAGCTTTTCAGCTTGGAGCCAAAGATTATATGATTAAATCAAATTATAATCCTAAAGAAATCTTGGAAAAAATCCAATCTTATTTAAAATAATATGGCGCAAATACCATTGGCAATTTATCTTTTACTTCCCAGTAGCACCTTTATTTTGATGGTTAGCCTGTATTTGATAGTTAAAAATCGAACCAGGGCTACGACTGTTTTTTTTATTGCCGGAATATTGCAATTTCTTTGGACTATCAGCGCGGTTTTAATGTGGCAGCTTTTTTCTTTTGGCCTTAATCCCAAAGCAGAAATGATTACAAAAGTATTATCTTTGGCTGTTTTTATGATTCCGGTTTTTCTTTATCATTTTTCAATTGAATTTTGCCATATAAAAAACCAAAATTTATTTTTATATTTTTCTTATATTTTTTCTGTTTGGCTAGTAGCCGCCAGCGAAAGCAGGGCGATTATTGAATCTATTTTTTCTTTCCGAGTAAGTTTGGGCCAAGACGGCTATATTTATTATTCTTTTAGCGCTTTTGTTATCACTTTGCTTATTTTAACATTAATAAATTTTGCCAAAGCTTGGATGGACAAACAAGAACAAGAAGAGCAAAAAAAAGACCTATTAATGTTTATTTTGATGTCTTTTTCTATTTTTGGATTAGTTTTTATTTACTTTTTGCCTGATTATGGCATTAATGTTATTCCCATATATTATTTAACTATTCCAATCTATGCTTTGATTTTATGCTATGTTTTAATCGAAAAACATCCTTTTGCTTCTGTTGTAACTACTGATATTTTAGTGGCTGTGATTTTGGCAATTTTAGCTTCTTTTATTATTTTTCCAAAAATGGAGCTAAGTATGCTAATCAGATCTCTTACTTTTATTTTAATTGCTTTTATTTGTTTTCTGTTGATCAGGCATACCAATAAATTAAACAAGCAAAAAAAAGATATTGAAAAAATAGTAGAAGAAAGAACAAAAGAATTACAAGAAAAAACTTGGAGGCTAAATGAGGCTAATGAAAAATTAGAAGAATCAAATGCTGTTTTAGAAATTATGGTTAAGGCAAGAACTTTGGCCTTAAAAGAATTAAACGAAAGCTTAGAGGCTCAAATCCAAGATAGAACCAAAGAATTAAACAGAAAAACCGAAGAATTGCAAGAAAAAATAAATGAACTAGTTCAAATCAGTAATGTTTTTATTAATCGGGAAAACAAAATGGTTGAATTAAAAGAAAAAATAAAAGACTTGCAATCTAAGTTGAAAGAAAAATAAAGAAAAAATGTTTATTTTGAAAAAACCGAATATTTTTTTCTTTATTTTTTTCTGTTTTGCTTTTCTTGTTTCAATCTTTTTTATGAATTCAAATAGTCAAAACCTTGAGGCTGTTTCTTCGGTTCGAGCCTCTTTTATTTCCGAAGATTCTTTATTTCGACCTTTGAAAAAAAACAACGCTCCTGATCTTCAAATAAATGCAACGCAAGCATTGTCGGTTTTAATAATTCCAGAAACTGGAACAGAAAAAATACTTTTTCAAAAAAATACAAACAATGCTGATCCGATTGCTTCAATGAGTAAATTAATGACTGCGATTGTCGTTATCGAGCAGTATGATTTAGAAAAAAAGATATTTTTAACCCCAGATCAGGTTTCGGCTCTTGTTGCTACTGGGGGCAATATCTTTTCTGGGCAAGCAATTTTGATTAAAAATCTTTTAACAATAATGCTAATAGAATCAAATAATGTGGCTGCAGATATTTTAAGCGAACAAATGGCAACGGGAAAATTTGTTAACTTAATGAACCAAAAAGCCAAAGATTTAAATCTAAAAAAAGCTGTTTTTTTTAATCCCAGTGGTTTAACCGAAGAAGATTTTAAAATGAATCAAGCCTCGGCAGATGATTTAAAAAAAATAATTATTTATATTATAAAAAACCATTCTTTGCTGGTTGAAATCTGCTCGATTCAATCTATTGATTACTATATTAATGGCCATTATTATAAAAAACTAGAAAATACTAACGCTTTATTAAAAAAAGGGCCTGAATATCTTTGGGGCAAAACCGGCTATACAAAAGAAGCAAACGGGTGTATTATTTCAGTATCAAAAAAGCCTTTTTTCTCTCCTTTTCAAAGCAAAACCGCCTACATAATAAATATTATTATGGGCGCTGATGGAAAAACAAGCCGTTTTATTGAGGCGGAAAAGTTAGAAAACTGGATAACTAATTCTTTTATTTGGTAAAACATGTCTTTATTGACTTTTAATGTAATAAAAATTCTTGTTTTGGCTTTTTCTTCATCGATTGTTGCTTTTTTTATTGGACAATTTTTAACAAAATACTTATATCAAATAAAATTTTGGAAAAAAAGCGCTCGAGCGAAAACAATTGATGGAAAAGATGCCGAAGTATTTTTATCGCTTCACAAAGAAAAAGAAACCACTGTTCCTCGAGGCGGAGGAATCGTTATTTGGGCCACGGTTTTAATTATTTCTTTTATCTGCCTTTTTTTGGCAAATTTTGTTGATATCTGGTGGCTTCAAAAACTTAATTTTTTTAGTCGAGAACAAACCTGGATTCCTATTTTTGCCCTAATCTCTGCTTCATTAATCGGATTGGTTGATGATATTTTTGTAGTTTACGGAAAAGGAAAATATATTGGCGGGGGTTTAAAATTTCGAATCCGTCTAGCTTTGGTAATTTTAATCGGGCTTGTTGGGGGATTTTGGCTTTATTTTAAGCTTGGCTGGAGTTCAATCAACATTCCTCTTTTATTTAACTTTCCAGAAGGATTTGTTTGGGAATTAGGGCTTTGGTATATAGTTTTATATATTATTGTTAGTTTGGCTTCTTGGGCTAGCGGAGTAGTTGATGGTTTAGATGGGTTAGCGGGCGGAGTTTTTGCTTCTATTTTTGGAGCTTTTACAGTTATTGCTTTAGTGCAAGGCCAAGCTGATTTAGCTGCTTTTTGTGCTATTATTTTAGGAACTATTTTTAGTTTTCTTTGGTTTAATATTCCGCCAGCAAAATTTTATATGGGTGAAACTGGAATCCTGGGCCTAACAATGACTATGACTGCTATTGCTTTTCTAACAAATTCAATAGCAATTTTACCAATAATCGGAGGTGTTTTAGTTTTAGAAACAGGATCAGTAATTATCCAGCTTTTATCTAAAAAAATCCGGAAAAAAAAGATTTGGCTTTCTACTCCGATTCATCATCATTTTGAAGCAATTGGGTGGACTAGCCAGCAAATCGTAATGCGGTTTTGGATAATTTCCGTTATTTTGGCTATATTAGGGGTCTGTCTCCAATTATTAATTTTAAAACAATGAAAAAAAAGCTTCCCAAGTTTTTAGTTAAAGATTTAAGAAAAAAATTTCCCGAATTTTTATATAATCGGTATAAATGGTCTTTTAAAAATAAAGACTTGTTGATTTCTTTTGATTTTAGCGTGGGAAAAAATAAATTTACTCCAGAATTAAAAATAAAAAATATTCCCACCGGGGCAAAAAAAATAAAAAAAGAAATTATTGATAATTTTGTTTTTAATTTAGGAATAATTGAAAGTTTTAGTTATTGGAAAGCTTTTTGCTCTCCTAAGATAATTATTAAATGCGGGGGATTGGAAAAAAATCAAATTGATTGGTGGCAAGATCTTTTATTAAAAGGAATGGCCCAGTATTTTTTTGAAAACAAAATAAATTTCAAAGCAAAAAACTTTATTCAAATAATTTCGGAAAAAGATCCAAGCCGATTAATATTGTTCAAAGCATCAAAACAAGATTTTCTTTTACCAATCGGGGGTGGAAAAGATTCTTTAACTTCTTATCATCTTCTTAATAAAAAGAAAAATAATCTAGCTTTTTTCTTTCTTAACCCAACCAAGGCAGGCGAAGACGCTAATAATATTTTTGGAAACAAAAACTCTATTGTTTGCGAAAGAAAAATCGACCCCGTGCTTCTTTCTTTGAATAAAAAAGGATATTTAAACGGACATACGCCGTTTGTTGCTTATCTTTCTTTTTTAACCGCGCTCTCAGCAGTAATTTTTAACAAAAAATATATTGTTTTTAGTAATGAAAAAAGTAGTAATGAGGGCAATATTGAATATCTAGGCGAAGAAATAAACCACCAGTATAGCAAAACATTTGATTTTGAAAACAAATTTCGCGATTATTTAAAAAAATATCTGAGTTCTAATCTTGAATATTTCAGTTTATTGCGCCCGCTTTATGAATTACAGATTGCAAAAATATTTTCCGACCGCCGAGACTTTTTGCCTATTTTTTTAAGCTGTAATGAATCTCAAAAAACTTATTCTGGCACCAAAGAAAAAACCGGAACTTGGTGCGGTTCTTGCGCTAAATGTCTTTTTGTTTATTCTATTTTATATCCTTTTGTCTCCAGCGCTGATTTAAAAAATATCTTTGGAAAGGATTTATTTACCAAAAAAGAATTATTGCCCTTGCTTTTTGAATTAATTGAAGAAGATGAGATAAAGCCATGGGAATGCGTGGGTACACGCCAAGAAGCTAAAATCGCCCTATATTTAAGTTGGAAAAAAAATGTAATTAGAGATATGGAACAGCCCTATTTGTTAGAATTTTTTGCTGAAAATCTAATGCCCCAATGCAAAGACTGGGAAAAAGAAGCTGAAGCAATAATGAACAACTGGGATAAAAAAAATAATATTCCTGATAAATTTAAATATCAAAAACAATTAAAATTATAGATTAATAAAAAAAGAATTAGCGTCTTTTTCTTGCCATATTGCAATAAAGTTTTGCTAATTCTTGTTCGTTCAGTTCTCGGCTTTTCTCTCTTTTTTGTTTTTTTGTCAGACCATTGGTCTGACTTTTATATTCATGAGATCCATAGGATTGTTTTATGGATCGAGATACTTGACCTTTTTTTGAACCGTTTTTAATGGGCATATATTTTATATAAAATAAAATATTATAAATGTCAAATTTCTTTAAATAAACGCTTTTAAAAGGCATTTTCATTATGTTTAAAAAAATGTATAATACAATTAATGAAAAAAGTAGCTATTGTTATTGCCTTTAAAGATTTTCGTGACGAAGAATATTTTTTTTCAAAACAAGTGTTAGAATTAAATGGAATAAAAACCGAAACTTTTAGCAACGAAAAGGGTTTGGCTATAGGAAGATTTGGAGGAGAAGCAATTGCAAAAAGCTTGGATGACTTAAATATCAGCGATTACGAAGCGATTATTTTTGTTGGCGGAAACGGAGCAATTATTTTTTTAGATAACGAAAAGTCGTATCATTTGATCAAAAAAGCTCAAAATGAGAATAAAATTATTGCCGCAATTTGCATTGCTCCGATAATTTTAGCCAAAGCCGGAATATTAAAAAATAAAAAAGCTGTTGTTTGGTCATCTTCAATAGATAAGTCCGGAATTGAAATCATTAAAAAGAATCAAGGAATTTACGAAGAAAAGCCAGTAGTTGTTGATGGCAACATTATTACTAGCCAAAACCATGAAGCTGTTAAGCTTTTTGGACAAACAATTGTTGATTTTTTAAAAAAATAAACCAAATGAATCTAAAAAAATTAGAAAATAAAGAATTGCTTATTTTAGGAATCGGTCGAGAGGGCGCTGATTCTTTTGCTTTTTTTCGAAAAATATTTCCTAAAAAAACATTAGCCATTGCTGATCAAAAAACATTATCAACCCTTGACGATTCTTTAAAAAAAACATTAGAAAAAGATAAAAACATAAAATTAATCCTTGGTAAAAATTATCTTGCTTATTTAAAAAATTATGATGTTATTGTAAAATCTCCAGGCATAAAATACGAAAACATTAAAAAGTTTTTAAAAAAAGGCGCGCTCGTTACCAGTCAAACCCAATTATTTTTTGAAAATTGCCCGGCAAAAATTATCGGCATTACCGGCACCAAGGGAAAAAGCACCACCTCTTCTTTAATCTATCATATTTTAAAAACAAACAAGTTTCGAGCTTATCTTTTAGGAAATATCGAGGTTCCGTCCCTTTCTTTTCTTTTAAAAATAAAGAAAAAAGATCATATTGTTTATGAGCTTTCTTCTCATCAGCTTCAATTTTTAGAAAAAAGCCCTAATTTGGCAATATTTTTAAATATTTATCCCGAGCATTTGGACTATTATCAAAGCTTTAAACAATATTTTCAAGCAAAAGCAAATATTGCCAGATACCAGAAAAAAGCAGATTATTTTATTTTTAATCCAAAATTTTCTTTAATAAAAAATTTGGCTCAAAAATCGAAAGCAAAAAAAATATTGATTGATTCGAAAAAAATAAAAAAAATAATCAATCAAAATAAATTTTTGGAAAAAATTACTCATCCTGATAATTTAAGCGCTGTTTTTGAGACAGCAAAAATTTTAAAAATTTCATTAGAAAAAACAATTAAAGGCTTAAAAAGTTTTAAACCATTGGAACATCGATTAGAATTTGTGGGGCAATACCAAAAAATAAAATTTTATGACGATTCTATTGCCACAATCCCAGAAGCTACTATTTTTGCCCTGGATTCTTTGGGCGAATCAGTGGAAACATTAATTGCCGGGGGGTTTGATCGAGGAATTGAATTTACTAAAATATCAAAAAAAATTCCCAAAACAAAAATTAAGAATTTAATTCTTTTTCCCAGTTCTGGGCAAAAAATTTGGGCCGGAATTCCCATAGAACAAAAAAAGAAATTAAATCGTTTTTTTGTAAATGATATGGCCAGTGCAATTAAAATAGCTTTTGAGAAAACCAGTCCCAATAAAATCTGCCTTTTGTCTTGCGCTTCGCCCAGTTTTGGAATTTTTAAAAATTTTAAAGAAAGGGGAGATCAGTTTAAAAAATTTGTTAAACAATATGGTTCTTAAAAAAAGGAACAAGCCTAATATTACTCTTTTGGTTTCTATTTTTTTATTGATTTTAATAGGTATTTTGGCTTTAACTACTGCCTCTGCGCCCTTATCGATTCAAGCGGGAAATTCTCCAGCCCATTATCTTTTTAATCAGCTAATTCGCGGATTAATTCCTGGATTAATTTTAGGGTTTATTGCTTTTAAAATTCCTCTTAGTTTTTATAGAAAATATAGTTTGGTTTTTTTTATTTTTACTGTTATATTAATGTTTGCGGTTTTTGTTCCCGGGCTTTCTAAAACTGAAGGCGGAGCAACGCGCTGGCTAAATTTGGGATTTACCACTCTTCAGCCTTCAGAATTTTTAAAGCTTTCCACTATTTTATATCTTTCCGCAATTTTAAGTGCTGGTCGAACAGCAAAGAAAAAGATTGGTCCATTCCTTCTTGTTTTAGGAATAATTGGTTTTGCTCTTTTTTTACAATCAAATTTAAGCACTTTGGTTATTATTGGCTCTATTGCTTGCATTATTTTTTTCTGTGCCGAAACTCCTTTTTTATATAATCTATTTATTTGGCTTTTTGGATCTTCGATTGTCGGAACAATGATTTATTTCGAACCATATCGAATGAAAAGATTTATTACTTATCTTGATCCCAACAATGATCCCTTATCTACTGGTTATCACATAAATCAATCTTTAACTGCTATTGGGTCTGGGGGATTATTTGGATCTGGGTTAGGATTTAGCTCTCAAAAATCATTTTTACCCGAAGCAAGCTCAGACTCTATTTTTGCTATTTTTGCTGAAGAAACAGGATTTATTGGCTGCTTTCTTTTAATTGTTTGTTTTTTTGCTTTTACTATTACTTCTTTTGTTATTTCCAAAAAAAGCCTAGACAGTTTTAACAGGCTAGTTGCGGTTGGAATCGGGTTCTGGCTAACCATTCAAGCCCTGGTAAATATCAGCGCTATGACTGGTCTAATGCCTTTAAGTGGCACGCCCTTACCGTTTATTACTGGCGGCGGAACTCATTTGATAATAGAATTGATTGCTTGCGGAATCCTTTTAAAAATTTCTACAGAAGTTAAAGAATAATTAAAATTAATTGTTTAAATCATCTCTTGCTCGCAAGCTTTTAATTTTGTATAGTTAATTTATGAAAATATTATTTACCGGGGGCGGATCCGGAGGCCACATTTTTCCAATAATTGCTATTAGCCGAGAACTGAAAAGACGCTGTGCTCAAAAAATAGAATTATCATATATGGGTCCGGAAGACGAATTTTCTTCAAAATTATTTTTCAAAGAAAGCTTGAAAACTTATTTTATTCTTTCTGGAAAAGTCCGAAGATATTTTAATCTTAAATCTTTTTTTCAAAACATTGTTGATTTTTTTATTAAAATTCCTTTGGGAACAATCCAAGCATTTTTAATTCTTTTTTTTACTGCTCCGGATTTAATTTTTAGTAAAGGAGGATATGGATCGTTTCCTGCGGTTGTTGCTGGTTGGTGTTTAGGAATTCCAATCATAATGCACGAATCTGATGTTGCTCCAGGGCTGGCAAATAAAATTCTCAGTCGTTTTAGCCAAACTGTTTTTGTTTCTTTTCCTTTAAAAGAGACTGAATATTTTCCATTTCAAAAAATGATTTTTACCGGCAACCCTATTCGTTCTGATTTGTTAAAAATAAATAAAGAAATTGCTCAAAAAGAACTGAGTATCGTTTCAACCAAGCCAATTATTCTTATTTTAGGAGGTTCCCAGGGAAGCTTTCGAATCAATAGTTTGATTTTTCAAATCTTGCCCCAATTGATTAAAAAATTTGAAATAATCCATCAAACAGGATATGCTGATTTTGAAAGAGCGCAAGAGAATATAGCTACTTTTATTCCCAAAGAATTGCAGAACCATTGCCACTTATATCCTTTTTTAAATGAGCTTCAATTAAAAAGCGGGCTTTGTTTGGCAGAATGTGTAATCAGCAGGGCAGGGGCAGGCATTATTTTTGAAATCGCTGCTTTTAAAAAACCAAGCATTTTAATTCCTTTGCCTGAATCTGCCCAAAACCATCAAGTAAAAAATGCCTATGCTTATGCTAAATCAGGTGCTGGAATCGTAATCGAGGAAAGCAATTTAACTCCTAATTTTTTTCTGGAAACCGTGCTTAATTTATATACTTTTGGCAATTTTGAAATTATGAGCCGAGCCGCGGAAAAATTAAAACTTCAGGATGCTACTAATAATATTGTTGATTATTTAATAAATTATTTCGAAAAAAAATAATGATTGCAAAAAAAGAAAATCCAATAATTAGAACAAGATTCGCCCCGTCTCCAACGGGCCATGTTCATATTGGCAGTTTGCGAACCGCACTTTTTAATTATTTATTGGCTCGTCAAAAAAAAGGACAATTTATCTTAAGAATCGAAGACACTGATAAAGAAAGATCAAAAACAGAATGGGAATATGAATTGATTAAGATTTTTGAATGGCTTCAGCTTAACTGGGATGAGGGTCCGATTTTGCCCAAAGATTTAGACATTAATCCAGCTGATTATCAGCCTGATTATCTTGGCGCTTTTGCTCCATATCGCCAAAGCGAAAGAAAAAATATTTATCGAAAATATCTTCAAAAAATGATTGAGGAAGGCACGGCTTATTATTGTTTTTGCAACAAAGAAGATGTGGAAGCAGAAAAACAATATTTAATGTCTATTGGCGAAGCCCCTGTTTATCGAGGAAAATGCCGAAATTTAAAACCCGAACAAATAGCCGAATACTTAAAACAAGGAAAGCCTTCGGTTATTAGATTTAAATGCCCGGCTAATCGAAAAATATCTTTTAATGATTTAATTAAAGGCCCGATTGAATTTAATTCTGATATTTTAGGAGATTTTGTGATTGCTAAAGATTTGGATAATGCTTTATATAATTTTACCGTGGTTGTTGATGATTCGGAAATGCAAATCAGCCATGTTATTCGCGGTGACGAACACTTAAGTAATGCGCCCAAGCAAATTCTTTTGATTCAGGCTTTGGGTTTAAATCAGCCGGAATATGCGCACATTCCTTTGATTCTTAGTGCAAACAAAAAAAAATTAAGTAAACGTGATGGAAAGACTTCGGTGGTTGACTACAAAGAAGAAGGATATCTGCCCGATGCTTTGATAAATTTTATTGCTTTTTTGGGCTGGAATCCGGGAACAGAAAAAGAAATCTATTCCTTAGAAGAACTAATTACTGATTTTTCTTTAGAAAAAATTCAAAAAGCTGGAGCAATTTTTAATTTGGAAAAACTGGATTGGATTAATGGATTTTATATTCGACGCAAGCCTTTGGCTGATCTTACCCAAACGCTGGTTCCTTATTTGGAAAAAGCTGGATTAATCACAGAAAAAGCTCCCGAGTTTTACGAAATTATAGATACAGGAGAAGAAGTGTCTTTTGAATACCTTTGCAAGATTGTCGCGCTTTATCAAGAACGGCTTAAAAAGCTTTCCGAAATCATCGATCTTGTTGATTTATTTTTTAAACAAACTTTATCTTACGAAAAAAACCTTTTATTATGGAAACAAATGACTGACTCGGAATTAGCGCTTTCTTTAAATAAATGTTTAGAGATATTATCTTTGCTTGAAGAAAAAGATTTTAATAAAGAGAAATTGGAACAAGTTTTATTGCCCGAAGCAGAAAAAATGCCAAATCGCGGAAATTTATTGTGGCCATTAAGAGTAGCTTTAAGTGGAAAGAAAAATTCTGCTGGGCCAATGGAAATCGCTGAAGTTTTAGGAAAAGAAAAAACCCTTTTCCGAATAAAAAAAGCCCTGGAATTACTTACTTAAAATATGGCAATTAAAAAATTTTTTATTATTTTCTTTTTCTTTGCTTGTTTTTTGGGCTTGTTTTGCTTAAATGCTCAAGTTTCAAGCGAACCAATAGAGCTGGAAAATCAAACCCAAGCCGAGCCCGAAGACTCAGAAACACAAATCAATAATCCAGTTGATTGGGAAAAAACAAAAGAAACAATCGATAAAAACTTGCCCCAAGCAATTGTAAAATTCAAGGAATGGGTCGGGCCTTTTACGGAAAACATAATCCAAACAATCGAAGCCTGGATGACCGAAAATATGCCAGCAGCAAAAAAAGAATTTTTAGAAGACATCCAATCCTTGCCTAAAGAGCTTTGGAATTCTGCTGGAGGAATCTGGGCCTGGATAGCTAATTTTTTTAAAAAATAAGTTGCTCTAAATTGTTTAATAAGATATTATAAATTTATGATTTCCGAAGAAATTGTTAAAAAAATAGCCGCGCTTTCTTATTTAAAAATAGAAGAAAACGAATTAAAAAAATTCGAACAAGATTTTTCTTCGATTTTGGAATACGTAAATAAATTAAAAGAATTAGACACCCAAGCAATCGAAGAAACAGCGGGCATGGCTCATCATAGCAATATTTTTCGCGCCGATCAGCCCGAAGTTTTTGCTAATCAGGATTTATTGGATTTAATGCCTCGCCGAAAAGATAATTATTTAGAGGTTAAAAAGATATTAAACAATGATTGATTTAGAAAAATTAACTATTAGCCAAGCAAGGCAGGGCTTAAAAAATAAAGAATATTCAGCCGTAGAACTAACTACTGCTTATTTGGATAAAATAAAAAAAATTGACTCCAACATAAAATCATATCTTTGGATTACCGAAGACTTGGCCATAAAACAGGCAGCTTTAGCTGATGAAATGATTGCCAAAAACACAGACCTTCCTTTAACTGGAATTCCTTGCGCCATTAAAGACAATATTATGGTGAGAGGCGAAAAATGCACAGCTGGTTCAAAATTTTTGGAAAATTATATCGCCCCTTACGACGCTACTGTTATTGAAAAATTAAAACATCAAGGAGCGATTTTTTTGGGCAAAACAAATATGGATGAATTTGCTATGGGCTCGTCTTGCGAAAACTCGGCTTATTTCCCAACTAAAAATCCTCACGACCTAGAGCGCGTTCCCGGGGGAAGCTCGGGTGGTTCGGCAGCAGCTGTGGCTGCCAATTTATGTCTTTTTGCCCTAGGTTCAGATACGGGTGGATCAATCAGACAGCCAGCTTCTTTTTGTGGCGTTTCGGGCATTAAACCAACTTATGGCACTGTTTCCCGTTACGGAGTAATTGCTTTTGCTTCTTCGCTAGATCAAGTTGGCCCAATTGCAAAAAACTCGAAAGATTGCCAAACTGTTTTCGAAGCTATTAGAGGAAAAAGTAAAAACGACTCAACCACTATTGATTTTCCTGATTCAAAAAAAGACTGGGAAATAAAAGGATTAAAAATCGGAGTCCCTAAAGAATATTTTGGCCAAGGCCTTGATCCTGAAATTGAAAAATCAATAAAACAGGCGCTTGATTTTTATAAACAAAATGGAGCAGAAATAATCGAAATAAGCTTGCCATATACTGATTATGCCCTGGCTTGTTATTATATTATTGCTCCCTCGGAAGCCAGTGCTAACTTAGCAAAATTTGATGGAATTAGATTTAGTGAAATAAAAAAAATGGCCGAAACAGAGGATTTGCTTGATTTTTATCTTCAAAACCGATCACTTGGCTTTGGAAAAGAAGTAAAAAAAAGAATAATGCTTGGCACTTATACTTTATCGGCCGGATATTATGATGCTTATTATAAAAAAGCCCTTCAAGTAAGAACATTGATTAAAAATGATTTTGAGCAAGCTTTTAAAAAAGTAGATTTAATTATGGGTCCCACTTCTCCAGTCTTGCCTTTTAAAATTAATGAAAAAGCAGATGATCCTTTGGCAATGTATCTTTCCGATGTTTATACCGTGGCCGTGCCTTTAGCAGGATTACCAGGAATGTCTATTCCTTGCGGTTGGACAAAAAACCTTCCAATCGGGCTGCAACTAATTGCGCCGGCATTTAAGGAAAATTTAATTTTCGAAACCGCTGATTTTTTTGAAAAAAATTATGGACTTAGAACAAATTAACAATTTTTTATCATCTGCTGAATTAAATGGCGCCTTGCTTCCGTTTAAAGTGGTTTTTATTTTGATTACCATTGCTTTTATGATTTTGTCTACTTATTATTTAATCAAGCAGGTTTTTTTCCTGGCAGAAAAGAATCGTATTTTCAAAGATTTTATGCGACCTTCTTTTGACCAAAGCACTTATATTTTTAACCGCTGGCAACAAATCCTGAATTTTTTAGCAAAAAAAACAGACCTTGATTATAAAGCAGCAATTATGAATATGGAGGGAATGCTTTATGATATTTTTAAAGCCTTGAAATATCAGGGCGGTGATTTAAAAGAATTGTTGCCCGAAATCAGAGAAAAAAATAAATTTAAAAGCGCCGAAACAATTGAAGCCATTGTTTATTTATCTGGCAAATTAAAAAATGATCCCACCTATAGAATTGATCCGGAAATTACAGAAAAATTAGCGATTGACATTAAAGACATTTTAACCAAGTTAAAAATAATCAATTAAAAATTTTCTCTAAAAACAAAAGAGTTTTTTCAAAGCTCTTGCTTTTATTTGTTTTTTTGCTAAAATACATTTACTTATAGCGGTTTAGAGGAGTAGTACCTCGCCAGTCTCATAAGCTGGAGACCCTGGTGCAATTCCAGGAACCGCAACATATATTTTTGCCTGAGTAGCTCAGTGGCAGAGCACTCGTTTCATAAGCGAGAGTGCGTGAGTTCAATCCTCACCTCAGGCACTTAATTCGCTTGAAAATATTATTGGATCCGTAGCGAAATTGGTTATCGCGCCTCCCTGTCACGGAGGAGACTGCCGGTTCGAGCCCGGTCGGGTCCGCCAAACATTAATCTTGAATTAATCAAGATAAAAATATTATCTAACCCCAAACCCTATCCAGGGCTCGAACCAAGGAAGGGGTCGGGAAACCTGGGTTTCCCGTATCGGAAAGTATTGAAAACCGAGGGTTTTCAAAAGTTTTGACATTGTCAAAACGCGTGAGACGCCCGGTCGGGTCCGCCAAACATTAATTTTGAAATAATCAAGACAAAAAACATTGTCTAGCTACAAACCCTATCCAGGGCTCGAACCAAGGAAAGGGTCGGGAAACCTGGGCTTCCCGTATCGGAAAGTATTGAAAACCGAGGATTTTCAAAAGTTTTGACATTGTCAAAACGCGTGAGACGCCCGGTCGGGTCCGCCAAACATTAATCTTGAAATAATCAAGATAAAAAACATTGTTTAGCTACAAACCCTATCCAGGGCTCGAACCAAAAAAGGTTTATTTTTTAAATTATTGAGTCAAGATTTATTTATTTGCTTAATATTTATGATTAGCATATAATTTAGCAATATGTATTTATTTTTTGACACAGAAACTACTGGCCTGCCTTTACGCTGGAGCGCCCCTCTGGAAGATTTTGATAATTGGCCCAGAATGGTTCAAATTGCTTGGATTTATTTTGACGAAAAGGGAAAAGAAATAGCTGCAAAAGACTATATTATTAAGCCTAATAATTTTTCTATCCCAGTTGAAGCAGCCAAACTACACGGCATTACTACAAAAATCGCTCAAACTAAAGGCATTGATTTAGTTTTGGTTTTAAAAGAATTTAAAAAAATTATCAATGATTCCTGTTTTCTTGTAGGGCATAATCTTGGATTTGATGAAAAAATCGTAAGCACAGAATTTTTAAGGTGCGGTTTAGAAAATAATTTGAAAAATAAAAATAAAATCTGCACCATGCAGGCTTCAACTGAATTTTGCGGAATTGCTAATCAATACGGCTACAAATGGCCAAAACTTTCAGAATTGCATTATAAACTTTTTGAAACTGATTTTTGCGAAGCTCATAATGCTCGGGCAGACATCGAAGCCACGGCCAAATGTTTTTGGGAAATGAAAAAAAGGGGAATAATTCATTTTTCCTAAAAAATAATTTTTCTTGTAATTCTTTTCTAATTAAGATATAATTTTTTTAAAATATAAATTAATTTAATAAATAAAAAATATGATTAATATCAAAAAAGAAAGGACGTTTGTTATTATTAAACCAGACGGGGTGCAAAGATCTTTAATTGGCGACATAATTCATCGAGTTGAAAGAACTGGTCTAAAATTAGTGGCTATGAAAATGGCTTTTGCCACTGAAGATCAATGCTGGAAGCATTACAACAAAGACGATGCCTGGTATGAAGCCAAGGGGCAAATTACAATTAAAAATAGAGAAGCCTTGGGTTTAGCAATTGAAAAGCCGGCTATTGAATACGGTAAAGATATTATGAGGGGAAATGTAAGTTTTATGACAGCCGGGCCATTGGTGCAAATGGTTTGGGAAGGAAATAAAGCCGTGGGTATTGTTAAAAAAATCGTTGGCGGAACCGAACCATTAACTTCCGACGTTGGAACCATTAGGGGAGATTTAACTGTTGATTCTTATGAGCTTGCCAATATGGATGGCCGAGCCGTACGCAACCTAATTCATTGCTCTGATCAAACCGAAGAAGCAGAGCGAGAAATAAAAATATGGTTTACCGAAGAAGAACAATTAAAATATCGCCTGGTAAACGAAGAAATTCTTTATGATGTTAACTTGGATAATTTAAAAGATTAAATAAAAAAAGCGCCTATTCGGGCGTTTTTTTGTTGTTTTGAAAGTATTCTTTTAAAAATTGAGAAATCGGTGGAATAAGCGAAATAAAAATTATGGAAAAAATAATCAAGGTTAAATATTTTTCAGTTTCTGGAAAAATTTTTGGCAGAAAATAGCCCGCCAAAGTAACACCCAAAGACCAAATAAATCCTCCAAAAATATTAAAAACCAAGAATTTTTTATAATCCATTTTTCCAATTCCTGCTACAATTGGGGCAAAAGTTCTGATAATGGGAATAAACCTAGCCAAAACAATTGTCATGGCTCCATATTTTTCATAAAAATTTTGCGCTTTGATTAGATTTTTTTTATGAAACAAAAGAGAGTCTTGTTTCTTAAAAATCATTGGTCCGGTTTTATTTCCAAACGCATAGCCAACGCTATCTCCTAAGACAGCAAATAAAAAAATACCGCCAGCCATTAGCCAAACATTAAAAAAACCCTGAGAAGCCAAAAAGCCGGAGATAAAAAGCAAACTGTCTCCTGGTAAAAAAAATCCAATCAATAATCCAGTTTCGGAAAAAATAATAGCCCAAACCCCAAGATATCCAGTTAGTTTTATTAAAGAAGTAATCGATTCACTAGTAAAAAAATCAAGAATCATAATGTTTAGATTTTATCATATATAGCGCTGAATCGCAATTAAAAATTAACAAGAAAAGATTTGCTATTTATTATTTTTTAAGGTAAAATGGGTTATAATCTTAGGGATTATTTTTTGTATGAATTTTGAAGAATTAAAAGATATTATTAAAAATGATCTGGAAAAAATACAAGACTCAAGCCAATTGAGGGAGTTTTCCTCTGTTTATTTAGGCAAAAAGGGGAAAATCAGAAATCTTTTTTTGGAACTAAAAGATATTTCTTTGGAACAAAGAAAATCTTTAGGAAAAGAGATTAACGAATTTGCCGCCCTAATTCAAACCGAAGCCCAAAACCTGGAAAAAACCCTAAAAGAAAAAGAGCAAGAACGCAAACAAAAACTAAATAAATTAGATCTTGATTTCCCGGGTGAAAAAATCGAAACCGGTCATTTACATCCCTTAAGCACAATCAGAAGAGAAATTGAACAAATTTTTCAATTAATGGGTTTTGCTGTAGTTGAAGGTCCAGAAATAGAAGATGAGTGGCATAATTTTGATTCTTTGAATATTCCCGAGGGTCATCCTGCTCGCGATGCTTTATCTTTAGGGAAAACATTATACTTAGAGACCAATGAAATACTAAGAAGCCATACTTCCGCAGCGCAAACTAGATTTATGAAACAAATAAATCCTCCAATCAGAATTGTAATTCCCGGCCGAACTTATCGTTCTGACAAGGTAGATGCTTCCCATGAAGTTAATTTTTATCAAATCGAGGGATTAATGATTGATGAAAATGTTTCAGTAGCTAATCTTAAAGCAATTTTACAAAGATTTTTAAAAGAATTTTTCCGAGAAGATGTAAAAATCAGACTAAGACCAAGTTATTTTCCTTTTACCGAGCCAAGTTTTGAAATAGATATGAGTTGTGCTGTTTGCAATGGCCGAGGTTGTGGAGCGTGTAAAAAATCCGGCTGGGTAGAAATTCTTGGGGGCGGAATTGTTCATCCCAAAGTAATAGAAAACGGGGGATTAAATCCAAACAAATACAAGGGATTGGCTTTTGGAATGTCTATCGACCGTTTAACAATGATGAAATACAAAATTAATGATATTCGCTGGTTTCATAGTGGAAATCTTAAATTTTTAAAACAGTTTTAAAAAAAATGAACGTATCTTATAATTGGCTAAAAACTTTTTTTGCAAAACCATTGCCCCAGCCCCAGAAACTGGCCGATATTTTAACTTTGCATAGTTTTGAAAACGAATCTTTAATTAAAAAAGATAATGATTATATTCTTGGCCTTGATGTTTTGCCAGATCGCGCTGGTGATTGTTTAAGCCACTTAGGAATTGCTCAGGAGTGTTCCGCAATTTTAAATTTAAAATTATCAGAACCAAAAATTATAATCAAAGAAGAGAAAAAAATAAAAGCCAAAGATCTTCTTCAAGTAGAAATAAAAAATAAAAAAGACTGTCGTCGCTATACGGCCAGAGTTTTGCTTGATGTAAAAATAAAACCTTCGCCAAAGTGGATCCAAGAAAAATTAATTGCTTGTGGATTATCACCGATCAATAATGTTGTTGATGCCACAAACTATGTAATGCTTGAAATGGGCCAGCCCTTGCACGCTTTTGATTATGAAAATATTTCCCACAAAAAAATAATCGTTAGAAGAGCAACAGCAAAAGAAAAATTAGTTTCTTTGTCTGGATTAGAATATAAATTAAACGAGGAAATTCTTGTTATTGCCGATGCCAGCAAACCATTGGCTTTGGCTGGAATCAAGGGCGGGCAAAACGCAGAAATTAATCAAAACACTAAAACAATTGTTTTGGAATCTGCAAATTTTAATCCTAAATTAATCAGCCAAACAGCTCGAAAAATAAATTTAAGAACCGATGCTTCTATCCGTTTTGAGCAAAACCTTGATCCAAACCTTACACAAAAAGCAATTAATCGCGTTGCAATGCTAATCCAAGAATCCAGTCAAGCAAAAATTGCCCAAGGAATAATCGATATCTATCCAGAAAAAACATTACCTAAAAAAATAACGCTTGATTTTGAAAAATTAAATAATGTTTTAGGTCTTGAAATTCAGCCAAGCCAGGCAATCGCAATCTTAAAATCTTTAAATATCAAAATATTACAAAAAACCATTAAAAAGCTAATAGTCGAAATTCCTACTTTTCGCCAAGATATTTTAATTGCAGAAAACCTAATCGAAGAAATTGGCCGAATTAATGGCTATGAAAAAATAACCCCAAAACTTCCTTGCGACTTTCTTGCGCCTGTTAAAAGAAATAACGATCTTTTCTGGCAGAATCAGGCAAAAGATGTTTTAAAAGAGCTGGGCTATGTTGAAATTTATAACTATTCGTTTATTTCGGAAAAAGAAAAAGATATTTTTCAGGCTCAGGCTGGAAAAATAAAAAATCCAGTAAGCTCTGATTTTGAATATCTCCGCCCAAGCCTAGTTTTCCAATTATTGGCCAATGCCAAAGAAAATTTAAAAACATTTAAACAATTTAAAATATTTGAATTAAATAAAGTATTTTTAAAAGAAAAAAATAAAATCAAAGAAATCCGCAAAATAACCGGGCTGATTATTAACGCTGAAGAAAATCCACAAGTTATTTTTTCAAAAGTGCGCGGCGAAATAAATTATTTATTAAATAAGCTTGGCTGTGATAAGATTAATTATCTCAAAGATTCAAATGAAATTTTTTGGGATAAACAAAATACGCTTTCTTTGGTTTCTAAAAACAAAAATCTTGGATTTTTTGGCCAAATCTCTCCGGAATTTGCGGAAAATTTTGGAATAAAAGAAAAAATTTTTGTTTTTGATTTTGATTTTGAAAAATTACAATCCTGCTGTTCCGAAGAAAAAACTTTTGAACCAATTTCTTTTCATCCGCCCGCTCTTCGCGATATTTCCGGACTACTTAATGAAAATATCAGCTTAAAAGAAATTGTCGAATCGCTCTCGCAATCCATTAAAGAAATCGAAAAGCCAAGCTTAAAAATTAAAACCGAAATAGCTGATATTTACAAAAACAAATCATTAATCAATAAAAAAAGCGTTACCATTAATATCAAACTTCAACATTTAGAAAAAACTCTTTCTTCAGAAGAAATAAACAAAGTTGTTAATCATATAATTAAAAACCTTTCCCAAAAATTAGGCTGGGAAGAAAGAAAATAATTTAATCCCTAATAGAAAAAATATGGCAAAAGAAAAAAAACAATCGTATAGCGCAAAAGATATTTATGTTTTAGAAGGATTGGATCCAGTTCGAAAAAGGCCGGGGATGTATATCGGTTCCACGGGAACCCAAGGATTACATCACTTGATTTATGAAGTAGTCGACAATTCTTTAGACGAGGCTTTAGGTGGCTATTGCGATAAAATAGAATTATTTTTACTTCCCGATAATTATGTAAAAATTACAGATAATGGAAGAGGTATTCCGGTTGATACCCATGAAAAAACTAAGAAATCAGCCCTGGAAACAATTATGACCACCTTGCATGCTGGAGGAAAATTTGGAGGCGATGCTTATAAAATATCTGGTGGATTGCATGGTGTGGGCGTTTCTGTAGTTTGTGCTTTATCAATTGATATGCGTGCCGAAGTTTGCCGAGACGGGCACAAATATATGCAAGAATATAAACAAGGCAAGCCCAAAGCAGCAGTAAAAAAAATAGGCGATTGTCGACAAGCTGGAACAACTATTATCTTTAAACCAGATAAAGAAATTTTTAGCGAAATCGATTTTGATCCAAAAAAAATCTTAAGCCACCTTCGTCAACAAGCCTATCTAACCAAAGGGGTCAAGGTTGATTTTTATGACCAAAGAATAGAAGGCGCTCATTCAGAATATCATTTTTACTTTGAGGGCGGAATAAAATCATATTTAAAATATTTATCTCGAAACTGCGAGCCGATTCATCAAAATCCCTTTTATGCTATTGCCGAAAAAGACAATATTTTAATTGAATCTGCTTTTTTGTATACCGATGAATATGAAATCTGTGAAGAAAGCTTTACCAATAATATTTTTACCATTGAAGGCGGAACCCATTTAACCGGATTTCGATCTGCTCTAACCAGGCTAATCAATGAATATGCTCGAAAAAATAGTTTTCTTAAAGAATCTGAGCCTAATTTAACAGGAGATGATATTCGTGAAGGATTAACAGCTGTTGTTTCTGTAAAAATTAGAGAGCCACAATTTGAAGGACAAACTAAAACAAAATTAGGAAACCCCGAAGCCAGACCAGCAACCGAAGCAGTAGTGGCTGATGCTTTAGCTGATTATTTGGAAAAATTTCCGCAAGACATGAAAACCATAATCGAAAAAGCAGTTTTGTCTTATAAGGCTAGAAAAGCAGCCAAAGCAGCCAAAGAAACTGTGCTTCGTAAGGGCGTATTAGAAGGATTGTCTTTGCCTGGAAAATTAGCTGATTGCACTAGTCGAAATCCCGAAGAATCAGAAATATATATTGTGGAAGGAGAATCTGCCGGAGGCAGCAGTCGTCAGGCTCGTAATCGAAGATTTCAAGCAATCTTGCCCTTAAAAGGAAAAATATTAAACGTAGAAAGGGTTAGGTTGGATAAAATGCTATCTTCAGACGAAGTAAAAGCTTTGATTATTGCTCTGGGCACAGCTATTGCCGATGATTTTAATTTGGAAAAACTGCGCTATCAAAGAATTATTATTATGTGTGATGCGGATAGCGATGGAAATCATATTCGCACCCTGCTAATGACTTTGTTCTTCCGCCACTTTAAGCCATTGCTTGAAAAAGGATATATTTACTTGGCTCAACCGCCTCTTTATAAAATTACTGCTGGAAAAGAATTCCATTATGCTTATTCAGATGATGAAAAGGAAAAAATCTTAACTAGCTTAAAAGACAATCGAGGAAAAGCAAGTATTCAAAGATATAAAGGTTTGGGAGAAATGAATCCAGAACAGCTTTGGGAAACCACTATGGATCCAGCTAACCGAGTTTTGTTAAGAGTAACTATTGATGATGCAATTGAAGCGGATAAAACTTTTGATATGCTAATGGGAAAAGAGGTTTTACCCAGAAAAAGATTTATCCAGGCTTCAGCTAAGCATGTGAAAAATCTGGATATTTAAGCGTTTTTCAAAACGCATAAAAAATTGACTTTTTATCGTTATTTTGTTATTCTACAACCATGAAATCGCAAAACCCAATAATTAATTTTTTCAGAGAAGTGGGGATGGAAATTAAAAAAATAACTTGGCCCACCAGACAAGAAGCAGTCAAATATACTTTTACGGTTGTTGTGATTACCTTAATTGTGGCTTTGATTTTAGGGCTTTTTGATTTTGGCTTTCAACAGCTTTTGGAAAAATTTGTATTTAAAAAATAGTTAAAATATGTCAAAACAGCAAACTTCAACAGAAAAAAGATGGTATGTTCTGCATACTTATTCAGGATATGAAGACGCCGTGGCAAAAAACTTGAAACAAAGAGTTGAGTCTTTGGGCATGGAAGACAAAATTTTTAATGTTGTTGTGCCAAAAGAAAAAAAGATTAAAATCAGAAACGGGAAAAAAAGAACCATTGAAGAAAAAATATATCCCGGATATGTTTTAGTGGAAATGATTGTAACCGATGACTCTTGGTATGTGGTTAGAAACACGCCAAATGTTACGGGGTTTGTCGGTTCCGGTACTATTCCTTTGCCTGTTTCTCCAACTGAAATAGATTCTTTGAAAAAAAGAATGGTTGAAGAAGAGCCAAAATATAATGTTGACTTTATCGAAGGAGATTTAGTCACCATTACTGACGGCCCCTTTAAAGATTCCGAGGGCAAGGTCTTTGGAGTAGATGGAGAAAAAGGAAAAGTAAAAATAATGATTAATATGTTCGGCCGAGATACTCCGCTAGAACTTGATTCGCTTCAAATTAAAAAGATAGGATAAAAAAATTATGGCAAAAGAAATCAAAGCAATAATAAAACTTCATATTCAAGCTGGAAAAGCAAACCCAGCCCCTCCTGTTGGTCCGGCTTTGGCCTCACAACAGGTAAACATCGCAGAGTTCTGTAAAGCTTTCAATGATGCTACCAAAGACTTGGGTGATTTTAAAATACCCGTAGACATTACTGTTTACACTGATAAATCATACAAATTTAAACTTCACCAGCCTCCGGCTGCCCAGCTTATTAAAAAAGCTATTGGTTTGGAAAAAGGATCGGGCACTCCAAACAAGAAAAAAGTAGGAAAAATTACAACTGCTCAACTACAAGAAATCGCCAAACAAAAAATGACTGATTTAAACACTGATAATATGGAGGCGGCTTTAAAAATATTATCTGGCACAGCCAGATCATTGGGCATTGATGTTGTTGATTAATTTTTATAATAAATAAATTTTATTAACGTGGTATTATCTGATCGGGAAATAAAAAAACTCCTTGAAGAAAAAAGGATTCAAATTTCTCCTGAACCGATTTTAGAAGAACAGCTTGGTTCTGCCTCTTTGGATTTAAGGCTAGGAGACGAATTTATGATTTTTGAACACACCAAAAATCCTTATATCGACACTCGAAAACCAGAAACATTCAACAACATCACTCGCTTGGTAAAAGTATCAGAAAACGAGCCTTTTGTTTTTCATCCTGGTGAATTTGTTTTAGGCAGCACCTTAGAAGAGGTTTACTTACCCGATGATGTTGCCGCTCGAATTGACGGGCGATCCAGCCTGGGACGATTAGGTATTGTTATTCATTCTACAGCTGGGCATATTGATCCTGGTTTCCAGGGTAAAATTGTCTTAGAAATGGAAAATATTGGTATGATTCCAATTCTTTTATATCCTAAAACTAGAATCTGCCAATTAGTTTTCGAAGTTCTTTCTTCGCCCACCACCAATCCTTATAGTAAAAAGAAAAATGCCAAATATGTTGGCGCTAAAAGCCCCCAAGAGAGTAAATTAGAAACTAATTAAATTTTATTAAATGGCAACCATTGTTGGAAAATTTATCGTGTTAGATGGAATAGACGGTTGCGGAAAGGGAACTCAGACAAAGTTATTGTCTGATTTTTTGACTAAAAAAGGATATAATATTGTTAATAAAAAATATCCAGAATATGGCCAGCCCATTGGAGATTTAATTCATAATTTTCTTTATAAAAAATTTAATCCTAATTTAAGCGCTGAATTATTACTTTACTCGGCTGACCACTTAAAAGACAAGGAATATATACAAGATTGTTTAAAAAATGATAAAATAATCATAGCAGACCGCTATTTTACTTCTACCCTGGCTTATCAATTTCTTAAGGGCGTGCCCAAAGAAAAGATATTAAAAATCACCGAGCTAATGGAAGTGCCTTGTCCGGATTTATGTTTATTGATTAAAATTTCACCAGAAACATCTCTTCTTAGAAAATCAAAAGAAAAAGGTGGTAATCTGGATCGCCACGAAGAAAACTTGCAATTTCAAAAAGATTTAGCCGCAACTTTTGAAAAAATGGCCAAAGAAAAAACATATTGCGACTGGGAAATAATTGACGGCGAACAATCTATTGAAAATGTTTTTTTACAAATAACAGAAATTTTAAACAAACGATTTAATTATTAAATAAATTTAAAAAATATGGCTAAACCAATCAATCAATACCTTGATCATACTAATATTGATCTTAAAGCAAAAAAACAAGACATTATCAAAACCTGCAATGAGGCCAAAGAATATCAATTCCGGGGGGTTTGTATTCGTCCAGAATGGGTAAAAATCACGGCCCAGACTTTGAAAAATACTGGCATAAAAACCGTAGTTTTAATCGATGACCCAATCGGAGATTCTGATTCTAAAAAAAGGCTGGCCATTGCCCAAAAAGCAGTTAAAGACGGAGCTGATGATCTGGATGTTGTTGTTAATATTCCTGATGTTAAACACGAACGCTGGGCAAAAATTGAAAAAGACTTAAAACAAATTTGCAAATTAAAAGACACTAAGGTGATTATCGGAAGCGGTTATTTAACTGACGAAGAAATTGCTAAAGTTTCTGCGATCGTTAAAAAAGCCAAAGCTATTTGCGTAAAAACAGCTACAGAAAAAGATCCCTTAGAAAACAGGGAATTAAAAGAAAAAGCCGAGCACTTAAAAATTATGCGCAAAAATTCACCAGGATTATTAATTAAGGCTTCGGGCAAAGTTAAAACTTTGTCTGATGTAAAAATGATGATAAGGGCTGGGGCTGATATTATCGGAAGCTCTAGTGGCGTAAAAATAATGAAAGATTTAAAAAAATAAAATGTATAAGCCTACCATTGGATTAGAAATTCATTTCGAATCAAACACAAAATCAAAAATGTTTTGTTCCTGTCCGAACGAAGCCAGCACTTCTTTGGACGAAAAACCAAACACCAATGTTTGTCCAATTTGTTTGGGCCACCCCGGAACATTACCAACAATAAACGAAGAAGCAATCAATAAAATAATTATGACTGGCTTGGCTTTGAATTGCGAAATTGCCTCCAAATCAAAGTTTGACCGAAAAAATTATTTCTATCCTGATTTACCTAAAGGCTATCAGATTTCCCAATTTGATTTGCCTTTGTGCACTAAAGGTTTTTTAGAAATAAGCCTAGACAATGGGCAAAAAAAGAAAATTGGAATTACCAGAATTCATATGGAAGAAGACACGGGCAAGCTTTTGCATACTGCTGACAATACCAGTTTGGTTGATTATAATCGTTCTGGCGTACCTTTAATGGAATTAGTCACCGAACCAGACATAAACAGTGCCGAAGAAGCCAAAAAATTCTGCCAAGAACTACAAATGATTTTAAAATATTTAAATGTGAGCAATGCGGATATGGAAAAAGGTCAAATGAGATGCGAAGTAAATATTTCTTTGAACAAAGAAGGGGATAATGAATTGGGAACAAAAGTAGAAATCAAAAATCTTAATTCTTTTAAATCTGTAGAAAAATCAATTGAATATGAAATAAAAAGACAATCTAAATTATTGGAAAGTGGAGAAAAAATCATTCAAGAAACTCGCGGATGGCACGATGACAAACAAATTACTTTCAGCCAGCGAAATAAAGAAAGTGCGCACGAATATCGCTATTTTCCAGAACCAGACTTGCCCTTGATGGAAATTTCCCCAGAACAAATAAATAAAATAAAAAAACTTATGCCGGAAACACCTGCCCAAAAAAGACAAAGGCTTCAAAAAGAATACGGCTTAGAACCAAAAGAAATAGAATTTTTTATTAAAGAAAAGGCTTTTGGTAATTATTTTGAAAAAACTATTTCCGAGCTTGTTTGCTGGAAAAATGATTGTGAGCGCACCGAGGTTACAGAAAATACTTTTGCTGATTTAGCTAAGCTTTGCACTAATTATATGATTACCGATTTTCAGGCCTTATTAAAAAACGAAGAAAATCCATTAACCGAATATAAAACAGATTATCTAGAAAGCAAAATTACTCCAGAAAATTTTGCCGAGTTAATGTGCTTGATTTCTACGAAAACTATTTCCAGTAAAATTGCCAAAATTGTTCTCGAAGAAATGTTTAAAACCAAAGGCGATCCTTCGCAGATAATTGAAAACAAGGGCTTGTCCCAAATTAGTGATGATAGTGAAATCGAGAAAATAATTGACGAAGTTTTAGCAAAAAACCAAAAAGCAATCGAAGATTATAAAAAAGGCAAAGAAAATAGTTTTGCATTTTTAATCGGGCAAATTATGGCTATTTCTCGAGGCAAGGCCAACCCCCAAAAAACCGCGGAAATATTAAAATCAAAAATTGACGCCCTTTAATATTTTAAAAATTTTTCTTAATTTTAAAACAGGCTAATCCCTGTTTTATTTTTTTAAAAAATCTTTAATATTTTTTTCCGCCTCCAATGAATTCGCAATCCATTTTATTTTTTTTTGCTGTTTAAACCAAGTTAATTGGCGCTTGGCATAAGAAATTGTATTTTTAATAATATTTTGTTGCGCCTGTAATAAGGAAATCTTACCTTGAAAATATTGTTCCCATTCCTGGTAACCAATAGTTTGTAATGGTGCTAATTTAAAACCATATTTTTTATATAACCACTGAGCTTCTTTTTCTAGACCCTGATTAATCATATTTTTCACTCGTTTTGATATTTGAATTTCCAGTTTGTCTATGTTTACTTGTAGCCCGATTTCTAAAATATCATAAAGGGGTTCTTTTAATTTTCGATTTTCCCAAAACGGCTGACCGGTAATTTGGCACACTTCAATTGCCCGCACCAATCTTCTTTTATTGTTTTTATCTATTTTCAAGCTTCCTTGTGGATCAAGATTTTTATAAATTTCAAACAATTCAGAAATTTCTTTTTTTTCTAATTTAGCTCTTAATTTCTTATCAGGCTCTATTCTGGGAAAATCAAGATTTTGAGTTATTGCTTTTAAATATAAGCCTGTTCCGCCTACTAAAAATGGTACTTTTCCTTTTTCAATTATTTCATTTATGGCTTGCTCGGCTTTTTCTTTAAACAAGGCTGCATTAAATTCTTGGTTTAAATCAAGAACATCAATCAAATAATGCCTGATTTTACTGGAAAAAAAATCTTTTGACCCTTTATCCTTAGTCGGCTTAGCTGTGCCAATATCCATTTTTTTATAAACCAAGCGAGAATCACCCGAAATAATTTCACCATTAAATTTCTTTGCCATTTTAATGGCTAATTTTGTTTTTCCGCTAGCCGTTGGCCCGGCAATAACAATAATTTTTGGTTTTACCAATTCGCCCTCTAAAGACCAGGCCGAAACTTTAATTATTTTTACCTGAACGAATTGCCCGATTAAATCAGGAAGAATTGCTTTAAATCTAATGGGTTTATTTTGCCTGGTTCGGCCAAAATAGTATCCATTTTCATAACTAAAAACAAGAGCTGGAATTGTTTTATTTAAAAATATTTTATTTTTTTCTAAAGCTGTTCTTTGCAGAATTTGATTTAAAATTTTATCTCTTTTTCTTTTTTCATCTTTTAAAACATTATCCTCCATTTTCTCATAACAAAATGATTTTGGTCGAGGTGAATATTGTGAAATAAAAGCCAGATCAAATTTTATTTTTTTCATTGTTTTGGCTGTGTTTTCGAATTGCAATTTTGTTTCTCCAGGAAAGCCCACGATTAAATCGGTAGAAATACATATTATCTTATCCGAATCCAAACGTTTTTGAGAAAAAGCCTGCCTTATTTTTTTTACCAAATTTTCATATTTTTTCACTGTATAAGGCCGATTCATTTTTCGCAAAATCACATCATCTCCTGATTGCAGGGGCAAATTAAGATAAGGTGTAATTTTTTTTGATTCAGCCAAAACCTTGATCAGTTTTTCAGAAAAATCTTTTGGGTGAGGACTGGTAAACCTTAGCCAAAAATCTGATTTTATTTTTTCAATTTCTTCGATTAAATCGGCAAAATCTTTTTTTTCTTTTCCAGACGACAAATAACTATTTACATTTTCTCCTAAAAGCCAAATTTCTTTATATCCATTGGCTGCTAATTTTTTGATTTCTTGTAAAATATTTCTATAATTTCTAGAAACAAGCCGTCCGCGGGTATAGGGAACTGCACAATAGGTGCAAAAATTGTCACACCCGTTACTAATCGGAACAAGGGCCTGAATTTTGTTTCCATAAATCGGATTAATTTCTAAATAATTTTTTAACTTGCTTGTAATCTTTTTTCGGCTAATTATTTGTGGCCAAAAAGATAATTCGTTTTTATCTAAAACAAAATCAAAAATTCTTTCTAGTTTTGCTTTATCTGGCTCTAAAATACAGCCCGTTAAAATCGTTTTAAGGCCCTTATTTCGCTTTTTTAAGCGCTGAAGCTGATTAGCTTGACCATAAACTCGATCCACGGCTGTCTGCCTTACTGAGCACATATTAAACACAATCAAATCAGCCTGATCCATAATTTCTGTTTTTGTATATCCGATTTTTTCCAAAACCCGGGCAATTCTTTCTGAATCGGAAATATTCATTTGACATCCAAAAGTATTAATCCAATATTTTTTCATATATTGCTATCCTACAAGAAAAAAACAGCTCTTTCAAGCTGTTTTTATTTTTATTTTAAGTATTCTTGGCCGCATTCTTTGCGAAAAAATTTCCATTCTTCGCATTCTTGATTATTTGGAAAAATACAAACTCCGAATTGACTTCCATCTTCGCTTGTCCTAATTTCTAACTTATATCCTTGATCTTCGCAAAATACCGAAGCTGGATTGGGCAGGCCGATTATTTGAGGATTGGTTTGATTTTTTGGCTCAAGCTGTTCAGCGATAAAATCCGAAGCAATTTGATTAATCGCTTCTTTAGTTTGCTCAGAAAATTCTAAAGAATTAAATTTTTCTATTGTTTGATTAAAATCAATATTTTTTTGTTTTAAAATATCTTCGGCAAATGATTTTATTTTTTCTTTATCCAGCTCAGGAATAGATTCAAAATTTTTAATCGACTCAGGGTTCTGGCTGATAATTTGATTAGCTAAATCTTCTAATGCTATTTGCTTGTATTCTGGCTTGGCTTTTATTTCTTCAAGAGATTGGCTTAATTTTAATTTTTGGGCTTCACTTAATAAATATGACTGGCTCACTTGCTTGGTTATGTTTTCTTGGATTTTTACCACTTGTTTTTTAAGATCATCGGAAACTGCTTTGTCCATTTGATTTACCAAATCCAGTTTTTCTATTTTTTCAGACAAAGAAGGAAAATTTTTATTTAAATTAGTTTCAATAATTTTCTGTATTTTTTCCGAAGCAGCTAATTCAAAAAATGAATCTGTAAAATTCTTCAAGCCTGTTTTTTGAGCTTTTTCTAAAATGCTCGGATCAGCTGATTTTATTTCCCCCAAAATCTGCTGGTGATTAAAGCTTTGCTCAATAATATCATTTAGTAATTTTTCATTATTGGGATTATCTTTTTTTAAAATTTCGATGGCTTGTTTTAATTTTTCTGTTTCTTTTTCATATCCTTGAAGCGCCTTATTTAATGATTTTTCACTATTTGTCTGGAGCTGATTTAATTTTTGAATTTCCACTATTTTCTGATTGGCAAAATCAAGACGCAACTCTGCTTTTTTTTCAGGATTAAAAACAAAAAAAGACTGAATATTTCGGCCAATATCTTTCAAAAAATACAAGGGGCTGTTTGGCAAAAGAACAGGATTGGCAATATCACTTAAATTATTTTCTTCAGCTAAAATATTATTCCCAATGCCAAAAAAACAAAAAAATACTAGAAATCCTAAAATAAATATTTGCTTGAATTGATTTGTCATATTTTATAATAAAATAGCCGGAAAACGGCTATTTCAAAGTTATTTATCTTCGGCTGTTAATTTTAAAATCAAATCTTCTATTTTCATTTCCCCAAGATCAATTTTTCCTCTTTGTCTCACGCTAACACTTTGATTTTCAATTTCTTTTTCGCCAACCACCAGTAAATAAGGAATTTTTTCCATTTCTCCGGATCTTATTTTTTTCCCAATTGTCTCGTTGTTATCATCTATTTTCACTCTGAATTGTGCTAATTTTTTGGCAATTTGACAGGCGTAATCACGATGAGCTTCTCCGACTGGCAATATTTTTATTTGAACAGGGGATAGCCAAAAAGGAAAAGCGCCAGCATAATGTTCAATTAATAAGCCGATAAATCTTTCAAATGATCCAAACAAGGCCCGATGAAGCATAAACGGTTGTTCTTTTTCACCTTTCTCATTGGTAAATTCCATTTTAAATCTTTCTGGCAAATTAAAATCAAATTGCAAGGTTGAGCATTGCCATTCTCGGCCCAAAACATCTTTAATTTTAAAATCAAGTTTTGGTCCATAAAAAGCTGCTTCGCCTTGTTCTTCTTTAAAATTTAATCCTTTTTCTAGGGCTACTTTTCTTAAAACTGATTCGGTAAATTCCCAGCCCTGATCATTGCCTGCGTAATCGCTTTTTTTATTCGGGTCACGTAAAGATAAATAAACATTAACCGAGCTTTCTTCAAAGCCAAAAGATTTATAAATAAATAAAATAAAATCAATTACTTTTTTTAATTCTTCTTCGGTTTGATCTTTTCGGCAAAAAATATGAGCATCATCTTGGGTAAATCCACGTACCCTGGTTAATCCCGACAACTCTCCTTTTTTTTCAAAACGATAGACTGTGCCAGTTTCAGCCCAACGCAAAGGAAGATCGCGATAGGAACGAGGGGTGCTGTTATAAATTGCCACATGAAATGGGCAATTCATTGGCTTTAATAAAAATTGTTCTGATTCTTTTATTTTATCTTTATTTTTTGATTCTTCTAAAGATTGCCCAACTTCTAAGGGGGGATACATGCTAGAAGAATAATAACCCCAATGGCCGGAATGTTCCCACAAACAGCGATTTCCAATATGCGGAGTGCGCACTAAATCATAACCATTTTCTAAATGTTTTTTATACCAAAAATCTTCAATTAATCTCCAAAGGATTGCGCCTTTGGGATGCCACATCACTAACCCGATTCCAACCTCTTCTTCGGTATGAAATAAATCTAATTCTTTTCCCAATTTGCGATGGTCTCTTTTTTCTGCTTCTACCATCATTGTTTCATAATTTTCCAAATCTGCTTTGGTTTCAAAAGCTAGGCCATAAATCCTGGTAAGCATTTTATTTTTTTCATCTCCACGCCAATAAGCTCCAGCTAATTTCTGCAATTTAAAAGCTTCAGCATTTATTTCTTTTGTTGTTTCAATATGAGGGCCTTTGCATAAATCAACAAACCCAGCCGAAGAATAAATCGAAACCATATCTTCGGGAATTTCTTTAATTAGTTCTAATTTATAAGGCTGGTCTTTAAAAATTTCTTCAGCTTGTTTCTTGGTAATTTCTTTCTTTTCAAAAACAATTCCTTGGCCAATCATTTGTTTCATCTTTTTTTCAATTACTTTCAAATCTTCTTCTTTGATTGTGGCCTCAAAATCATAATAAAACCCGTTTTGAATAGCTGGCCCGATTCCAAATTTTGTATTTGGATACAATTCTTTAACACCTGCAGCAAGAATGTGCGCTAAAGAATGTCTTATTTTTTCTAATTTTTCTTCCATAAATTTTAGTTTATGCTTCTAATATTTCCTCAATTGAATTAGCAATTATTTTTGGCTGATTATCGCGGTAATCAGCTTTGCCTACCACTGATATTATTTTATTTTCTTCAATAATTATTCCATTTTCTAAAAGAGAAGGAAAGATAACTACCTCGATTCTGTCCGTTAAGTCTTGAAGTTTAACAAACATCATTGGCTGTCCCTTTTTCGTAATTATTTTTTTAATGTTTGAAACAATTCCTCCAACCGTCACGGTTTCGCCGGAAATAATATATTTATTATAAGGATTGGAATAATCGCGAACCATATTCAAATCCATATTTACTTTTTTAATCGGCGTAGTTTGCTGGTTCAACATTTCGCGATATCTTTCCAAGGGATGACCGGTAATAAATAAACCCAAAAGCTCTTTTTCCCACATCAATTTTTCGTTTTCATCTACAGGAATGGCTTTGTCTAAAGAAATTGAACCATTAAAATTAACTGACTGGCAATTATCAAATAAGCCTCTTTGCCCGCTTTCTTTTATTTTTTGATTTTTTCGCGACCAATCCAATAGTTTCTCTAAATTCGTAAGCATTTGATTTCTTTCAATCAAAGTATCAAAACATCCTGCCTTGACCATGCTTTCCATTGATTTCTTGTTTAAAACTTTTCCATCTACTCGGCCAACAAAATCATGGATATCTTTAAAGCTACCATTTTTTTTCCGCTCGTCAATGATTAATTCCACAATATTGTAACCAACATTTTTAATGGCCGAAAGTCCAAACCTAATTTGGCTCTTGTTTGGCACCACGCTAAAATTACTAAATGATTCATTAATATCAGGGGCCAAAACTTCGATTTCCATTTTTTTACATTCTTCGATTAACTCCGCAATCCTTTCTACATCTGAACCCTCAGAAGTTAAAAGCGCGGCCATATATTCCACAGGAAAATTAGCTTTTAGATAAGCAGTCTGGTAGGCAATCACAGCATAGCAAGCAGCATGACTTTTATTAAAAGAATACATCGCAAAAGGCTCAATCCATTGCCAAATCTCTTGTCCAATTTTTTCACTAATGCCATTGCTTTTCACTCCATCAATAAATTTGTCTTTTTGCTCCAGCAAAAGCTTTTCAATTTTCTTACCAATAGCTTTTCTTAGAATATCAGCTTCAGACAAGGTAAAGCCCGCAATCTCTTGGGCAATTCTCATAATTTGTTCTTGATACAATGGAATGCCATAACTTGCTTCTAAAATTGGCTTTAGCTTGGGATGAAGATACCGCACTTCTTTGGTTTTATTTTTCCCGGCAATATAATTGGGAATATGTTGCATTGGCCCGGGGCGATAAAGCGCCACCATAGCAATAATATCTTCCAGCTCGGTTGGTTTCAATTGTTTCAAATAACGCCTCATTCCATCACTTTCCAATTGAAAGATTCCCTTACATTCTCCTTTTTGTAAAAGATTAAAAGTTTTTTCATCATCCAAGGGAATAGTATCAATATCCAGATTAATTCCCCGAATCACATAAATTCGTTTTAAGGTTTCTTCGATTGTAGTTAAGTTTTTTAATCCCAAAAAATCCATTTTCAATAATCCTAAACTTTCAATGCCATGCATTTCATATTGAGTAACGATAGCATTCGCATCTTGGCTAGGATGCTGAATGGGCACTAATTCATCTAAAGGATTGGCAGAAATCACCACTCCGCAAGCATGCGTAGAGGCATGCCGAGCACAGCCTTCGATCTTCAAAGCCAAATCAATTAGTCTTTGTGCTCGTTCATCAGAATTATATAAATCCGAAAACTCATCCACTGTTTCTAGTGTTTCTTTTAAATTAAAACCCAGGGGGATAATCTTGGCGATTCGATCACAAAAACTGTATTCATATCCCAAAGCTCGGCCCACATCTCTAACCGCTGCTTTGGCCGCCATTGTTCCAAAGGTAATAATCTGGGCCACTTTGTTTCGCCCATATTTTTGAGCCACATATTCAATTACTTCGTCTCGGCGTTTATCTGTAAAATCAAGATCAATATCCGGAGGTGAAATTCTGTCTGGATTTAAAAATCTTTGGAAATAAAGATTGTATTTCAAAGGATCGACGTTGGTGATATTCAAAAGATAAGCCACAATCGATCCTCCGGCCGAGCCTCGACCAGGACCAACTACAATCCTGTTTGTTTTTGCCCAATTCACATAATCCTGCACAATCAAAAAATAATCAACAAACCCGGCTTTTTCAATCACGCCAAGCTCGTATTCCATGCGCTCAATAATTGATTTTAATTTTTCGTCTTTTATCTTTTGCGAATCTATGTCTTTGCTATTTTTAGCCTGTGAAACCAAATCATTTAATTCTGAAGAATCAAGATTATATTTCTTTTTAATTCCCAAATAACAAAGCTCGCGCAAATAATGAAAATGATTTTTATTTTCCGGGGTTTCAAAATAGGGAAGTTTTGTTTCTCCCAGTTTTAATTCCAAATTACACCTCTCGGCAATTTTTTGAGTATTTTCTATTGCTTCTGGAACCTGTTTAAAACTTTCGCTCATCTCCTCTGAAGATTTAATAGAAAAATCTTCACCAATCATACTTAAACGCTCTTTGTCTGCAATATCAGCTCCAGTATTAATAAGCATTAAAATATCTTGCGCTTCAGCATCGTCTTTATCAATATAATGGCAATCATTGGTTGCCACCAAAGGGATTCCGGTTTTTTTTGATAAATCTATTATTAATTGATTTGCTTTTTCCTGATCAGGCAAGTTTGGATGAGGTTGAATTTCTAAGTAGTAATTTTCTTTGCCAAATAATTCTTGATATTGTTTGGCTATTTCCTCGGCTTCTTGTATTTTTCCAGCCAAAAGCATGGCTGGAATCCGGCCCTGCAAACATCCAGACAAACAAATCAATCCTTGGAAATGATTTTTTAATAATTCAAAATCAATCCTTGGTTTATAATAAAAGCCTCTTAAATGGGCCTCGGTTACTAATTTTACTAGATTATTGTATCCCTCTTGGTTTTTTGCTAACAAAATCAAATGATATCTTCTGCCTCCGGTTTGCGGAGTTTTGTCATCCATGCTGGCCACGGCTTCATAAAATTCACATCCGATTATTGGTTTAATGCCTTTGGCTTTAGCTTTTTGATAAAATTCAATAGCCCCATACATTACGCCATGGTCAGTTAAAGCAACCGAATCCATGCCCAGATCTTTTACCTTGGTTAAAATATCATCGATTTTAGACAACCCGTCCAAAAGAGAATAGTGCGAGTGCAAGTGTAGGTGAATAAATTTTTTCATCTTTGCTTAAGAAACTTTTTTGCCAATTACTTCCATTGTGCCTTCTTCTAGTTTTTTATATTTCGTGCCAGCCAAAATCAAATCTTGACCCACACTGATCCCATCTAAATCCAACAACCCTTCGATTTCTGCATCTTCTACAACAACACTGCCCATTGTTTTAGCATTTTCTAAAATAAGATCTCCACTAATGGTCATACCATCATATTGAGCTTTGGTGTTTTGAATTCTGGCTTTGTCTAAAATAATGCTTCCGCCAATTTCGGTTTTTGCTAAGCTTAAAAAACCTTTGGTTTTCAATTTTTTCGCCAAAACATTTTTACCTATTTCCGCGCCTACCAAATTAATAGCGCCCTCGGACTGTAAAGATTCCAAATTAATATCTCCGTTTACTTTGATTCTTGCCAAATAAATAGACCCGTCAACTTTTGTGTTTTTTAAAACCAAATCTCCGTCAATAGTTATTTCTCCTAAAAAAAACTGGCCCTTAATTTCGCTATTTTCAAAAGTAATTCCATGCTTAATCTTATCTTTTAAAATAAAAAAAGATTTTATAATCACATTACTAAAATCAGCCATTCTGTTTTGGGATTCTGCTTCTTTAATTTCTTGATCAATTTCTTCTTGACTGATTAATTTTTTGTTAACAACTTCGTCTAATTTCATAGTTTGATTTCGTAGTTAAAATAGATATGCTAATATATTTATATACTATCCCAAATCTTATGACTATTCAAGCGGAAAAAAATCTCTGGCGCCAAGGATATAAAATAATTGCTGGAATCGATGAGGCTGGCCGAGGACCTTTGGCTGGCCCAGTAGTTGCTGGCGCTGTAGCCATAATAGACAAAAAAGTAAATAAAAATATTTTTGTCTTGATCAAAGACTCAAAAAAACTGTCAGAAAACCAAAGAGAAAAAGCCTATCAAGCTATTTTAGAACAATCTTGGTTAGCTTTTGGGATTGGTAAAGTTTCGGAAAAAATAATTGACAAAATAAATATTTTTGAAGCCACTAAATTAGCAATGATTAGGGCCGTGGCTGATTTAGAAAAAAAAATAAAAACCCAATCTGATTATTTAATTTTGGATGGAAATCAAAAAATTAATTTACCAACCAAACAACAAACTATTGTCAAAGCTGATGCCAAAATATTTTCCTGTTCTGCTGCTAGTATTATTGCCAAAGTTACTCGGGATAGATTAATGCGCAAATTAGATAAAAAATACCCAGCCTATGGGTTTGCCAAACACAAGGGTTATGGCACCAAAAATCATGTTCAGGCAATTAAAAGAAATGGGCCGTGTCCTATTCATCGATTTTCTTTTGCTCCTATAAAAAACGCTTAAAATCAAAATTTGCCAAATTGGGGACAAATCTATTGACATCTTTTTATTATTATATTATAGTATAAGAGCCAAGATAAATGGGGGATACTGTTGAGAATTATTACCGGGCACACAGAATCCTTTAACCTTTATTTTGACAAATCAAAAATTAACCTGAGCAGGCAATAATGCCTGCTCTTGTTTTGTTTTTAACCCGCTAAATATATTGACAATTAAAGTTATATATGATTTAATTGTTATTGAAGCACAAGAGTTTTTCTCCTCTTGTCTGTCTTCACAGTTCCTCCTGCCGAACTTTAAAAAAAGCTTTTGTTCGGATGTCCTACCATATGGCAATCCAAGTTTTTAAAAAATTTAAAATATTTGGTAATTGCCATTTTTTTATACTTAAATACTAGACAAACAAAATAAAAAATGTATAATAAGGGCATTAGTATTCTAAACAAACATTTAGAATCATAAATCAAGAATAAATTAAGCCCAAAGCCTAATTCTTTATTTTTGCTTCTAAATTTTTAATTTAATAATAAAAATATGTCAGCTGTCCCAAAACAAAGGCATAATCAATCACGAAGAGATAAAAGAAGAGGAAATATTTATATTTCCGCTCCAGTATTGACCAAATGCCCAAAATGCTCAAAACCGGTTTTGCCTCATACTGTTTGTGGCTATTGTGGATTTTATAAAGGCAAAGAATACATCAATGTCTTAGCTAAATTAGAAAAAAAAGAACAAAAGAAAAGAGCCAAAGAAATAGAATCTGCTGAAGCAGAAACAAAAAAAGAAGAAACTGCAAAAAAATAAAAATAATCAAGTATGGCTTCCAGGCACCTCTCAAGATCAATAGCTATGCAAAGCTTATACGAATGGGATTTTAACAACGCAATCGATCCGAACGCGCTTGTTTCTATTACTACCAGAAACGTAGAAGAATTCGGGGGTGGATTAGAAAGCACTGCTTTTATCTGGGATTTGGTTAATGGGGTAAAAGACAATCAAAGCGTAATTGATAAAATTATTGAAAAAACAGCGCCAGAATGGCCATTGGCCCAAATTAATATTCTTGATCGAAATATCCTTCGTTTAGGAATTTTTGAATTACTCTATAGCAACAAAGAACAGGTTCCTCCAAAAGTAGCCATTAATGAATCAATTGAATTGGCAAAAAATTTTGGAGGCGAAAGTTCGCGCCGCTTTATCAACGGAGTTTTGGGCACTGTTTACCGTGGAATCGAAGAACAAGAAAAAACAGAAATATCTCTTCCGCCAACTGCAGAAGAAAATAAAAAAAATAAAAATTAAAACGCATTTTGGTTTAAAAAATTTTTTGAACCATGATTCGTTTTCATTTTTAAAAAATATGCAAGATTTTTCAAAACTGGAAAGCGAATTAAAAATTACTTTCAAATCAAAATCTCTTTTAACTCAGGCGTTTTGCCATCGATCTTATATCAATGAAAATCCTAATTTCGGTCTTTCCCACAATGAACGGTTGGAATTTTTAGGCGATGCTGTTTTAGAATTAATTACCACAGAAAATCTCTACCACCGCTACCCAGACAAGCCAGAAGGTGAATTAACCGGCTGGAGAGCTTCGTTGGTGAATTCCAATATTCTTTCTGATTTAGCCAAAGAACTTAATTTTGAAGATTATCTTTTGCTGTCCCAAGGGGAGCAAAAAGAAAAAAGCCGAGCTAGAAAATTTATTTTAGCCGACACTTTCGAAGCTTTTATTGGAGCGCTTTATCTTGATCAGGGTTATAAAATTTGCAAACAATTTATCGAAAAACAATTGATTAGCAATAAACTTCCAGAAATTATTGAGAAAAAACTATACAAAGACCCAAAATCATTATTCCAAGAAAAATCCCAAGAAATAACAGGCATCACTCCAACTTATAAAGTGATTCAAGAGTCCGGGCCAGACCATCAAAAAGACTTTGTTGTTGGTGTATTCTTAGAACAAGAATTGATTGCCGATGGCCAGGGCTTGTCAAAGCATGAAGCAGAATTAAATGCCGCAGAAAAAGCCTTACTGATTAAAAATTGGGAATAATTTTATTTCTAATAATTAAAACATTAAAATTAATATTGTCAATATTGAAATAAGTTTAATCTTATTCTATTATAGGCAAGTAATAAATAACAGTAAAAACAAGAAATGCTTACTATCAGACTATTAAGAACAGGAAAGAAAAATCAGCCTTCCTACAAGGTTGTCGTTACAGACAAGAAAAATCCACCCCAAGGTGGCAGATTTGTTGAAGAAGTTGGTTTTTATAATCCAAAAACAAAAGAAAAGAATTTTGCCAAAGATCGAATCACTTATTGGCTAAGCGTGGGGGCCCAAGCTTCAGACACTGTGCACAATATGCTTGTTAATGAAAAAATCATTAACCAGCCAAAAAGACAGATAATCTTTACCAAAAAAGCAACCGAAAAAGTAAAATCAGAAACACCAGCTCCAGCTGAAGAGCCAAAACCAGAAGAACCTGCTCCAGCTGAAGAGCCAAAACCAGAAGAACCAGCTCCAGCTGAAGAGCCAAAACCAGAAGAACCAGCTCCAGCTGAAGAGCCAGTTGTTTAAAATTATTGACATTTGATTTTTCTGCCTTCATAATTAAGGCAGAGTAAAAATATTTGCGACACGAAAGGTCGACTACTCCGAATTTTAATTTAAAATTTAAAAAAGAACATGACAGACGCACCAATAGATAGAGATTTTCTTGAATATATTGTAAAAACATTAGCCGACCACCCAGAAGATGTAAGGGTGGAAAGAAAAGTTGATGAAATGGGAGTTTTACTTTCTGTAAAAGTAAACCCAGAAGATATGGGCCAGCTAATCGGAAGACAAGGTTCTACTGCAAGAGCAATTAGAAACCTAGTTAGAATTATTGGCTTGAAAAATCACGCCCGAGTCAACCTGAAAATCGAAGAGCCAGAAGGTGGTTCTCGAAAGAAAGAATCAGCTCCTGCAGAAGAAAAATCTGCCGAGCCGGTTGCTGATGAATTCGACGACTTCAAAATTTAATTTCGTTTACACTATTACAAAACCGTGCTATATCTTATAACACGGTTTTGTTTTAAACGCTTTGCAATTTATGATTAAATTCAATATCCTTACAATTTTCCCGCATATTTTCGACTCATATTTAAAAGAGTCTTTTATCAAAAAAGCGCAAGATAAAAAATTGATTAAAATCAAAATCAATAATTTGCGTGATTGGGCCAATGACCCCAGAAAAACAGTAGACGACCGACCTTATGGCGGAGGATTAGGAATGGTTTTAAAATTAGAACCGATTTATCAGGCAGTAAAAGATTTAAAAAAACAATCCAAAAAGAAAACCCGAATTATTTTATTCACGCCCCGCGGAAAAAAATTCACTCAGAAAAAAGCTTTTGAATTAAGCCAATGCGATAATTTGATAATGATCTGCGGTCGCTACGAAGGGGTAGACGAACGGGTGGCAAAATATCTGGCTGATGAAAAAATATCCATTGGCAATTATGATTTAATGGGTGGGGAATTGCCAGCCATGATTTTAATCGAAACCATCGCTCGCCTAATTCCCAATGTTTTAGGCAAACCTGCTTTTCTAAATGAACGAATGACCCAAACCGGGGGATTCAAAGAATTTCCCCAATACACTCGTCCAGAAACATTTTCCCCAAAAAAAGAGGAACATTGGAATGTGCCCAAAGTGCTTTTAACTGGGCATCAAAAAAAAATTATTGACTGGAAAGAAAAAAGAGGAAAGGTTATTGAAAAATAATCATTAGTTTGCTAATATCAAATAGTTAATTGGGTGAATACCAAAGTAGTCAAATGGGCCTGACTGTAAATCAGGTGGCTACGGCCTTCGGGGGTGCAAATCCCTCTTCGCCCACCAAAAGCTCTTGGTGTAGGTGCCGATGTAGTTCAGTGGCAGAACATCCCCTTGGTAAGGGGAAGGTCGAGGGTCCGATTCTCTCCATCGGCTCAGAGATAAAATGATAAATAAAGAATAAAAAAATGGCAACAAAAAAGAAAAAACCAACCAGGCTAGTTTGCACTGATTGCAAAAAATCAGTTTATTTCACAAATAAAACAAAAGCTGTGGAAGAAAAATTGGAATTGGCAAAATTCTGCAAATTCTGTAAAAAACGAACTACGCACAAAGAAGCAAAAAGATAATATTTTCCTAAGTTTCGTATCTCTCAGCCCTCTATGATTTGCCTAGGGGCAAACCGAGCGAGGGCATTAGGGGCGTAAGCTCAACGGTAAACTGCCTCTCTCCAAAAGAGGTCTTGTGGGTTCGAATCCTACCGCCCCTGCAGACAGGACACTGAGTCCATTTTAGGGCCATTAAACAGTATGTGGAATGGCTCTTTTGCTTGATAGTTCAACACTTCTTGATTCTCAATAGTAAGGTTCCAAAGTAGCTGATTTGCGACACTATTGCGTCTTTCTGAATCTCCATTAATATACTCTGTTTTAGATCTGCTAGCTTCTAGGAATACATTTTTTATTTTCTCTAAAATAGCCTCGTCTCTGTTCTCTTCTAGTTCTAATTTTCCTAATTGCTCTTTTATCGAGATCTCCTCATCTCCTAAATCTCTCATTTTGGAGCCGTAAACCTCTTTTGGGGTGGTCATGGACACAAAACTGTCCAGAAGTATGGATTGCTTCTTTCTAATATTCTCAAGCTGTTTTAAAAGGGTTTCCTTAGTTTGAAAATCAGTAGACCTATTATTCTTCAATTGTTGCTTACTAGCCTCATAAACAATTTCAACTAATTCCTCATCAATAGCTATTTTATCTAATAGGGAAATCATTGATTGATCTAACTTTTCAGAACGAAGATAATGCTCATGTTCAGAACAGCCTCCTTTCCCATTGGTACAGAAATAGTAATCGTGACCTTTCTTTTTTACGGCCGTTAGCATACAGCCACATTTGGCACAGGTAAATAAACCCCTAAGATGAAAGAAATGTTTTTCTTTTTTGATATGAACTTTTTTATTTAAAACATCTTGAGCCGAATCAAATAAATCTTTAGAAATTATTGGTTCGTGGTTACCCTGATGATAACCTCCAGACTTAAACATTAATCCATAATAAAAAGTATTCTTCAACATCTTATGAATATTACTTTTGCAAACTGGAATACCATTTCGACTTCTCATTCCTTCTTTCGCTATAAGCTTTGTTAGTTCTCCAATTGTATATTTTCCAGTAGAATAAAGTTCGAAACATCTTTTAATGTAATGAGCCATTTCTTTATCAACGACCAATGTCTTTAGTTCCTTATCATTAACATAGCCTAATGGAGCACAACCAGGCCAACCTCCTTTCTCTAATTTTGCTTTATTTCCTTTCTTTACATTTACACTTAAATCATCGACATACTTTTTAGCAAAACCAAAAAGTAAGCTCATCATAAACTTATCATCAGAGTTATTTCTGAAAAACTTTGAAGGAGTTCGAATCTCTTCAATGACTCCCTGATCTAATAACCAAATAATTTGACCACCATCAACAGAGTTCCTAGCCAAACGATCAAGATTCCAACAAAGGATACAATATTCTTCTTTGCTCTTTTGCATAAAGGAAATCATTTCATTAAAAATAAGCCTGCCAGGTTCTTTGGCAGTCTTACTTTCTTTATAAACTCTAGAGATATAAAAATTATTAGCCGAAGCAATAGCTAAAAGTTCCTTCTCTTGAGAATCGATAGACAACACCTGTCTATCCTCAGATTCAGTAGATTTTCGACAATAAATTATGTATTTCATATATTTAACTTGCCTTGCTCTCTATCAAGTTCAGATTGTAGAACACTTTTAGTGTAAGGGTCAAGCATTGAAAGAAAATCGGAAAGACTTTCATTTGGTTCTAATTGGCAACGATAAGATTCTATGGGGCCCACAAAATCGTATATAACTTTACTCTTTTTTATCTTTTCGGGTGATCTGGTCTTCTGTAGAACCTCAAGAAGACTAGCAGATTTCCAATATCCTTTAATGATAATTGGTCTGAAGAGGTTGGCACTAGGGAAGTATTTTCTTTTCTTGTATAAGCGCGAATCATCAAACTCTTTAACCAAGTATTTAGATAAATAATTTGATAAACCGTAAATAGTTTTACCAGAAGTCGCCTTCATAAGAATAAAACCATTACCCCAAGCTTCTCTAGCAATATCATAATTTTTAGGATTGTAAGGCAGATTAAAAAATAAACAATGATAATGAACTCTTCCATTTTGTTGAAACTCAGGAACAGCAATATACTGCAAAACTTTATCTTTCGTTTTATAAAGACTGTAATTATATCTTTGAATAAACTTACTAAAAATACGATTAGCTCTTTTCAAATTTGTTATCTCTTCTTCAAAAGTTAAGGTAAGAAAAATAGGAGGAAACATCTGACCATTCTTCTTTGGCCAGCGCCAAGCATTGCAAGCAATGAGGTTCTTCAAATAACTTACAGTTTTCATTCTCGAGTTAATTAAACCTTTTCCTCGACAAGCTTCCTTCCTTTCAAGCTTCATTTTTTCTTTATACATTTTTTCTTGCCAAACCCAATCTCCCTCTACGCACTCGGCATAACGCTTTTCATAATATTCTTTATCTTCTCTCTTTTGTTGTTCTTCTTTAAGGGTCATTACCCAAGTTGTATAAAAAGAGATTTGAATATTATTGTTACAAATAGTAATTTTTCCACTATTAGCTGGATGTGACATATATTCTGATTAATTAAGATAGTAATCAAGTGTAACCCAATGGGGGCAGGGAGCCCCCATTGGACTTATTCACTTGTCTCATCATCACTAACCAAAGTCAGATAGAAATTAGCAATAGCATGCAAATACTGCTCGGATTTCTCTTCGGAAACCTCAACTCCATACTTTTCCCGAAAGTATTTTATGAGTCTTTGTTTCAATTCTTCACTGAACTTTGGCATAAATAAAAAACCGACCTTTATAATTATGGGTCGATTTTATTATAAACGGCTTACGGAAAGTTACGGGTAATTTTACCGTAATCGGTATTTTTCTTTTATTTGCACGCTTCCGCGGACTCCGGTATTGTAGTCAAGAAAATCATCAATCTTGTAATTTGTACCTTTTAGAACCTTATTTTGAACATCTTCGCAGGCTCGGTAAATCTTTCTCCAAAGCTCCTCATCTCTTGCCTTATAACCAACTTCGTCTATTCCCAGAATCTTATATACAAGTTCCGAATAAAAAATTTGCGGTTCAGCACTTATATCGAAAAGACATCTCAAAACATCATGAGCCATGCTGTTATTCCTTTGTTTAGATATTTCTATCTCGCAATCGTTAATTACTAAAATGCTTTTCTCATTATCAAAATTAAGCTTTTTGATAATACTAAAATCGTCTTCTTCGACAGCATTGACTTTCGGTTTATCAAAATCTTTTATGGCATTATCAATACCAGAGCAAAGTTCATAGAATTTACCCTTGTCTAACGTAAGAAAAAAATTTCCATTATCGGCGTGGAAACGATCGGCGATAACGCCTATATGAGCAAGACTCCAGAAGATAGCATCATAATCTTTGAAACCCAAACCAGCAATTCCTTCTTTATAAATCTTATCCTCATGACCAATACAAAGAAAATCAAAATTGTTACTTAACTCAGCCTCGCTCCTAATATGATTCAAAAACGTTGAATACTTTTTTAAGCTATTTAAGCTCATTTTTTCGATATCCATAAAATTGACATTACCTCTTAATAGTTTTAGAATAATACAAATAGATAAGATTATCAAGATTGGAAGTATTAAAAATATGGAGAAGAAATCTTCTAATAAAAACTTACATAATGCGAGCAAAGAAAAAAAAGACGAGTTTTATACTCAGCTTGTTGATATTGAAAATGAGTTAAAGCACCATAAAGAACAGTTTCGTGATAAGGTGGTTTACTGCAATTGTGATGATCCCTTTGAAAGCAATTTTTTTAAATATTTTGCTGCTAACTTTAAACCACTAAAGCTAAAGAAGCTTATTACCACAAGCTATGTTAAATCGCCAATTGTCGGGGGACAGTTACCGTTGTTTGAAATGGAGGGGTTAAAACCTTCTGGCAAGGAACCGTTTAAGATTGAAATCAAAGAAGTGCCGGATGCCAACGGCGATGGTGCGATAAACCTTGATGATGTAGAGTACTTGCTAAAGCACGACAAAAACACTGCCACACCACTGCGTGGCAATGGCGATTTTCGCAGTGAGGAGTGTATTAAATTTCTCAATCAAGCTGATATAGTCGTAACCAACCCGCCGTTTTCTCTGTTCCGTGAATATATTGCCCAGCTTATTGAACACGACAAAAAGTTTTTAATTATTGGGAATCTCAATGCAATTACTTATAAGGAGTGTTTTAGGTTCATAAAAGATAATAAGATGTGGCTGGGGATTACGATGGATGGAAGGAATAAATGGTTTCGAGTGCCAGATAGCTACCCAATAAACGAAAATGTTGCTAACTCAAAAATAGAAAATGGTAAGAAATATTTATTTGTTAAGGGCTGTGTATGGTTTACGAACTTAGACACTGAAAAGCGACATGAAAAGTTAATTTTATATAAAAAATATACGCCAGACGAATACCCAAAATATGATAATTACGATGCAATTAATGTCGATAAGGTTTCTGAAATACCAGTAGATTATAATGGCGCGATAGGTGTGCCGATTACTTTCCTTAATAAATATAGTCCAGATCAATTTGAGATTATTGGTCAGGGGCAAGGCAATCTCTATAGAGAACTAACACCAAAAGGATTAAGTAGTAAATTTGTTAATGATTATTATAAGATGGGAGGAACAGGTTCAATAAAAGAAGACCATCCTGTCTTGGGTTATTATAATAGGGATGGTAAAACTGTTATTCCCTACATGAGAATAGTAATTAAAAAAAAGAAAACAAAAAAATAATATGAAAGGAGTTATTTATATAATGACAACAGCCGTCTCTGGTCTAATAAAAATAGGACAAACGGGTAATAATAATTATCAAGAGCGTATGCGAAACCTTGAAGCAAACGGTTATTATAATGTTGTCGGATTGAGGAGATTTTTTGCAATCGAACTCGAAGATTATGAAGATAAAGAAATCTTTTGAAAGAAATTTTTAACAAACATCAAGTCGGAGATAGTGAGTTATTCGCTTTGGATTCAGAATTAGTTAAACAGCTTCTTTTGTCATTTGATGGTAAGGTTATTTTTCCGAAAGATATAGACAGAGAAAAAGAGTTCGACAGTGTATCAAAAACTAGAAAGCAGAGTGAGCGATTTAATTTTTATAAAAAAGGATTGAAGAATGGTGATGAAATTGTATTTAGTGATGATAAAAAAATAACTGCAAAAGTTTGTGGTGAACGAGAGGTTAAATACGACGAGCAAATCTGGAAATTATCACCCCTAACTTATAAGATATATGAACAGAAAGGTAAATTAAATACTAGTGGAGCCTATCAAGGTGCAGCTTATTTTGAATATAATGGTAAAAAGTTAAAAGATTTGCCCGATATCGTTAATTAAACAAAAAATAATATGAAAATAGATTTACATAAAATTTCAATTCGCGAAGTAATAGCTGGCTATAAAGATAGTGCCGAAGAGGGTGTGACGGCTTATAACGGTAAATTGAATATTCGTCCAAAATATCAGCGTGAATTTGTGTACAATGAAAAACAACGCAATGCTGTGATAGAAACCATCAAAAACATCTTTCCGCTGAATGTGATGTACTGGATGATCAGAGAAGATGGAGGCTATGAAGTGCTGGACGGCCAACAACGCACCATAAGCATTGGGCAATATGTTACTGGCGATTTTTCATTGAATGACCGCTATTTTCATAATCTGACAAAAGAGGAACAGGATAAAATTTTGGACTATAAACTGATGATTTATTTCTGCGAAGGCACAGATAAAGAGAGAATAGATTGGTTTACGATTATCAATATCTCCGGAGTAAAATTAACCGATCAAGAAATTCTCAACGCAGTTTATACTGGACCGTGGCTTTCCGACGCCAAATTAAAATTTAGCAAATCAAATTGTGCGGCTTATCTATTGGCAAATGACGAAGGACAATTAGTTAGTGGTTCGCCAATCCGACAGGAATACTTAGAAACTGCGCTTTCATGGATAAATGACGGCAAAATACGAGATTATATGGCCAAGCATCAGCATGACAAAAGTGCTGACGAATTGTGGAATTATTTCCAAAATGTAGTTGCTTGGGTGCGTAAGACATTCCCCAATTACCGAAAGGAAATGGCTAGTGTGAATTGGGGTGAACTATACAACCAATTTGAAAACAAAAAAGTGAACACCTCTAAATTAGAAACCGAAATTGCTGAACTGATGCAAGATGAAGATATAACGAAAAAATCTGGTATCTACCCTTATGTTTTGACTAGGGAAGAGAGAAATCTTTCAATACGTGCATTTAATGATAAAATGAAGCGTGAAGCGTATGAGAAACAAAAAGGCATCTGCGTAAAATGCAAAAAACATTTCGAAATAGAAGAAATGGAAGCCGATCATATAAAACCTTGGCATGAAGGAGGAAAAACAACCTCAGAAAATTGTCAGATGTTATGTAAACAATGTAATCGAACTAAGTCTGGAAATTAAAGTGGAAAAATAATTAAAAAATCTTTATTAACAAAAACTTCTACCATTTAAACTTGAATCATATTTTACAAAAGTGTAAAGTGAATATATGCCCCCGTAGCTCAAAAGGAAGAGCAGTTACCTATTAAGTTTCCGATGGGGGTTCGAGTCCCCACGGGGGCACTTGACATTATATTAATGTTGAGAGACAATGAAAACAATAGGTAACTGTAGAGATCTTCTGAGCAACTCGAAAAGAGGAGATGTAATGGAGGTCTCCCACCAATCACCCCGAAAGGGGTTTTTGGTTATAAATTAAACCCAAAAAGGTTCCAAGCTTGTCCCATCGCCCCTGCCAACTTGAGCGTAGTTAGAACGCACGAGTCGCGTAGTTTTTAAAAAACAATGATTACACAAAAAAACAATTTATTAATCAATATTATTGATGGAAACACCTTACTATTTTAAGGTGTTTTTGTTATAAGAATATAAAATATGATTAGGTTTAATTTAATTGAAAAATTAAAATTAGTATTCACTTTTGGGAAGAGCTATAAAAAAGATAATCGTAAATCTGGAGTTATTTGCGAAGGTAAAAATGCTACCTTTATAAACTCTAAGGGAAGCGGTCCTGATGCGGGCATAATAGATAAAGGAGAAAATACAACTTCTATTAATTCAGAGTGGAAAAGTGAAAACGAAAAATAAAAAAATATGTCAGAAGAACAAAAAAAATTATTAGAAAAACAGCTTTGGAGTGTAGCAAATGTGCTCCGAGGTAAAATGAACGCCGATGAATATAAAAATTATATTCTTGGTTTTATTTTTTATAAATATCTATCTGAAAAGCTGGAGAGGTATGTGAACGAGAAACTTCTTTCTCGTGAAGATTATAAATTTGCCGACATAAAAGAAAACACAAAAGAAGGCAAGGCTATTTTAGATGAGATTAAGAAAGCCGTTATTAGTCATTTGGGATTTTTTTGACAAATATGATGAAAGAAAAATAAGATTTTTTGGTATAGGAGAGCCGACTGTAGCATTCCCTCTAATGAAGAAAATCAGAGAATGGGTTCACGAAACAACAGATGGGGATTGCTGGTTTGAACTCCAAACCAATGGATATTTCTCTCCAAGTGTAGCCGATTGGATTGGAAAGAATATAGATATGGTTTGGATTTCTTGCGACGGTCCGCCAGATATCCAAAATTTCTACAGACCGACAAAACACGGCACACAAAGTGCGGAAATAGTTGAAAAAAATATCCGATTCCTTGCCGCTCAAAATTTAACCCTTGGATGCAGGGCAACTATCGGAGCAAAAAATATTGGCAAACAGCCAGAAATGATTGACTATTTTTCCAGACTTGGTGTAAAAGTAATAATGTCGGATCCAATGTTCGCAGCAGTAAAAAAAGAAGGGGAAGAAGCTAACACGTTGGAAGAAATCGACCTCATTAATTATGCCGATAATTTTTTAGTGGCAAGAAAGGTGGCCGAAAGTAAGGGTGTTTTCTACGGAAGTATCTTTACAGTTAATTTCGACGAACAAGCAGAGTATTTCTGCCGAGCTTGTATTCCGTATCCTCATCTTACAACCGATGGATATGTGACCTGCTGTGATATGGCATCCAGTGCCAACGATCCTCATATGAACGAACTCATCTATGGAAAATATAATCCAAAAGATGATCTAATAATTTACGACGAGGACGCTATCAAAAAAATACAATCAAGAAAAGCAAGTAACATGCCACACTGTAAAGAATGTAAAGTTTTATACAATTGTGCAGGAGCATGCCTCGGCGAAGCCGCTAACGAAAAAGGAAGTATGTTTGGAATAAAGCCTAACGTCTGCGAAGCCATAAGATATCTTGCAGAGAAAATGCCTTTAAACGAAGGCTTGTATCCTTACCTACATCCATGATATAATCAAAACAAAAAAAGGAGAAAACATATGACAAAAAGAATTTACTGGGAAAACCCATACCAAACAACTTTTTCAGCAAAAGTGGAAAAAGTTGAAGGAAAGAATGTTTGGCTTGATCAAACTTGTTTCTATCCAGAAAGCGGAGGCCAAGCTGGAGACACAGGAACCATAAATGGACAAAAGGTTATTGACACCAAGTTCGATCAAGATAAGAACGTTTTCCACATTATGGAAAATGAGACCACTCTCAAAACAGGAGATTCTGTTGAGGGAGTTATTGATTGGGAGAGGAGATATAAAATCATGAAAATCCATTCTGCCTCTCACATCATGGAGCATTTCTTGTTCAAGATTTTCGGCCAATTAAAACTGACCGGATCTCACCTTAACGAAAAACATGACAGTAGCACTTATGAATCAGTTGAGCGACTGGACCAGGAAAAACTTTCGCTGGTAGAAAAAGAAGTGAACGATTTCATTTCCCAGAATCTACCAATTGAAACCTATCCAGACGAAAAAAAACCGAATTACAGGTGGTGGAAGTGCGGAGATATTCTCATGCCTTGCGGAGGAACTCACCCTCGCAATACCAGCGAGATTGGCTTAATAAAGCTAAAAAGGGACAACGGGGGACAGGGAAAAGAAAAGGTGATAACATCTTTCAAAAATATATAAGTTCTTTTTTAATATAAAGAGCTTTTTGTTTTGAAAAATAATACGAGACATATCCTTTTATACTGTCTCATTTGTCTCATTTTACCCAGACCCTGATACCTCAAATTGGCTATCGCCAAGACCTCCCAAGAACCCTTACACTGCTTGGAGGGTAGGGGTTCTAGACCTTCCTTGCCTGCCAACTTGAGCGTAGTTAAAGCGCGCGAGTCGCGTAGTTTTTAAAAGTTCTATATGTGTGTACACATTACCAGTCAAATTTGACAATAATTGCTCAATAGTTTATTCTTAATCTACACGAGGGATAAAACCCAATGACTTGTTTATTGAAAACTAAATTAAAAAGAGGAGATTAGATTGTCTGACTTAGTACTCAAAAAATCGAAATTCTTACAAGTACAAATTGCTGATGAAAAAATTGTTATTTGGCATTCATTATTTGGTTACCCTAAAATAATTTCAAAAGAAACGCTAGAATTTTTAAATATATTCTCGCGTCCTAAAAAACTTAGCTTAGTAATTAAAAAATACCAAATAGGAAAAGAAGACCAAGTATACATAAAGGACTTAATTAACTGTTACTTTCTTGTTCCTGACAAAATAAACGAACGATCAATCGTTAAGTCTCGCTATCAAGAAAAAGAAAAATCTTTAGCGAGCGGATGTTTTATTAAGTATTTGGAACTTATAATTTCTGAAAGCTGTAATTTCCGATGTCGCTACTGTATACATTTCAATAATATTGAAAATTCTGATCGAATCAGTAATCCAAACAAAATAATGAATTTTGTTACAGCGAAAAAAACCGTTGATCTATATTTATCGATATTGAAAAAAAATAATAGCCATTTAGCAAAGATAAATTTTGGTGGAGGTGAACCACTTCTAGCTTGGCCGGTTATCGAAAAAACAATTAGATATTGCCTTAAAAATTATACAGATTGTTTTGAGTTTAATTTTTCAATAAATACGAATGCTTCACTAATAGACAAGAACATCGCCAAAAAATTAAAAAAATATCGAGTATCTGTAGCGTCTAGTCTTGATGGGCTAAAAAAAGCAAATGATTCTGTTCGTATAAGCAAATCGGAAAAAGGAACCTTTGATATCATTTTAAACGGCCTAAATTATTTAAAAATAGCAAAATATCCCGTTGACGGAATTTCAGTAACTTTAAATAATTATAATTTCTATCTTTTTGATAAAAATTTCATTGATTGGGCAAAACTAAACAAAATGAAAGAATTGCGAATTGATATCGATGTTATTGGAATGATCGATATTCCGAACAAAGAAATAATTGATAAATTAATATCTCTTAAAGAATACGCGAAATTAAATGACATCAATGTGTCCGGATTCTGGTCCAGACCCGCTGAGAATATGAACGATTCTATATTAGATACGGATGTTGCTTTTTGCGGAGCCACGAGAGGAAACAACCTGTGTGTTAATTCACAAGGAGAAATATATCCCTGCGGATATAGCAATTACAAAATCGGAAACATTGAGAAATTTAATAATTTATTCAAAAAAAATAGCAAGTATTGCAACTTTGTAAAGAATAAAATGATTGGAGAGGTTAAATCATGTAAAGGATGTTCCATCGAAGGTCAGTGTATTGGTGGATGTGCCATAACTAGAGAATTTGCCGACATTAACAAAACGGCAAAAATCGAAAAAATGTGTGAATTCTATCAATCAATGACGAGAATACTTCTCGTCGAAAATTAAGTATAGTTATTTGAATAAAATTTTGGAGGTAAAAATGAAAAAAATTTCCAAAAAAATTGTTGGACTGAGGGTCAAGTCGCTTCCCAGAAGAGAAGTCTTCAACACTTGTCGACTGCCCAGCAATTGCCACTAAATAAGGGAAAACCCTTATTTTTTATTATTCGATGTGATATATATTAAATATATGAATAAAGTGAGTTTACGAAAATTAAAAAAATTAGATAAACAATATTTCGCCAAATGGTGGAGAGATAAAGATTTGATTGCTTTAACGAGCGGAAACTTTGAGCCGATTTCCGATAAACAAGTTGAAAAATATTTTTTTAATATTTTGAATGATAAAAAAGCCTTTCATTTTATGATTATAGTAAATGATGAGGTGATTGGACATATTTCCTTATCTAAAAAACGCGGACTTTGGTACGAGACTCAAGTTATTATCGGAGAAAAAGCATTTTGGAGTAAAGGTTATGGAACAGAAGCAATTAAATTAATTATCAATAAAGCACGCCGGTTGAATATTCCTAAAATCTATTTGGAGGTTCGCCCCGATAATATAAGAGCTATCAAGGCTTATACAAAATCAGGATTTTTTCTAAAAGTTAAAAAATATTACCCTAAAAATAAAAATCTTCCCGAGACGACAAGAATGGAACTGCCAATCAATCATTATATTACCGGAAATAAATCCAAATTTAAAATTGTTAAAACTTTTTAAAAAATATGCAAAACTTAAATAAAAAATTCTTTAAATCAAATACTATTGACTCAAAAGAATTAATCGAAGATATAATAAAAGAGGTAAGGGATAGCAAAAACCTGATATTACAAGATTAGTTTTATATCAAGCAATTATCAATCGCCGATTGGCGCTTTTTGTTTTTGAAGATATAATAAAAATTAATGAGAACAAATAAACAAGCCGAAATCATTGTATTTAAGAAAGAAGGAAAAGAATTAATCTTCCTGATTTTAAAAAGAAACCCTCAAAAAGGTGGCTTTTGGCAACCCATAACTGGCGGCGTTGAAGAAAACGAAACTTTTGAAGAAGCAGCTATCAGAGAGGTGGGCGAAGAAATCGGAATTACTCATGATATTAAATTAATTGATATAGGATATTCGTTTGAATTTATTGATAATAACAAAAATCATATTGAAAAAGTTTTTGGACTGGAAATATCTCCAGAGACAGATATTGTCCTCTCCGAAGAACATACGGAATTTAAATGGGTCAATGGACAAGTTGCGATTGATCAATTCTTGAAATATCCAAAAAACAAAGAAGGCTTTACAAAAGTAATGGAATATATAAACAATCTATGAAAATAATAAATTATATTACCGGAAATAAATCCAAATTTAAAATTGTTAAAACTTTTTTTAAAAAGCAAGGGATTGAAATAAAACAAAAAGAGCTACCAATATACGAAATACAAAGCCATGATGCCATTGAAATAACCACCTCGAAAGCAAGACAAGCATGGGAAATAGTCAAACAACCTCTTTTCGTAAATGACGCTTCTTGGGTAATACCGTCCTTAAAAGGATTTCCGGGTGCATATATGAAATATATAAATGAATGGTTTAGACCAGAAGACTTTTTAAATCTTATGAAAGATAAAAAAGACAGATCGATAATTTTGAGAGATACTATTATATATATCGATGAAAATAATCAAAATATTTTTACGAACGACCATTATGGAGAAATCCTAAAAATCCCTTATACTGGCGATTGCAAATATCCATCGGATGCGATTATCTCTCTTTCAAAAAATAAAAAGTCCATCGCCGAGGAAAATGATAGTAATAATTTCTTTACCGAAGGAGTGTGGGTTGATTTCGCTAATTGGTTAAAAAATAACGAAAATAAATGAACCACCCGACCATAAGGCTACAATTTGATCAAAAATTAGACCAGGACTTAGCTTGGGATTTTTATAATAATCAAAATTTTGGTGGTTGTGATTTTTGGAAAGAAAGAGCATTGAAATATCATCCCGTACTTATTGATATCGAATCATCTGAAAACAAAAGGAAATATCTAGATAATTATATTTCAAAATATTATCTTTCTCACGAAGACGAAATTGAATCTCTTAGCAATAAAACCACTGAATATTTAAAACAAGAACAAGAAAATTATTTTCTTTTAGTTGATAAGATCTTTAAAAATTATCCCTGGCCCAAAAAAGAACTTATTGGTGATTTTTCTATTTTTGATTTTTGCCCTCGCTTTCTTGAAGACAATGAATTTCAAGTTTTTATTTATGATACTCGCAATCTTCAGCTTTTTACTATTTTTCATGAGTGCCTGCATTTTATATTCTATGATTTCGCTCAAAAAAAGTTTCCCGAAATTCTTGGTAAGATGAATACAGAGGAAGGAAAATTTTGGGACATAGCAGAAGTATTTAATACGGTAATACAAAATACTAATGATTTTATCGATTTACACGGTAAAATAGAGAACATTGGCTATCCGGATCATAAGGATTTAATAGCCAAGGGAGCTCTTTTATGGGAAAAAGATCATGATGTTTATGCTTGGATTAGTGAAATGCTAAAATAATTTAGCATATCTTTTATACTGTCTCATTTGTCTCATTTTACCCAGACTCTGACACCTCAAATTGACTATCGCCAAGACCTCCAAAGAACCTTTACACTGCTTGGAGGGTAGGGGTTCTAGACCTTCCTTGCCTGCAAAAACCAACAAGTTTTATCCAGTAAAGTTTTAAAAAATTTCAAAAATCAAATTAAAAAAAGCGAAAGAATTTATGCAATTTAGAAGTTTACTTTAATGACGCAATATCATTAATAATATCTTCATAGTATTTTTGCATTTCTTCATTCGCTCTCGTAGCATTGGCTCCTCGATTTATTAAATCGACAAGCTTTTCCTTGGTTTTTTCAATGATCTCATCTTCTGGATTTGCTTCCTTTATCAATTGAAGATTTTGGGCAACGACTGAGCCTAATTTGCACAGACGACGATAGTTCAAAAAAAAATTCATTAAAGTTAATTTCCTTAATTGCGACAATTGCTTCGGAAATTGACATTGTTTTGAGTTTTCTTATCTCCGTCGCATAATCTTCAAGCGATTCAACTTCGGTCTCAATTTTTAGAAGATCACAATCAATCTCCTTAGAAATACTTTGAACATCTACCAAAATTATCCCTCCTATGGATAAAAGTATCATACAATATTAATAGATATATGTCAATATAAGAATTCTCGATAAATTAGAGCTGGGTTATCGAAGTTTAACCTCAAAAAGGTTCCGATATCATCCCAGCGCCCCTGCCATTGACATATATAATAATATATTATATAATATTTATTATAGTGAGGAATTATATGTTAGAAAAAGACTCTTCGTCGAGAATTCCCGGATGTGAAGCGAGTATGGGCTCCTCAAGAACACTAATGGGTCCTAATGGAGAAATAGTTAATGGAAACCATAATCCAGCAAGATAATCTTGGCTATGTGGTAGAAACACCACAAGGATTAATGAGAGTTCCTTATACTTATTGAAAATGTCCGAGGCTGAAAAAGGACAATAATAATGCCTCTTTTATTATATACAATTCATCACAATCTCAGTTCAAACTTTATACACGAGCCTCTGCCATTGACAAAATATCAAATATATTATATTATAGGAAGTGATTCCTTTGAAAGACGACCAAATCAGCGCATTGTTAACTCTCGTACTGCTAATCCCTATGATGATTTATGGTGGATTCATCGTTGCCGTTTTCTGGGGCTGGTTCATTGTGCCAATATTCAAAACTCCAGAATTGGGTGTCCTTCAGGCAATTGGGATAATGATGTTTGTATCGTTATTCAAATCGTACCACAAGGACGACATGGATCCTTTCATAAAAACACTTTACAGTGCGGGTGGAATGACCATACTGTTCGTAATGGGATTCGTTGTTCATTTGCTGCTTGCATAGCTTGGCGAAAACGTAGGACCCTCTAGTTTTAAAAACTAGAAAATCGTCGGGTCTTTTTTTATACCCAATTTAACTCCAAAAAAGTTCCAAGTTCGTCCCATCACCCTGTTATTGACAAAAACTAATAATTATTTATCATATAAATATCTCAAAAGTGAGGTAAAAAATGAAAAGACTGACCAGGGACAAAGCGCTAAAAGAAGTTTTTCCGATAGCGACTGAATTCAAATCATATTTTCAAGATCTTTTACCACTCTTTCCTGAATTAAAGAGCGAGTTTCAATGTTTTGATACTTTAAACAACAGGCTTTTGGCACATAAAGATTCTGTTGAAAATAGCTCAAGCGAATATGTTTCCGAAGAAGTGCAAAAAGATTTCGAAGATTCTTGTAGCGGGGCTTCTTTGCTTAGCTTGTTAATCGAAAGAAAAAAGCCTTAAAACGTCCGAGACCACCAATCAGTGAGGACGATAAAAATCACTAAGGTCTCTTTTTTTATACGCATTATACGCAAATAATACTTAAAAAATGTTTAGGCCCATGTTTGGGAGCTTAGCTCCCAAACATGTTTTATTTTTCTAGTTATTTGGTATAATATTATTGTAATAAAAATTATAAATTTTAATTTTAATAAATAATAAAATATGAAAAAAAAATATTTTTTAATCATTGTTTTCGGTCTTCTTTTTAGCGGAATCTTATCAGTGCAAGCCACGGTTTCTTCTAGCTCCGATTCTGGATATGAGCCGGTGATCTATGACAACACAATTGAATTCGAGGCTTTTTTAAATAGCCAAGGAAAAGTAGAAGCAAAATGGAGCCGTTATGACAAGACCACGCCTTTTACTTTTTATAAACTAGTAAAATCTTCTTCTAATTCTAATCCAGTATATCCTGACCAGAGTTATATTTTTTATTCCTCTAATATTGATGACCTTTCCTATCTTGATACCAATGTTTCTTTGGGAACAAATTACTATCGAATTTGCCAAATAGCCCAAACAAAAAGATATTGCTCGGAAAAAGTGGTGACCATTACAAAAACCTCTTCTACTAATGATCAAAGTAATGTTTCTTCGGAAATTAAATTAACTGGGTCGGTCTCTAATAATATAATTAATCTCTCTTGGGCAGTTTCAAACGATGACTTATCGTCCAAATCTTTTAAAATTCTTTGGAGTAAAAACCAAAATCCAACCTACCCCTTAAGAGAATCTGATAATTATTACTATCTAACCTCTGGGGCGATGAATTACAAAATCTCTAATTTAGCTGATGGAAAGTATTATGTTCGAGTTTGTCTTTATAATAACGGATGCACTGCTTACAGTAATGAATTGTCTTTTGAAATTAACAATTCCAGTTCAATTAGTTGCTTAGATGTGTATTCTCCTGTTTGTGGATCAAATAAAAAAACCTATGGAAATTCCTGTTATGCTAACAAGGAGGGCGTAACTGAATACACCGAAGGAAAGTGCGCTGAAGTAAAACCAGTAACCGATAACCAACTTAAGGCTGGCCCGATTACAATTGACAAACCCTTATCGGAAATGAATCGAGATGAATTAATCAGGGTTTTAATTCAAATTCTTTTAGCTTTAATCAATAAATAATCGAAATTATTTATATTTTTTTAAAGCCAAATCAACTTGGCCTTTAATAGTTTTGATTGGTAATTTTTCAACGAAAACAGGCAACCGAAAACGCCAATTTCGATCACCTTTCATTTTTTCTGTGCCCGGCTTATTTATTCTATCTGAAATCATCAGCCAATCTTGAATGGGGATAATTATTGCCAAAGACGCTGATTCTAAAGCTACAAGTTTTAAACTCTTAGCCAAGATTTTTTCATTTGAAGAATATTTAATTTCTAATTTTAAACAAAGCTTTTTTTTCTCTTTTTCTGTTAATAATCTCACGTAACCAATCAAAGGCTCGGTATCATGGGTAGTTGTATAAGTATAAGAATATTTTTTATACTTTTTGGGATTGGCATAACGGTCTTCAAAAGCTTTACGTTTTTCATTATAAACAAAACGAATGAAACGGATGCCTGGCACTTTTAACTTTATCAGACCTTTCCTTAATTCTTTTAATTTGTCACCGGCATCTTCAGCAAAAACTTCCAAACCTTTTTTCCGAGCATATTTAATAATTTCCGAAAGAGCAAAATATCCTGGACCCTTTAAAAAATCGTCTTTTTCAGCATCATCAATGTTCATTGACCCATAATAATAAAATCCCTTGGCATGATCCAATCGAATCACGTGGTGAATTTCGGAAAGATAATTAAGGCGCAATTTCCAAAGATTAATAATGTTTTTCCATTGACTTTTGTCTTGCCAATTATAAAGAGGATGACCCCAAATCTGCCGACCGAAATGAGCGCCAGGAGAATTAGGTACTCCAGAAACCTTTTTCATTTTTCCTTGAGAGGTAAGGTTAAAACATTTTTGCTGACTCCAAACCAAGGGACTTTGTAATGGCAAATAAAAAGACATATCTCCGATAAGTGAAATATCTAATTTTTCGCTTTTTCTTTTTAAATCAAAAAAACTGCGATGCAATTGAAATTGCTCAATAATAAATTGATTATATTTTTCTTTTAATTTTTGCCGCCATTGTGCAATGGCTTTAGGATGGTATCGCCTGATACTATTTGGCCATTTTGTCCAATTATCAGTGCCGAAATAATCACGTAAACAGCAAAAAAGCGCATAATCATCAAGCCAGAATTTATTTTTCTCGATAAAAATATTTTTATCAGCTTCTAAAATATTTCGTTTTTGATCTGCTTTAGATAAAAATCTTGGATCCAGGCCAATGCCATATCCGCGATAAGGAGAGGGAACATGTATTTTCCGAGAGCCAGGAACAAGATGAGTTTCGCTCAAAGGAAGCATTTGCCAAGCTGATTGCCCTGTTTTTTTTAACCAGTCCAAAAAAACCAAACCCTGGTCAAACGTTCCATTTTGTTTTAATGGTCGTTTAGCGGTTATTAAAGAAAAAACCGGCAAAGCGGTGCCTACTATTTTCTTAGATAATATTTTTTTCTTCACAAAAAAATCATATCATTTTTTAAAAAAACTGACAATATTTTTATTGGAAAAAACATTAAATTATGATAAAATTGTTTTATGAAAATATTATTTCTTTGCGCTGAAGCAGCGCCCTATATCACTGTTGGCGGATTATCGCAAGTAATGTATTTCTTGCCTAAATCGCTAAAAAAACTAGACCATGATGTGCGTATTTTTACGCCTCTTTTTGGATCGTCTGAAGGATTAGAAGATAAAAAATTAAAATTAATTTTCGAACAATTGCCAGTTCCTGTTGCCGATAATCCAAACGAATCTTTGGTTTGCAATATCAAATATCTGGCCGGAGATTCAAAAACCGCGGGCATGTATTTTTTAGAAAACCGGGAATATTATGAATTAAGAGCTAATGTTTTTGGTTATGCCGATGACCACACCCGTTTTGCTTTAATGTGCAAGGCTTGCTTGGAATGGCTATTAATTGAAAAAGAAAAAGGAGAAAAAGCTTGGTGGCCAGATATTATTCATTGCCACGACTGGCATGCTTCTTATTTTATTGATTTAGCAAAAAACAATAATCGCTATAAAAAATTACTAGAAAAAACTCCGATCCTTTTAACTGTGCATAATTTTAAATATCAAGGAAATTGGGATTTTAAATTTACAGATAAAAATAATCAAGATAATGGATTTTCAAAACTAAATTCATTAATTTCTCCTGATTTGCAAAAACAAAACGCTTTGAAAAGAGGATTATTGTTCGCTGATGCCATTACTACCGTCAGCCCTACTCATGCTATAGAAATTTTAACGCCAGAATATGCCGAAGGCCTAGATGAAACCATTTCTCAGGTTCGAGGAAAATTAAGCGGAATTCTAAATGGTATAAATATAGAAGAATTTAATCCGGAAACCGATCCTTTGATTAAAAAAAGATTTTCTAATAAAAATTTTATAAATAGTCGCTTAGTCAATAAAAAAGAGCTTCAGCGAGAATTTTCTTTGCCAATAGACCCAAATAAGCCATTACTTGCTTTTGTTGGCAGACTAACAACCCAAAAAGGAATTAATTTGTTGGTTGAAACACTGCCTCATCTTTTTGAAGAACGGCTAGATGTTCAATTTATCGCCCTAGGAGAAGGAGATGAACAATTTAAAAACGCTTTAACCAAACTAAAAGAAAAATATCCCGATCAAATATCTTTGCATCTTTCTTCTGATTTCCAATTGCCAAGAAAAATTTTTGCCGGGGCAGATATCATTCTTGTTCCAAGTTCTTTTGAGCCAGGCGGACTTGTATCCCTAGAAGCCCAACGCTATGGGGCTGTTCCTTTAGTAAGAAAAACAGGGGGATTAATTGACAGTGTTAAAGATTTTAACTCCTTAACAAAACAAGGAAATGGATTTTCTTTCAAACAAAAAAATTCTTGGGCGATTTACGGCACAATTATTCAAGCTTTAACGATTTATCAACAAAAACCTCTTTGGCAACAATTGGTAAAAAATTGTTTAAACCAAAATTTTTCCTGGGATAAAGTAGCAATAGAATATGACGATTGGTATCGCCGAAATCTAAAAAAGAAAAACAATATTTCAAAAATTAGCTTAATTTTTAAAAAATTTATAAAATAAAAATGGAAAACAAAGGACTATCAAGATTTTATTCGCACCAAGAATGGTTTAAACAATTTCAAAATTCGCCAGAATATAAAAGATTAAAAAATCACCCTATTGCTTATTTCTGCGCTGAATATGGATTAGGAGACCAACTACCTTTTTCTGGTGGATTAGGAATCTTGTCGGGAGACATTTTAAAAGAAGCCGGAGACCAAAAACTGCCAATGATAGCAATTGGTTTATATTATCACAGCGGTCTTGTTTGCGAAAAAGACGAACCAAAATTTTTAAAAATTAAAGAATCGCCGACCAAAGAAGCCGGCCTTAAAATTGTTTTAGATTCAAACAATAAGCCTCTAATAATCAAAGTTCCGATTAAAAATCAGGATGTTCTGGTTCAAGCTTGGGTAAAAAAGGTGAACGGCATAAAACTTTTTTTATTAGACACGGATTTAAAAGAAAATAATATTAATGACCAGATTATTACCAATCATCTTTATCCAAGCGATAAAGAAATCGGATTAAAACAAAGTATGATAATTGGGATTGGAGGGGTAAGACTGTTAAAAGCCATGGGGATTGAACCTGAAATTTATCATATTAGCGAAGGCCATTCCGCTATGGTTGCCTTTGAATTAATCGGACAAGAAATGGAAACTCGAAAATTAAACTTTAACGAAGCAAAACAATTTGCCCGACGCCGAATAGTTTTTACAAATCATACCCTGGTTCCGGCTGGAAATAAGGTTTTTAACAATGACTTGGTCTCCGTGTTTTTATCAAAATATTCACAAGAATTAAAAATTCCGACAATGGAATTGATAAAATTCGGATTAATCAATGAGTTTAATGTTTTTTCTTTAACTATGGTCGGCTTGCGCACCGCCGGAATAATCAATGCGGTGAGCAATCTCCATTCCCAAAAAGCTAAAGAGCTTTGGCCCGATTATCCAATGGTTGGAGTAACAAACGGCATTCACATCAAAACTTGGGATTTGCTTGAAAATCCAAAAAATTCTACAAACTTATGGTCTGTTCACCAAAAAAGAAAAAAAATCCTGCTTGATTTCATAAAGAAAAAAACTAGCCAAGACTGGCCAATGAACACGCTTTTAATCGGCTGGGCTCGCAGAATTGTTTCTTATAAAAGACCAACTGTTTTATTTGAAAATTTAAAAAAATTAAAAACTATTGCTCAGAATAAAAATCAACCAATAAAAATAGTCATGGCTGGACAGCCTCATCGAAGTGATGAGGTGGGAATTCGCCTGCTAAAAGAAATACGATTATTGGCTGAAACAGAACTAAAAGGACTTTTGGTTTATCTGCCAGAATATAATGTTGAAATGGCAAAATTGCTTATTTCGGGATGCGATGTTTGGCTGAATACTCCAGTGGTTGGATTTGAAGCTTGTGGCACTTCAGGAATGAAAGCTGGGCTAAATGGAGTACTTCCTTTTTCCACAAAAGACGGCTGGATCGATGAAATCGAAATGTATGGCAAAGGTTGGCTAATTAAAAATGAAGCCATTAATAGTAATATTTTGGAAACGCTGGAAAAAAATATCATCCCTCTTTATTATTCACGCAACTCCAAAGGCTGCCCAGAGCAATGGATTCGAAATATGAAAAATTCACGGGAAATGATTTTAAATGATTTTTCCGCTACGCGCCTGCTTGAAGACTATATTAAAATGCTTTATTTGTAGGTTTTTTTATTTATGCTATTTTTTGATTTTTCAAAAATTTTAGATTATTCTTTAAAAGATGTTCGAATTTTTGCAACTGAATTTATTCAATTAAAACCAAATGAAAAAATATTGGATGTTTGCTGCGGAGCAGGAGACCAAATTTTTTATTATTCTAAAAAAGACGCACTTTGTTATGGAATTGATTTTGACGAAAAATCAATTTTAAAAGCAAAAGACAAATTAAAAAATATTAAAAATATTTTTCTTGAAAAAGCTGATTCTGCCAATCTGCCGTTTGAAGACAATTATTTTGATTGCGCTTCGATCTGTTTAGCTTTGCACGAAAAACCAAATAATTTACAGAATAAAACAATTACGGAAATGAAAAGAGTAGTAAAAGACAAGGGGAAATTAGTTTTTATCGATTTTTCCGTGCCCTTGCCAAATAATTTTATGACCAAAACAATTAAAATTATTGAATATTTTGCTGGAAAAAATCACTTTTCCTGTTTTCAAAACTATTTACGTCAAAAAGGAATGGATAAATTATTACAAGATAATTTTTTAAAAAAACAAAGACAGGCTTTTCTTAAAAAAGATAATCTGGTTATAATAGAAGCAATAAACAATAAGCCTGGCAAATCAAATGAATAATTCCACTTTGAATAAAATTTTAATTTTTTTGATAGTAATTGCTTTTGCTGGAAATGCTTATATTTTTAGAAATGAAATCAATTATTATCTGCCCATATTGGGGACACAAAAACCCTGCGAACAACCAATTACTTATTCAATTGGCACGCTTGACCAGCGCTTTGGAATTTCCGAGCAAGAATTCTTGGAAATCATTGAACAAGCAACTTCGGCTTGGAGCGAATCTATTGATAGGGAATTATTCACTTATGATCCCCAAAATGGAAAATTAAAAATAAGCTTATTGTATGATTACCGCCAAGACTCTACCGACCGCCTAAAATCACTTGGCATTACGATAAACAATAATTTAAGCGGATACGAAACTTTAAAAGCAAAATACGATTCTGCAATAATTGCTTACAATCAACAAAATGCTCAAATCGAGGCCAGAGAAAAATCTTATAATGAAAATTTATCTGCCTATAATTCTCAGGTAAATTATTGGAACAGTAAAGGTGGAGCGCCACAAGCCAAGGTCAAAGAATTAGAAAAAGAAAAAACTGCTCTGGAAAATGAAAGAAAAACAATTATTCAATTTAATTCCCAATTAAAATCCCAAATTGATAACATTAACGCTATGGCCACTGCTCTTAATCAAATGGCAGCTGATTTAAATATTAATGCCAATCTTTATAATGGAATCGTGGCCAACCAAGAGGAAGAATTCCAAGAAGGTCATTATCGCGAGAATAGCCTAATTCAAGAAATAAACATTTATCAATTTAATGACCGCAATATGCTAACCAGGGTTTTAATGCATGAACTTGGACATGCGTTAGGTTTAGGGCATTTAGAAAATCCAGAAGCAATAATGTACCGCCTAAACCAAGCCACTAATCTTTATTTAACTGAAGACGATCTTTCTGCTCTAAAGCAGGTTTGTAAAATTAAATAATTTATAAATAAAAAGCAAGGCTTTTAAAAAGCCTTGCTTTTTGAGAACAGAAATTATTTTTTGCCAATAGCCGGAGAAACAATAGCCAAATAAACAGCTGACAAGCCCACCAAAATATAAACAATCCTGGCAATTATTGCCACTGAACTAAAAATAATGGCCACTAAATCATAACCCCAGATTCCATAAATACCCCAATTTATCCCACCAATAATCACAAGAATCAGAGCGATCCAATCTAAAGAGTTTAATTGATTCATTTTATTTTTAAAAATAAATTTATTTTTAACGACCTTTGATTAATTTTATCATTTTAACCTAAAAAGCAATATGAATTTGTCCACACCGAGGATTTATAGTTTTTTGCCTTTTTCTGGCAATTGACAAATTTTAAAAAATAAGCAATAATCATTTTGTAAGTAAATCCACAGACAGCGGGCAATCAAATAAGACCTGCCGAGGATAAAATAATTTTAAATTATTTATTTTCGTTTAATCTGTGGACGGCCACAGTTTTTTTAATAATAAACATAAAATATGCCTTTAACAAAACAAAAAAAACAAAGCGTTGTTAAAGACCTTGAAGAAAAGCTGGACAAGCAAAAATCATTGGTTTTTATGGATTTTGCCGGCACTAACGTCAAAGAGCTTACTGAGGTAAGAAATGCTCTGAAAAAAGACGGAGGTGAAATGAAAATCGCTAAAAAAAGCCTTTTGGGAATTGCTTTCCAAAATAAAGGTATCAGCGCTGATGTTAAAAATTTATCAGGAGAAACAGCAATAATCTTCGGATATGAAGATGAAGTGGCGCCAAGTAAAATTGTTTATCAATTCACCAAAACCAGCAAAAACGCAAAAATGATTGGGGGATTGATAAATAATGTTTTCTACGGAGCCGAAGACATGGTTAAATTAGCTCAATTGCCAAGCAAGCAGCAATTATTGGGAATGTTAGTGGGAACAATCAATGCCCCTGTCTCCAATTTTGTTAGTGTGCTTCATGGCAACCTAAGAGGATTAGTTTACGCCTTGTCGGCAATTAAAGATAAAAAATAATTAATAATTAAAAAGCAAAAAATAATTATAATATTCAAAAATACAATTTAGACTATTATAATCATTAAATGCAAAATAAAATGGCAGAAGAAATAGAAAAAAAAGAAGTTCCAGAAAAATTTAAGAAAATCGTCGAAGAAATAGAAAAAATGTCAGTTCTTGATTTATCTGAACTGGTAAAAGTATTAGAAGAAAAGTTTGGCGTTTCCGCTGCTCCTCAAATGGTTGCTGCTGGTGCTGCTCCTGCTGCTGCTGGAAGTGAACCAGGAGAAGAAAAAACATCATTTAATGTTGTTTTAACCTCAGCTGGCGAGAAAAAAATAGAAGTAATCAAGGTGGTAAGAGATCTTACTGCAAAAGGATTAAAAGAAGCCAAAGATTTAGTAGATGCTGTTGCTACTGAACCGCAAACAATCAAAGAAGAAGTAAAAAAAGAAGAAGCTGAAGAAATAAAGAAAAAATTTGTTGAAGCCGGGGCAACCGTAGAATTGAAATAAAAACTAAAACCGCTCTCGAAAGGGCGGTTTTAAAAAATCAAAAACCGCCTTAAAAAGCGGTTTTGATTTTATTTTATTGGCAAACTCCAGCGGGCTGGTTATTAGTAAGCTTACAAATTAATTTTATTAAATCTGCTTTTTCTGTTTCTTCGCCACTGTTTTCTCCTGAACCAAGGCGATAATATTTGCACCCTAAAACAAGAGCTGGAATCGATCCATCACTGTATTGAAGCAAAACATCCTGATCGGTAGCAACATCAATATTCTTATGGAAAGAAATGTTATTGCCAAATAAGGCTGCAACCTCAGAGATTATAGGTTTTTCCCAAACACAATGAGGGCATCCTTCTGACCCAAAAAAGTAAACCAAAGGTTTTCCGTTTTCAGTACAAACCTCAGCATCAGTGATTTCTTTGAAGTTACCTTCAACAACTGTGCTAGGCTTTTTTTGCATTTCCGGAAGATTGGCAGTTGAATCCTGAGTTGGATCATTTGGATTTTTGGTCATATCTATTGGCTCAGAAGGGAAAAGAAGCTTTCCATCTACTGAAACATAAGAAGGAACCACTTGACCATTAAAATTCATACTTAAACTATAAAAACAAGTTTTTCCTTCTTCAACTTTATTTAAAGTTGTTTGTTTCGTAGGATCGAAATATTCGTTTACAAAATTAACTGTCATTTCTGCTACTTTGTCAGACGCTAAAACAATGCCAGCACTTTTTGTTCCCACTACTAATAAAGCCCCTAGAACTATTGTTGAAATTAAAAACACGAATGAAACAATCATCCAGATATTCAACTTCTTCTTAGCTTTTTGAGAGCTTTCACTTTTTTCTGTTATATTTTCCATAGGATAATGTATTTATTATATTCAACCCCGTATTTTTTTTACGGGGTTATTTTTAAAAGCTTCCTTCGCTGTCATCATCATTTAAATCGTCGTCTTCTTCTGCGTCATCGTCATCAAGGTCATCATCATCGTCAGCGAAATCATCATCATCTTCTTCGTCGGCATCGTCGCTTTTGGTGAAATCGTCATCGTCATCATTATCGAATTCATCAAAATCATCTTCACCGGTGAAACCAGACAATTCAACTTCTTCATCAAATTGATTTTTTACTTCATTTAATTCTTCGTTGATCATAATATTTTTAAAATTAATAAATTAATAATTTTTTATTTTTATTAAAGGTTGTTTAAATAATTTTTTTTCGGAAAATATTATTAAAATTTTAATGATTTTCGACCTTTTTCTTCTAATTATGCTATTATTATAATCGTAGAAATATTCTTGTCAAGCTCAAAAAGCATAGACAGATTTAGGGATAGATATTATAATTTATTAAAACAATAAAAAAAGAAAAAATGTCATTTTTTTTATCAATTGCTATTGCTTCTTTTGGCGGAGGAATTGTCCGAAGTTTAATGGGTTTTTTAAAAAAAGAAAGCACTTATTCTTATAAAAATCCTTCTTTTAATATCCCTTATTTCTTTTTAACTGTTTTTATTTCCGGCATAATCGGATTATTATCAGCCGTAGCAATCAAAGAATCAGCTATTGTGATTACCGGGCTAACTTCTATTTCTCCAGCCATTGCTTTTATTATTGGTTATGCTGGAGGAGATTTTCTGGAAGGAATCTATCAGATAATTTTAAAGAAAAATCAATAATCCATTCCATGACCAGCTATCACTTAAAATATCTTTCCTGGCAACTTGTCAAAAAACCAAAAAAAATTTTAATGGCAACAAAAAATTTTCTTGCTTTCGGGGCTTACTTTTTTTCTGCTAAAGAGCTTCTGTTTTCCTTGTTTGCTCCTTGGAAAAGACAAATCGAAGATTATGGAAAAGGATTTGATTTTGAGGTTTATTTTCGAGTTTTCTCTGGAAATATTATTTCACGAGCCATTGGTTTTGTTGTCCGAATCATTTTCTTGCTTGCTTTTTTAATTTTTGAAATTCTTGTTTTAATTTTAGGAATAACCTGTTTAATTGTTTGGCTTTTTTTACCTTTAATTTTAATCGCTGGATTTGCTTATGGAATAAAATTAATTTTTGCCTATGTTTAATCTAAAACAAACCGAACTTTACCGAGCAATTGAATCAGAAAAAGATTTTAAAACTTTTTCCGTATTAAGAAAAATATTTTTTACTATTTTTTTAATTTTTCTCGCGCTTTTAATTTTTAATTTTTTTAATAGCCCGGTTCGGGAAATATCATCTTGGCTTGTAGGCTTTGTTTTGATTTTTCTTGCTCCATATCTCTGGCTTCGAACAATGCATACTTTTTTTGAAGAAGAAGTTAAAGTTCCTAACCCTTTTCATCCAGATTTATTTTCCGCGATTAACGATCAAAACGCCAATTTAGCCGAATGGCTTAATTTTAATTCTGCTAAATATTTGGCTCAATCTTTTAAATTAGCTGAAAAAGTAAAACTCTTGGCTCCGCCTTCTGCTTTTTTGCTTTACAGCTTGCTCGATGAGAAAAATCCAAAAATAATATTTTTATTTTCTCGATTAGGAATCTCGCTTTCTGATTTTAAAAAACAATTAGCTATCCTAATTAGCGAAGGCAATATTATTAATGATTCCAATGATTTTGGAACATTTATTTACGAAGCCTCTCAATCGGCAATCAGAAGACAGGGCACACGCATCAAAGAAGGAGATTTAATTTCCGCCTTATCGGAATCAGAGCCAAACTTTAAAAAAATCATCACTGATTTGGAATTGGGAAGGGAGGACCTAGAAAATGTTTCCTGGTGGATTGAATCTGTTAATAAAAAAATAAGAAGCAAAAACACTTTTGGAAATTACGAAAACCTAATTAAAAAAGGCACTCTAGGCCATGATTTAACCTATGGTTATACGCCTACGCTTGATCAATTTTCCATTGATTGGACTAATATTGTTGGACAGCGAGGATATGAAGAAATAATTGGAAATAAAAACGAAATTGAACTAACAGAAAAAATCCTGGGAAGAAAAGGGCCACGCAATGTTTTAATTGTTGGTGAAATCGGCTCGGGACGAAAAAGCATTATCCACTCTGTAATAAAAAAATCTTTATTACAGGAATCAAGCCCGGAGGTGAATAATAAAAGATTTATCCAGTTAGATATTGTTTCTTTGTCTTCAAATATCGATTCTTATGAAAAAACAGAAACAATTATTAATAAGTGTTTAAATGAGGCAGTGAGCGCTGGAAACATAGTTTTAATTATAAATGATTTGCATGATTTTTTGGGCGCAGAGAAAAAGGCTGGAATTATGGATATTTCTGGAATCTTGTTGCCGTATTTAACCGATCCAAGAATGCAATCAATCTGCTTGACTACTTTCCAAGGATTACATAAATACATTGAAGCCAAACCAGCTATTTTAAATGTTTTTGAAAAAATAGAAATTCCAGAAATCTCGCCAAAAGAAACAATGCTTATTTTAGAGAATCTGGTTTTTCGTTTGGAAAAAGAATATGGAAAATTTATTGTTTATGAATCCTTAAAAGAAATTATTGATTTATCTGGAAAATATGTTTCTACGCCTTTTCCGCAAAAAGCTATTTCTTTATTACAAGATGCTTTTACTTATAGCTCACAATTTTCTGAAACCGATTTAATCCTTCCCGAGCACATTGATCAAATTCTGTCCCAAAAAACAAAAATACCGCTTGGCCGAGTAAAAAGCCAAGAAAAAGAAACTTTGCTTAATTTAGAATCTGCTTTGCATAAGCGCGTTATCAGCCAAGAAGATGCTATCAAAGAAATATCATCAGCCATGAGGCGGGCTCGTTCTGGAGTACAAACCAAAAAAGGGCCAATGGGAGGATTTCTTTTCCTTGGTCCAACCGGCGTAGGAAAAACCGAAACTGCCAAAGCTTTAGCTGAAATTTATTTTGGCTCTGAAGATAAAATGATCCGCTTAGATATGTCTGAATTCCAAAGAATCGAAGATATTGCCCGATTGCTTGGCACTGAAACCCAGCCAGGAATTCTTACCACCAAAGTAAGAGAAAACCCCTTTTCTCTTGTTCTGCTTGATGAAATAGAAAAAGCCTATCCTGATATTTTAAATATTTTCCTTCAAGTTTTAGATGAGGGGTATGTAAATGATAATTTTGGCAATAAAGTTAATTTTAGTAATACAATTATTATTGCTACTTCCAATGCCGGATATAAAATCATTTTACAAGCCCTGGAAGAAAAAAAGGAAATGCCAGAAATTAAAAAAGAACTGCTTGATTATGTTTTTGCAAACAATCTTTTTCGCCCAGAATTTGTAAACAGGTTCGACGGCGTGGTTGTTTTTAAATCTTTATCTGAATCTGATTTAAAGCAAATTGCCGCGCTCCAATTAAATAAAATTGCTGATAATTTAAAAAAGAAAAAGATATCAATGATTATTACCGATGAATTAAAAGAAAAAATAGTAAAACTTGGATTTCATCCTATTTTTGGCGCCAGAGAGATGAAAAGAGTAATTCAAGACAATGTAGAAAATGCCATTGCCAAAGCCTTGCTAAGCGATAAAATTGCCCCTGGGGACTCAATTGAAATAAAACCTGTTGATTTTGAGGTAAAAATATTGAAAAAATAACAAACTTCTTCTCTTAAGCCGCTTTTAAGCGGTTTTTTTGTTTCTGTTGATTTTTTGTTGATTTTTATTGTTTTTTAAAAAAATGGGGGAGAAATGGATCAAAGGGGTTGACAAGGATATTTGAGTGGGATAAAATGGTGGCACAGTGTTAACAAGTGGGAAAAAGTGTGGATAAATAAATTTTATGATTATCGGCCAATACAGCTATATTATTGACGAAAAAAAAAGGATTTCTATTCCTACTAAATTCAGGGATTCTTTGGATTTAAGCGCAGTTTTAACAAAAGGATTTGAAGGCTGTCTTTATTTATATCCTCAAACAGAATGGCAAAAATTTTTAGATATGATTAACAAGCTTCCATATTTTGACCCAGCTACCAGAGAAATGAAAAGAACTATTGTGGGATCAGCAATGGATGTAAAGCTTGATTCAGCTGGCCGAATTTTAGTGCCTGATTATTTAAAAGATTATGCTGGTTTAGAAAAACAACTGATTATTGTGGGCTTAAACGATCATATTGAAATTTGGGATGAAAGCAAATGGAATAAATATAGCCCAAATTTAAATGAAATTTCAGACAGACTAAAAGATTTCGGACTATAATGCATATTTCTGTTTTATTAAAAGAAACAATTCAAGGGCTTTGTCCGAAAGAAAATGAAAATTTTATTGATTGCACACTAAACGGCGGAGGGCATACTAAAGAAATTTTAAAACACAATGGACCCAAAGGAAAAATATTAGGCATAGAATGGGATAAAGAAATTTTTGACAACATTAAAAAAGAAAACATTGATCGTTTGATTGCTGTTAACGATTCTTATGTAAATTTAAAAAAAATCGCAGAAGAAAATGGATTTAATAATGTTTCTGGAATTTTATTTGATTTAGGAATGTCTTCATACCAAATAGATGAAGAAAAAAAAGGATTTAGCTTTAGAAAAAACGAACCATTAGTAATGTCTTATGGGGAAGAGAATCAAAGTGCTGCAAAAATCGTAAATGAATATTCCGAAGTAGAATTAGAAAAAATAATCAGAGAGTATGGAGAAGAAAAATTCAGTAGAAAAATAGCAAAAAAAATAATTGAAGAAAGAAAGAATAAAAAAATTGAAACCACATTCCAGTTAATAGAAATAATCAAAAAAGCGATTCCCAAAACATACCAATATTCAAAAATTCATTTTGCCACTAGAACTTTCCAAGCCCTGCGCATTGAAACAAATCAAGAATTGGAGAATATAAGAAAAGCTTTACCCCAAGCAATCGAATTGCTTATCCCTAAAGGAAGAATAGCAATAATTTCATTTCATTCATTAGAAGATCGAATCGTGAAAAATTATTTTAAAGAACAAGAACAAAAGAAAATTATAAAAATATTAACTAAAAAACCAATTGCGCCCGAAGAACAAGAAATAAAAATAAATCCTCGAGCTAGATCGGCAAAATTAAGAATAGCAATAAAATTATAAAATATGGCTAAAAAAAGAAAAATTAAAAACATCTTCAGTCTTCTTCCAATTTTGGTTATTGTTTCTGCTTGTTTTTATGTTTTTCAAATAGCCCAATCTGCTCAATCAGAATATTTAATTAATGAAAAAGAAAAAGAAATCGCTTTGTTAAAAAAAGAAACCGCTACTCTTCAATTAAATATTTCACAAAGCAAAAATCTGGTAAATTTTGAAGACCGCATCACAGAAAAAGGATATGATAAAATAGAAAAAATAGATTATCTTATTATTCCTAGCAATTCAGTGGCCACGAAATAACTCTATTTAGGCTATGCTAAAAAACTTGCGAATTAATTTTATTTTAGCGCTTATTTTTTTCGCGGGAGGGATTGTCCTCTTCCGCCTTTTCATTTTACAAGTTCAAGATGGCGATCACTACAAAGCCATTGCCCAGGGCCGGCAAATTTCAACCGAAAATGTCCAAGGCGAAAGGGGAGCAATTTATTTTATTAATGGCGAACCCTTGGCTTTAACTGAAAAACAGCCTTATGTTTTTATTTCTCCAAAAGAAATGATTAATGAAAACAAAGAAAAAATCGCTGAAGAATTGGAAAAAATAATAGATCTAAAAAAACAAGATATTTTGTTTAGAACTGAAAATGTTAACAGCCAATATGAAATTTTAAAAGAAAAGTTAACCGAACAAGAAGCAGAGGCTATTAAAAAATCTGGGCTAAAAGGGGTTTATTTAGATTATTGGCAGGCTAGAGTCTATCCAAACAATAAAATGGCTGGACAGCTCTCTGGATATCTTAATAAAGATAAAAAAGGGCAATATGGCTTGGAAGAATATTATGATGATATTCTCCAAGAAAAAGATTTAATTGAAAAAAGCCAAACAAATATTTGGAGCTTTTTTACTTCCCAAAACAATGAAACCTCAACCAATGGGGAATCAATCAAGCTAACGATTGATTACAATATCCAGTATATGGCAGAAAAAATTCTTGCGGAAAATGCCAAGGAGTTTGAATATAAAAGCGGACAAATAATTGTCATGGATCCTTATACGGGCGCAATAATTGCCATGGCCCAATATCCTCTTTTTGATCCCAATAATTATCAAAATGAAAAAAATTTCAATATTTTTCAAAACGATTCAATTCAAAAAATTTTTGAACCAGGCTCAATTTTTAAAGCAATAACAATGGCCGCAGCAATCAATGAAAAAGCAGTTACCCCAGAAACTACTTACAATGACGACAAGGGTTATATAATGTATGGAACTTATAAGGTGGCTAATTATAATGAAAAAATTTGGGGATTGATAACAATGACAAATGCTTTGGAGCATTCGGTTAATACTGCTTTGATGGAAGCGGAAAAAAGACTTGGTCATGAAAAATTTTTTCAATATTTAGAAAATTTTGGTTTTTTTGAAAAAACCGGAATTGATTTAAGCGGGGAAGTAGCTTCTAAAAATAAAGAATTAGAAAAGGCAATTAAGCAAAATATTGCCGTTAATTTGGCGAATGTTTCTTTTGGTCAGGGGATTGGAATTACTCCACTTCACATTACTTCGGCCTATTGCACGATTGCCAATGGCGGGAATTCAGTAAAACCCTATCTTGTTAAAGAAAAAGATAATGGAATACAAAAACAAGAAATTGAGCCAACAATAATAAAAAGAATTTTATCTACAGAAACCACGAACACAATGAAAAAAATGCTGGTTAGTGTTATTGAAAACGGGTATGGCCACCAAGCTAAAATTCCAGGATATTATATTGCTGGGAAAACAGGAACCGCTCAAATCCCTTGGACATCTTTAAACGAAAATAAAACAGGATATTCTCCTCAAACCTGGCAAACATTTTTAGGATTTGCCCCGGCTTATGATCCAAAATTCGTGGCTTTGGTAAAATTAGATAACCCCGAAGCAATCAAGACCTCGGAATATTCAGCCACGCCAATGTTTCATGATTTAGCAAAATATATTTTAGATTATTGGCAAATTCCACCAGATTACAGCACAGCAGAAGAATAATTTTTTCTTTGGACAAATAATAATTTTTGTGCTATTTTTTGAAATACCAATTCTTTGGTCCCATCGTCTAGAGGCCTAGGACATTAGATTCTCAATCTAAGAACACCGGTTCGAATCCGGTTGGGACCGCTTTAACAGTGCTTAAAACCTTTTACCAAGATTATTATCAATTTGGAGCCCCTCACATAAACTTCTGATTGACTCATGTTTGGGAGCTTAGCTCCCAAACATGTTTTATTTTCCACTCATTTCTCATTTTCAAGATTAATATATTTTGATATAATGTTTTTAATAAACAAAAAATATTTTAATTATTAACAAATGAATTCTAAAAAGCTTCTTGCTTTTACCTTAATCGAGCTCTTGGTCGTGATTGCAATCGTGGGTATCTTATCTGGTTTTGTTTTAGTTTCTTTGAATTCTGCGACAGATTCTGCTAAAGACGTAAAGACAAAAAATGATTTATCGGCCATTTCCCGGGCGATTCTCACTTATCAAGCTTTGAATAATTCTTATCCTATTGAAGAAACCCCTTGTAGTATTGGTGACGGAACTTGTTTAAACGAATTAGTTCCAAATCATATTCAATCCTTTCCTCTTGATTTTAACAATAATCCTTATCATTATTCTTCCGATGGAACCAGTTTTACTCTTACCGGGGCCTTAACCAATGACCGAATCTTAGCTTATGATTCTGAAACTGGATATAGTGAATTAGAAATTGCCCTGCCTGGATATGCAAAAAAACAATTAATAACTATTTTTAATAATTCCGAAGAAATTTTAACAGATTATCAAATAATGGTAGAAATAACTTATGATGCTGATATGCAATCTGATTTTGATGATATCAGGTTTACAAATTCCAACGGAGCTGTTCTGTCATCTTATCTAGAATCAAAAACAGATGGAGTTTCTGCGATATTTTGGGTTAAAATTCCTGAAATCCCAATAAGTGGAAATACGATTTATTTATATTATGGAAATGAAACAGCTTCTTCAAATTCCAATGGAGATAATACATTTCTTTTATATGAAAATTTCTCGGAATCAACGCTTAATACAGAAAAATGGTTTACTGCTTCTTTAAGAGGAAATTATACTATTAGCTCAAATAGAATCGCTTTTAATGGAACCTCTTGGTGGGGATGTTATATCGGTTCGGTTGAAAAATTTGATAAGACAAAACAATATTTATTAAGTTATAGTGCTTATGATCCGCACAACGGAGGATCGGGTTGCTGTCAAAGAAACGAGGTTTCGGCCTGTTCTTATTCTAATACCGTTGTTAGAGACATGGCTTATTATTATTTACCTGAAAATGGTTTTCATAACAGCTACAATGGTTATGAAACTTGTGTAATCTTAGATGCTTTTTCTGCTTATTCTACTCCAGTAGATAAAAGAGAAAGAAAAATCATCAACGTGGCCACTAGTCCTTTGATAACCCAGCCAACTTTTAATATCGAACTTCATGGAGCTGATTATACTTCCAATCCTACTTATTATTCTCATGTTTTTTTAAGTAAATACGTTACTTCTCCTCCAACGCTTTCTTTTGGTATTGAACAAAATAATTAAAAAAATAAATTAAAATATGAAAAACTTTTTATTTTATATTCCTAGAGTCTTAGCAATCTTAATTATTGCTTTTTTTGCAATTTTTATTCTTGAAGGATTCAGTCCAGAATTCGGCTGGATGGATTCTTTGATGCACTTGATTTTAGCCCTAGCCGCCTTGGGCGCAACAATAATCGCGTGGAAAAAACCAAAAATAGGATGTTGGTTTTTTATTTTTTTTGGAATCTGGTTTTTATGGACAAATTTTGACAATCGTTTACAAAACGGATTAATAATCGGCGGTATTCCATTATTAACTGGAATTTTATTTTTAATCGAAGGGTTTAAAAAAAATAAATGAAATATAAAGATAGAGTTTATAATGAAATAGAAATTCACGAACCGATTATTTTAGATTTGATAAATTGCCCAAGCCTTCAAAGATTAAAATATATAGATCAGGCAGGATACCTTGAGCCATTTTTCCCTGGAACAGCGCAATCTAGATTTGAACATTCAATCGGAGTTTATTATCTTTTAAAAATGTATAATGCCCCTCTTGAAGAACAAATTGCTGGGCTTATTCATGATGTTTCTCATTCAATATTTTCTCATTGCATTGATTATGTTTTAGACGTTGGATCGGAAACAGATCACAGCCATCAAGATAATGTGTTTGATGAATTTGTCAGAAATTCAGAGATTCCAGAAATAATTAAAAAACATGATTTAGACTTGGATTATATTCTAGATGATAAAAATTTTCCTTTAAAAGAAAAAAATCTGCCGGATTTATGCGCTGATCGGATTGATTATTCGCTTCGAACAGCGATTGTATTTAAAGATATTGAAAATGCAAAATATTTTCTAGATAATTTAATTGTAGAAAATAAAAATTGGATTTTTAAAAACTTTGAAAGCGCAAAAAAATTTGCTGAATTATTCTATAAGCTTAATACTGAATATTTTGCAGGACTATCTTCGGCAATTATGTTTCGAACCGTAGGGGATTGCCTTCGGTTTGCCCTTGCTAAGGGATATATTTCCGAAAATGATCTCTATACTACCGACGAACAGGTTATTCAAAAAATCAAATCACATCTTGATCAAGATTTTGATTTAAAATTATTATTCGACCGAATGAATAATAAAACAAAAATTGAAAATAATCCCGATAATTATAAGAAAAAAGTCTTCTGTAAGTCTCGAATCATCGACCCCTTTTGTTATGATCACGAAAAAATAAAAAAAGTTTCGGAACTAGATTCGGAATGGAAAAAAATCTTAATCCAAGAATCTCAGCCAAAAGAATATTTTTTAAAATTTGATAAATAGATTTTCCTTTTTCAAAAATTTTTGCTAAAATAGTTATAATAATAAAATAAATAAAAATGTTTGAATTAATTTTTTATATCCTTGTTTTCTTGCTTTCCTGCGGAGCTTTTTATTTTTCTGGAGAATTGATTGTAAACAGCTTAACGCGTTTGGCTAAATTTTTAAAATGGAAAGAATTCGCTGTTTCTTTTTTGATTATGGCTGTTGTGGCTGCTTTTCCTAATTTATTTGTTGGTATTATTTCAGCTTTAAACAATATTCCTCAGCTATCTTTTGCCGATGTCTTGGGTGGAAATGTGGTTGATCTTACTTTGGCTGTTGCTTTAGCCGCGCTTTTCTCTCAAAACGGAATTCCTGCTCAAAGCCGAACAATTCAAATTACTCTTTCTTTTACAGCCATTGCTGCAGTTTTGCCAGTGCTTTTAGCTTGGGATGGTTTAGTTTCCAGGGCAGATGGTGTTATTTTAATTTTGTTTTATCTTCTTTATTTAATTTGGCTATTTTCTAAAAAAGAAAACTTTAGCAAAGTTTGTGAAGAAACTCCTGCCCAAACCAAGCTCCATAAAAAATCAAATTATTATCTTTTTAATGCTTTAAAAGTAGCCGGCGCAATTCTAATTTTTCTTTTTGCTGCCCAGGGGATCGTCAGCTCGGCCCAATATTTTGCCGAAACTTTTAACTGGTCTTTGATTTTGATTGGATTATTTATTGTTAGTTTAGGTAATTCAGCGCCGGAAATATTCTTTGCCATTACTTGTGCCAAAAAAAACAATGGCTGGATGATTTTAGGCGATTTGATGGGGGCAATTATTGGATCAGCCACTTTTGTTTTGGGAATTGTTGCCCTTATTAATCCTATTGAAATAAAAGATTTTTCTCCTTTTGCTGTGGCTAGATTTTTTACAATTTTTGCTATTTTCTTCTTCTTTATCTTTACAAAAAGCGACCAAAGAATCAGCAAAAAAGAAGCAGCTTTTCTCTTGTTTTTATATATTGCTTTTGTTATTGCCGAGCTCTTTGCCAAAAGCCACACTATATTATAAATAATCATTTCGGTTGACTATTACGCAAGAAAATGCTATATTTCATGCTGTATTAATTAACTCAAAAATTTATGTTAGCAGTAATAAAAACAGGCGGAAAGCAATATAAAGTTGCCCCGGGCCAAAAAATAAAAATTGAAAAACTAAAAGAACAAGAAGGCAATGAAGTTGTTTTCAACGAAGTGCTTTTGGTTCAAGACGATAAAAATTTAGCTATTGGAACCCCTTTGGTAGAAAAAGCTAAAGTAGTCGGCAAAGTTCTAAAACAAGACCGTTACGAAAAAGTGGTTATCTTTAAATACAAACCTAAAAAAAGATACAAAGTTAAAAAAGGTCATCGACAACCTTATACTGAAATAGAGATTTTAAAAATTGAAGCCTAGGCTTTAAAAATCAATTTCTTGTTCATATCCACTCATGCCAGTTTCCAAGTTTCGGAAGCTGGCTCTTTGTTTATCAAAAACCAATTCTACTCGGCCAACCGGCCCGTTTCTATGCTTAGCAATAAGAATATCAGCAATACCTTTGCGAGGAGAATCTTCGTTATAAGCATCTTCGCGATAAATTAAGAGCACCACATCTGCGTCTTGCTCCAAAGATCCTGATTCTCGCAAATCTGATAAGCGAGGAATTTTCGGTGTTCTTTGTTCTACGGCTCGAGACAGCTGGGATAATGCCAAAACTGGAACATTTAGTTCTCTGGCCAAGCCTTTTAGGGCTCGGGATATTTCTGTAATCTGCTGAACGCTATTATCAGTTCTGGTATTTGGAGTAATTAGCTGTAAATAATCAATCACAATTAAACCTAAGCCTCGACTAGATTGTAATCTTCTGGCCATGGCCCTCATTTGTAATACTCCGCAGCTAGAAGCATCATCAATATAAATCGGGGCTTCGGATAAAGTACCCAAGGCATGCTGAATACAGGCAAAATCACTATCCTCTCCATCTGAAGATAAATGGCCTTGCCTTATTTTCCAAGAATCAATATTTGATTCTGAACTAATCAAGCGGTCAATTAATTGATCTTTAGACATTTCCAAGGAAAAAATTCCCACTGGTTTTTTCTCTTTGATTGCCACATTTTTTGCAATATCCAAAGCCAAACTACTTTTACCCATAGATGGTCGAGCAGCTAAAATAACTAAATCAGAATTTTGCAAACCTGATAAAATAGAATCTAATCCATAAAAACCAGTTGATACCCCACGCAAAACTCCTTTTTGCTGAGAAAGCCTTTCCATTCTTTGATAAGCTTCTTCTAGGCACGGCTTAATCGGTAAAAAAGATTGCGTTAAACTTTTTTGCGTAATACTAAAAATTCTTTTTTCCGCTTCATCAAGCAAAGCGTCAGAATCTTCAGATTCTTCGTAACCCATTAAAGTAATATCTTGACCAGCAGAAATAAGATCACGTAAAATTCTTTTCTTTTGAACTATTTTAGCATAAGAAATTATGTGGCTGGCTGTAGGAACAGTGTTTATTAAATCAGTTAAATAAGCCACCCCGCCTATTTCTTCTAATCGGTTGCTAGCTTTTAAGGCTGATGAAACTGAAATCAAATCAATCGCATCTCCTTTGGCAAAAAGCGATTCAATAGCTTGATAAATAAATTGATGACTTCGTTTATAAAAATCTTCGGCTCGTAAAAAATCAGCCACTTTTATAATCGCGTCTTTATCCATCATTAAAGATCCGAGCGTGCTTTTTTCGGCTTCAATATCTTGAGGGGGAACTTTTGTCCCTGGTTTTAAGTTTGAAACTTCTTTTGCCATTAGGTATAATATAGCAAGCCAGACCATTGGCGTCAATTGCGCTAATTATCCCCATTGTTTACAAATTATTAGACTAAAAAACATTATTTTAAATGAAAGTTGGCTTTATTTCTTTTCATTCTTTTGCTAATCCTGGGGGCGTTAAAAGCCATATTTTAGGTTTGTCAAAAGAATTTGAAAAAATGGGCGTAGAAAATAAAATAATCGTTCCGCGCCGTAATTTTTTTGAAAATTACGGAAAAAACGTAATTATTCTTGGCACCTCAATTCCAATAAATATTGCGGGCACGCAAGGCGATCTTTGTTTTAATTTTAATCCATTTGCTATTAAAAAAATTTTAGAAAAAGAAAAATTTGATGTTTTGCATTTTCATAATTTTATTATTCCGTCGGGCTGGCAAATATTAAATAAATCAAAATCTTTAAATATTCTTACCTTTCATGCCAATCTGGATTCTTTAGGAAAGTTAATTAAAACTTTTTATTTCTCTGACAGATTTTTTAAAGAATTAGGGGAAAAAATCGATGGCTTAATCGGAGTGGCTAATCTGAATCTGGAAAACTTTCAAGAATCTCCAAAACCAAAAGCTGTAATTCCCAATGGCATTGATTTAAATGATTTTCACCCTAATTATCCGAAAATAAAAAGGTTTTTAGATAAAAAAATAAATATTCTATTTGTTGGTCGGATAGAAGAAAGAAAAGGATTGATTTATCTGTTAGAGGCTTATAATTTATTAAAACCCATTTACAATGATATTCGATTGATAATTGTTGGCGACGGGATCTTGAAACAATCTTGCCTAGACTATACTCGCGCCAATCGTTTAAAAGATGTTCATTTTGAAGGCGCAAAAAATAATCTTGAATTAAAAAAATATTTTTCTACTTGCGATATTTATTGTAGTCCGGCAATTTTCGGAGAAAGTTTTGGAATCGTGCTTTTAGAAGCCATGGCCATGGGTAAACCAGTTTGCGGTTTTGCCAATAGTGGATATCAAGAACTATTAAAAAACACAAAAGGAGAAGAGTTTTTAGCCCTTCCAAAAGATTCTTCTGGTCTGGCGGAAAAATTAGAAATCTTAATTAAAAGTAAATCATTGCGCCAAGAAATGGGGAATTGGGGATTAGAGCATGTTAAGCAATACTCTTGGGAAAAAATCGCCAAACAAGTTTTAGATTTTTATAAGTCCTGCCAAAAAGCTAAAATCAACATCATTGACAAAAAATAATTTTTATTTTAAGATTTAAAAATACCAAAAGGTGATTCCTTTGGAAAAGTTCTTTATTGATGCTAAAAGCGGATTTTACTTTGTTATTTGCGACAAAGAAATTTCACAATGTACTATTGTTGAGCTGAACGGCGAACACAAAATTCCGCACAGCGGAAACTTGATCTCGATTGTCGCAGATGAGGTTAAGAAAAACGACAAGACCAATTCCAAAAATTCAAAACCAAGATTCGAAGAAAAACCAAAAATAAATCTTTTGCTATTAAGAAACGGCAAGATTATCTTTGAAATCAAAGATATTGAGGGGGGGATTTACAAAAAAGCTTCCCATATGGAATTGCTGTATTAAAAAAGACATTCATTTTTGATGCCTTTTTTTGTTTTCTTAAATTAATTTTTTTTTAAAAGAATCTTTTCGCCATCCATATCTTCAATCGTCCAACCTAATTCCTTTAATTCATCTCTTATTTTATCTGCTTGCTCCCAATTTTTATTTTCCCGGCACTGCTTTCTTTGGTCTAATTTTTGAATCACATCTTGGGGCACGATTTTTAAATCATCTGTCCAAAGAGGCATCCCGTTTTCATCTTTGGTTTCGATTATATAATCTTGCTTGTCTTGGCCAAAGCTATAACCAACTTCGGATAATCTTAAACCCAAAACTTTATCAAAATCAATCAATAATTCGTATTTTTCGCTTTTGTTTATTTTTTTATCCTTGATTAATTCCCAAATCAAAGCTAAAACCGCGGGCATATCCAAATCATTGTTTAAATCATTTAAAAATCGATCTTGATACTTTTTTATTTCTTCAGTTCGGACAGACTCGGATTCATTTTTAAATTCCGCTACTTTTTCATAAAGCTTATCTAAGCTATTCTGAGCAAAATCCATGGCCTCATCGCTAAAATTTAATTTTGAACGATAATGGCTAGTTAAACATAAATAGCGATAAGCGAGCGGGTTATAGCCTTTTTCTTTTAAAATAGCAACTGTAGTAATATTGTTTGCAGATTTACTCATTTTTGCATCTTTTAAAACTAAAAAATCACCATGAAGCCAATAATTCGCTAATTTTAAACCATAGGCAGCTTCAGCCTGAGCAATTTCATTAGTGTGGTGAATAGAAATATGGTCAATCCCTCCGCAATGAATATCAAAAGGAAGGCCTAAATTTTTTGCTCCCATAATTACGCATTCTGTATGCCAGCCCGGGAATCCAATTCCCCAAGGGGAATCCCATTCCATTTGCCTTTGTTCATTTTTCGGGCTGAATTTCCAAAGCGCAAAATCAACTGGATTTTTCTTTTCTTTATTTTCTTCAATTCTTGCTCTTAGTTCTTTTCTTTCTGCTTCGCTCCAAAGACGGCCATAATTATCTCCTAGTTTTGCAGTATCAAAATAAACGCCGTCATTGATAATATAGGTATATCCTTTTTCTTCTAAAAGCTTGATTAACTCGATTTGATCAGTAATCGTATCAGTAGCGCGCACCCAGACTTCCGGCTCTTTAATATTTAAAGCTTTCATATCTTTGATAAAAGCCTCGGTATAAAATTCTGCAATTTCCCAAACAGTTTTATGCTCTCGAGCTGCGCCTTTTTCCAATTTATCCTGGCCTTGATCTGAATCAGAAGTTAAATGCCCAACATCAGTAATATTCATTACCCGTTTTACTAGGTAACCATTGTAACGCAAGGCTCGATCTAAAATATCTTCAAAAATATAAGTTCTAAAATTTCCAATATGGGCATACCAATAAACAGTGGGCCCGCAAGTATACATTCCAACTTCTTCAGGTTTGATTGGAATAAATTCTTCTAGTTTTCTTGTTATAGAATTATATAATTTCATAAAATTAAAAATTAGGTGTTCTTATTCGCATTATATCAAAAGCTTTCTTGGCGGGCAATCACGCTATAAATAACGTTCGCCCCGATCCGGAAAAATAGTAACAATAGTTTTACCTGGATTTTTTTGGGCCACCATCTTAGCTACATAAAAAGAAGCACCGGAACTTGGACCGCCCAAAATTCCTCTTTTAATTGCTAATTCTTTTTTTGCCTGAAACGCTTTTTCTCTTTCCAATTCAATCACTTCATCTACTAATTCCAAGTTTGTTACTGGGGGAACATAATCTCTTAAAGATCTTAATCCTTCAATAATTTCGCCAGGCTTAGGCTGAACGCCGATAACCTTAATATTAGGATATTTTTCTTTTAACTTGCTTCCGATTCCAGTAATGGTTCCGCCCGTGCCCATTCCAGCCACAAAAAAATCGATTGTTTTTCCCTGCATTTGATTAATAATTTCTTTCGCGGTTTTAAAATAATGAGCCAAAGGATTCATTTTGTTTTCATATTGATTCAAAAAAACCAAATGCTCGTTTTCTTTTGTTCTTTTTTTAATTGTTTCGATAGCAATCTTTCCAAATTTATCGTTTTCAATTAAAACAATCGTGCCTCCAAAAGCAGTAATCATTTTAATTTTGTCTGGGCTGGTAGTTTTTGGCATTACTACTTTTACTTTATATCCTTTCATTGCGCCAACCATGGCCAAGGCTACGCCTGTATTTCCACTGGTTGGTTCTACAATCGTGTCTCCAGGTTTTAGGATGCCTTTAGCCTCAGCATCATTAATCATGTTTAGGGCAATGCGGTCTTTAATCGAACCGCCTGGATTCATGCCTTCGATTTTAGCAAAAATATTAGCTGGGTCGTTGTCTTCAGTGCTTTCTATTTTGACTAAAGGAGTGTTGCCGATATAGCTTAAAATATTGTTCATATTATTTTCTTTTATTATTACATAAAAAAACCTCTTCTGAGAAGAGATTGCTTAAAGATAATTATGCTTAAAATCAATCTCTTCTTTTAAGAGGGGAAACAACAGCAACAAGAAATTGAATTTTGATAGCAAATCATTTGCATATGTTTAAGATGATTTTAGCATACCACTCTTGCTTTTTATGTCAAGATAATAATTGACTTTAATAAGAAAAATATGATATAAGAAAATTGTCATCTTAGCCTGCTTTTCAGAGTGAGCCGGAAATTAAGATGGCAACTGGTTTGTAAGCCAGAATAGCACCTTTGATACACACGCCATAGTATATCCTCCAAACCTTTTTGGGAGAATCACTTTCCTTTCTGCATTGGAAAAGTATGATTTTCCCATTTTTTTATATTTGCTTTTTTGATTAAAAAATAATAGAATAAGTTATCTATGGCAAATCAAGTTCTATATCGCAAATACAGGCCTCAGTCTTTTAAAGATTTTATTGGCCAGGAAAATATTGTAAAAATAATTGAAAATGAAATTATTTCAGGCGATATTTCCCATGCTTATCTTTTTTCTGGACACCGGGGAACAGGAAAAACAACCCTGGCTAGGCTTTTTGCCAAAGCAATTAATTGCCTTGATCGCAAAGGAGCCGAGCCGTGCAACAAATGCCCGGCCTGTTTAGAAATAAACAACAATCGCGCCATGGATATTATTGAAATCGATGCCGCCAGCAACAGGGGAATTGATGAAATCCGAGGAATAAAAGAAAGCATAAAATTTTCACCCACATTTTTAAAATACAAAGTTTTGATTTTAGATGAAGCCCATCAGCTAAGCAAAGATGCTGCTAACGCGCTTTTAAAAATGCTGGAAGAGCCTCCGGCGTACGCGATTTTTATTCTTGCTACTACAGAAGCGCACAAAATGATTCCCACAATTGCCTCTCGTTGCCAAAAATTCGAATTCCATAAATTATCGTTTGAAGAAATGGTAAAAAAACTTTCTTTTATTTGTAAAAAAGAAGAATTAGACTGCGAACCCGAGGCTATTAATTTAATTGTTGCTGCTTCAGACGGAAGCATGCGAGACGCAGAAGCAAAACTAAATCAAATTGTCAGCTTCTTTTCCGGTCAAAAAATAAAAGCTGATGACGTGAAACCTCTTTTAGGGATGGTGGATATTAATCTTTTATTTGAATTGTGTGAAATTTTAAATAAAAAAGACAAGCCAGAAGCTTTAAAATTTCTAAATGATAATTTGGAAAAAGGATTGGATTTATCAGAATTCACCAGAGCGATAGTTGACTATTTGCGAAAATTGCTTATCCTAAAGATTGATCCAGGCTTAGCTGAGTCAATTATGCCTGGAGAAACTAAAGATTTAAAAGAAAGAGCCATCAGCCAAGCACAAAGCTTTGACGAACAATATTTAAAAAATATTTTAGATTTAACGCTTGAAGCTGAAGGAAAAAGTAAGTATGCTTCCATTCAACAACTGCCATTGGAACTGGCAATAATTGAAGCAATGGGAGAGTAAATATTATTGCGGGATCGTCTAATGGTAGGACTACGGACTTTGACTCCGCCAATCTTGGTTCGAATCCAAGTCCCGCAGCCATCTTATGCTAATTCAGGTGACTGAGACGCATACATGGAAATACTGGTATTCCAGTATTTTTTGTTTATGATATAATACTGGAAAGTTAATAAATTTAAAAAAATGGAAAAAGAAATTATCTTTAGACTACATGAGAACTTAGAAAAATTAAAACAAGAAAAAGACGACATAGAATTTTGGTTTGCTCGAGATTTACAAAATATTTTTAAATATGTTGATTGGCGTAATTTTTTAAAAGTTATAGAAAAAGCAGAAGAATCATGTAAAAACTCAAAAGAAGAAATTGGCAACCATTTTATTGAGATAAAAAAAGAAATACGACTAGGTAACGATGCTCCTAAAAATATACCTGATATAATGCTAACTAGATATGCCTGCTATCTAATTGCTCAAAATGGAGATTCATCAAAAGAAGAAATTGCTTTTGCTCAAAGCTACTTCGCAGTACAAACAAGAAAACAGGAATTAATTGAACAAAGAATAAAGCTTACAGAAAGAATAACAGCAAGGAAAAAACTTACTACTTCAGAAAAAGAATTTTCTCATATAGTTTTTCAAAGAGGCGTAGATAGTCAAGGATTTGCACGAATAAAAGGGAAGGGCGATACTGCCTTGTTTGGAGGATACAGCACCTCTAACATGAAGAAGAAATTAAATATTCCAGAGAATAGGCCTCTGGCTGATTTTTTACCAACTATCACAATTAAAGCTAAAGACCTTGCTAATGAAATAACCAGTCATAATCTAAAAAACAATAAAAACCTAAAGGGAGAAGAAATTATTACAGGAGAACATGTAAAAAATAACGAAAACATGAGGGAGATGCTTTATAAAAGTGGCATAGCTCCAGAAAGTTTGCCACCAGAGGAAGATGTTAAAAAAATAGAAAGAAGAGTTGTTTCTGAAAACAAAAAAATAGTTAAATCTATTAAAAAATTTAAAAAGACATAATATTAAATCTATGTCAATAACATTTCGTTGAGTTCAACGAAATGTTAAATGGTGTATAATTAGTATAGAAAGTAACTAAATTTATATTACCTTATAAGCAAAATATACACTAATGAAGAAAAAAATGCGCGCAAACCTACAAAATAAACTATCCCAAAAAAGTGCAACTAGTGTCTCATTTTATCCCGACTAAAACGCCTCAAATTAATCAATATTAAACAGCCAAGGAACCCTTACACTGCTTGAAGATTAGGGGTTCCAGACTGACCATCACAGCATTTATGAAAAAGACCCATAAAATAGGTTTTTTTGTATAATTAGTTTTATGAACTTTTGGATTCGAACGCACAGCGACGACGGTCGCGAGCGGGGCCTTGAAAAATTTTCAGCAGAAAATTATCGAAAGGCGGATCCAAGTCCCGCAGCATTTATAATAAAAAATTATATTTTAAAATCATGTTTGGGAGCTAAGCTCCCAAACATTTTTTTATTTCTTTTTTAAAGAATTATTTGATATAATAATTAGTAGTTGGAATAAATAAATTCAACTGCTAAAAATAAAAAATAAATAAATAAAAATATGAAAATAGAATGGAACAAAGTTACTGGGTTTTCAAAAATATTAGCCATTGTTGTTTATGGCGGAACGTTTGCCATTGCTTTTTATCTTGGCCAACAATGCGGAGAACTAAAAGCTGAACTAGGCCATTCTCCAATAATGCCAGATTCAATTCCTAATCAAGAAAACAATATTATTAATGCTGTTACTTTTATCTGCGATAACAATAAGCAAATTGATGCTGTTTTTTATAAAGAAAAAGTGGCTTTGTCTTTAAGTGATCAAAGAAGCCTAGTTTTACCACAAACAATTTCCGCTTCCGGCGCCCGCTATGCTGATGCTCAAGAATCAATTGTTTTTTGGAACAAAGGGGATACTGCTTTTATAGAAGAAGGGGATAAAATGACTTATGAAAATTGCCTGATAAAACCAAAAGAATAAAATGCAGGAAAAAGATTTTGAGCGCTTAGTAGAAGAGGGGATTAAGGCAATTCCGAAAGAATTTCTGGAAAAACTAGACAATGTCGAGATTGTAATTGAAAACAATCCCACGACAGAACAATTGAAAAAATTGAAAATAAGAAACAATACTCTTGTTTTTGGATTATACGAAGGCGTGCCCAAAACAAAAAGATGGGGCTATGCCCAAGTTTTGCCAGACAAAATCACAATCTTTAAAAACCAAATTGAAAAATCCTGTTCAGACGAAAATAAAATCAAGGAAATCGTTAAAGACACGGTTTGGCATGAAATTGCCCATCACTTTGGAATGGACGAACAAAGAGTAAGAAAAGCCGAATTACGGCGAAAAAAATAAAAAACTAAAACAACAAGCAAAATTATTTGCTTGTTTTTTTATTTGACTCTTTTAAAAAACAAGGTATTATTAAATCAGCAAACATTGTTCTTTGCAAAAAAAAGAGGCGGTACAATGTCTGATTTTTGTTCAAAAGAGGCGGCAGCAAATCAAGCGCCCCAATGTTCCTGTAAGGAACAAGTCCGCAAGATAGTTGAACACTGCCGGAAGAAAAAATTATTATTCTGGCAAACCTTACTTTCGCACTCCCAGGATTACATTGAATTCTTGGAATTAACCGAAAGCGATATTATCGCTTTATTGGCCCAAGAATTTGATAATAATAAAAAATTCAAAAAGGGATTTTACAGCATTATTGTTGAAAACAAAAAATTTGTTTTAATCCCTGGATGCGATTGCGCCACCAATTACAGCTTTGAGCCAATATTCACAAAAGCCGACTTAAAGGTCCGCTGGATTATAATGGCTTATTGCACCAAACCTCTTAAATTAAACGAGGACAACGGCCAAAAAAAACCATGGCGAATAGCGCCCTATGAAAGAGAAGAGCTCTTAAATGTAAGTTGCGGTCTTGATTACTGCGACGAAGAAGAAGAGCAAGAAGTTCCCTGGGCAAACATTGTCAGCGATGAATGGCACGAAAAAATCCTCATTGAGCTTAAAAAGTAGCCCCTTTCGGCTTCTTTTTTCATTTTCCAGCTTGACAGTATTTTTTGAACTGATATAATAATTACAAAACATTGAAATATAGATTAATCTAAAAGCAAATGTCAAAAATATTTTTTTCAGCGACAATCTGCTTTAATGGTTAATCTTTCTCTCTATATGGCCGCTACTTAATTGTATCGGCTATTTTTCTTTTTTAAGGCTATCTTGACTTTTTCCTTTTTTTAAAATATGCTAAATCCAGAAATTTTGAGGTGAAAAAAATGAACCTTTTGTCATCAAGAATCGCGAATAAGATTCGCCGGGAAGAGTCAAAGATTTTTGGAAAAATTCCCTTGCCAGTATGCTTCTACCAATGGTTCGGCTAAATGCCGATTTTTTTTATTTTGAAAAAATATATTTTGTGTTATTATTAATCAAAGAAAATAATTATATTTTTTATGAAAAAATTAATCATTGGAAATTGGAAATGCAATCCGCTAAAAACAAGCGAAGCTTTAAAAATTTTTAACAAAATAAAAAAAACAGCCGAAGCTTCGAATTTTGCTAACACAATTATTTGTGCTCCCAATATTTTTTTAAAAGATTTGTTAGGTGTTAAAGGTAAAATAAAAATAGGGGCTCAAAATTGTTCTGCCACAGAACAAGGGGCATATACCGGGGAAGTCTCGGCTGAAATGCTAAAAAAAATAGGATGTAATTATGTGATTATCGGGCACTCGGAAAGAAGAAATTTAAACCGCGAAACAGATCAAGAAATAAATCAAAAATTAATTCTGGCCCTAAAAAATAATTTAATTCCAATTTTCTGTCTAGGAGAAAATAAAAAACAAAGATTTGACAAATCAACTTTTGATGTTCTAAAAAAACAATTTCAAGAGGGGACTATAAAAATTCCTGAATCTGGATTAAAAAAAATAATCTTTGCCTATGAGCCAATCTGGTCTATTGGAAGCGGTAATTTTGCCGATCCAAAATTAATTGAAGAGGTAAAAATTTTTCTTCTTAATTTAATGAAGAAAAAAAATAAAAAAATAGAGATGAAAATAATTTATGGAGGAAGCGTTAATTCGAAAAATGTTTCTGATTATTTTTCCAAAGCTAAAATGGACGGCGTCTTGGTAGGAGGAGCTTCTTTAAATCCAATTGAATTTTCTAAAATTATAGACAAAGCCAGGTCTTAAACTAAAAAAACCGCCTAACGCGGAAGTTCAAAAATAATCTTAAAGAGACGAATAACTTTCTGGTCTCATTCCAATAAAAAGGTGTGATAATTACCGCCATAATGGCGAAATCATTTTTCGGCGATACTGAATCTTTGTCCACAATAAGCAGACAATTGTTCTTGATATGCTTGGTTCCACTTAAATACCTCCTTGTAAAATTGCTATAAATATAATATAGCAGATTTATTAAAAAATGCAAGATTAAAGGCATTCTTTAAGAATGCCTTTTGTGTTCGACAATGCAGCGGTAGGACAAGGATCAAAGGCAGGCTAATTTTTTCATTTTTACCTCTTCTGATTTTTATTCGAATCTCTGTTATTTTTTAAAGCAATTTCTGCTCGTCCCGGATTACTTGGTTCAGAGCAACGCCACCATCTTTTAACACCTCCTCGAACAAAAGGTTCTTTTTTCTTTATATTCTATTTTTTAATTTAAAACAATAGCTTTAAAATTAAAATCTTAATTACTCATTTTTTAGATCTTTACCACTATGAAATTGGCGATGAATATCTCCTAAACGCTTATTCGTAACATGAGTATAAATTTGAGTAGTAGAAATATTACGATGGCCTAGAAATTCTTGAATAATTCTTATATCCACCCCTTGATTTAGTAAATCAGTAGCCATACTGTGCCTTAAGGTGTGCGGAGTGGTAAAATAAGGAATATTAGCCAAAGTAGCATATTTTTTCACAATTCTTTCAATAGAACGGGCCGTTAAACGGCCTTCTGAGGCCTTTCTAGATCGATGAGCAGTAAATAACGCCTTATCTTCTAGAGAACGCGTTTTAAGGTATTTTTTAAGCCAATCCAAAGCTCTTTTTGAGAAATAAACAGTCCTAGGATGATTTCCTTTGCCAATAACGCCTAATTCTAAATCATCCTTATTTTCAATATTTTTGAACTGTTCTAAATTCAAGCTAACTAGCTCGGAAATGCGCAAACCTGTAGAAAATAAAGCCTCTAAAATGGCTCGATCGCGCAAACCCTCCAAAGTTTCAGTTTTAGGTGCTAAAAGCAATTTTTCGATTTGCTCTAAAGATAAAAATTTTACTGTTTTTTCTTTGCGAGCATCTTTAGGTAATTGAATTTTATCAGCTGGCAAAGAAATTATATCTTTATCAGCAAAATAACTTAAAAGCGAACGCAAAGCAATTAAATAATAGTTTTGAGTTAATTTGGATAAAATCTTATTAGTTTCCGGATCTTTGAATCTAGCCAGAAACAAACGATAGCTCCAGATATCTTCAGGTGTAAACTCGTGAGGCTTTAAATCCTGTTTGCGGACTGATTTTAGCCAAGCCCTGAATTTATTCAAATAATGGCTATAATTCTGCTGGGTTCGCTCAGAAAGGCCTTTTTCGATTTCACAATAATCAAGAAAGTCTGGAATATGCTTTAAAATTGGTTTTTCAGATTTATTCATAATTAAATTATAAGATAATAAAAAAGGGAATTAAAAATAAAAATATATTTTTTAGAAATTATTTTTTAAAAATAAATTAAATAAAAAAATAATTAAATATTGTTTGTTTCTAAAATTTTCAAAAAATCAATGGGTGAGAGGTTTTGCTAAGCAATACCAAAGAAAAGCCCTATTTTATGTCGCTTAACCTACATTGTGCGACATTGATTATAATAAGCCATATCAGGCTTATCAGCCCTCCCTTCTAAATATGGTTTATCTTTTTTTATGTTTTAATTATAAATTCTTAAATTTCTTTTGTCAATTTAAAAGTAGAAAGAAGAATTACACTCCCTATTCTTTCAAAAGAATAAAATTAAAAATTATTTTTTAAAATTATTATTTTTGACAAAAATTTCAAATATTTTATATTAATTTTTATAAAGGAATAATTCCGTGTTTTCGCATAACCTTGTTTTCTCTTTTTGCAGAAATTGAATCCAAAGATTTGATTAAAATATTTCTGGTTTCTCTGGGGTCGATTATCATATCAATCTGCCCAAGCTTGGCAGCTCGAAATGGATCCAAAAAATTATCTTTTATCTCCCCTATTTTTTGCTCTTCTGTTTTTTGCGGATCCGAACTATTAGCGATTTCTTTTCCAAAAATTATTTTTACTGCCTGTTCCGGACCCATAACTGCTATCTGCGCTCCTGGCCAAGCAATCACTCGGTCATAACCAAGCTGACGCGAACAAAGAGCAATATAGGCACCTCCAAAAGCTTTTCTTAAAATAACACTGATTTTCGGAACTGTGGCTTCGGCATAAGCATATAAAATTTTTGCTCCGTGCCTAATAATGCCCTGATATTCTTGAACTGTTCCAGGTAAATATCCTGGAGTATCAACTAGGTTAATAAGAGAAATATTAAAAGCATCGCAAAACCTTACAAAGCGAGCGATTTTATCTGATGAATCAATATCCAAAACCCCGGCCATTTTATTAGCTTGATTGGCTACCAATCCTACTGTTTCTCCTGAAAGCCTGGCAAAACCCACAATGGCATTCTCAGCAAAATTGCCCTGCACTTCAAAAAAAGAATTTTCATCAAAAATCTCGGCAATTATATCTTTCATATTATATCCCTTATTAAAATCATCGGGCACTAATTCTAAAATCTTTTCATTTGGCCCTGCTTCTTCAGAGACGAAATCAGAAATAGAGTCTTCTAAATTGTTTTGAGGCAAATAAGAAAGAAGTTTTTTTACGCCAGAAAAACAATCTTGTTCGTTTGAAAAAACAAAATGAGCGCATCCGCTTTTTTGAGAATGGACCAGGGCTCCGCCCAAAGATTCAAAATCAACATCTTCTCCTGTTACTTTTTTAATTACTTCAGGGCCAGTGATATACATCTGAGAAATTTTATCAATCATAAAAATAAAATCAGACAATCCAGGAGCATAACAAGCTCCGCCAGCCGAAGGGCCGGCAATAATGCTGATTTGCGGAACAACGCCTGAAGATTTAACCATGTTTTTAAAAATAGAAGCATAACCATCAAGACTGGCAATTCCTTCTTGAATTCTAGCTCCGCCAGAATCAATTATCCCAATAATCGGACAACCATTTTTTTCTGCCAATTCAATAGCTTCAGCTATTTTTTGGCCATGCATCTCCCCTAACGATCCTCCCATTTTCGTAAAATCTTGACTATAAACATAAACCGGCCGACTATTTATTTTTCCAAATCCTGTAATCACGGAGTCGTTAATAAATTTATTTTTTCCCAACTCTTGCTCGGTAAATCTACTTTCTGCAAAACTTTTAATTTCTAAAAAACTATTTTCATCTAAAAGCAAATTCAAACGTTCTCTGGCCGTAAGCTTGCCTTTTTGGTGTTGTTTCTCTTCAAGCCCTTGGTTACTAGAATCTGCTTTTTTTTGATTTAATTTTTCAATTTCTTTTTCAAAATTCATATTTTTTAATTTTTTATTGGCTGATTATTTCCAATTGTTTTTTTAAACCAATTAAAATTTCTTCTAAAATTTGATTATTGTCAATTTCCTGATTTAGCTCAATTTTTAAAGAAGTAGCCTTGTCTTTTAATTCTTCGGGAAAATTATCAATATTAGTATTTAATCCGATTCCGATTATGGAAAAAACAGGATTCTGGCCAATGATTATATTCTCTGTTAAAATCCCAGCTACTTTTTTTTCTTGAAGTAAAATATCATTTGGCAATTTAATCAAAGGCTGCAAATTAAAATCATTTTTTAATGTTTGAGCAATAACAAAAGCAGTTAAATTAGTAATAGTTTGCAAATCATCGATATTGGTTTTTGGCAAAATAACTGAAAAATAAAGGCCTCCGACAGGAGAAAACCAACCCTCCCCTTTCCGGCCATGACCAGAAGATTGCTCTTTTGAAACAACAACGGTCCAAGGTTCAAAATTTTCAGCAACTAGTTCTTTTGCTTTTTCGCTGGTCGAAGCAATGTTTTCAAAATTTATTATTTTAAAGCTTTGTTCCATAAATTTAAAATTATTTTATTCTAAAATTATTAAAATTTCATTTTCCTTTACTTTTTGATCCTTGGTTACTAATACTTTTTTTATAACCCCTCTGGTTTCGGATAAAATATCATTTTCCATTTTCATAGCTGATAAAATTATTAATTTTTGTCCAAACTTGATTTCCTCTCCTTGTTTTACAAAAATCTCGGAAATAATACCAGACAGCGGAGTTTTGATTTCTTTTATTTTTTCACTTTCAAAAATATTATTTTTCTTTTCTTTTGTTTCTTCTGTTTTAACCTGCTGATTTTTTTGAAAAGAATATTTTTTTCCATCAACCAATATATCTGTTTTTTCTTTATCTTCTCTTATTGCAATTGAATATTCCTTGTCCTTAATTTTAATTTTAAAATTCATAATTTTATCTCATCATTTTAAAACGATTATTCAATTTCCACGAATCAGGATAATTTTTTTTAGAGCAATCATTATTTTTTAAATTGCCATAAACCTGAAAAATCGCTTCAGCTAATTCTGACTCACTAATATCTTTCACTAGGTTTGCTTCCAATTGTTTCTGCGTTTTCGGATTATACATAATTTCTTTTAAAATTCCGGTCTTTTCAATAAAATTAGAGTCATATTCCCCTTTTAAAAAATCTTGATGCCTTAAAAGAATTTTAAAAAAAGGAATTGTCGTGGCTACTCCTTCGATAATAATTTCATCTAACGCCCTTTTTAATTTTCCAATGGCTTCATTCCTGGTTTTTCCATGAGCAATCACTTTCGCAATTAATGAATCAAAACAAGGAGAAATTTCCTGGCCTTGTTGTAAAAAGCTATGCACAAAAATCCCCTGCCCTCCAGCAGAAACATACTTTTTAATTATTCCCGGGGTGGGTAAAAAATTCTTTTGCGGGTCTTCGGCGTTGATTCTAGCTTCAATCGCCCAACCAGAAAAATGAATATCTTTTTGGGAAAAAGGAATTTGCTCTCCCCGAGCAATTCTAATTTGCTGTTCAACGATATCAATTCCTGTGATTGCTTCGGTTACTGGATGTTCTACTTGAATTCGAGGATTAACTTCCATAAAATAATAATTACCCTCCTGATCCATTAAAAATTCTACTGTGGCTGCTCCTTGATACTTCATATCTTCACATATTTTTTTTGACCAAAAACCCATTTCTTCTCTTTGTTTTTCAGAAAGAAATGAAGAAGGAGATTCTTCAATTAATTTTTGAAATCTTCTTTGAATTGTGCAATCCCTTTCACCCAAATGAACAGCTTTTCGCCCGTCACCCAAAACCTGAAATTCAATATGCCTTGAATTAGGAAGATATTTTTCCAAAAAAAAGTCTAAATCAGAAAAACCGGCAGCCATTTGCTTTTGAATACTGCTTGTAATATTTAAAAAATCGGTTCCGCTTAAATCATGATCAACCACTCTAATTCCCATTCCCCCTCCTCCTCGTTGAGCTTTAAAAATAAAAGGAGGCTTGATTCTTTGAGCGGTTGCAAACAAATCTTTCGTGGTTCTGATTGGTCGGTCGCTGGCAGGCAAAGTAGGTACTCCCAATTTTTTGGCAATTTTTTTTGCTTCTACTTTGTCTTCAAATCTTCGCAAAATATTATAATGTGGTCCGATAAATTTGATTTTATTTTTTGCACATAAAAGCGCAAACTTCCAATTTTCTGCTAAAAAACCATATCCCGGATGAATGGCGTCTGCCTCTGCCCGCTTGGCGATTTCAATTATTTTCTGTTTATCTAAATACCCAGAAGATCCTTCTTTTTCTAAAAAATAATATTCGTCTGCTAATTTAGTTTCCAAAAAATTTTTTTCTTCTCCTGGAGCAGGACACAAAGCAATGGTTTTTATTCCCATTTCCTTACAAGTCCTGATAATCCTGATAGCAATTTCTCCGCGATTGGCAATTAAAAGTTTTTTAATTTTCATAAGCTAATTTTTTTATTTCAACCATAACTTTATCAGTAATCAAAGCGCAGACATTTTTATATTCTTCAGAATCAGTCTCTAAATTTTCTGCTTGTTTAAAATATTCCAAAAAAACAAGCGGCTGGCCAATATTTAAACGAATGCTCTTTTTTAATTTTGGCTTTTCGCCAGGTGGAAAAATTTCAAAAGCTCCACTAATTCCCATTGGTAAAATTGGAACGCCTGTTTTTAAATAGATTTTTGCTACCCCCCATTTTCCAGATTGAATTTCTCCGGTTCTAGTTCTCGTCCCTTCGGGATAAACATTCAGAATATATCCTTTTTTAATATATTGAATTGCTTTCTCAAAGGCTTGCTTTTTAGAATCACTATCGTTTCGATTAACCGGAATTACTTCGGCTAAATCATAAAAAAAATTTCTTAAAAAACCCCAGCCTTTATTTTCTCGATCAATTTGTCCGATATAAGTAAATCGGCGAGGCACACACAAACACCCAGAAAGCATAATATCCAAATAACTCTGGTGATTGCTGGCCAAAATAAAATTATCTAAAGGAATATTTTCTTTTCCTTTTATTTCTTTGATAAATATTGTTTTAACCAAAGGGGCTAAAAAAATATTGCAAAAAATAGAAAATAATTTATTCATTTTTATTCAAAAAATTTAGCACTATTTTTAAATAATTCGTCTGCTTCGGTTATTATCTCTTCGATTATTTCCTGGCAAGTCTTAATTTGCGTAATTCCTCCAGCGCAAATTCCGCAAAGCATTGGAGTTAAATCAATGTTATTCGATCCCTTGTTGCCGGCAAATCTTTCAGAATTGATTTCTTCAGGAAAAGGATTCAGGCCTTCTATTTTTTTAATATTTTCAGTTAGCTTATTTTTCAAAGCTCGAATCGGATGCCCGGTAAATCTAGCCACCACTGTTACATCTTCATCAGTAGCATTTAAAATCGCTTTTTTATAATTTTCGTGAATCTGACATTCTGTGCTCGCCATAAATCTGGTTCCAATCTGCACCCCATCTGCACCTAATAACAAAGCAGCCGCAAAAGTTTGGGCATCATAAATTCCCCCGGCTCCAATCAGTGGAATATTTTTAATCGCTTGCCTGGCTTGAGGCAAAAGACAAAAAGTTGAATTTTCGCCAATATGCCCCCCTGATTCCATGCCTTCGACCACTACTGCATCCACTCCGCTCTGTTCCATTTTTTGCGCCAGTCTTACCAAGGGAACCACAGGAATAACTTTTATATTTTTACTTTTTAAAATCGGCAAAATTGGCAAAGGATTTCCTCCGCCTGTAAAAACAACTGGAACTTTTTCTTGAATAATAATCCGAACCAACTCGCCCACTTTTGAATTCTGCATCAACAAATTAACACCAAAAGGCTTATCAGTTAAAGCTTTTGTTTTTTTAATTTCCTGTTCTAGCCATTCTGGCGAAGCAAATCCCGATCCAATTACTCCAAGCCCTCCGGCATTGCTTACCGCTGAAACCAAAATTGATTCCGAAACTCCAGCCATTCCACCTTGAATAATTGGATACTTTATTTTTAAAAGTTGGGTTAATTTGTTTTTTTCAAACATCTTTATTCAAAATTATAAATTATTTATTTACTATTAATGGTTGTTTTTCTAAAATTGCATTAGCTTCGCTAACTAATTCGTTTATTAATTCTTTAACGCTAACAATTTCTTTTATTTTCCCTACATTTGTTCCAGCAAAAACAAGGCCATTTTCCAAATCTCCTTTTCGCGCATTTTCCAAAGCCTTTAAAATACAATAGCTTTTATCGCAAACCGGGCCAATACATCCTACGCATTCAGCGAGATCAACTTTGGGAACAATATTATTTAAAAGCCTTTCCACGAAAGGAGTTTTAATTGCTCGACCTGGCAATCCAACCGGAGATTTTATTATCACCAAATCTTCATCTTTAGCATTGATATAAGCTTGTTTAAATTTTAAATCCGCATCACATTCGTTTGTGGCCACAAATCTTGTTGCCATTTGCACGCCCTTGGCTCCAGCTTGAAACATTTCCACAATATCTTGTCCGTTAAAAATTCCACCAGCCGCAATAATTGGTATTTTAATAGATTCTGCTGCTTCTTTCACAATATCAATTGTTTTTCGAAATTTATGCCCCTCAGGAAATCCCAAATGGCCACCAGCATCACACCCCTCAATGATTACTGCTGCTGCTCCGGCCTTTTCTGCTTTTTCAGCAACTTTTACCGAAGAAGCCACGGCTAAAACCGGAATATCATATTTATCAGCAATCTCAAAAATATCTTCCCGAAAACCAGCTCCTTGAATTATTAAATCAACACCTTCTTCGGCTGCTGCTTTAACAAATTCTTTAAAATGCCCGACTACTCCCATAATATTCACACCAATTACTCCTTCTGGGCCAGCAATTTCCCGAGCCTGCTTAATTTCATTTTTTACTTCTTCAATATTCTGCATTCCAGAAATAGCAATTATTCCAATTCCCCCTTCTTTGGCTACTGCTCCTGCTAAATTATGCAACGAAACTCGAACCGCCATTCCGCCTTGAATAATCGGAATTTTGGCTATTGTTTTTCCTATTTTTAAAACCGGTAAACTTAAATATTCTTTAGGTTCAATTTTTTCCAATTCTTTTTCTTGTTTTGATTCCTCTAGTTTTTGCTCCATTTCTTTTTTTTCTACTATAGCCACGCTAAATCTTACTTCACATTTTTTTTTGCCATTTACCAAAGCTTGTCCTAAAAAATTAGCAATTTTTTCTTGATAAATTCCAAGCATTTTTACTTGATACTCTATTTTGTTCCCGGGCCAGATTGGTTCGTAAAAAAAAGCACTTCTCACTTGATAAGCCAACAAGTGTTTATTTTTGCTTTGCTCTTTTAATTTCTCCCGAAGTAATAAGGTTCCGGTTTGGGCAATCCCTTCTACCACCAAAACCCCTGGCATTATCGGAAAATCAACAAAATGCCCTTTAAAAAAATCGTTATCAGGGCTGGTATATTTATATCCAACAATAGCTTCATTTTCTATTTTCTCAATTTCATCAACCCATAAAAAAGGATCACTGTAAGGAATTATTTTTTTAATCTGTTCTCTTGAATACAGCATAATAAATTAAATACTTTAATTTTTTATAAAGACAATCCTCCGTCAATATTTAAAACTGCCCCGGTAATAAACCCTGCTTCCGGTGAAGCCAAAAAAACAACAGCTTCGGCAACTTCCTCTGGTTTGCCAAAACGACCTAAAGCAGTTAATTGTTTTACGGTTGCTTTTAATTGTTCGGGAATAGTTTCCGCCATTTTCGTTTCAATAAATCCAGGGGCAATGGCATTAACCCTTACCCCTACTTTGCCAACTTCTTTGGCTAATGATTTTGTAAAAGCAATGATTCCCGCCTTACTGGCAGCATAATTAGTTTGGCCAAAATTGCCTCGCAATCCCACGATTGAAGCAATGCTTACAATATTGCCCTGCTTAGGAACAATTAAAGGCAAACAAGACTTAGTGCAATTAAAAACTCCGGTCAAATTTACATCAATTACTTTTTGCCATTCTTCGGTTGTCATTTTTGCCAAAGTTTTATCTTTTGTTATGCCAGCGTTATTAATTAATATATCCAACCCTCCCATTTTTGCTTGAATCTCTTGCATCATTTTTTCCACTTCTTCAATTTTTGAAACATCGGCTAAAAAATACTCGACTAATCCATGATTATTTTCAATTTCTTGCTTTAAAGCCTTAAGATTTTCTTCTTGAAAAGAAATATCATTTAATGCTATTTTTGCGCCCAAAGAAGCAAATTTTAAAGCAATCACTCGACCAATTCCTTGCGAAGATCCGGTAATTAAAACTGTTTTATCTTGAAACATATTTTTAAAAAATTAAATTAATTATATTTTAATCAGATTAAATTGAATTTCTTTAATGTGTCGGCCAACAAGAGAAATATCTTCAAAAGAAATATCAGCAATCAAATCGGAAATCTCTCGACTCATTATAATTTCATTAAAAACCCTGTCTAATTTTAAAAAGCTTTTTCCGGCTAAAATTATTCCTAGATAATAAATATACCCTTCTTTGTCTCTCAGATAATCAGCTTCGCTTAAATTAATAAGATTATTAATTTTGTTTTCCAATTTTTGAGCAATTTCTTTTTCCGAACAAAGATATTTTAATCCAAGATAATTTTCTTTTTTTAAAATTCGAAAAATATTTTCGGTGGCTTTCGCTCTGCCTGCTTGATTAATTCCTAAATTAATTACTAAATCAGCCTTGATTACTTCTTCAGAAATTTCTAAATCATCTTGCTTAATAAAGTTTGTTTTATTTAAATCAAGCGGCATAATTTTGTTTTTCAAACAAACTGCCAAAAGACCGGATCTTTCAGCCATTGCCTCTATCGGAATTTCCCCAAACGCCTGAGAAGCTATTTTTATATTTTCAATTTTTATATTGTTTTGAAGTAAATATTCGATAATTGCTTGCAAAAATTCTGGAGAAGTATTTTCTCGAACATGGGCTTGAGTGGCAGAAAAAAGACTAGGTAAAATTAAAATCTTAGAATTTTCTTTTAATTCCAATCCTTTAATTAATTCTATTGCTTTTCTGATTGCTTCCAAATAATCATACTTAATCCGCCAAACAGCAATTGCCTCAGAATCAGAACAATAAGACAAGCAATCCCCTTGATTCAATTCTTGAATTGATTTATAAACCCATTTATTATTATTTTCATCTTCTATTAAGGCAGAAAAATATGGAACAAAAGCATGCCTCATCGTAGGAATTATTACTTTTGAAGCTGAAACAACTTTTGCTTGTTTTGAAACCAATGGTTCTAATTTAATAAAGCAAAATGGACATTCACTTAAGGGATATTGCCAAACTTTTCCACATTTTAAACATTTATAAAAAGGCATAATAATGTTATTAATTATTTTTTTCAAAAATATGAACTGTTACGCTTCCTCCTGCTCCGCCAATATTATGAGTTAATCCATATTTGGGCAAAGGATTGGTTTGCCTTTCTTTTTCAGCTCGACCCTTAAGCTGATTGGTAATTTCATAAATTTGCGCCAGACCCGTAGCAGAAATAGGATGGCCCTTGGCTTTTAATCCTCCTGAAGGATTAATGGGTAAAGATCCTCCTAAATTTATTTTTCCAGACCTAATTAATTCCGCCCCCTGGCCAAAATCCGCAAATCCTAAATCTTCATAAGAAATAAGCTCTACAGAAGTAAAGGCATCGTGGACTTCAGCAACATTAATATCATTTGGAGTTAGTCCAGCCTGGCCAAAAGCTTGTTTAGCAGCTAATTGCGTAGCCTTGAAATGAGTTAAGTCCTGGCGCCCAAAAGTCATTAAATAATCTGTGGCAAATCCAGAACCGATTACTTTGATGTCTGATTCTTCTTGGCTTAAAATAACAGCCGCTCCCCCGTTTACAGATAAAGAACAATCCATCAGGCGAAAAGGAGAGGCAACAATTGGAGAATTTTTAATTTTTTCCAAATCAATGGGTTTTTTATAAAAATAAGCTTTGGGATTAAGGGTAGCATTGGTATGATTTTTAAAAGCAACCAAAGAAAGGTCATCCATAGTGGCCTTGTATTTTGCCATATATTGCTGCCAGATCAAAGCGTTTTGAACTGGAAAAAGCATTCCTTCTGGCTGTTCAATTGTTTTTTCCGCTGCGGAAAGAATCCAATCAACTGTTGTTTCGCTTTTATTGTCAGCATATTTTTCCGAAGCCAAAACCAGAATATTTTTAAATCCCTGCAAGTGCAAAGCAGTCCAAAAGGCTACCCCACCTCCTCCACAAACCGAAGGCACCTCGATAATAGGAACATTTGTTTTAAAAAGATCGGAGAGAAAAGAAACTTTATGAGATTGATGCTCTCCGCCAGCCGCACTAGAAATACTGGAAAAAACAATAGCATCAATATCAGCGGGAGTCATTTGGGCGTCTTTAAAAGCCTCTAAAGACGCTTCAAAAGCAAACTGCCACCATGGTTTGGTTGAATAATCAAACTTTGTCATTCCCACTCCTTTGATATACATAGTATTTTTTAAAGATAAATTAATTAAAAAAGCTCTATCATCTTCCAGAGCTATAAGAATATTTTACCTTGCTATTTTTCAAATAGCAATCATTCTGTCCACAGGTAGGTTTTAATTTTTGAAAATAAAAACAAGCCAAAGCTTGTTTTAAAAAAATTTCTTAACCGCCTTTTCGCCTTTGTCGTTCAAAATAATCAAGCACGCATTTTTCAAACTCTTTTTTCTTAAAATCCGGAAAAAAAGTTTTTGTAAAATAAAGCTGGGCATAAGCTGAGTCCCACATCATAAACCCAGCAGACAAATGAGGATCATCTTCACTGCCGGTTCTAATAATTAAATCAACGGCTGGAAGGTCTTTAGTCCAAAGATTATCCTTAATCGTCTTTTCAGTAATATTTTGTTTCTTTTCTTTAATTTTCCTCAAACAATCAACCATTTCATCTGTGCCATTGTAAGCCAAAAGAAAAGTTAAATGATAATGGTCGTGATTCTTTGTTTTTTTAATAATTTCCGCTATTATTTTTTTGGTTTTTTCTGGAAAATAATCCTGATAACGTCCCAAAACAGTTACTTTTACCTTGTTTTCATAAATTCGAGAATCAAGAATCATTTTTTGAAATTGGCTTTCAATGATTTTATAAATATAATTGATCTCGGTTTTTGATCTTTTTAAAACATTATCCAAAGACAATCCCCAAAAGGTAAGATAAGGAATTTTTAATTCTAGGGTTTTTTCCAAAATTTGCTCAAAAGAAGATGATCCTTTTTCGTGGCCAACTATTGATGGCAATCCTCTTTTTTTGGCCCAACGCCTATTCCCATCCGGAATCAAAGCAATGTGCTGAAGAGATTTATTCATTTTTAATTTTTTTCTATTCTTATTTCTTGTTTATTATCGTTTTTGGCACTTAAATAGCCCAGGGAAAAAGACAGTAATGAAATTAAAATAACTGCTAAAACCAAAACTATTTCCGTTTGATTGGCTTTGACAAATCTGCCTATTTTTGCTAACATTTTATTACTTGATTATAATAACAAGCTGATATATATATATTAAATCAGTAAAGAAAAAAAATGTCAAAAACAAAGGCCGCAGGCACAAGTCGTCTTGGTAGAGATTCTCAGCCAAAATATTTAGGAATAAAATTATTTGCTGGAGAAAAAGCCAAAGTCGGTTCTATTATCGTCAGACAAAGAGGAACTAAATTTACTCCTGGCGAAAACACCAGAAAAGGCAAAGATGATACTGTTTATGCAATAAAAGAAGGAACAGTCTTTTTTTCCACCAAGCAAAAAAAATGCTTCGATGGATCTTCAAAAAAAATAAAACTGGTCCACGTTAAAAACAAATAATCAAAAACAGGGCTTGGCCCTGTTTTTTATTTTGAAGCTTTTTTAATAAATTCTTTAAATAAAGGGTGAGGGGCTAAGGGTTGTGATTTAAACTCTGGATGAAATTGCGTTGCCACAAAAAATGGATGATCTTTTAATTCCACTATTTCCACTAAATCTTTTTCCGGATTGATTCCTGACATAATCAATCCTTTTTTTTCTAATAAATCCCGATAATCATTATTTAATTCATAACGATGGCGATGCCTTTCAAAAATTATTTTTTGTTTGTATGCTCGAAAGCTGTTTGTTCCAGATTTTAATTCACACTTCCAAGCACCTAAACGCATCGTAGCTCCATAATTTTTATGCTTCATTAGTTCAACCTGTTCTTTCATTAAATCAATAACCAAATTTTTTGCTTTTGGATCAAACTCTGCAGAAGTGGCATCTTTTAATCCGCAAACATTTCGAGCAAACTCGATTGTGGCTAATTGCATTCCCAAGCAAAGACCCAAAAAAGGAATTTTATTTTTTCGCAAATATTCAATTACTTTTATTTTCCCTTCAATCCCCCTTTTGCCAAACCCACCAGGCACAATAACGCCATCAAAATTTTTTAATTTTTTCAGCTCTTCTTTATCTCCAGTTTCAAATTTCTGAGCAGACAACCACTGAATCTCCGGGTGCTTATTATTCGCCCAACAAGCATGTTTTACTGCTTCGATTACAGAAATATAAGAATCCATTAAAGAAAATTCTCCGGTTTCAAAATATTTTCCCACAATACCTATTTTCACAACTGGATTGTCTTTGCGAATGCGATTAATCAATTGTTGCCACTCTCGACCATCTTGTTTTTTCTTTCGCACCCCTAATTTATTTAAAATCCTATTTCCCATTTCTTCTTTCTCAAAGATCAAAGGAATAGCATAAATAGAATCAACATCGGGAGTAGAAATCACATCTTTGGGATCTAAATTGCAAAAAATAGATATTTTCTTTTTTCGCGGAGCATCCAATGGTACCGAAGCTCGACCCAAAATAAAATCAGGCTGAATTCCAGACTCATTTAATAGTCGACAAGCTGTTTGCGTGGGTTTGGTTTTCATCTCTCCAATTATTTTTAAAGTTGGCAAATAAGAAACCAAAACAAACAAAACTTTTTTTGGATTTTGTAATTTCATCATTCTGGCTGCTTCTAAAAATAAAAGATTTTGATATTCTCCAACCGTTCCCCCTATTTCAATCAACACAAAATCAGCTTTTGTTTTTGCCCCCACTTTTTTAATCCGGCTGATTACTTCATTGGGAATATCAGGAACGACCTCAACGCATTTTCCATCAAATTCCAAATTTCTTTCTTTGGCAATCACAGCTTGATAAACTCGGCCAGTAGTTAAATAATTTTCTGTTGATAAATTTTCGCCTAAAAATCTTTCGTAATTACCCACATCTTGATCACATTCTGTTCCATCGTCAGTTACAAAAACTTCGCCATGTTCAGTCGGGTTCATCGTTCCGGCGTCAATATTAATATAAGGGTCTATTTTTAAAGCTGTTACTTTAAATCCTTTGTTCTGCAATATTTTACCAATCGAAGCAGTGGAAGCACCCTTGCCAACGCTAGACATCACTCCCCCGCCAACAAAAATATAATAAGGCATTGATTTTAAAAAATTATTTTAATAATTTAAAAAAGAGGGCACTACTCCTCTTCTTTTTCTGTAATGATTATTTTTATTTCCGCTTCTAGGTTGTGGTCAAATTCGACATGAACATCAAACTCTCCCAGCTCCTTAATTGGATTTTCTAATTTTATTTGATTTTTTTCTATTTTAAAATTTTGCTCTTTTAATTTTTCACAAATTTTTTGCTTGGTCACTGATTCATAAACCTGGCCCTCTTTGCCTACTTTTACTCCGATAATTATTTCTCGTCCATCTAATTTTGCTACCAATGCTTCTGTTTCTTTTAAGGCTGCTTCGGCTTTTTCTTCTTCTTGTTTAATTATGTTTTCCAATTGGGCAAGCTTTTCTTCCGTGGCAGCAATAGCTATTTTTTTAGGGAATAAAAAATTATTAGCATAGCCAACTGAGACTTCTTTAATTTCATTTTTTTTCCCTAGATTAGGAATATTTTTTAATAAAATAACTTTCATAAAATTTTATTGAATTAAATTATCCAACTGCTCCAAAGCTTTTTTTAATTGTAAATCATTTTCTTTTTCGATATCTTCTTGGGTAAGCTTTACTTCAATGCTTGGCTGAATCCCCTTTTCTTGGATTAACTCTCCATTAGGAGTATACCATTTTGCCACGGTTATTTTCAAGGAAGAACCATTTTCTAGATTAAATAATTTCTGCACCACACCCTTGCCAAAAGTTTTTTCCCCAATTAAATCAATTTGACGATTATCTCTTAAGGCCCCGGAAAGGATTTCAGCCGCTGAAGCAGTTCCTTGATTAATCAAAATAACTGTTGGAATTTCCGCTAAAATTCCCGGGCCTTTTGATTTGTGTTCTATTTTATTTCCGTTTTTGTCTTGTTCTGATAAAACAATATCTCCTTTTTTCAAAAACCAACTGGCAATTTCATCGGTTTGGTCTAATAATCCTCCGGGATTATTCCGCAAATCAAGCACAATGCCACTAATATTCTGCGCAAGCATTTCATTAATAGTTGATTTAAAGGCTTGAACTGTATTTTCTGAAAAATGATAAATTGTTAAAAGCGCTACTTTTTTTCCATTAAAAGTTGTTTTTATTTCCAAATCAACTGAAGGCATAACGATTTCGTCTCTAATTATTTCAAAAGTTTTGATTTGATTATTTTCCCCCCGAAAAACTCCGATAACAACCTTTGTCCCTTTGGGGCCTTTAATCATACTAATCACTTGTTCGATTGATAAATCAGAAATAGGCTGTTTATCAACTTCAAAAATAGTGTCCCCAGCCAAAATTCCAGCTCGAAAGGCCGGAGTTCCTTTAATCGGAGCAACAACTTTTACTTTTCCGTCTTTTGCATCAATTTGCACCCCGATTCCATTAAAGGTTCCGGAAAGATCTTCTCTAAATTCTTTTGATTCTTGTGGATTAAAAAAAACAGTATAAGGATCGCCCAAAGCTTTTACCATTCCAGAAATAGCACCATAACTTAGCTTTTCTTTATCGATTTGTTGAGGGTCAACGTAATTATTAAGAATTGTTTCTAAAGTTTTTTTCATTAACCCCAAATCAATTCCATTAAAAGCTGCTTCCAGAGTTAATGATTGTTTTTGATTAAGATAATCATTAAAATAAAAACCACCGAAAAATGCAACTCCGATTAGAATAGTTCCAATGATATTTTTTGTGAAAAACTTCATAATATTTATACGTTCAGAATACCATAAATTATCATCCCCTGACAAGCATTGATTTTAAGCGTTTTTTTTGTTTTTTTAGATTATTTTTCCAATTAAATAATTCCAGTGATAATCAATTATTTCTACTTTTGCTTTTAACCCGGTTTCCCCATTTTTTAAAACAATCGCCCGGCCAAAATCATTTCTCGCTAAAAAGCCTACTTTATTTTTTTGAATGATTAAAATATTTTGTTTAGTTTTTAAAAATTTTTTATTATTTTTAAGATTATAATCTTGAAAAATCTTTGTTAAGATCCTAGATCGCTCTTTTTTAATCCGATCTGGATAATCAGGCAAAGAAAAATCTTCAGTATTTTTCCTTCGAGAATATTTAAAAATATGCAAAACCTCGGGCTTTATTTTTTTTATAACCATTACTGTCTTTTTAAAATCTTCTTCGGTTTCAGAAGGATGTCCAACTATAACATCAGTGGCTAATATTCCTTTGGGAAATTTTTTTTTAAATTTTTTAGCCAAAAATAAAAAATCTTCAACCTGATATCCCCTCTTCATTTGCTTTAAAACTTTGTTGCTTCCAGATTGAATTGGTAAATGCAAAAATTTATAAAATTTTTCTGATGCCAATTGTTCTAATAAGGCATCAAATATTTTTTTCGCCTGGCCAGGATTCATCATTCCCAGTTTTACCCTAAAATCACCCTTTATTTCACTTATTTTGCCCATTAAATCAGGCAAAAGATATTTTCCTCGATCTAATCCATAAATCACCAAATCTTGAGAGGTTAATTGAATTTCTTTAAATCCTAATTCTAAATTTCGTTTTATTTCTTTAAGAATGTTTTTCGAGGCAAATGACTGAAGTTTTTTCCGAGCTAATTTACTAGCGCAATAAGTGCAATTTCCTAAACATCCTTCGGCAATCGCCACTACAGCTGAAAAATTTTTAGAGTCTGGCTGAATTTTTTTTACAAACAAGGCCTTGTCTATTTTTTGATTTTCAATAGCTTTGAATTTTTTATTTTTCAAAACAGTTTTTGCCGCTTTAACAATTAAATCAAGATTGCTTGTTCCCAAAACAGCATCCCCAATTCTTAAGCACTCTTTTAGAGAAATTGCAGGCAAACATCCGGTAAGAATAATCTTTTTCCCAGATTTTTTTAATTCTTCTGCTTTTTTTAATATTTTTATTTCTGTTTTTTCTACCACTCCGCAAGTATTAATCACTATAAAATCAGCTTCGGAAATAGAAGATTCTTCAAATCTATTATTTAAAAGCAAAGCTCTCATTATTTCCGAATCAGTCTGATTCAGTTTACAGCCATAAGTAATTAAACAAAATTTCATTTGTGTAGGTGTGTCTAACTTTTTAGCTTATTTTTATTTATTATTTATAATAGTTTTAGCATAATCATCCAAAAAATGCACATAATTTAAAAATTCACTCGATAAATTTTTGGTTAACATTTTTTTACGAAGTCGATAAGTCTTATATTGCTTCATAATCCCCAGATACGAATTAAAACTTGATAAGAATTGTTTTAATTCTTTTCCTCTAAATTTATATTTTCTTTTTACAATAAAATTATTCCAAAATTGTATTTTTCTATAAAAATTGTCCTTGGTTTGATTGCCAATATAAATACGATAAGGCTTTAAAAATACGCCTAGAAATTTAACACCCTTGGAAAAATGTTGAAGATATATTTTTTTGGGATGAATTTCTAAAAGTAATTCATTTTTTAGATAATTATTAACAATCGTTATAATGGATTTAAGATATTCTTTGTTTTTATGAACGATTACAATATCATCTACATAACGTCCATAATAATTACAACCGAGTTCATGTTTTATAAAATAGTCAAAATCATTAAGATAAACATTTCCAAATAACTGTGAAGTCAAATTCCCAATGGGCAACCCTTTGTTTATCGGAGCGAAAAACAAACTTTTATTTTTCGGCAAACCCAACCAATTGCCTTTCTTCCCTTTTTGATAGCACCCCTTTTTATGATCATGAAAAATAATTTGCCTAACAAGTTTTAGAATTAAATCAACATCAAAATTCTCTCTCTTACGATAACGATTCAAAGTTGTTTCAATTTTTTGATACAAGATAAAATGATCTATGGCCATAAAATATCCCTTGATATCAAGCTTAAGAATATAGCAATCTTTTTTATAATTATCAGAACAGCTCCGAATAAAATGGTTTAAACGTTTAATGCCTCCAGAAGTTCCTTTGCCGATTCGACAACTATAAGCATCATTGATAAATAAGCGTTCAAAAATAGGACTAATGTAATTATAAATAAAATGGTGAATAATTCGGTCTCTAAAATCAGCGGCAAAAATTTCCCGCTTCAGAGGTTTAAAAGAAATAAAACAGATACTCGGACTAATGACATATTTTCCATTTAAAATTTCTTCGTATAATTTAAAAAGATTGGTTTCATAATTTTTCTCAAAAGATAGGGAGCTGAAACTAAATCTTTTATTTCTTCGAGCATCATAATAAGCACGAAACAGGTCACACAAGATTTTATTATTATCAATTTTATCCATCCTAATATAGTCTTTTAAATAGCTCCGAAAACAATCATATAGATTGATCCCGGAGCTATCAACCAGTGCTTGAGGCAACGCACCGAAAACCCGTTAGCCTTGGAATTTGTGTTCCGATTAACTGTCGCATAAGTGGAATTCAGATTATGATTCCAAGCCGAACCACTGGAAGGCGAAGATGACCATAAATTCATGTTCGTTGTGCGATTGTTAAAAGTCCCATCAATATTCCGATAGCCCGAAAAAGCTAGTACGGCCTTATGCTCGTAAAAATAATCATTTAATTCTTTCTATTTTTAAAAACAAAAATAAAAATTACACACCTCGCCATAGACGAGAAGATTATTGAACTGGTAAGGGTGCTCTTGTTTCTGCCTTAGCAAAAAACAACTCCGACCCGATTGATTATTTTTGAGAATTTTGCCACGCTACGAGTTGCTTAGAAACAACTTCAATTCTTTCATTGAGAAAAACAAATTTTTTTAAATTTATTTGTTTAAGGTCTTGTAAAATTCTTAAATTTAAACGAATCATCTCTATATTTTCCCTAGCCGATTGAATTAATTGCTTTTTTACTAGACTGCTATTGGCACGATAAATATTTTTGACCATTTCCATGCCTTCTTTTTTAATATTTTCTCCAACTGTAAATTTGTATTCTCTCTCAAAATTTTTTATGGATACAAACAACTGAATTAAAAGATCATAGCTAGCTTTGTATACAGACAAAGAACTATACAGGCTCATATTTTTATTTTATTGTATTTTGTTAATATAGTTGTCTGTCGCGTTTAATAGTCAAATTTACACACCTCTCCGCTTTTGCTCCGCCAGCTGGCGGAGCAAAAGTGTTTCGTTGTGTAAACCCTTGTCAAAAATTTTGTTTACAAAATTTTTAACTCGGGTAGTCTGAAAGAATCAGTTCTTGAGGCAACGCACCGAAAACCCGTTAGCCTTGGCATTTGCGTACCGACGAACTGTCGCGTAAGTGGAATACAGATAATGACTCCAAGCCGAACCACTGGAAGGCGAAGACGACCATAAATACATGTACGTCGTGCGATAGTAAAAAGTCCCATCAATATACCGATAGCCCGAAAGCAAGCCAGAAAAACCAACCAAATCATTGCCAGCACCAACACCAGAACCTTGACCTAATTTTTTTAATGATTTACCCGCGCCTAATGGTCCGCCTGCATCAGTGCCATCATTATCTGCGCAACGCCTCCAGCCCGTAAGTATGGTATCGCAAGCATATTGAGTAGCCACACTGCCAATCACTGAAACAGTGTATTGTTCTAAGGCTAACAATTCTATGTCTGTAGGAACATGCCAGCCAGCGGGACAAATACCTTGAGCGCCTTCAGTTGTTGAATCAGCCATGGCTGCTGACCATTGGTATAACAATCCTTCGTTAGCAAATGGTCCGCCCGTATAATAACCGCACCAGCCAACATCAGTCTCGTTAACCCAGGTTTCAGAACTGCAACCATTATCATAATCAAGGTTTTCTTTCATCCAGCATTGAGTGCCAATTTGGACAGTATTGTATGTTTTTGAATTACGAGTAT
>JBAZJL010000002.1:0-116987 GCA_041651335.1 Minisyncoccota bacterium
CTTGATCAGAATATCTATAAAATTGTAAATATTTTTCATAATATCCATTTTGAGAAGCTAGGGTAAAATTAGAAGTAAGGGCGCTACCATCAGATAGAACCGTAATCGTTGTTCCGTTTGTTCTTAATTCATAAGTATGATTTCCGGGGTAGTTAGTACTATTATAAATAGTTGATCCTGAATTTTCTCCAATAAATAAATCGGGTGTGCCATCATTTCCTGAAAACGTTGACATATTTTGCATAACATTGATTGAAGTTGAATTGGTTAAATAAAACCCACCATACCACCAAAGACCCTGCCCAGAAGATTCATATTGTTTTGCATAATATCTTACGGCATAACCATTTCTTAAATCATATGCCTGGTTACTTTTTAAATAACAACCAGCATAAGAAGCATACGCAGAAGATCTAGCAGTAACAACTAATTCTCCGCTGACTATTGAAACAGATCCGCCACTATTAGTCCCTTCGCATGTTGCTGTCCATTTGCTTGTATTGATAGTGCCTGAATTAAAATCATCGAATAAAACAAATGTATTATCTCCACTGCTGACGCTAACTGCTGAAGCATTGCCATAATAAATATAAATAGTATTACTACCAGAAGCAAGGCTTGGTGCTTTAACCCAAAAAGTGGCAGTTGAAGAATCTGTTTTTGATTCTAACCAATAACTTAATTCCGTTGTTCCATCTGAAGCAGTAAAACGGATATCATCAAAATCAGCTTGCATGTCAGAGTCATAAGCAACAACCACTTTAACTTGATAATTTGTTAAAGCCGATGATGATGAAACTGTTACTGGTTTTCTTTTTGAATAATTTGTTAACCATGGCGAGCTAGCCGTACATGTCCATGCCCATGGACCAGAACCAGAAACAGCAGAAGCTGTTCCCGCAGAACAAAGATTAGTTGTTGGTGCTATTGAAAATGTTCCACCATTAGATGATCCACAAGTGCCAACACCTACTACAACTATATTCGCCGAACAACTTACAGCCAAAGAATCATTGCCAATACAAGTCCAAGTGTAAGTTGTTTCTCCAGTGGTGACAGAAGATGCTGTGCCATAGGTACAAAGATTTGTTGAAGGAGCAGATGAAAATGATCCGCCATTAGATGATCCACAAGTAGTTTTGTAAGTATAACAAGCTGCGTCTACGCCTGGATTATTAGTACAAGACCAAAGCCAAATATTACTCGAAAGATTTAAAGTGGTATTGCTTCCATAAGCACAAAGATTGGTTGAAGGCTGATCTCTTCTCACGGTATTGTGATATGTTCCGCAAGCAACTTTTGGAGCAGAACAACTAGCTGTTGTTCCCCCGCCAGAACCAGTACATGACCAGGTCCAAGAAGAACCAGCATCAGCAAACGAAGTAAATGTTCCAGTAGCACATCTTTCGGCGACTGTATCAATTTCACTAGTTGAAGTATATCCATGAGTATTGGCTGTTCCACAAGAACCATTAACAGATGTTAAATTAGCAGAACAGCTGGCTGTTGTTCCGCCATTGATTCCATTACAAGTCCAAGTCCAAGGTCCGGTTCCAGAAACAGCAGAAGACGTTCCCGCAGAACAAAGATTAGTTGAGGGCGCTGTTGAAAATGTTCCACCATTAGATGATCCGCAAACACCGTTAACTGTTCGGCTGGCTGAACAACTAGCTGTTGTTCCCCCGCCAGATCCAGTACATGACCAGGTATAAGTTGAAGCATTGGTTGTTACTGATGTTGCGCTTCCCGCAGAACAAAGATTAGTTGCTGGTGCCGTTGAAAATGTTCCACCATTAGATGATCCGCAAGTGCCATTAACAGGCACTACTCTAGTCGCTGAACAGTTGACTGCCAAAGAATCATTACCAGTACAAGTCCAAGTATAGGTTGTTTCTCCAGTAGTGACAGAAGATGCTGTGCCATAAGTACAAAGATTAGCTGAAGGAGCAGACGAAAACGATCCGCCATTAGATGATCCGCAAGTAGTTTTGTAAGTATAACAAGCTGCGTCTACGCCTGGATTATTAGTACAAGACCAAAGCCAGACATTACTCGAAAGATTTAAAGTGGTATTGCTTCCATAAGCACAAAGATTGGTTGAAGGCTGATCTCTTCTCACGGTATTGTGATATGTTCCGCAAGCAACTTTTGGAGCAGAACAACTAGCTGTTGTTCCCCCACTAACCCCAACACAAGACCAAGACCAAGAAGAGGTATTGTCTGTAAATGATCCGCTAAATGTTCCTGCTGAACATCTTTCCGCGGCTGTATCAATATATGATGTTGCTTGATATCCATGAGCATTAGCTGTTCCGCAAACACCATTAACTCTACTGCAAATACTAAATGTGCTTATGTTTCCAATCACATATTCACGAATTAAATAAATATCATCAAATTCTCCATCACCATTTCCATTAACGTCGATTAAATTTAATGGCAATGTTTCTATTTGAGAAAATGCTACTTGCACATCATAATAATTAATAGATCCATTTTGGCTAGTATCTCCATAAGAACCACAAGGAATTGAACGGCTTAATTGATTAGAGCTACAAGAAGCTGTTGTTCCACCATTAGAGCCTGCACAAGTCCAGCCAAAGGTTGTTGCATTGGTTGTTACTGAAGAAGCAGTACCTGTATTACAAAGATTAGTTGGCACATCATAAGAAGATTGGCCATTAGCAGAACCGCAAGAGCCGTTCACTACTATCAATCTAGTTGCCGAACAACTAGCTGTTGTTCCGCCATTTGAACCTACGCAATTCCACGTGTAAGTTGTGTCTCCAGTTGTTACTCCTGTTTCAGTTCCTTGATAACAAAGATTACTAGAAGGAGCAGAGGTAAATGAACCTCCGCTAGAGGGACCACAAATTCCATCAATTGGTGTGGCGCCCTCACCACCCATTAACCAAATCATGTCTGCACCCTCATAAGACACTACCGTATAATAACAAGTTTTACTTGTACCTCCATTGTGTCCACTACAATTAGCAACGCCGACGCCAGAAGGCAAATCCAAATTTGTTGTTTGAGTTCCTTTCTTACATATATTCCCCATACATTCGTTTGTAACATATGCGCCTGCATTCTGCGAAAAAATTGTACCACAAAGGGCGGTTCGCCTAAAAGCCCAGGTCAGGGTGCATTCAGCGTCTATCTTTTTTGGAGCAGAACAACTAGCGGTTCCGGCCCCATTAGCGCAAGACCAGTTAAAAATAGTTGTATAAGAAATCGGAGAGCCAGTATAAGGCACCTTTATTCCGCTCTCGGTAACACTAGAAGGAGTTCCTGTGTTACATAAAGCAGTTGGCGTGGTATAAGTTGCTACTCCATTAGCTGATCCACAAACAGGAGGTGACTCATAAGTATATGGAGCATAACACGCAACCATTGTTGGTGTTCCCCCAACACATAGCCACATCCATTGGTCGCCTTCAAGAGTAACTGATCCCGATGATCCGCTACTGCAAAGATTAACTGTTGGCTCTACCGGCCATGATTGTTGTGTTGCTGTTCCGCAAGCAGCAGCTAAAACATTCCCACTGCTAAAAAACAAAAATACAAAACAGCTGGCAATAAAGAAAATTTGTTTGAGCTTGTTATTAAACCACATATTTTTTTAATTATTTTATTTATTGCTTTTATTATATAATTTTATTAAAAATCAAGCAATAAAAAACAAGGGATTTCTCCCCTGTTTTCAATTTTTGTTATTTTTTGCCAATAAACTGACTGGTAATCACTTGATCAACTACGCCATATTCTTTTGCTTCTTCGGCTGACAGATAAAAATCCCTATCCGTGTCTTTGGCAATTTTGCTTAATGGCTGCCCAGTATGTTTTGCTAAGATTTTATTCATTTTTTCTTTTATCTTCAAAATCTGCTTGGCAGTAATTTCAATTTCCGATGCCTGGCCTTTTACTCCGCCCATTACTTGATGCAATAAAATCTCGGAATTAGGCAAAGCATATCTTTTGCCTTTAGCTCCGGCTGCTAGAATCAAGGCTCCCATTGATGCAGATAGTCCAATCGAAACGGTTGAAACATCGGGATTGATATATTGCATTGTATCATAAATAGCCAAGCCAGCAGTTACTGATCCACCCGGACTATTAATATACATTTGAATATCTTTTTCCGGGTCTTTGCTAGCCAAAAATAATAATTGCGCCACAATTGAATTAGCCATATAATCATCCACCACTCCGGCGACTAAAATAATCCTTTCTTTTAACAGCCGGGAATAAATGTCATAAGCTCTTTCCCCGTATTGTGATTTTTCAATAACAGTTGGTATCAAGTTCATAATTTTATTAATTTAATTTTTATAAAATATTAAATATTTTAACAGCCCAATATCTTAAAAATCTTTTCTCTTTTTATTTCATCTGCCAAATATGTTTTTGATTCGCTCTTTTCAATTTCTTCTTTCGCTTTTTTTGAATCAGGATATTGCTTGATAATTTGCTCTATTTTCTCGTTTATTTCTTCGGGCAATGCTTCTATTTTTTCGTCTTTTTCTATTTGATTAAAAATTAAAAATAACTTTACTCTTTGTTCTGCTATTTTTTTAAATTCGTCTTTTACTTCTTGCTCGGTTTTTTTTATTTGCTCTAAGTATTGAGTTAAAGGAATTCCCATTTCCGAATTAACTCTGGCTTTTAAGTTTTCAAAAAGAGCATTTTCTTCTCGCGAACATAAAGAGGCCGGGACTTCTACTTTTACTTTTTCTGATATTTTTTCCAATACCTCTCCCCTCTTTTTTTCTTGAGCAGCGATTTCTTTTTCTTTAGTTATTCCTTTTTTAATGTCATTTTTTAGGCTGCTTATACTGTCAAAATTGCCAATTTGTTTTGCCCATTCATCATTAATTTCGGGCAATTCAACCTTTTTTACCTCTTTTATTAACATTTTTACTTCCACTGACTCTTCTTTTTGATCTGCCCCTAAAACGATTTTAGCTTGAAATGTTTTCTCTTCTCCTTTTTTCATATTTAACAAAGCCTGGTCAATTCCTTTCAGATAATGATTCTTTCCAACAATAAAGCTGTCTTGTTGTAATCCCTTGGGCAGATTTTTTGGGCCTGATAAAAATTCAAAATTTATTTCTGCTAAATCCCCGTTTTCAATAGCTCCATTTTTAACTGCTATTTTTGATCTTGATTGTCGTAACCATTCAATCGTGTCTTCCACTTCTTTTTCGCCGACTATGATTGGTTCTTTTTGAGCACAAACCTTGGCCGCAATCTCTCTAATATTAGGCAATTCTATTTTCGGTAAAACTTCTACTTCTAATTTAAAAATAAAATCATTATTTCTGGCAATTTTTATTATTTCTACCTCTGGTTGGCTGATTGTATCTATTTTTTCTGATTTTAATATTTTTAACCAAGTATCTCTAATAGCATTTTCTGCTGCTTCAGACAAAAGAGCTTCTGATCCAATCTTTTCTTCAATCAATTTTTCCGGGGCTTTCCCCTTCCTAAAACCAGGCAATTCCGCATCCTTGCTAAAGTTTTTTAAAGCTTGATCATAAAAATTATTAAATTCTTCAGCTGTTATTTCCGCTTCAATCTTTTTTTTGTTTGAAGAAACGTCTTTTATTTCGTATTTCATCGCTATTTTTAATCTTTTTATCTTATTTTAATCTTTTTTTCATTTGCCCTATATATATAGGTAGCTGAGTTTATTATTCTTCTGATTCTTCTGCTATTTCGCTCTCGTTAATCTCGCCATCTTCTGACTCTTCAACATCCAAAGAATCTTGATCGCTTTTTACATCCAGTTTCCAGCCAGTAAGCTTGGCTGCTAAACGAACGTTTTGTCCATCCTTGCCGATTGCTAAAGATAATTGATCTACTGGAACAACTACGATTGCTGTATTCTTGGGCAATGTTTTTACTTCAATTACTTTTGCTGGAGATAAGGCATTGGTAATATATTTTACAACATCATCAGAATATTCGATAATGTCTATTTTTTCTCCACCAAGCTCGGAAATCACAGCAGAAACTCTTACCCCGCGCTGACCAACCATGGCTCCGATTGGATCAACTCCTTCTGCTAATGAGGCAACTGCTATTTTTGTCCGATTCCCAGGCTCTCGAGCAATTGATTTTATTTCTATTTGATTGCTTGATATTTCTGGAACCTCTAATTCAAAAAGTTTAGAAATTAATTTTGGATATATTCGAGATAATAAAATAACCGGACCCCTTGGAGTGGTATCAACCCTTAAGATATATAATTTTAAACGTTGCCCTTCTTTATAAAATTCACCCCTAATTTGTTCTTCTTTTGGTAAAACACCTAAGCTTTTTCCAATATCAAAATAAATATTAGGCCCTTCGATTTTTTGCACAATCCCAGAAACAATCTCCCCTTCTTTTGATTTATATTCTTCGATTACCGCATCTTTTTCTGCTTCTCTTATTTTTTGTAAAATTACTTGTTTGGCGGTTTGAGCAGCAATTCTGCCAAAATCTTCTTTTTGGTCAACTGGGATTATCTGTTCTTCGCCAACTTTTAATTTTTGAGCCCCTGCTTCTTCAATTAAAATATGCCTTTCTGGATTATATCTTACTCTTCTTTGAACTTCTGAACTTTGAGGAATTTCTTCAATATTTAATTCTGATTCTGTGGGACGATAGCTATCTTTAATTTCAAAATCAAAAGAATATTTTTCTTCTAATGGTTGTTCTGTGTCCCCTTCTTTTGGCTCAACTGGTTCGGGAATATAAACAATTGTGTCGTCTACTACTGATTTTGTTCGCCAAAAATCAACCTTTCCTGTTCGAGGGTCAATTTTTGCTTTTATTATTTGACCTTTTTGACCATATTCTTTTTTATAGGCCGAAGCCAAAGCATGTTCTACTGTTTCTAAAACTTTTTCTTGAGATAATCCTTTTTCTTCGGCAATCTGCGTAATTGCAGATAAAAATGACTGAAAATCCATAATGTTTATTTATCCTTTTTGCTTAAAATAGCAGGATTTATGTTTTTTAAATTTTAATTATTTATTCAAATAAAAACTTGATATTTTGCTAATAAAAAAACCGGAATTCATTCCGATCAAACAAAAATCAATTTCCTTATTCGTTATTTTTATTTTAACAGAATACCAATAGTTGTCAAGCATATGTTTTTATATTAAAATACAATCATGAATTCAATTAAAAAAACTATTCTTTCTCCAAATAATAAAAAACAAGACATTATCATTCCTCAAAATGTCTTTTTCTGTATAAACACTTTAAAAGACCACGGTTTTACAGCTTTTATTGTTGGCGGATGTACTCGTGATTTTCTTAGAGGAATAGAGCCAAAAGATTGGGATATTGCTACAAGCGCTACCCCAGAACAAATCCAAGAAGTATTTAATAAGTTAAATATTAAGACTTTTTATGAAAATAATTTTGGCACAGTTGGCCTGGAATTTTTAAAAAACAAAAAATCAAAATCCGAAAATCAATACGAAATTATTGAAATAACTACCTATAGGTCTGAATCTTCTTATTCAGATAGCCGACATCCAGATAAAGTAGCTTGGTCAAAAACCATTGATCAAGACTTAAAAAGAAGAGATTTTACTATTAACGCAATTGCCCTATCCCCTTTAAAAAATAAGCAAGAATTTGAAATATTTGACCTATTTAATGGCCAAGAAGACCTAAAAACCCATTTAATTAAAGCTGTAGGAGACCCAAAAGAAAGATTTAAAGAAGATGCTTTAAGAATGATGCGGGCCATAAGATTTGAAGCCAGCCTGGGAAACAATTGGCAAATTGAAAAAAACACTTATCAAGCCATAATCGAGTGCTCAAAAGGATTACAAAAAATATCAACCGAAAGAATCAGAGACGAGTTAAATAAAATAATTATGACAAAAAATGCTGCCAAAGGCATTGATTCTTTAAGGCAATCTGGACTTTTAAATTATATAATTCCCGAACTTTTAGAAGGCTGTAATATTTCCCAAAACAAACATCATGTTTATGATTGTTATAAGCACAACTTAGAATCTCTTGATTATACAGCCAAAAAGGGCTTTAGCTTCCCTATTCGTTTGGCTGCATTGTTGCACGATATTGGAAAACCAAGATCAAAACAAGGAACCGGCAAAGAGGCTACTTTTTATAATCATGAAATGATTGGTGCCCGAATGGCCCAAAAAATATTAGAAAGACTGCGCTATCCCAAAAAAGAATGCGAAAAAATTATTACTTTAGTTCGTTTTCATTTGTTTTATTATAATGTTGACGAAGTAAAAGAAGCATCTATTCGTCGGCTAATAAACAATGTTGGAATAGAAAATATAGAAGATTTATTAAAATTAAGAATGGCTGATCGAATTGGAAGCGGATGTCCAAAAGCCGAACCCTACAAACTAAGACATATGAAATATATGATTGATAAGGTTTCTCGAGATCCAATTTCTGTAAAAATGTTAAAAATTAATGGCTTAGATTTAATAAAAATTCTAAAAATTGAACCTGGACCAAAAATTGGACAAATATTAGATATTTTGTTAGAAGAAGTATTGGATAATCCGAAAAATAATACTAAAAAATACTTACAAAAAAGGGTAAAAGACTTAGCAAGCTTAAATGAAATTGATTTAATTAAATTATCCAATCAAGCCAAAAAAACTAAACAAACAATGGAAAACAAAGCCAATGAAGAAATAAAAGGAAAATATTGGGTTTGTTAAGGGCCCGTAATTAAACGGTATAATACTACTTTCGCATAGTAGCGTTAGGAGTTCAATTCTCCTCGGGTCCACTTTTTATTATTATGTCCGCATATTAAATTATGTGGACATAATATAGAAAAATTTTGTCCAGATTTGTCCACAAACAAATTATCTGGACATTCCCGGGATGTAATATAAAGGCATTATGCAGGCTTCGGGAGTCTGTAATCTGGGTTCAATTCCCAGCATCCCGACCCATTATTTCACTGGGAATTGAAGGCGGAGGGCCGACGGGCCCGAGCCCGGCCTGACCGAAACTTCACCAGAAGTTTACGCGAAGGCAATTCCCAACATCCCGACCCATTATTTCACTGGGAATTGAAGGCGGAGGGCCGACGGGCCCGAGCCCGGCCTGAGCGAAACTTCACCAGAAGTTTACGCGAAGGCAATTCCCAGCATCCCGACCCATTATTTCACTGGGAATTGAAGGCAAAGGGCCGACGGGCCCGAGCCCGGCCTGACCGAAACTTCACCAGAAGTTTACGCGAAGGCAATTCCCAGCATCCCGACCATTAGTTTTGTTGAGAATTAAGGGCAAATGGCCGATTAAGACCAAGTCAAGGCCTAAGGATCCGTAATTTAATGGTAAAATACTGCTTTCACACAGCAGCGACATGAGTTCGATTCTCGTCGGATCCACATAAAAACACTAAAATATGCATAAAAATAGCGTTTTTTGTTAAAATTAATGAATTTTTATTAAAAAATAGGGATTTTAAAATAAAATCCTATTTTTTATATTCAATCCAATGTCGCACAATATTAATGTTCCACGTAGAACATATTGATTTTTAGATACCCCTACGTATTTTAGAGACGAATGATTAGCTGTTTCAGACAAAATGAAAATATTTTAGAAAACATTTCTCCTAAAAATCATTAATCATTTAAGATGTTGTTTGTTTTATTGTTTAAAAATTAATGATGTTCCACGTGGAACATTCAATTTTTATGCTCTTAAAACATATGTTTATTGATGATCATGGTTTTGGGACAAAATTACATTTTAAAAAACTTTTGCTTTCCTAAAAATCATTAATCATTTAAGGTGCTGTTATGTTATTATTCTGTAAAATTACGTGTTCCACGTGGAACATTAATGTTTTTTATAGATTAAAATGCCATATTATTAATCATCTATGTTTTTAAGGAAAAATGTTTTCTAAAATATTTTCATTTTGTCAAAAATCATTAATCATTTAAAGTGTTATTTGTTTTATTGTCTAAAAATTAATGATGTTCCACGTGGAACATTAAACTTATATATACTTAAAACTTACAATCATTGATGATCATGGTTTTGGGACAAAATTACATTTAAAAAAACTTTTGTTTTCCTAAAAATCATTAATCATTTAAGGTGCTATTATGTTATTATTCTGTAAAATTACGTGTTCCACGTGGAACATTAATGTTTTTTATAGATTAAAATGCCTTATTATTAATCATCTATGTTTTTAAGGAAAAATGCTTTTCAAAATATTTTCATTTTGCCTGAAACAGCTAATCATTCGTCGCTAAAATACGTAAAAACATAAAATTTTTAATAAAAAACACTAAATAATCTACTATAGTCTTTATGTGGACATAAAATGTTACTTAAAACAAACATTATGTCCACTAATGTCCACTAAATTTTAATGGACAAGGTATGTGGACAATTATGTGGAAAAACAATGATTTATGTGGACAAATCCGGACATATTATTTGGACATTCTTATTGTTTAAAATAAAAACAAAAATTAAGTGGAAATAAAATATTTTGTAATTTTGTCTAATTAAGATATAATTTTAATAAAAACATGGCTAATTGTTTTAAGGTTGGAAAAATAGGGGAATTAATTGCTGAAAAATATTTACAAAAAAACAACTATCAGATAATAGATAGAAATTTTTATTTAATAAGCAAAACAACGAATAAAAAAATAGGGGAAATAGATTTGATTGCGAAAAAAAATAAAACCCATATCTTTGTAGAAGTAAAAGCAACTTGCAAAAAGGGCCTAAAAATACCATTAGAGGGTAAAATAAATAAGAAAAAGAAGAAAAGAATGATTATTGTAAGCGAGGCCTGGCTTTTAAAAAACAAATTGGGCTTTACCATCCCTTGGCAAATTGATATAATCACTATTGAAATTAATTTGATGGATAAAAAAGCTAGAGTCAAACATTATCAAAACGCAATTGAAGATATAAAAAAATAATGGAAAAACAACTAATTTTTATTTTTTTCTTAATCGCTGGATATCTATTAGGATCAATTCCTTTTGGCTACATTATTTCAAAAACAAAAAATATTGATATTCGTAAAAAGGGGAGTGGAGCCACGGGCGCAACCAATGTTTCTCGTTTTTTAGGACTAAAATATGCTATTTTAGTAGCAGTTTTAGATATTTTAAAAGCTATTATTCCAATATTTTTTGCTAAGTTTTATTTTCAGCCAGGAATAGAATTGGCCTTGATTTCCATTGCTCCAGTTTTAGGCCACATTTTTCCGGTTTGGCTTAATTTTAAAGGAGGGAAAGGGGTTTCTGTTATTTTTGCTTCTATAATTATGGTGATTGGATGGAAATATTCATTAATTATTTTGGCTTTTTGGGTTTTATTTTTATTCATTATTAAGATTATGAGCTTAACAAATATTCTTCTTTTCTTAATCCTGCCTTTTCTTTTCTGGTATTTAACTCATTCTTATATATATGTAGGTCTGGGAATTTTTTATGTTTTGATTATCTGGTGGGCTCATCGAGAAAATATCAAACGATTATTGCAGGGAACTGAGCCAAAAATTATAAAATAAAAATTTTAAAATCCTAATAATGTTTTCTTTATTCTATTTTTTATCTATATTTTATTTTTTTATTCCCGCTTATATTGCTAATTGCATTCCGCCTCTTTTGGGTAAAATTAAATTTTTAGATTATCCTTTGGACAACAACAAAATACTCTGGGGCGCGCCGATTTTAGGTAGCCATAAAACTTGGCGGGGATTAGTTGCCGAGCTAATTTCTTGTAGCTTATTTACTTGGATCTTCTTTGAAATAAATCATTATTTCCAGTCTGGAATTTATGAAAATTTAGGATTTTCTTCTTACTATGAATTTGGCGGGCTTGCTTTTGGCACGCTTTTGGGGACAGGTATAATTTTTGGAGATGTTTTTTTTGCTTTTATAAAAAGACGGCTTCGCCTTCGGCCTGGTTTTCCTTTTGTTCCTTTTGACCAAACTAATTATGTAATTGGAGCCTTTCTTTTTGTTGAACCCATCGCTCATTTTGGTTTTAATTTTTGGGCTATTCTATTCTTTTTAACTTTTTTTATTCATATTATTTTTAATCGGATTGGGTATAATTTAGGCTTGCACAAAGCAAAATGGTAATATAAGATAAATTAGCCTTCAAAAAAGGCATGAATTCATATTTTATGCAAAATATTTTTCAAATAATCTCTCAAGCTTTTATTATTAATGCCTCTAATTTGATTTGGGGTATTTTTATCTTACTGGCCGGATGGTTTGTTTCTGTTAAAATTAGAAACATGGCTATTGATATTTTTAATAAAATCAGACTCAACCAAATGGCAAAAACTTTGGGCTGGGAAACATTTTTTGATCGCTATGATGCTCATTTAAATATTGCAAAGTTTTTTGGGGCAATCATCGAAGCTCTTTTCCTTATTATGTTTTTTACGGTTTTCTTTGATATTATTGGTTTAAATCAGTTCAATTCGGTTTTAATGTCTATTATTAGCTTTTTTCCGAATATCCTGATTTCAATGATAATTTTCATTTTCGCGATTTTTATCGCCAGCTTTTCAAAAAAAATAGTTTTAGTTAGCTTGGAAAAAGAAAAAATAACTTATTCCGGAATTTTAGGAAATATTATTTCTTCTGCTGCTTGGATTCTAGCTGTTTTAGCAATCTTGTATCAATTAAATATTGTTCCTACCTTGATTCTTAGTATTTTTATTGGCTTCGTCGCCTTAATTGTTATTACTTTTGGTTTAGCTTTTGGGCTTGGCGGCAAAGATTTAGCAAAAAAATTATTAGAGGGGTGGGAAGAAAAAATGAAATGATAACAAAAGAGGAAACCCATTTCCTCTTTTTAACCTATGGAAACACTTACTTATCAGGAGCTGAAAAAAATGTTTGTTTTCTCTGCGGAAAAAGTAGAGAGAGACAAAGAACAAATAAATAAAATAAACGTCTTTCCTGTTCCAGACCAAGACACGGGAAGCAATCTTGCTGCCACGCTTATTGGAATAAAACAAGCAATTGCGGAAAAAGAATTCAAAGGAATGGAAGACTTTGGAGAAACGGTTTTAGACGCTGCCTTAACTGCAGCCCAGGGGAATACCGGCATAATTTATACTGGTTTTTTGGCTGGATTTATCCCTGCGCTTGATAATAAAGACCCTCAAGCCAAAGATTTAGGCAATGCTTTTACTAAAGGATATGAACGGGCCAAAGATTCTATTCAAAACCCAAAAGAGGGAACCATCTTAGACGTTATCAAGGCTTTTGCCGAAACCTTTAATCAAAGCGCTCAAAACGAAACTGATATTACCAAGCTATTTTTAGAGGCATTTAAATCTGCCAACACTGCTTTATTGGAAACACCAAATAAAATGGAAATTTTAAAAAAAGCCGGGGTAGTTGATGCCGGTGGCTTAGGTTTTCTTATCATCCTAGAAACATATCTTGATGTTTTACTAGAGAGGTCAGAGGCTTTTTCTGCTGTTAAACCAGCAATTCTTCGCGAAGAAGAGTCAGCAACAAAAAAGTTTGTTCAAATCTTGTCCAATCGCTACGAAGTTGTTGCTTTAATGCGCCGAACTGATACCAAAGAATCGGAAATGAGAAATCAGCTTAAAAATTTGGGAAACTGCCTGGACATTATTCAAATAGGCGATCGAACAAAAATTCATATCCACACCGACGATCCTTATGACGTTCGAGATATTATTTCAAAAATGGGAGCAGTGGAAAATCTTAGAATTCAAGATATGGCCATGGAAATAGTGGGCGAAGAATCGATTGTAAAAGATGTTTCTATTGGAATTGTAATTGACGAAAGAGCAGGATTAAGCCAAAAAATTATTCAGCACTATGATATTGAAGTTATTCCTTTTCGAATAAGCTGGCCCGAAGAACAACAATTAGAAGGTGAAAATGTTTGCGAAAAAATAAAACATGCTCAAAAAAAAGGGTTGCACAATCGGCCAAAAATAAATCCAATTTCTCCAGAATTTTTTATGGAATCATTTAAAAAACAACTGGAAAAATTTGAAAACGTTATTTGCATTGTCAGCAGTAGCAAACTTTCAAATAATTATCTTTCTGCCTTAAAAGCAAAAAGTATGCTAAGCTGGAATCAGAAAGAAAAGATTTTTATAATCGATTCACGACAAATAAGCGCTGGTCAATCCTTGGCAGTTTTAGAAGCAATTGAACTGATTAGAGAGCAAAGAAAAATAAAAGAAGTGGTCGCCAGATTGGAAAAAATAATTCCCCAAATTCATTTTTCTGGAATTTTAGAAAACGATCGCTGGGAGAAAAAGAAAAAATTACCTTCTTGGTTTCAAAAAGAATCTCAAAAAGAATATCTGCTTATCGAAACAAGAGCTGGCCGAATAATCCCAACCCAAAAAATCAGATCAGAAGATTTTGCCGGAATCCTTTTTAACAAAATAGAACGTTTCGCCCGCCGAGATTTGCAATCTGGAAAAAAAATACGAGCAGTTATTGCCCATGCCGACAATCCCGAACAAGCGGAAAAGCTAAAAGCTGGATTAAAAACAACAAAAAAGGCTGATATTTCTTTTATCGGAATAACTGATCCAGTAACCAGTATTAATGCCTGCCCTGAAAGTTTATTTGTGGGTTGGATAATAAAGTAATTTTATGCTTATGGAAAACTCTTTAGAAAATAAAAAAAATATTGGACTGATTGCCGATGAAATGGGAGACTTGCCCGAAGACATGGTTATGGCCAATGAAGTTTCGATTGTAAAATTTAAAATAGATTATGGAGAATTGGAGTCTTTTCCTGGAAACGTTTATCAAAAAATAAGAGAGGGGGAAAAAAGGGGATTGCCTTCACTATTAAAAACTTCCCAACCATCAATTAATGATTTTTTAAAAATTTTTAAAGAAAAGCTTCAAAATTTTGAAAAGGTTATTTGTGTCACTTTTTCTTCAAAAATATCAGGCGCTTATAACTCTGCTATTCAAGCAATTAAATTTTTACCAGCAACAGACCAAAAAAATATTTATGTTTTAGATTCTCTTCAAGGAAGCGGAGCCGAAGGATTGATTATTTTAAAAGTAGCAGAAATGATTAAAGAGGCTAAATTAAAATTCGAAGAAATTATTGAAGAAATCCAAAAAAATCTAAATAATTTCCGCTTAGTGGCCACTTATGACAAGCCTAAATGGATTGAAGCAAGTGGACGCTTGCCAAAATTTCTGCCTCTTGCCTTAAATCAAGCGGAAATTCGTAATATTAAACCTATTTTTACTATTAAAAACGGAAAACTAAGCATTATCGGCATTAAAAAAAATATCAATGGATTGGGCCAAGCAATTTTTGAAGAATTCAAAAAACAAACTACCAACATTACCACCAAAATCAAGGTGGCAATCAACCACGCCGACAATCCCGAACAAGCAGAAAGATTAAAAGGCTTAATCAAAACTTTACCAAACTGCGAAATTGCTTATGTAAATCTTGCCTGTTTCACTATTGGATCCCATACTGGTCCTGGAACAATGATTCTTTCCTGGCAACAATAAAATAAATATAATTTTATTAATAAATAAAAATATGAAAAATACTACCATAATCATCGGTGATAGCGCTCCTATGACGCCAGAAATAGTAGAAAAATTCGGATTCAATATAGTTGAATTCAAAATTGATTGGCCAGAAGAAGCTGGAATTTTTGGAAAAAATCTTTTTGAAAAAATGCGCGAAGCAAAAAGAATGAACGTTAAAACAACGCCCAAAACTTCTCAGCCTTCTATTGGCGCTTTTAAAAAAGCTTATGAACAAGCTTTTAAAAAAGCTCCCAATGTTTTGGCAATTACTATTAGTTCTGGAATTTCCGGTACTTATAATTCCGCGATCCAGGCAAAAAAAATGTTTAGCGCAGAAGAACAAAAAAGAATTTTTGTAGTCGATTCTTTTAATGCTGATGCTGCCGAAACAATGCTTGCAATCAAAGCTGCAGAAATGGACGAAATTGGCATGGAAGCTGAAGAAATTGCTAAAAAAATTGAAAGTTTAAAGCCTCAAACAAAATTATTTGGAATGATTGAAAGCCCTTATTGGCTTGAAGCCGGAGGCAGACTAAGCCATCCAATCGCCGTGCTTTTAGAACAAATGCAAAAAATAGGAATGAGACCGTTATTGTCAATTATTGATGGAGTAATTAAGCCAGCTAATTTAAAAATGCAGGCCAAGGATACGGCCAATGCTTTATTTAAACAAATCGAGGAGCTTGTTAAAGAGCCGTTAGCCCAAGGAAAAAAAATAAGCATCGGAATCTCTCATTCCGACACTCTATTCGAAGCAGAAAAATTAAAAGATTTAATTATTAAAAACTTTCCAGAAATAAAAATAGAATTTTTAACCACTATGGGTCCAGCCATTGGATCGCATACTGGTCCAGGAACTTTAATTTGTTGTTTTGTTGAAGATTAATAATATTATTTAAAAATATGGCCTTATTTCCAATTTTGTTAATTATTGCTATTTTCTCTTATCTTCTTGGCTCTATTCCTTTTGCACTTGTTTTCAACAAATTAATTTTTAAACAAGATCCTCGTCAAACTGGATCAAAAAATTTAGGAGCTTTAAATACTTTAAGAATTAGCACAGAAAAAAAAGGAAAAATAATTGGAGCCCTGTCTTTTTTAATTGTATTTCTCTTGGATGCAGGTAAAGGGGTAATTGCTGTTTTTTTCGCTCAAAAATTAGCCTTAGCCACAATTACTAATCCTCTTTTACTTGGCCCGGAAGGAACTTCTGTTATAATTTTAGTTGCTTCGATGGTTGCTGCTTTACTTTCAGTTGTTGGCCATAATTACTCGCTTTATCTTAAATTCAAAGGCGGTCGAGGAGCGGCAACCTTGTTTGGTATTACTTTATTTTTAAATTGCCAACTTGCTTGGCTTTGGGCTGGTATCGTTCTTTTAGTAATAATTATTGGAGAAATTTTAGCTGGCCATAAATTTAATAAAAAATTAATTCCCCAGGCTATAAATAATCAAATTTTGGGACGTTTGATTGGAGAAATCCTAGGCTTAGGATTAATTTATTTTCTTAATCCTTATATTTTTGCTATTGTTTGTTTGCCCTTATTGCCAGTGCTTTTAGCCCATTCTGATCGCCTAGAAGAACAAATGAAAAAAATTAAAGCAAAAAATTACTTAGCAAAATAAAATGCCTCAACTTTTATTATATTTTTGTTTTTTTGTTTTTTCTTATCTTTTGGGATCAATTCCTTTTAGTTATTTGATTACAAAAATTTTTACTAAAAAAAATGTTTTTGAATTAGGTTGGAAAAAAAGTTCGGCCAGCAATGTTATTAAAAACATTGGAAAATTACCAGGAATTTTAGCTTTTTTATTGGATGTTGGTAAGGGATTTTTAGTGGTTTATTTGGCTCAACAATTGCAATTTTCTTCTTTTCTTCAAGCCTTGGCTGGAATTTGCGCAATCTTAGGACACAATTGGTCTATTTTTGTAAAAGGCAAAGGAGGAAGGGGTTTGGCCACTTTAGTTGGCGCTGTAATCGGGTTTTCTCCTGTTTTTCTTTTTATTATTGTTATTCCTTGTATTATTTTTACTTTTATTTGGACTGCTTCAATCGGCACGATTTTATCTTTAGTGTTTGGAGTTTTTTTGGGTTTTGCTTTTGCAAAGTGGCAAGCGCCTGGATTTTTAATTTTGATTTCTCTTCTGCCAATTTTTATTAAACGACTAAGTCCGATTAAAGAAATAAATAACATTACTGATCAAGGGGAAAAAAGAGCATTAATCGAAAACAGACTTTTGTTTGATCAAGACACGGTTCCCAGCTTTCGCATTAAATTTTTTAAAAAATAGTTTTGACTTTTTTGTTAATAAGTTGTATTTTTTATATCTAATGCCCCCGTAGCTCAACGGATAGAGTTCTGGTCTTCGGAACCAGCGGTGTGGGTTCGAATCCTGCCGGGGGCACCCTAATACAAAAGATGGCTCCATGCCATCTTTTGTATTAGGATTGATTCGAAGCCGGAGGGCCGACGGACCCGAGGCAGGCCCTGAGGAATTTTCAGTAGAAAATTACCGAAGGGCGAATCCTGCCGAGATATTTTTGAAGGCGAATCCTGCCGAGATATTTTTGAAGGCGAATCCTGCCGAGATATTTTTGAAGGCGAATCCTGCCGAGATATTTTTGAAGGCGAATCCTGCCAAAATTCTTTTTAAAAGCAAATTTTTTAGCTTAATAATTCAAATACAAAGCCATAACAACGGCAAACAAAAAATAAACAAGTTTTACTAAAATTTTACCCAAAAACAAAAAAATAGTGGATTTAGGCTTTAAGTAGTCTTTTCTCTTGATTTTTTAAACAAAATAAACTATACTCAACCCAGAATAGCAACCTAAAAAAGATGATTTTTAATAAAAAATTCAAATATTTTTCTTTTCTTAGCCTTCTTTTTTTGGTTTTTGTTTCTTTTCCAATTATTGCTAATGCTGCCACTTGTCCAACCTGCGACTCAATTGTTTGTTGTGGAAACGAAGGCCAGCCTGCTTGTACTTTAGCGGATTTGTTTTGTTTAATCCAAAGCATAATAAATTTCATCTTATGGCAAGTAGTTCCGCCATTAATAGTGATTTGGTTTGCTTATGCTGGTTTTTTAATGCTTACCTCTGGAGGAGATCCTGGAAAAACAAAACAAGCCAAAGACATGGTTACCGCAGCTTTTATTGGAATAATTCTTGTTTATTCTGCTTGGATGTTAGTTTACTGGTTTATCAGCTTTATCGGAGGGCCAACTCAAAGTAATTGGCTATTGCAGTTTTTTACTACTCAAACCACTCCTTAATTTTAATAATAGTCTGGTTAATCTGAAATCAAGCCCCGTTAGCTCAGTTGGTAGAGCAGGAAGCTCTTAACTTCAAGGTCGTGGGTTCGAATCCCTCACGGGGCACAAACGAACACATGACAGGATAGAAAATATTGATTAATTTAAAACGCCGATTAACGAAAGAGGGATTCGAAGCCGGAGGGCCGACGGGCCCGAGGCAGGCCTAAGCGAAACTTCACCAGAAGTTTACGCGAAGGCGAAACCTCACGGGGCACAAACGAACACATGACAGTATAGAAAATATTGATTAATTTAAAACGCTGATTAACGAAAGAGGGATTCGAAGCCGGAGGGCCGACGGGCCCGAGGCAGGCCTGAGCGCAATTTCACCAGAAATTGACGCGAGGGCGAAGCCTCACGGGGCACAAACGAACACATGACAGTATAGAAAATATTGATTAATTTAAAACGCTGATTAACGAAAGAGGGATTCGAAGCCGGAGGGCCGACGGGCCCGAGGCAGGCCTGAGCGCAATTTCACCAGAAATTGACGCGAGGGCGAAGCCTCACGGGGCACACAAAAGACCACGACAAAGAACAAGATTGATAGATAAAAAATTAAACAAGGAAGAAAGGAAAAAGTATTTTTTAAAAATTAACAATTAAATATCGAAGAGACACCTGTTTTGGTTAAAAAACTAAAACAAGGCGCATAATAAAAAGTAAAAAAATAAAAAAATGTTATCACCAGAAGACAAAACAAGTATTATCGATAAGTTCAAGACTCACGAAAAAGATACTGGTTCGGCCGAAGTTCAAATCGCTTTATTGTCAAAAGAAATTGAAAGGCTATTAGAACATCTAAAAGAACACAAAAAAGATCTTCATTCAAAAAAAGGACTTTTGAAAATGGTTTCTAAAAGAAGAAAACTTTTAAAATACCTTCAAAAGACCGATGAGAAAACTTATAAAGAAATCACTAAAAAAATCGGCCTTAAATCTTAGGGCCGTATTTTTGTATTTGTAAAACTATGGAAACAAAATCATTTAAAAAGGAAATAAACGGCAAATTACTAGAAATAGAATTTAATGGATTGGCTGAAAGGGCAAATAGTTCTGTTTTTGTAAAATACGGGGACACTGTAGTGATGGCTAATTGCGTTATTGCAAAAAAAGAAATTGAAAATGCTGACTTTTTCCCTTTAACCGTGCTCTACGAAGAAAAATATTATGCTGTTGGAAAAATACTTGGCTCTCGTTTTATGAAAAGAGAAGGCCGTCCGTCAGAACAGTCTATTTTAACCTCCAGACTGATTGACCGAGCAATTCGTCCGCTTTTTCCATCTGATTTACATCACGAGGTCCAGGTTATTGTTACTTGCTTGTCTTGGGATCAAGAATCAGATCCAGCCTCTTTAAGTTTGCTGGCCGCTTCAGTTGCCTTGCTTTGTTCTGATATTCCTTGGCACGGACCAGTGGCTCCAATCAGAGTAGGGGAAAAAGACGGCCAGATAATTATTTTCCCAACCACCAAAGAAAGAGAAGAAGGAAATCTTGATTTAACAATTTCTGCCCTAAAATCAGAATCAGGAAAAGAAATTTTAGTGAATATGATTGAGGCCGGGTTAAAAGAAGTTTCTGAAGAAATGCTCTTAAAGGCTTTTGCCGAAACAAAAAAAATTCAAAAAGAACTTTTAGATTTTCAAGAAGACATTCAAAAACAAATCGGCAAAGAAAAAATAATACTTAAGGAATATCCGATTAATGAAGAAATAAAAAAAGAAGTAATTAATTTTCTTGGAGATCGCTTGGAAAAAGCTTTATTTAAAAAAACAGAAACTATTGAAGATTTAAAAAATGAACTAGCCGAGCATTTAAAAGCTTTGAATGATGACCCCCAACAATTAAGACAGGGTTTGAATATTTTCGAAGCAGAAACCGAAAAAGCCATGCATCGTGGAGCAATAAAAAATGGATTAAGAACTGATGGCCGAAAAATAACAGAGCTAAGAGAATTAAATTGTCAAACAGGATTATTCAAAAGAACCCATGGCACGGGATTGTTTACTCGTGGCCAAACCAAAGTTTTATCTTTTCTTACTTTGGGTGCCCCGGGAGATCAAAAAATTATTGATGAAATGGAAATCCAGGGTAAAAAAAGGTTTATGCATAACTACAACTTTCCTCCTTACAGCGTAGGGGAAACTGGACCAATGCGTGGACCAGGCCGAAGAGAAATAGGGCACGGAATGTTGGCCGAAAAAGCCTTGCGACCAATGATTCCTTCAGCCGAAGAGTTTCCTTATACGATCAGGGTTGTTTCTGAAGTTTTGTGTTCTAATGGATCAAGCTCAATGGCTTCAACTTGTGCTGCTTGTTTAGCTCTTATGGATGGGGGAGTGCCAATCAAAAGGCCTGTTTCTGGAATCGCAATGGGGTTAATGATGGAAATAAATAATGAAAAAAGCACAGAAGATAAAGAATATATTGTTTTAACCGATGTTCAAGGAGAAGAAGATCATTATGGCGATATGGATTTTAAAGTTGCTGGCACGGAAAAAGGAATCACTGCCTTGCAAATGGATATTAAAATAAGGGGAATTACTGATAAGATTATCAAACAAGCTCTTGAACAGTCTCGTCCTGCCCGAGAAGAAATAAGAAACACCATGGCTAATATTTTAGCAGAGCCAAGAAAAGAATTATCTCCTTATGCTCCAAGAATTTTTGTTATTAAAATAAATCCAGAAAAAATAGGAGAAGTGATTGGCACGGGCGGAAAAATAATCAATGAAATTATCGAAACTTGCAACGTGACTATTGATATCGAAGATTCTGGAGAAATATTTATTACTTCGGAAAATCAAGAATCAGCCCAAAAAGCAATTGAATGGATAAATAACATTGTTAAAGAAGTAGAAATAGGTGAAATTTATCAAGGAACAGTAAAAAGAATAATGGATTTTGGCGCGTTTGTTGAAATTCTTCCTGGGCAAGAAGGCTTAGTTCATATTTCTCATTTGGACAATAAACGCGTAAACAAGGTAACTGATGTTGTAAAACTAAATGATGTTATTCCAGTAAAAGTCATCTCTATTGACGAACAAGGCAGGATTAATCTATCATTAAAAGAAGCAAAGAAATAATTTAAAAATCTCGCCTATTTTTCCATGGAGGAAAATATTTTCACAATAGAAACCACCAAAATAAGGACGATGAAAAAAGACATTAACGCCGCGCAAAGAGAACAGGCTAATGCGCAGGGTGTTTTTTTGGACACAAAAAAAGAAAATGTTAAAAACCAACTGGAAAAAGAAAAGGCCGCTATTGCTGCTTTGGCCCAAAAAGAAAAAGAGATTGAACAAAAGCAGGCTCTAGAGGAAAAAAATCTTAGCTCAACAAAAAAAGATATGCCTGTTATCGAGGGGAATGCGATTATTGTGCCAATGGAAAAAAGAAATCAAATAAAAATAAATGTAGCCGAGGGGGATAGCGAAGAAGAAAAAGAACTAGCCCCTCACATTGAAGAAAAAATTGCCCCAACCAATATAGAATCTATTTTTGAAGAAAGCGAGCCAGAGCCAAAACTGCCGATACCAGCTTTTATTCCGCCCCAAAAAGATTTAATCAAGCAAGAAATTAAAGAAACTGCCCCGAAAGAAAAGGTGTTAATCAAAGAAAACACTCCAGAAGAAATTAAAGAACCTGAAGCAAGGCCAAAAGAAATTCAACAAGAAACGGAAACTCTTGATTTTGTTGAAGAAAATCAAGCTTTGGCCGAAGATTTAACAGGCCTTGAACAAGAATTGCCTAGTCTTTCAAAAAACTATCCCGAAACTGGTCTCACTATTGATGATTTAGAAAATATGGAATTATCAGAAAGCGATCACGAGCAGATAGATATTGGAGAAATTCCGGGATTAGAGCTAGATGATGAAATAAAAGAAGAGCAAGAGCTGCGCAGCGTTGATCTGCCTCAAAAAGATTCTTTGGAAGAAAAAAGCCAAGAAGAAAAAATAATTTCCTTAGAACAACTAAAACCTGAAAAAACCGAGGAAGACGTAAAAAGCAAAGAAAAAACCGAGGAAGACTTTCTTTTAAGAGACGAATTTATCTTTTCAAAAAAAGAAGAAACTCAAGAAGAAAAATTAAGAAAACTAACTGATCTTGTTTTTGAAATAGAACAAAATATTATTCAAATCAATGATGAAAAAATTCCTTTCGAAGAAAAAAGAAAAGATATCGAAAGAGAAATAGATAAGGCTCGCCAGCGATTGGATTTGATTTTAGAAAGAAAAAAAAGAATTGAAGAGCTAAAAAAGACCACGGAGAACAAAGAGGAATCCGCAGAAACAGCTGAAGAAAAAAGAAATATGGAAAAAGAGCGCTGGAAAATAGAAGACGAAAGAAATGCGGTAGAACAAGAAAAAAATAAAAAAGAAGATGAAATAAAATCATTACGCCTTCAATTAAATGAATTTAATCTTAATTTTGAAAAAATTCTTTCCCGAGAAAAAGAACTTAATATGGAGCTTGATCTTTTAAAAAGAGACAAAGACCATTTGGTTTTAAACGAAGAAAAAGAAAAATTATTGGAGAAACTGGAAAAATCTCAAAAAGAAGCAAATAGCATAAAAGATTTAATGAACGATAACACTTCTCAAAAAGAAGCAATTGATAAAAAAATAAATAAAATAAAAGAAGAAGAGCAAACAATTGAAGAAGAAATAAAAGTTTTAGAAAAAAGAACTGATTTAACGGTTCCAGAGGCAGAATTGAGAAAATTAGAAGCGCAAAGAAAATCAGCCGAAGAAAAAAGAAGAAAAACAGAAGAGCAGAGATGGCAAGCAGAAGATGATTTAAACAAGGCTGAGGCTTTGCGTTTGGAATTAAGAGAAAAATACCAATCTTTTGCCTCCGAAGCTAATATGCTAAAAGAAAAAATTACCGAGATAAATAAAAAAATGAATAAAAACGATTAATTTCGAAAATGGAAAAAGAAAAGATTGACAATCTAAAAAAAGATTTAAAAAGTATAAAATTAAAAATAGAGGTTCTAGAAAAAGGGCTTGATTCGTTCAATTTATCGGCTGAAAAAGATTCTTCAAACAACTTAAAACACAGCCTTCCCCAAGGAATGTCCTTTGAGGATAAGCGTAAAGAAATAGAAAATGAAATAGAAAAAGCAGAAAAAAGGTTAGAATTGCTTTTTGAAAGAAAAAAAAGAATCGAGCAGCTAAAAAAAGAAATCGAATCTAAAGAGGCAAAGGCAAAAACCCCAGAAGAAAGAAAAGACGCAGAGCAACAAAGAAGAATTGTCGAAGACGAAAGAAACTTAGTAGAAGAAAATTTAGCTCAAAAAAAAGAAGAGGTAAAATTAATGAAGCTTCAATTAAAAGACTGGGATAAGTTTTATTATGAAAAAACCGAATGGAATCCTGATTTTGAAAAAAGCCTTGACTCTCTTGTTTTAGAAGAAGAAAAACAAAATCTAATGCTTGATTTGGAAAAAATTCAAACCCGAACCACTGGGCTAAAAAATCTTTTACACGACACCGCCGCCCAACGAGAAGTTTTAAATAAAAAATTATCGGAAATAAACAAGGCCGAGGAAATGGCAGAGCAAGAAATTAAATCATTGGAAGAAAAAATAAATTCTACTTCTTCGGAAGAAACTAGAGAAATAGAAGCTCTCAGAAGATCAACAGAAGAAAAAAGACGAGAGCTTGAACAGGCCAGATGGGAGGCAGAAGATGAGCTAGATCACCTGGAAAACGTTTACACCAAGCTAAAAGCAGAATACCAGGTTATGCCTTTGGATATTAATAATATTAAAGAAAAACTAGCTCTAATAAATAAAAAAATGGATGAACAGATTTAAAAAATGAGCCTCTTAAAAAAAATACTGATTCGCGCTATTTATCTTTTGGTAATAATAATAATTATTTTTTTAATTATAAAATAAAAATGGATCAAGCTTTAATACAAGAACTAAAAAATCAATTGGAAATTAAAAAATTGGAACTGGAAAAAGAATTAGAATCAATTGGGCAAAAATCTCAAGAGGGGAGCGAGCATTGGGAGCCAAGTTTTCCTAATGACGACACAAATACTGATATTGACGACGAAACAACAGAGGTAGAAGATTTTGAAAATATTTTGCCGGTTGGATATGTTTTAGAAGAAGATTTAAAAAATATAAATTTGGCTTTAAAAAAAATAGCCGACAACACTTACGGCAAGTGCGAAAATTGCAAAAAAGAAATTTCCGAAGAAAGGCTAAAGGCTTTTCCCGAGGCAAGATTCTGCAATGAATGCAGTGCTAATAAATAAATATGTGTGCCAAGGTTTTTTCTTCGGCCATTTTAGGAATATCTGCCCAAATAATTGAAGTGGAGGTAGAGTGCACCAATGGATTAAGATCATTTAGTGTTGTTGGTATGGCTACCAAGTCTGTAGATGAATCAAAAGAAAGAGTAGACTTGGCTATTAAAAATACTGGAATCAAAAGCCCAACCGAACAAACCCAAAAAGTAGTTGTTAATTTAGCGCCCGCGGAAATAAAAAAAGAAGGGGCGCTTTTTGATTTACCAATTGCCTTGAGCTATCTTTTGTCTTCAAAGCAATCCTATTTTAATCCTGATAAAAAAATGATTATTGGAGAGCTTTCTTTGGACGGACGACTAAAATCAATTAAAGGAGCTTTGATTATTGCCAGCGAAGCTAAAAAACAGGGCTTTGAAGAAATAATTCTTCCCAAACAAAATAGCCAAGAAGCAGCGTTGGTAAAAGGAATTAAAGTCTTTGGATTTGAAAATTTAAAACAAGTTATTTGCCATTTAGAAGAAACAAGAATAATACCCGAAACTATAATTAATGATTCTGAATTGCGCCTTGGTGAAACAATAGAACAAGGGGCAAATATCGGCTGGGTTCAAGGCCAAGAATATGCAAAACGCGCTTTAGAAATAGCAGCTGCCGGTGGGCATAATTTACTTATGGAAGGGCCTCCGGGCACAGGCAAAACTTTGCTGGCTAAATCTTTTGCTCGGCTTCTTCCTTTTTTAAACCAAGAAGAATCTTTAGAGGTAACAAAAATAAACAGCTTAATCGGAAGCTTGCCCATTGATTACCCTTTGATTGTTTCCGCGCCCTTTCGCTCTCCACACCACACTTCGTCTGAGGCTGCTCTCTTGGGCGGAGGAAACCCGCCTTTACCAGGAGAAATAACTTTGGCGCACAAAGGTGTTTTATTTTTAGACGAATTGCCAGAATTTCATCGCGATGTTTTAGAGTCTTTAAGACAGCCCCTAGAAGAGGGGGAGATAAACATTTTAAGAGCAAAAACAAAAATAAGTTTTCCAGCTCAATTTATTTTAATTGCCACGGCCAATCCTTGTCCTTGCGGTTATTATGGAGATCCAGAAAAAACCTGTACTTGCTCTGCTTCCCAAATTCAAATGTATCGTCGAAAATTATCAGGACCATTGATGGATAGAATTGATATGTTTATTAATGTTCCTCGGATAAATTTTGATAAATTAAATGCTGAAGAGAATAAATCCTTGGAAAAAGAAATTAAAACCAGAGTTAAAGATGCTCGGAAAATCCAAGCTAATCGCTTTAAATATTCTCAAATATTAAAAAATTCAGAAATGCAAATTCCAGAAATCAAAACTTTTTGTAGTTTTGACAATGACTCGAAAAACCTTTTAAAACAAGCTGTTGATTCTGGCAAACTTTCTCCCAGGGCTTATCACCGTGTTTTAAAAGTAGCCCGAACAATAGCGGATTTGGATGCTTCGGAAAATATTCTTTTCTCTCATATTTCCGAAGCTTTAATGTATCGAAAAAAATAAAAAAACGCCTCTTTTAGGCGTTGTTATTTTTTAAAAAATTAATAAGAAACTTTTGTGCCTACTTTATATTTTGTCAAAGGATTGGTTGTGCCTCGAACATCAAAATGCAAGTGAGATCCATTTCCGCCCAAACTAATTACTCTTCCAGTATTACCCATATAGCCAATAATCTGACCTTGCGTTACTGTTCCGCCAACAGTTAAACCCTTTGCAAACGCATTCAAATGGGCGTATAAGGTGACAACACCATTTGGATGAGCAATTGTAATATAATTGCCATAAGGCCAAACATTTTTCATAATTTGAATCTGTCCTCCAGCAGCAGCCAGGATTGGAGTTCCAATAACATTAGAAATATCTATGGCATTGTAATAACTTCGGCCATTAGAAACATAAGAAAAATGAGCACCTTGAGAAATCGTTCCCACAGCTGGCACGATAAAATAAGAATCAGATAAAGTTATTTGCGTGCTCGATCCAGCGCCAGAAACATCCTTAACTTGTGGTTTAGCTACTTGTTTAATTGGCATTTTTCCTCCTGGAATAATTAAAATATCTCCCACATAAATATCTCCGCTTTCCGACAAACCGTTAAAATCAATAATTTCTTGTTCATCTGCCTTATAGATCAAAGCCAAAGATTTCACAGTTTCTCCTTTTTCCACCATATGCATTATGCCATTAACAGGCAAAATCATTAATTCCTGTCCTGGAACGATTCGGCTGGTTGTTAATTCATTTGTTAAAAGAATGGTATCTATAGAAATATTGAATTTATCCGCAATTTCAGAAAGAGTTTCTCCTTTTTCTACTATATATTTAACAATAGATCTAGAATTTTCAGAACTACTATCATCAACCAATAACACGCCTAAATTTTGAGAAGAAATAAAAACAGGGGAGGGTATTGCGCTCACAATACTATTTCCCCCGATAATCAAACTAGGTGCGGCTTGTGCTCCAGGCTCAATATTGGTAAAATTATTATAAGATTTAGCAAAAATACTGGTCTGTTCTTTATTTAAAGGCAAAACAGCAAAAACACCATAAGCAAACAAAGCTAAGACAATTAAACAAAAAAATCTGCCCTTTGGGCTTTTTAAATAGCTTATTAATCCTGATTTTTTAAGGATTTTAAGCGCAAAAGATGTTTTTTTTGATTTCTTTAAAATAAGCCTTGAAAATAAAATAATAAATTCTCACCATTAAATCGACACTATCTACGTATTATTAAGTTTACCTTGTTTTAAGCCTATGTCAAGCAATTTTTCCACTGAAAAAACGTTCTTAAATAAGGCCTTTTCTGGTCCAATTTTAGCTAAAAAATCACTTGGCCAGAATTTTTTACAAGACAAAAATATTATTAATAAAATAATCGCCTCAGCTGGAATCACCAAAAATGATAATATTCTGGAAATTGGGCCAGGCCAAGGGGCTTTAACTTTTTTGTTGGCTTATCATGCAAATAAAGTAATTGCTATTGAAAAAGATGATAATTTAAGCCAATTATTAAAAAAAACGATCCAAGATTTAAAAATTAATAATATCGAAGTTTTCAATTCTGATATTATCAAAGAATTAAAACAGGGGAGAGAATCAGAAGCAATTAAAAAATTAGGCCGGCATTATCGGGTTATTGCCAATATCCCTTATTATCTTACTGGGCTTTTAATCAGGCTTCTTTTAGAGTCCACTCCTCAGCCAGAAAACATTACTTTAATGGTCCAAAAAGAAGTGGCACAAAGAATTGTTGAAGCTCCACCAAAAATGAGTCTACTTTCTGTGGCAGTTCAATATTATGCTAATCCAAAAGTCTTATTTTACGTCTCCAAAACCTGCTTTTGGCCACAGCCCAAAATAGACAGCGCAATCATCAATTTAGAAACTAAAAAATCCCATACTTTAGAGGCTCAGCTTTTTTTCAAAATTATTAAAGCTGGGTTTTCTTGCCCGCGAAAACAATTATTAAATAACCTATCTTCGGGTTTAAAAATAAGCAAAGAAAAATTAAAAAACCGCTTTTTGGAAAACGGTTTTAATCCTTTGCGCCGAGCTGAATCGCTATCAGTAGAAGAATGGGAAAATTTATTAAAAATTATTTACCCGGCAAAATCGTAAAATATAAAGGTTTTGTATTTTTTCTATCCTCTATATTATAAACCTTTCCATAGGTAATAGAATTAATACAATTACTTAATCCTTGTTTTCTAAATAATTGGCAATTCCCATCTTTGTCTTTTAGTAATAAAATAGTTCCTTCACTTATTTTCGCTGACAAAATAGTGTCTCCATCTTGGGGCATTGTTTCGCAAACTTCAAATTTAAATTCTTTTTGATATTCTGGAACAACGCAATAATTTGGCTCAATAAATGATTTTGTTGAATCATCCCAAATAGAATCTTTTGATTCACAATTTGTGCCATTATAAAGCACAACCTCGGAAAGGGGAGTGGCTGGGTCAATTTTTAAAATATAAATAGAAGAAACTTGGCCGATTCCAGAAAATTCATCGCTCTCATTAACTCGGACGCTATTTTCTTCGGAATTGTTCGGACTAACTTCGTTTATATTTGATAAATCATTCATTACCCAAGAGCACTTTCCAGTATAATTATCACCAGAAAAAAGCACGGCCCCATACTTAACAAATCCTTGTTCTGATGGTTGAACTATTTTGATTGATGCGGTTTTTTTATCAAACCCATTATTGCCTAAAGCTGGCTGACTATTTAATAAATATAAAGGCGATTTTCTATTATCAAGTTGATAATCAGGGGCATTATAAAGATAAACCCCTGGCCTTTGCCAATCAAAAGAAATCGAACTGCTTTTGGCAATAAAAATATTGCTTCCGTTCATCACTTCTTGAGGAGTTCCGGAAAAATCTTTTTGCGGGAAAACAAATATTCTTGGCAATTCTGATTCGCTGGAAAGCCATTTTATACTAGCTGTATTTTGAGGAACTTCGGTCATATCTCCAGCAATATTCTGTTCTTGCCCATTTTCGTATTGTAAAATTATTCCTCCGGAATATTGCCCTGGATTCAAGCTTTCTAAGGTATTTTTATTAATTCCGGAATTAATCGTGTTTAAAATCATTATTGAGCCGAATAAAACAATAAGCCCAACAAAAGATCTTGTTATTTCTCTTTTTGCTTTTTCTATTTTCCCGATTTCTCCCTTGGAAAGAAAATAGGAGATAGCTCCAAAAATAAGAACAAATGAGGCTGCTACCATTCCAAAAAATAAAGCAAAATTAAAAAAATAAACAAAATAATTAGTAAACGTAGGATTAGCAGGTAAAGACACTCCGCCAATTGAAGGATAAGTAATTTCCATTGCCCAAGCATTATTGCTATAAAACAGTCCCAAAATAAATAAAAATAAATTGTTTTTTTCCATAAATTTAATCTATTGGCAAAAATTCAAAAATATCAGGATTGCTAACGCTAGTTTCTAAAATTGAACAAACGCAATTACCAGAACAAAAATCTTTTTTATCAAAATATTGACATTTATTCCCTTCAACTAAAACCACGCCGACAGGGCCATTAATTTTAAATGATTTTATTTTAAAGTCTTGGCCACAAGCTGAATCTAAATAAATTCCCCAAGGATTTTCATAAATTTCTTGTTCGCAAGATTTTTGTTCGGGATCGCTTTCGTTTTTTTGACAATTAAGAGTATTATAAAAAGTTACTGTCCCACTTACTTCCGTGCTTCCTGTTGTAGTGTATTTAAAAGCAATGGCTGAGCTTACATTATAGCCAAAAGGAATTAATGGCTTGCCTAATTGTCCCTCTTGATTCAAATCAGAAAATCCAGTCCCGGTTCCTCCAGTTGGAAAAAACTCCAAACATGTTCCTCTAAATTCAGGCTCGGAAAAAAATACTGCTCCGGGCGTAGTTCCTAAAAATCCAACATGATTTTCTGGATCGGCTATAGTAAATCGCGGGGCAATAATTTGAACTGATTGAGTTTTATGAAAAAAATTAGGATTAGTTTTAGAAAAATCATTAACACTGCCTGTTAAGAAAAATGGAGAAATCGACCCATCGCCAACTTCAAAATTAGGCTTGTCGTATAAATAAATTCCTTCTCTTTTTTCAATTATTTTATAAGATTTTAACTTTGTGCCATCAACAGTTGGACTAAGTGCTAAGTCTTTTACTTCTGCTTCGGGATTAGCTGGATCAGGAAAAAGCTTAATCGGCGACCCTTTAAAGCCAGATTCAACAAATCCCCAAATTTCTTTTAAGCCATCGTATTTTGTAATCACAATACTTTCTCCTTCTTGTAATACTAAATTATCATTAGCCATTGGAATAGACATTTCCAACGTTGTTTTTGCCTTTTCATTTATTATTTTCGTAACTGTTACGCAGATTGGAACGTCTTTGCATTCTATTGCTTTGATTGGAGTATTAACTAAAGATTTATTAACCGTATTTAAGATTAAATGGCAAGAAAATAAAACAATCAAACCCACAAAAGCTCCCAAGGCTTGATTTCTGGCTGAGCTTATTTTCGTGGGTATTCCTCCACTGTTTAAAAAATTAAAACCAGCCATTACCAAAACAATAAATGCGATTATCGCTCCTAGGCTCACTAAAACATAAAACATATAAACAACATACTGGTCTGGGGTAGATTCATCGGTAATGGTTATTTTTTGGCCATCGATGGTTGTTATTTCCGGATATTGAGTTTCCAAAGCAGAGCAGGGCTGGATTAAAAAAACTGCTAATAATAAAACTCCGAAAATAATTATTGATGTTTTTTTCATATTGGCTTTTTATTATAATTTTTTTTCATAAGGAATGATTATAAAATTATTGATTTCCGCTTTTCGAAAAAATATATTATCACTAACACAATTTCCGCTAATAAGATTTGGACTATCAATATCAAAAAAATTGCAATATCTTTTGTTTGATGATTCCGCAATCATCAAAACACCCGATTCTTCTGATATTTTAACAGACAAAACATCTCCCGCAGATATTCCCGAACACGCAGAGATTGGAATTTTTTGCAATTTAAATAATCCTTCAAAAGGGGCAGAACACTCACTTAGCTGGCTTGATGTTGAGCCCAGGGGAATATAACAGTTTAGGGTGTTATAAAAAGTTATCCCTGGATTATGGTTTTGAGCCAAAAAAGAATCTGAGCTTTTGAAAATCAAAATCGATCCGCTCTCTCCAGAAAAAGACGGATCATCTTCTTCGATTACATCGCTACAATCCGGGCTGGGAAGCTGAGGATAAAAATTATAATCATAGCTGTTATTATATTTTTCCAAAGCAAAAACTATTGCATAATATTTAAAATTGTTTTCATTAAAAATTTGAATTGATTTTGTTTTATCTTTAAATCCCTCCAAACTAACAGCACTAGTTCTTAAAAATAGGGGAGGGTTTTTACTGGCTTGATAATTAGGGGCATCGTATAAATATATTCCTGGCTGTTTTACATAAGCCCTGATTGATTTTATTGAGCTATCAATGGTTATTTCTCCAGGCAAATCATTACTCAAATTAGATTCATCGTCATTTCGATACCCTTGAACTAAAATGGGAGTACCTTGAAAATCAGGCTCGGAAAATCCCCAAATTTCTTTTAATCCTTTAAACCTTTTAATTACTATCACTTCGTTTGATGCTAAATTTAAATTAGGACTATCTGGCAAAGAAGAAGAATAGGTTATTTTTTGATTTTCACTTCCAGAAAAATAGCGAGCAATACAAATATCAGATTGATTACAATCAATTTGTTCTATTTTTACATTTTTTATTTCCGTATTTACCACATTTAAAATAAGATAAGCGCCAAATAAAATCAATAATCCAATTAAAGCATTTTGCGCTTTTGTTTTGGCTTCAAAAAATTTCTGGGGAACGCCATGCGAAAGAATCATCTCTACTCCTGCCCAAACAATCGCTCCCAAAGCAATGACTGTTGCTAGACCAGAAAGAAAAGCGAACAAATACAAAAAATATTCTGTGGCCGTGCTACTGGCAGTAATAGCTATGGTTTTATTAAAAGAAATTGGGATTGGAGGATAAATATTTTCCAAAGCACCCAAAACTATTTTAGGGTAAAAAAGAAAAACAAATAATATTATTTTGGTAATGATTTTTTTCATCTTTTTTTTATTGAGGCGCTCCAGAACAACAATAAAAATCATTTATTAAGTTATGTTCTTGAAGAATTGATTGGCAGCCATCAACTCCTTTTTTGTTTTTGTTTTCAAGACAATTTTTTCTTTCTTGGGCAGTTAAAACTCGGCTATTCAAAGGATAACAACCCCACTGCGATTCTGATTTTGTTTCTGATAAAAATGAATTAGCTAATGGAAATTCTGGATAAATCCGATAAGCACCCAAAATTTGAGCATCAATCCCTTCTTCGCAAGTAAACAAATAAACCGTGGCTGCCGCTGGCTTGTATTGCTGGCCATAACCTTGAATACATTGATTAAAACGAGAACGAGTAATATTTAATAAATCCAATAAAGTAAATCGATTAACATCAAGAGGAGATAAATCTATTGCATTTTGATAATTCCATAATCTTTCTCGCCATTGTTCTATTCTTTGTAAAAATCCAGGCACATCGTCTAAACAAGCTTGGTCAGTGGTTAGCTCCTCTAATCCAACCCAAGAAGGATCTCCCACTCTTTTATATATCCTGGATTGCTGGGTTTTAATTTCATTGTATGGGCAAACATAATATGCTTGATTGTCTTTAATTTTTTCTGGCCGAATGATTGGACCGCTTAAATCAACTTTTCGGCTAATTTTAATTGATGATTCTCCGGTTTCAAAATCAACCGAACACTCAGCATTGAATTCAGAAGAAATATTAGCCATTAAGTCATCAATATATCCTTGAAGCTCATTGGTGTTACCAACGTAAAGGCTGCAACAATTTAATCCATCATAAATTAGCTCATCTTGCCCTTCGCCAAGATCGTTGAGCCAAGTAATTTCTTTATTTAAATTATTTTTATAATTATCTTTAATTAAATCTCTCTCTTCTTCGGTTAAATTGGTATAACCTTCTTCGCAAGAAATTACATTAGAAGTATATTTTGGGGTTATTCTAATGGTTTTTCCATTACAAGAAGCAATATTCCACCAACCGCCTAAATTTGTAACAACTTTAGCGCTTTTTATACAATCTTTGGCAATTGATTTTTCTATTAACTGATAACAATCACTATCTTCTGTAAATTCTCCATTATTCAATTGGTCTATTGTGCAACTTAATGGCTCGTTATTTATCGGATTATAACATTGGCTTGAACCAGTATTATGAGCACAAGTACAAATATATCCTGCTTCTAATAATTGTTTATCGTAACGATATTCATAATTATTTAATATTTTTTGAACATCGTTTGTAGTGCAAACTGCTCCAAAAGAACCTTCCCGCTGGCTACCATAAATTAAAGTATTGCAAACATGGGTGCCATCAAGAGCATCTAGTGTTAAATATGATAATCCTTGTTCACAACCACAATGTTCTCCGCCGATAGTAAGCAAAGGGTTTTTTAATAAATAAGATGAAGTATAGTTATTCGCTGGATTAGATACATAACATCCCTCTTGCGAAGGCATATAATTAAATGGATTTAATACTCCGGCGGCATCAAAATCATAATTTCTAAAAGATGACCATTCTCCCGTAGGAGACCCATCTCTTACACAATAATATCTTGCTGAATCTATGGCTTGGGTTGCTCCGCAATCAAGGCATCCAAATTCACAGATAACTTGTTCTGATGTTTTACAATCAGTGCAGGGTGGCGCTCCGCAAACCTGAAACGGCTCTTCGCAGGTCGGCCCGATTTGAGGTTCGCAAATATTGGTATTATTACAACCAGAAGAACAGTTGCATTGTTCTGGTAAATAATTCGCCAATTGATCGGCTGAATCAATCACATTATTTATTTCTTCGGCTGTATTGTCTAAAATTAAATTTATTTGTTCTACATATTCAGTCATTCCATCGGCTAATTGCCCGATTGGAATACTAGAGATTGCTGTTCCTTTTTCAATTTGTTCTTGGTCGGTTTTTTCCGAATCTTTTAAGGTGCACTGATTATTGGTGGGGGAGTTATCAATAATTCCCGCCTTAGCTGAGGCTGGATATTTATTCGGGTCAGTAGTTCCAGGATAAGACAAAATATATAAAGTATCTGGATCTCCGGCATTATATAAATCACTTTGAATAGCTGTTTTTCCTAATTTATTGTTCCAAATTCTTTTTGCAGAAAAAGGCCAGCCATCAGCATACTTGTCGCTGGTATATTTATTATTATCAATTTCCGAACTTGGAGAGGTTGTTGGCACCTGGCCTTCTCCTTGGGTTGCAAAAGATTCATAATTTTGGCCAGGCAAAAAAGCATATCCTGATTCTTTTAACTTTACCAATTCTCCCTGAATACAAACATTGTTCGCATTATATTTTTTACAAACAAAAGAATGATAAGTAGAAGGGTCATATCCAGTAATTAAAGGTTCTTTAACCACGTTTTCCGCGCTAGTTTCTTGAAGGTTTTGAAATTCGGCTAAAGACAAAATATTTTTTGTTTTATCCGCATTAATATAATTCTTAGCAATTTGTAATTCTGCTAAGCGATTATTGAAATAAGATTTGAAACTATTAATTCTAACAAGAGCACTGCTTTCTATCGCCCCAGTAAAAGTTAAAAATTGAGCTTTATAGGTTTTGCCGTCTGGTCCTGTTTTTTCTATTATTTTTAAAGTATTGGTTTCTTCGTCAATAAAAGGGGCAATGTCTGGACTATATTCATAAATACCAGCGCATTTCAATCCTAAATCCAGTCCCTTGCCATAAATCCTAAAATTCATTTCCTGGCGAGCACAATCAATTTGTTGACGATTAGCACAAGGATCGTGATCAATATAAACATTAGCTAAATAAAAAGGACTAGAAGGCTGATCTTGACAACCAGCGTCGTCTCCTCGAGGCCCTCCGCAACACTTACATTTCCAGTCACAATAAGTTCCATCTATTTCATAACTTCCTCCTTCTTCATCATAACAAGTAACCTTTGTATCTGTTGTTTTACATCCTTGTGGCCAAGTTGTTTCTGGAAATGATTTATCTGGCCACTCAACACACGGTTCGCAACTACATCCTGTTCTAATAAATTTTTTCAAAGCATTGATCGGGCCTTCGGTATTGGCAATAGCACCATTACAAATCGACTGATTTCCATTGAACCAGCTAATTTTTGCGATTGTGGCTTTTAATAAATTGTCCATGCAAATCGATAAATCCATACCTTCAACCATATCTTGATTGTCGATTTTATCATCATTATTACGGTCAATGGTGTTTCCTTCTTCATCATATAAATAACATTTTTCTTCTGTTTTTTTGTTAAGCTGGGAATAATTAAAATACTGATTTTCTGCTGTGGAAGATGGCATTAAAATTGCTTCAATTATTGAACCTAAAGCAATCTCTTTATAAACGACGTCTTTTGATTCAACCTCTTTATTGTTAGAAAAAATTTTTTCTCCATATTCTAAAATTGGAAGATTTATTTTTGTTAAATCAGGATTCACAACCATTAAGATAAAATAAGCGCCCAAAAGAATTGTTAGTCCTAAAAATGCTGCCTTAATTCTATCTTTGGCTTCATTTATTTTTGCCACATTTCCTTTGGATAAAAAAATGCTCATTCCTTGATAAATAATCGCGACTACAGCCACTACTCCGCCGGAATAAACCAAAAGATTAAAAAAATAAACAAGTAATCCGGTTCCTTCTTCTGGAGAAAATCCAGGAAGGGAAGGATAAGAATTTTCCAAACCATTAGCGCCAAAAACAGTCAGAGGCATCAAAAGCAATAATAAATTAATTAATCTAATTTTTTTATTTTTATCCATTTTCTTTTTTCGCTGGCAATAATTTTATTTTTATTATTCTGCTTCTATTAATTCGCTTGTTTCTTGTTCAGATTTTTGATTATCTAAAATAGTTTGAATAACAATTAGACTATAGCCAGGAAAAATTCCTCCCAAATAGGGGACTAACTCTAATGTGCCATAGCCGAGCAAACGAAATAATACTTTTTTTACTACCATTGGATCCTTTCTTTTTATCATAATCCAAACCGTTAAAATCGGAGTAATGGCCATATCGGTTATTCCACAATCATCCAACCCAAATAAAAGCAAAAGAATGCCGATTAAATCTCCCATAATCGCCAAAGGAAGAATCATAATAACTTCTGGGCTGGCTTTCAAATTAACCTTCATGAACCTATTTTTAATTTACCAAAAATTTAATTAATGTTATAATAATTATAACATTCACTAATACGCAAGTAAATATGAATTTTTTAAAAAAAATATCTTTTCCTAAATCAATAATTATTTTTTTAAGTCTTCTTGTTTTCGCTGGTTTATTTTTTCCTTTTTTTACTTCCGCTATTGAGATTTTTGGTGTTGATCCTTTCGCTTTTATACAAGACTATAAAGACAATCTTGCCCAAGCTATTTTGGGATTCCTTTTCAGTATTTTGATGACTATTCCGCTTTTTGTTTTAAATGTTTCTCTTGATTTACTAACCTGGGTGGCTGGTGGAAATTTTTTAGCTGTTTCTTTTACTGGATCAGAAAATATAATTGTTTCTACTGGTTGGGGATTTGTCAGAAATTTAGCTAATGTTGTTCTTATCTTCGGCTTGGTTATAATCGCACTAAGCATAATCGTGGGCTATCAAGAAACACGAGCTAAAAAAACATTAGTTAATTTTATTTTAATCGCTGCTTTAATAAACTTCACCCCAGTAATTTGCGGATTAATTATTGATTTGGCCCAAATGATAATGGATCTTCTTTTAAAGGGCGGAGTGCCTCCCACTTTTGTTAATCTTTTTTCCCAAAAAATATCATCTTTTAATGGCGCTGATCTTGCAACATTATTTGTTTTAACGATTTTTGCTATTTTTGCTAGTGTAATTTATTTACTTTTTGCTTTATTATTTTTAGTAAGAATTGTAATGCTTTGGGTGCTGGTAATTTTATCTCCCATTGCTTTTGCTAGCAAAGTTTTACCAGAGTCAAAATATTTTTTAAAAATATTTCCGCGGATTTGCACTTGGGATGGCTGGTGGGATGATTTTCTCCAGTGGTGCTTTTTGGGAATTCCGGCGGCTGGGGCAATCTTTTTATCAAATTTAGTAATGTTTCATATTGCTTCAGACTCAAGTCAAATTATTAATCCACCGTCTGGAAATGTTTTAAATGGCACGTTTGGATTGCTTTTTGCTTATCTTATTCCTTTTATTGTTTTGATTGTCGGATTTTTCACCACTCTTGATTCTGGTGGACCAATGGGAGCAAAAATAAAAGGCATGGCCAATAAAGCGATTGGAACCACTAAGGGGGTTCTTGGCGGAGCAGCAATTGGTGCTGCCGTTGGAGCTGGTTCGGGAATGAAGAATCAATGGACAACAAGCCGAGAAGGCGGAAAAGACAGAGTTACTTCGGCTGCATATTCTGCTATAGGTGGAATGGGTGGAGGCCTTAAAGGAGGGTTAAAGGGTGGTCTTACTCAAGGAAGATCAACTGAAGGGCAAGTTAATCGCTGGAAAACTTATGTTAAAGAAAAAACTGGGATCGAAGAAGAGGGCACTTATGATGCTGAATTAAAAAAACAAGCATCTGAAATAAATAAACAGTTGGCTGGATTAGATACCGATAGGCTCAGGGAAATTACTCAAAAAACTCCTTTAATTGATAGAGACCATAAAAAAAGAGCTCAAGCCTATCAATTGCTTGCTTCGAGAGGGGAGTTAACAGATGCTGAAGCTAGATATATAGTCCAAAACAAAGATGGGTTAGAATCGGGAGGAATGGATATGGAAATAATTGCAACAGCAAGGCCAGATTTGGCACCCTCTTTAACTAAAAAAACAACCTGTACTGTTATTAATAATATGTCGGCTAAAAATTTCCAAGAAAAAGTTCAGCCGGAGGCTTTAAATGATTTTAATGTTGTCGCTAACGCTTCTTATAGACAAATTCAAAAAACTTTAGACGATGGATCTCCAGAGCAAGCCAATAATTTAAGGATGTGGGCCACTGATCCAGCAAAAAAACGCCAACTTCTTGATGAAATAACTCGTTTAGAGTTTAATCTTAATAATTATCGATCCGGTGGAATGCCTGGTGCTACTATGCTTACTGACCAAGAGGCGATAGATACAGAAAGACGGCTTAGTAACCTTAGCCGATCAGTAGTTACTATAAAAAATTCTATAAGTCCAACACCTCCATAAACTATATGAACAAAACATCTTCTGACATCTTTTCTTTAATTGATCAAATCGTGATGGATTATAATCTAGAAAGCCGAACAAAAGATCCTGAATTAGAAAAAAGATTATCTATTTCTAGTAATGCAACGAGTAAGGCGGCATTAAAAGCGTTATCCGAACAAAAAGAGCCTTTTGCTTCTTTAATTATTTATAATTTAATTGAAAATATTTTAAATAATAAAATTAGCCCATCTCAATTTAAAGATAATTTGTCTAAAAGACTAAATATGGATATTACGATAACAAAAGAAATATCTGAAAAAATACTTAATAGTCAGGCTTTCGAAAAAGAACGAACAAAGTATTATGACGAACAGGATACCCTTGTTAATCAAAACAATATAGTCTCTCCAAAAAAATTTGGCATAAGCCAGGAACTGCAATAAAAAAAGACTCTATTGATTTTAGAGCCCTATTTTAATATATCTTTCGCTTGTTCAACGTAAGATTTTTTTTTATTTTCCGGACTGTCGCCAGTTTGTTGTGTTCCACTATTTCCTTTGTTGGTAGGAGTTTGTCCAGAATTAGATACTGCCGGAGTGTTCATTGCTTTTAACATAGCTACAACCGTGGCTATGAGCTCCGTATTTACTCCTGTACTAGGTGAACCAGTATTTCCGCTAGTTAAAATCTGGACCAGTCCATTAGCCTCAGCTGAGACCATTTGCTCGACCAGCTTATTACAGGTCTGAATTTCAGGACCATAGGTTTTCTGAAATTCTTCAGGGTGCTCAGCCATACATTCTTTTATCTTATCTTCAGAAAGACCAGTCCTTCCAGAGATTAAGGTCATAAAGACGCCGGCTGTTTTATTGGCTCGAGCCTGCCTTTCAGCTTCAGAGTATATAACTGTTTTTTGGGCCGCTGCTTCAGCATCAGTTATGGTGGCTTGTTTTCGAAGTTTGGCAGTAGCATTAGCTTTGATTGCCGCTTGAATTTCTTTGTCGCCACCAATAATTTCTATAACATCTATGGAAATTATTTTTACACCATAGACATCGACAAGCTCTTTGAAAACGCCGCCCGATTTCATTTCTTCAAAAATCGCAGATCCTAACGATTTTACATTTTCCAACATTTCTTGAAATGAATGAAGCTTAATATAGGCTACATACGCTCCTTGAATTTTCGGAGTCGCGACCTCGATCCATTCGGTGGTAATTTTAAATAGCGCCTTATACGGATTAACTATTTGCATCGTTACCACTGTAAATAAATCAAGCGGGGCCCGATCCTTGTCTTCAGCTTGAAGAGTTTCTATGTAAAAAGGATAGTCCATCAAGCTGGTCTGGGTTAAAAGTTCTCTCCGATCCATCGGCGATTTTTTAATAAAATCATATTTCCGCCAGGCCAAAATATGCGTATATATCTTCCCTAAAATTAAGGGCCAGATAATGTGCATTCCCCAAATACTCTCGTCTTTGTGGATTGCAATTGGATCAGTTTCATCAACAACGTCCCAATCTTTGGACATTGCTTTGCCTTTATGGTTAAAGACAATTCCTCGAAACTTATCTCCGACCACAATCACTTTGCAATATCCTTCATTAATATTGCAGGCCAGGATATCGTGTTTTGCCCAAACAAAATAAAGGACGACGAAACAGGTTATGCCTATTATTGCAATTGAAACAATGATTGCTCCTAAAAGAAAAAAGATATTAGCCATGGATATTACAATTAGAGTAAAATCCAGAATCAATGCAAATGCAATGATTACCAAACCCTTCCAAAGGGCTTTTTTTTTGTTCAGCTGGTATCTTACCAACTGTTGTTCTGCAATCTTTACTTCTTTTTCTTCTGTTTGTTTTCGATTCCAAAAAGCCATTTTAATTACCTCTTAATTGTCAAAGTGCTCCCCAAACATAGTAGGGGGTTATTATAATTATAAACTACTTAATTATCTTTGTCAATATCTATCGCTAAACAACAAAGAATTAAATTTTAAAATAATTGTTTTAATTTTGTTTTTTTGAAAAATATCATAAAAATCAGTTGATTCTTAATCCTTGTTTGTGTTAAAATAATCAATATATGGAAGAGTATACTAAAGAATTTTTTTGGGAAACTTATAAAACCCTGCCCGAGGAATTAAAAGAAGCTGTTTTTGACGAAAAAAACAACCAAGTTATTTATAATATTTGTAGCCGCTTAGGATTAGACGAAGACCAAACTTCTATTGTGGCTAAATACACTGGCCGAGTTTTAATGGGGCTTTTATCTCTTAAAGATTTTGGAGTTACTTTGGAATTGGAATTGAATATTAATGAATTCTTAGCTAATAAAATAACCCAAGAAATAAATTTTAGTATTTTTAAGCATTTGCGATTAGCCTTGTCTCGCCTGGAAGAACAAAAAACAGGCAAAAAAGCTATTCCTGATTTAGATGAATTTATCCCCGAAGAAATTCCAGACGACAAAAAATCTTCTCTTTTAGAGTCAGAAAATCAAAACTTAAATAACGAAGAAGAAAAAATCCAATCCCAAGCGGGGAGCGGAAAAATTAAATTTCCGATAATTAAATCTTTAAAATCTTTCTTGTCTTTGATTAAAGAAAAAAAACCAAAAACCCCAACTCCGGCCAAAAGCTTTGCCAAAAAAGAAGGGTCTCGAATTGACCTTAGCGACAAGTCTTTGGAAGACACTAAAAAGGCCGGTATTTCTAGTATTGACTTTACAGAATTAACAGAGCCATCTTTAAATCCAAATCAAAAAAATAAAACTGTTTTAAATAATCATGCTTATCGAGAAAAAATCGACGAAGATGGTGAAATAGGTTTTTCAGTTCCAAAATTTTCTTCAAAAGCACCAACTCCTGAGCCCATTGTTCCAAAACCAGCCCCAAAAACTGAATCGAAAAATAGCTTTAATATTAAAAATGATTATTCTGATCCTTATCGTGAAGCACCGCTTTAAATATTAAAAATATTTTGATAAGATAAAAATATAATTTAAATAAAATATTGTTCTAATTTATGGATTTTCGAGTGCCGCAATTTATTGAACACGACCCGAAAATATTAGGGCCGCTTACTTTAAGCCAAACTATGTTTGTGGGCACCGCTTTTGGAATTTCTTTTTTTTTATATTTCTTACTATCAAAGACTCATTTAACTTTGTATGTTATAATTACTGTTCTGCTTTTCGGAATTGCTTTTGCTCTGGCTTTTATTAAAATAGAAGGGCTGGGGGTGGCAAAAGTGGGAAAAAATTTTACCACTTATACCCTGAACAGTAAATTATTTCTTTGGAAAAGAAAACAATCTCCTGTATTCCTTTCTTCTCCTAAAGAAAAAAGATTAGCCGAGGCTAAGCTTGAAAAAAAACCATCTCCTTTAAAAATAAAAGAAACTGGAAAAATAGAAGACTTAATTAAAAAAATAGATTTTGAAAAATAATTTTTATGGCTACTCCGACGCAACAATTTATTCCGATTAAGCAAATCCGCGAGGGGATTATGATTATGAACGACCAATCCATGAAAGGAATGCTAATTGTTTCTTCAATTAACTTTGCTTTGAAATCCGAAGAAGAGCAGGGCGCGATTATTTTTAATTTTCAAAATTTTCTTAATTCTTTGGATTTTTCCTGTCAAATAATCGTTAGCTCACGAAAAGTAAACATTACCGGCTATATTGATAAAATAAAAGAATTAGAATTAAAACAAAAAAACGAATTACTAAAAATTCAAACTTCTGATTATCGAAAATTTATTGAAGACCTGGTGTCTGATGGTTCGATTATGAATAAAAGCTTTTACGTGGTCGTCCCTTATTATCCTCTTTTAGAGCTTTCTGCTTCTTCTGCTGCTCAAAACCTGGGCGGAAAGTCGACTCCCCAGTCATCATTAACCGAAGATTTTTTCCAAAAAGGAAAATACCAGCTTTTACAAAGAATTGAATATATCTCTTTGGGGCTCCGCCGTTGCGGATTAAAATCAGCAACAATGGGGTCAGAAGAAGTCTTAGAGTTGCTTTGGTCGCTTCATCATCCAAAACAAGCAGAAATGGGATATTATCCGGAACTGCCCCCAGAAATAATTACTTAAAAAAATATGACCTTATTCGGCGGAAAAAAAGAAGAAAAAAAGAAAAAATTATTTGAAACAGAAGTAATGGATTTTAAAGACATTATTGCGCCGTCTTCAATTGAAGTTGCCCAAAATTATGTTCAACTTGAAGAAAAATATAGCAAAACATATTTTGTTTTTTCTTATCCGCGCTATTTAAATATGGGTTGGATTGCTCCAGTTATTAATATGGATGTTCCTTTTGATTTGTCTTTATTTTTTCACCCCATTGAAACTGGAGAAATTTTAAAACAATTAAGAAAAAGCGTAACCGAAGTTCAGTCGGAAATTATCGAAAAACAAGAAAAAGGCCTAGTTAGAGATCCGGCGCTGGAAACGGCTTTCCAAGATTTAGAAGATCTGCGCGACAGCTTACAAACCGCTCAAGAAAAAATGTTTAAATTCGGGCTTTATATCACTGTTTATGTAGACGATAAAAAACAATTAGAATTAGTGGAAACAAATTTAAGATCAATGTTAGAATCTCGACTTATTTATATCAAGCCCGCGCTTTTCCAGCAAAAAGAAGGGCTTATTTCCTGCTTTCCTTATGGCCAAGATCTTTTAAACATCCACAACACCCTTAACACCTCTCCTTTGTCCAGCTTGTTTCCTTTTATTTCTTTTGACTTAAGCAGTAATGAAGGAATTCTTTTTGGAATCAATAAGCACAACAGCTCTTTAGTTTTGTTCGACCGATTTAGTATGGAAAATCCAAATATGGTAATTTTTGCCAAAGCTGGTTCTGGAAAATCTTATGCTGTAAAACTGGAAATCTTAAGATCAATGATGATGGGCACGGAATGTATTATTATTGATCCAGAAAACGAATACAAACCTTTAGCAGAAGCTGTTGGAGGATCTTTTTTCCGAATTTCTTTAAGTTCAGATAGCCATATCAATCCTTTTGATTTACCAGACATGATGGAAGAGGAAACCTCGGAAGATGTTCTTCGGGGCAATGTAATAAATCTTGTAGGGCTAATGAGAATAATGTTAGGCGGAATGACTCCAGAAGAAGATGCGATTATGGACCAGGCAATTATGGCCACTTATGCCGCCAAAGATATTACTATTGATTCTGATCCAAAAAAATGGAAGGAAAATGTCCCTCTTTTGTCAGACTTGGAATCAGTTTTAGAGACAATGGAAAATGCCGAATCTTTATCAGAAAGGTTAAGAAAATTTACTCGAGGAACTTATTCTTCTTTTTTTAATGCCTATTCTAATGTTGATATGGAAAAACATTTAGTTGTTTTTGGAATTCGAGACATGGAAGACGAATTAAGGCCAATCGCTATGTTTATTGTAATGCGCTATATTTGGAATGCTGTGCGCACTAGCTTTAAAAAAAGAATCTTGGTTGTAGATGAAGCTTGGTGGATGATGAAAGAAGAAGATGGCGCCTCTTTTCTTTTTGGAATGTGTAAACGTTCCCGAAAATATTGGCTGGGCGTAACAACCATTACTCAAGATGTTTCTGATTTTATGAGCTCTTCTTATGGCAAACCAATTATTACCAATTCTTCTATTCAATTGTTGTTAAAACAAAGCCCAGCCAGTATTGATTTAGTTCAAAAAACATTTAATTTAACAGACCAAGAAAAATATTTGCTTTTAGAAACTCCGGTTGGGGAGGGAATTTTTTTCGCTGGCCAAAAACATGTGGCAATTGCTATTCGGGCCTCATACACCGAAGACCAAATCATTACCACTAATCCAGAAGAGGTTTTAAAAATAAAAGAGGCGAAAGATCGTTTGTCTCGCCAAGCTAATGGCCTGTCTTAAATCAAAAAACGCCCTTAAGGGCGTTTTTAATTACTTTATTCTGTTTTTGGTTTAACAATAATATGTCTTTCCTCTCCCTCGCCAGCACTTTCAACAATAACATCGTTTCTTTTTGCCAGCTCTAAATGAATGATTCTTCTGTCAAAAGAAGATGGCATAGAAATTTCTTTTATTTTTTTTGTAAAAACGGCTTCGTCAGCAATATCTTCAGCTAAATCCCTAAGGTATTCTTCTTTTTTCTTTTTATAATTATCAATGTCTAAATTTAAAAATATTTCTTGGTTTAGGGCTTTTTTTAGTATTTTTCTAATTAATAATTGGATGTCTGACAAAACCATTCCTTGTTTTCCAATCAACATTTGAGCATCATCGGTGTTTAAATTTACGCGCAAAACATTGTTTTCGCCTTCTTGCTTAAAGCCAATGCTTTGGATTTCCACCTGATATCCAGAAGCATCAAAAAAATCTAAAATCATATTTTCGATTATTTTTGTTTCCTCTGATCCGATTGAATTTTTAAATGAAAAACGTGATTGATCTAAAATCATATTATTTCTTTAATAATTGCTTTTGTTCAAAAACAGAAACTAATGTTGAAACAATCCAATAAAGCCCCATTGCTGACGGCAAGTTAAAAAGAACAAAAAAAGTTAAAAGGGGCATAAAAAATACCATTTGCTTTTGCATCATATTAGAAACTTCGGCCATATTGCCTTCTCCTTCTTTTGTTTTGGCTGGAGCCGGGGGAGTGGCTGTTTTAATTTGTAGATATTGCGCCCCTGCAGTCAAAGCAGTTAAATAAATATTCGGCTTACTTAAATCCAAAATTTCATGGCCATTAATATTCAATAGATAGGGATAAATCATTTCCGGAAGCTTTATAAATGAATAAAGCGAGCTTTCAATTTGGACAACATCAATGCCATTTTTAACCACATAAAAAAGCGCGATTAAAATTGGAATCTGTAAAAATAACAAAAAGATGCCAGCAAAAGGATTAAATTTTTCTTGTTTATAAAGACTCATTAATTCCAAAGCTTGTCTTTCTTTGTCGTTTTTATATTTATTCTGAATTTCTTGCATCTTTGGTTGAATTTCTGCCATTGCTTTCTGCGATTGAATGGATTTTTTATTCAAGGGATGCAAAATAAATTTTATAACTAAAGTTAAAATAATAATGGCTACGCCAAAATTACCAATTAGCCCATAAAACCAAATTAAGATATTCAGCATTGGCTGATAAAGAAGATTGTCAAAAATAAGAGTAATAGGATTCATTTTTTTTAAATTATATTTTTAAAAGCCTGGGAAATACTTTGCTCAATTTCTTGATAACACGCTTTTTGAATAGGGGGGAGGGCAATAATAATAATATCCATTATTGAAGAAAGGTTTTTAATCTCTTTTTTTGCCACAGCCCTTAACTGCCTTTTTATTTTATTTCGCTTAACTGCTTGTTTTGATATTTTTTTACTAACTACAATCCCGATTCGAGAATAATTATTTTGCGTTAATAAAAATTTTAAAAAAAACAGCTTGTTTTTTATATTTTTTCCTTGCTTAAAAACTCTTTCAAAATCTTTTTTCTTTTTAAGCCGATGTTTAATAGGTAGCATCTATAACAAAAATCCCGTCTTCACGGGGCGCGTTAAACGGTTAATTTTGCTCTTTTTTTTGTTCTTCTTTTTTTGATAACTTTTTTCCCCGCGGCAGTCTTAGATCTTGTTAAAAATCCGTGTGTTTTTTGCCTTTTCTTTTTTTTGGGATTATAGGTAACACTCATATTGGTTAATAATATTACTAATAAGTATTTAAAATATAGCAATATTCTTGCTTTCGGTCAAGGTTAAAAATTTTGAATCTTTTGATTAAAAATTTTTTTATTTTTCTGCTTTCTTTTTAATTTTTAAAGGTTTTTGTTTAATAATTTTCTTAACAATTTGTCCCCATATTTTCAACAGCCTCTTAATTTTCCCTTTATTTATAAGGCTTTTTTGCTATATTGACTTGGATAAATTATAATGGATATAAAATATAACATTAATAAATTATGGAAGCAGAACAATTATGGCAGGCTGTTTTAGCCCAGCTCCAATTAAATATTTCTTCGGCTAATTTTGCCACCTGGTTTGCTAATACAAAAATATCAGCAATTGAAAAAGATAATGTAATTGTTTCTGTTCCAAACTCTTTTAGTAAAGAATGGCTAGAACAAAAATACAACAAAGATATTTTAAAAATTTTGCGCGAACTGGATCCAAACATTAAAACTATTTCTTATTCTGTCTGCGCAACAAAAATAGAAAAAAAATTATCTTCTTCTAAAAAACAATCGGAAAAAGAAAATGATTTTACTGAACAGCTTGGATTCTCGGAATTAGAAACAAACAAAGAAACAAATCTTAATCCAAAATATATTTTTGAAAATTTTATTGTTGGACCGTTTAATGAAATTGCTTATGCCGCTGCCACCGCCGTGGTGGAAGACCCAGGGAAAAATTATAACCCTCTCTTTATTTATGGGGGAGTGGGCTTGGGGAAAACCCACCTTATCCAAGCTATTGGCAACAAAATAAAAGAAAATTCTCCTGACAAAAAAATCCGCTATATCCCAGCCGAAAAATTGATTTCTATTATCGTTAACGCTATTCGAAACAATAACGTAGAAGAATTAAAAAAAACCTTGCGAGAATTAGATGTTTTAATTGTTGATGATATTCAATTTATTGCCGGCAAAGATAAAACTCAAGAAGAATTTTTTCATACCTTTAATTCTTTATACCAAAAAAACAAACAAATTATTCTTTCTTCGGATCGGCATCCCAACAATATCCCAGCTGTAACCGAAAGATTAAAATCGCGATTTGAAGGGGGGATGATTGCTGATATCAGTATTCCTGATTTTGAAACTAGAAATGCTATTTTAAAACAAAAACTAGAAGAAAAGGGTATTGTTTTTAATAAAGAAGTAATTGATTTTATTGCTAATAATATTCAAAAAAACGTTAGAGAGCTAGAAAGCGCTTTAAATCGTCTGATTATTTTTAAAAAATCGACCAATAAAAATCCAACCATTGAAGACGCAAAAAAACTTTTAAAAACAATTATTATTTCTCCGGCTCAATCAACTAATCCTAAAAAAATCATTGAAACCATTACTCAGTTTTATGATATTCCGGGCGGAAATATGTTTTATTCTTCTCGAAAAAAAGAGTTTAGCAAACCCAGACAAATAGCAATGTTTTTATTAAAAAAAGAATTAAAGCTTTCTTATTCGGAAATTGGAAGAAAGTTCGGAGGAAAAGATCACACCACGGTTATTCATGCCTGCCAATTAGTGGACAGGCTTTGGGAAGAAGATGAAAAAATTCACCAAGAAATAGAATTAATTTTACAAAGAGTTTATGGAACTTAAATGTGTTTAAAAAGTGTTGAAAATTTATTAATAGCTTGGGATAAAAGCTGGGGAAAAATAAACCTTAAAAAATAAAAATTTATTTAAAAAATTTTTTCCAGATTTTTTCAAGAGAATCACCCAAAAACAAACTGCAGATTATCCCCAAGTTTTCCCAAAATTAAAAGTTAAAATATTCTTAAGAATAAAAACAATTATCAACTTTTTCAAAAATTATCCCCAATAAAAATAAAATTAATAAGTATAATAATAAATTAAATAAATAAAATATTAATATTTATGAACTTCACCATTTTAACCAAAGAATTGAAAAAAGGTATTGGTTTCACAGAAAAAATTACTGGGCGAAATTTAACCCTTCCAATTTTAGACAATCTTTTGATAGAAGCTTTGCCTAATTTTTTAAAAATATCTTCTACTGATTTAGAACTAGGGATTCAATGGTGGGGGTTATGCAAGACCGAAAAAGAGGGAAAACTCGCAGTTCCCGCTAAATTATTAAGCCAGGTGGCCGGATCCTTAAGTGAAGAAAAAATAAACATTAAAGAAAAAAATAAATCTTTAATTATCGAAGGAAAAAATTATAAAACCCAAGTAAAAGGATTATCAGCTGAAGATTTTCCAATCATTCCTTCTTTTGGAAAAGATCTTTTTATAGAGATTAATGCCGCAAAACTAAAAGAAGCTCTAACAAGCGTGGTTAATGTTGCCAGTGCTTCACAAATCAGGCCGGAAATATCAGGAATTTATTTTTCCTTTGAAAAAGATTTAGTTAAAATAGTAGCTACCGACAGTTTTCGTTTAGCAGAAAAAACACTGTTTTTCGGAGGGAAACAAGGATATAAAAATACTTTTAAAAGCCCCATATCTTTTATTTTACCCCAAAAAACAGCTAAAGAAATAATCAATATTTTAAATGAAACAGAAAAAGATATAAAAATTTATACTTCCGAATCTCAAGTTCTTTTCGAAACATTTTTAGCTGGAGTCGAGCATCCGGAAATAAACTTAATTAGTCGGCAAATAGAAGGGGAGTATCCTTCTTATCAAGAAATTATTCCCAAAGAAGCAAAAACAAAAATAACTTTAAATAAAGATGAATTTGCCAAACAAGTGAAAGCGGCTGGGATTTTTGGCGGAAGAACAAATGAGATTATTTTAAAAATCGACCCTAAAGATAAAGAAATTGAAATTTATAGTCAAGACTCGGAAATGGGAGAAAGTAATTTATCTTTGCCTGCGAAAACAGAAGGAACAGAATTAAAAATATCTTTCAATTGGAAATTTATTTTAGAAGGGTTAGATAATATCAAATCTTCGGAAATAGTTTTTGAGCTGCAGGGCAACAATGGCCCGGCCGTTATTAAACCAATCGGAGATCAAAGTTATTTGTATGTAGTGATGCCGATTAAAATTTAATATTTTAAAACTAAAAGCGCAATTTTGCGCTTTTTTGTTTAGTCTTGAAATAACGGAACCTCTGTTCCTGGTTCAACTGGCTCAAACGTTTCCTGATGGCTTGATTGGGCGTTTAACTCGATTGATTTTAAAATTAACGATCGCCAAGTTGGCCCAGCGGCTTGAAGGCCGATCGAAGACATTTTCGCTCGATTATTATTTCCTGCCCAAACAATAACCACTGTTTCTGAAGTAAAACCAGCCGTCCAGCCGTCGATACTATCTTGAGTTGTTCCAGTTTTTACCGAAACCTTATAATTATCAAATCTTAATAAAGAATTTTGTCCAAACATCGGGGCTCGAAGATTATTATCAGACAAAATATTGGTAATCATATCACAAACATTTTTTTCTAAAACCTTGCGCGGAGTTTTTTTATTTTCAAACAAAAGATTCCCTTGGCTATCTTCTATTTTTAAAATCACCGAGGGTTCAAGATAATAACCCCCATTTGCAAAAACACTATAAGCCGTGGCCATATCAATTACCCGAACATCAGCAGCTCCCAAAGCAAAAGATAGGCCATATCTTGATTTGTCTTTTAGGGTGGTTAATCCCATTGTTTGGGAAAAACTAATTGTTTCTTCCAGTCCAGCATAATCATTTAATGTTTTTACAGCTGGAACATTTAAAGACATTGCCAAAGCTTGTCCTAAAGTTAAAGCTCCGCGGAATAAATTATCATAATTATTTGGACAATAAGTTCCAAAACAAGTAGGTTGATCGAGAATTATAGTTTGGTCAGTGAATCCGTTTCGAAAAGCTGAAGCATAAATTATTGGTTTAATTGAAGATCCTGGTTGTCTAATTGCTTGAACAGCAACATTATAGCTAGGTACAAATTTACATGTTGTGGCCGGGTCACACCCTGTTGGCAAGGGGTCGGCCCAAGGGTCAGCTGATCCAACCATGGCCAAAACTTCTCCGGTTTTTGGAGCCATGACAATTGTTGCTTGATTGTAGGCATTATAATTAACTCTATTTTTTGCAACATTTTCTTTTACGATTTCTTCAGCTGATTTTTGTAAATCCCAATTTAATGTAGTGTAAATTCTTAATCCTTTAGTTTGAAGGAAATCTTTTCCATACATTTCTTCAACCTGCTCTTTAACATATTCAACAAAATGATAGGCTAGAATTTTTTGACTGCTTTTTGAAATTTTTATTTCTTTTTCTTTGGCTTCTTTTTGTTGTTCGGCGGTAATAAATCCTTCTTCTTTCATTCTTCGTAAAACTAAATCTTTTCGAGCCATTAATTCATCTAAATGCTGACCATAAGGAGAATAATAGCTGGGCAATTGGATAATTGCTGCGAGCAGGGCAGCTTCTTCTAATTCTAAATCTTGAACAGGTTTTTTAAAATAAGTCATAGAAGCTTCTTCGGCTCCATAAATATTTATTCCAAAAGGAACTTGGTTAAGATACCATTCTAAAATTTGGTCTTTAGAGTATTGGCGGTCTAATTCTATGGAAAGTAAAATTTCTTTTATTTTTCGAGTAATTTGTTTTTCTGGCGTTAAAAAAGTTGAACGGATTAATTGTTGAGTAAGCGTAGATGCTCCATGGGCACTTCCGGTTTTTAGGTTAGAAATAGCCACCCTGATAATGCCAGCTAAATCAATACCAAAATGGGTATAAAAGCGGTGGTCTTCGGTGGCGATAACAGCATTTTTTAAAATATCTGGAATTTGAGACAAAGGAACATAAGTTCTTTTTTCTTCATTATAAATATCAGACAAAAGAATTTCTCCAGTTCGATCATATATTTTTGTTGATTCAACCATTTTATTTTCTGTAAAAACTTCCGGCCGAGGCAAATCTCTAATAATCCAGAAAAAAAACATTATTCCGCAGAAAATTATAAAAAAAGAAAAAAGCGCCGCAATCTTTAAAAGATTATAAAAAATACCCCTCTTTTTTTTGGGCCTTGGCTTTGCTTCAATTTTTTTAGTTTTAATTTTTTGGCTAGGATTTTTTACTCCCACCACAATAGAATTCCTAACCCTTTTTTTGTTTGTTTTTGGCATATTCTTATTTCATATATACCACCACAAAGACTAATAATCAATATTTTAAAGTGTTGGCAAACATTGTTTTTTAAGTTATTATCAAATTATGAAAATCAATACTGACCCTAAAACAATAGAAGAAATTTTAACTCGTGGCACCGAAGATATTATTGATAAAAAATCTTTAAAAAAAGACCTTCTTTCTGGGCGCAGGCTTAATATAAAGTTTGGGGTTGATCCTACTGGTCCTAAAATTCATCTTGGCCGAGCGACAGCCTTATTAAAATTAAGAGATTTTCAGAATTTAGGCCATAAAATAATCTTAATTATCGGCAATTTTACTGCTCAAATCGGAGACGCATCAGATAAAGACGCTTTGCGCCAACCCTTAACCGAAGAAGAAATAAAAAATAATTTACAAAATTATTTGCCTCAAATCGGCAGAATATTGGATTTAAAAAAAACAGAAGTTTATTATAACGAGCAATGGCTTGGAGTTTTAAAACTTCATACTCTTTTGTCTTTATCCATGAATTTTACTGCCCAGCAAATGATTCAACGCCGCAATTTTAAAGAAAGATGGGACCAAGGAAAGCCAATCGGGCTTCACGAAATGTTTTATCCTATTTTACAGGGATATGATTCTGTGGCCGTGAGCGCTGATGTTGAATTGGGAGGATTTGACCAATTATTTAATTTAAAAACTGGTCGAGATGTTCAAAAATATTTTGGAATGCCTCCTCAAAACATAATGACAGTTAAAATGATTTACGGATTAGATGGTCGAAAGATGTCAACCAGCTGGGGGAATGTTATTAATATTTCCGATGAGCCAGAAATTATGTTTAACAAAATAATGTCTATTAAAGACGACTTAATCGTTGATTATTTTGAATGTTGCACCCGAGCGCCTTTAAAAGAAATTAAAAAAATAGAGAAACAATTAAAAGAGAAAAAAACAAACCCAAAAGAAATTAAAAAAATATTAGCGCGAACAATCACGAAAGACTTTTATTCAAAAGAGGCAGCAGAAAAAGCAGAACAAGAGTTTGAAAAAGTTTTTGAAAAAGGCAACTTGCCGACAAAACTAAAAGAAATTAAAATTAAAGAAAAAAAATTAGATATTTTAACCCTGCTTTTAAAATTAGAACTAGCTAAATCAAAAGGGGAGGCAAGGCGATTACTTAAACAGGGCGGAGTAAAGTTTATTTTTGGGAAAGAAATAGAAATTAAAAAAGACTGGAAAGAAGAAATACAAATCAAAAAAGGGATTGTAGTTCAAGTGGGGAAAAAAAGTTTTTGCCAGATTGGATAATAAAAATTATTTTTTTTAAAACCGCTCAAGAAAGAGCGGTTTTATTTAACAGAGGCTTTAAGATTATTAAATTCGCAAGTATAAGCGCAACAGATTGCCAAAGCAAGAGCATCGGCAGCATCATCTGGCTTAGGAGGTTTTTCTAGATTTAAAATGTGTTGAAGCATTTTTTGAACTTGGATTTTTTCCGCTCGGCCATAACCAGTTATTGCAATTTTTGCTTGAAGCGGAGTAAATTCGAAAAATGGTATTTTTTTTTGAGCCATAAGTAACAAAGCCACGCCTCGAGCCTGGCTAACCGCCATGACAGTTTTGGCATTTTTAAAGAAAAACAAGCTTTCAATGGCAATTGCCTCTGGTTGGTATTTTTTAATTAATTCGTCTAAATCTTGATATAAGATTTTTAATCGTTCCGCTAGGGGCATTTTTGAAGGAGTAATGATAGCGCCATAATGCAAACAGCTTAATTGTTTTTGAGCTGTTTTTTGATAATCAATTAATCCGATTCCTGTGGTTGCTGTTCCAGGATCAATGCCTAAAATTATCATAAATTAAATATTCCAATAAATATTTTGAACATCATCATGGTCGTCAATTGCTTCATAAAGTTTGTGGCATTTTTCTTTTGTTTCTTCATTAATATTTATTGTTTCTTTGGCCACCCATTCCAGCCCAGAAGAAGCAGTTTTTATTTTATTTTCTTCAAAATATTTTTTTACCTTATCTAAATCTTCTGGCTTGGTATAAACCACTAAGCCTTCTTTTTCCCAAGACAAATCTTCTGCTCCAAAATCGATTATTGAAAGCTCTAACTCTTCTTTGTCTTTTTTAATATTTTCAGCATCAACAATAATTACCCCTTTTTTTTCAAACATCCATTTAATTCCGCCTCCTTCTACCAGCTTTCCGCCCAAACGGCTTAAAATTAACCTAATTTCTCCCAAAGAGCGATTTTTATTATCAGTAATGCCTTCAATAATTAGGGCTACACTGTTTGGGCCATAAGCCTCCATAGAAAATTCTTCTAAAGTAAATCCATCTAACTCTCCAGCCCCTTTTTTAATTGCTTTTTCAATACTGTCGGCCGGCATATTCGCTTCTTTAGCTTTATCTACCACAGACCTTAATTTTGGGTTAAAAGTCATATCAGACCCTCCTCCTCGAGCAGCGATTGATATTTCTTTGGAAAGCTTTGAAAACACCTTGCTCCTTTTTGCGTCTTCAGTTTCTTTTTTAAATTTAATTGTGCTCCAATGGGAATGCCCGCTCATATTTGTAGTTAAAAACAAAATTTATTATTTTTAAAGTTAATCTGTTTATTATTCTTACCATAGCTTAAAAATATTAAAAATTCAACTAAAGCGGTTTTTGGTGTTTTCAAAATATTTTTTTAAGGTATAATAATATTTAATAATAAAAAAAGTTAATTTATGAAAAAACAAAAAGCTTTTACTCTAATCGAACTTTTGGTCGTAATTGTAATTATCGGAATTCTTTCCGGGTTTGTTATTGTTTCTTTAAGCCAAGGAGTGGCTGCTGCTCAAGACGCTAAGAAAAAATCAGATTTGGCCGCTGTTCAAAGGGCTTTGCTTATTTACCAAGTTGCAAACAATAGCTATCCAACCGAAGAATCAGAATGTAATATTGGCAACGACTGCCTTTCTTTAGAAGAAGCCCTGGTTCCTATTTATTTACAGGAAATGCCAGATATTCCTGTTGATGCTGATTATACTTATATTTCCGATGGTTCAACTTTTACCATCAAAACAACTTTATCTTCTGATAATGTTTATTCTTATACTCCAGAACAAGGATGGACGGAAACGCCCAGTAGTCCATTTGTTGGCTGGCATAAACGTAAATTAATTTCAATTTCTAATCCGGAATCAAGCTTAAGCGATTACCAGGTTAAATTAGAAATTGATTATGATTCTGATATGCAACCTGATTTTGATGATTTGCGATTTGCTACCAGCGATAATGTTGTTTTAAATTATTGGCTAGAATCAAAAACTGATTCATCTTCAGCCAAGGTTTGGGTAAAGGTTCTTAATATTCCTTCGGGCTCATCTTCTTTTTATATGTATTATAATAACAGTGAAGCATCTTCTGCTTCTAATGGAGAGAATACTTTTGTTTTTTTTGATGATTTTAATTCTGGCACTATTGATTCTGGTAAATGGGTTTCTGCTTGTCTTGGAAACAATAGCGGGGGATCGGTTTCTGTTTCTGGCGGAGAGCTTGTTGTCACTGCTAGGTCTTCTTGTTATGCTAGCTGTAAAACGGTTTGTTATGTTCGTAGCACTAATACTTTTGATATTAGAAGCGGATATGCGGTTCAATATTATGCCAAGCAATACGAGAGTTCAGGAGAAGGTAGCTGGTGGAAGGGTGGGTTTTTTCTAAGCGATGCCTCAACGCCTCCTTATGATCCAGCAAATTATCCTTCGATTGCTTCTTCAATTATGGTTACTCAAAGCCTGGTAACTTATCCTTCTAATCCGCCAAGTTTGTGTATTGCGGATAGGCTTTCAAATGCTGGGAATGAATGGTGCGATGACCAAAGGCTTTATTATGGATCTAATTTCCCAGGCAATCATATTTTTACTGTTGGAATTAATGAGACTGCGGTTAATATTTTTGCCGATACAACCCAATTAGTAAATAACGCAACTCATCGGCAATCTTCTTTTTATAATAAATATTTATATTTTTTAAGAGGAGCAGATCAATCGATTTATGCTACTCAAAGGTTTGATAATGTTTTGGTTAGAAAATATGTTTTTTCTGAGCCATCTTCTTTTTTCGGAAACGAGCAATCGATTTAATAATTTTTTAAAGACTTTTTCAAAGGTAAAATTATCAAGCCGGAGAACAAAGAAACAAGTATTCCTAGAAATAAAGTTTGATTAGAGATGTTAGCGCTTTTTGTGTCTTTCGGGCCTAAAGAAAAAGAATCAAGATTTTCAAAATTTTCTTTTTTTTCAATTATTAAAACAGCCCCTAAGCTGTTTTTTTGATTTGGCGTGCCAAGTGTTTGTTCGCTGGTTTGCCAGCTTGTTTTATCGTTTCCGGAAAGATAATTATTTTTTCTTTCCATTGTTTGCTTGGTTTGATTATTTCCTTCAGGCCAACCCTTAATCCAATTTGCTTCATCAATAAGGTTTTTATTAGCATCAAACAATCCTAAATAGTTTCCCGTGTTTTTTAGGGCTTTGTTGAAAAATAAATTAGCAGATAATTTTTTATCTCGAGAGATCAAGTAAAAACCTAGGCCTGGAATGATTCCTTTTAGTTTTATTTCTGTTTCATCAATTTTTAAAATCCAATTATCCAACGAGATAGGATTTGTTCCGTTATTATATAATTCAATCCACTCATTGCTGGTTTTGTTTTTGTCTCCCATCCAAGCCACTTCATTTAAATAAACTAAAAAAGAACTGGCGAAAACAGGAGGAGAAAAAGTAAAAAGAAAAACAAAAATTAAAATAGCCGTTTTTGTTTTTCCGGACATTTTATTTTTAAATGCTTATAGGCTAGGGGAGTGGCAATTCTTCCTTTTTGGGTTCTGCGAATCAAGCCTAATTGAGTAAGATAAGGTTCGTAGATTTCTAAGATTGCATTTTTTTCTTCTGAGGTGGCAGCAGATAGGGCTTGTAAGCCAACCGGACCACCTTCGAATTTGGTAATAATCATTTCAACTAATTTTTTGTCGCTTGGTTCCAGGCCTAAATTATCAACTTCTAAAAAAGATAAAGCTTTTTCTGAAATTTCTTCGGTAATCGTGCCAGTGCCTTCTATTTCGGCAAAATCTCGGATTCTTTTTAAAAGTTTATTAGCAATTCTGGGCGTGAAACGCGATCTTTCCGCGATTTGAATAATTGCTTTTTGTTCAATGGGGATATTTAATATTTTTGCTGAACGCTTGATTATTTTTTCCATTTCTTCTTGATTGTAAAAGTTTAGTTGCATTATTGCTCCGAAACGGCTTCGCAAAGGAGCAGTCATCAAATCAATGCGCGTCGTTGCTCCCACCAAAGTAAAACGAGGAAGATCGATATTGATTGTTTTTGCCATTGGTCCTTTTCCAAGCATAAGGCATAATTTAAAATCTTCCATTGCAGAATATAAATATTCTTCCACATAACGACTAAGACGATGGCATTCGTCAATAAAAAGAAAATCCCCCTCGCTTAAATTAGTAAGTAAGGCAACAAGATCTCCAGATTTTTCAATTATGGGGCCAGAGGTTACTTTTATTTTGCTTCCAAACTCTTCAGCCACAAGATAGGCGAGAGTGGTTTTTCCCAATCCAGCTGGGCCATAAAAAAGTAAATGATCCGGAGATTCATTTCTTTTCTTGGCAGCTTCAATCATTATTTTTAAATTCTTTTTTATTCTTTCTTGGCCAATGTAATTATCCCATTTTTTCGGCCGTAAAGCAGAATCTAAAGATTCTTCAATATTTTCTGATTCTAATGGTTTACTATTGACAAACATTTTAAAGTGTGTTATCTTTGAAAGACAAAATGATTCTTGTACTGGGGGAAGGAGCTTTCTCCAGAATATGGATATTTCGGCTTTGGCTGGAATATTCCTCGGGATATCTCTTACGCTTTCAGCCCGAATGCTAAAGTTGGACCCCCAGTTCAGCAATCATTTTGAATCTCGGCTTAATTGCCGATTTTTGTTTACCCAGCTGCTTTAATAACTTCTTCGATTGTAGTTATTTTTTGCAATACTTTTATGAATCCATCTTGTTTCATTAAAACCAGTCCCTTTTCTATGGCCATTTTTTGTAAAGCCGAAGAAGACGGAGAAGTTAGAATAAACTCTTCCATTTCATCATCAAGTAAAAAGGCTTCAAAAATTCCGATTCTGCCTTTGTAGCCAGTAAAATTGCAATGTTCGCATCCTTTTGGCTGGCCGATTTTTGTTTCTAAAGTTATTTCTGGTAATTCAATTTTTGAAGGCAAATTTTTTAATTCTTGCTTGATTGTTTCATATTCTTCAGTAGAAAGCTTTCTTGCTGTTGAACATTCGGGACAAAGCTTGCGAACCAATCTTTGAGCAACAATCATATTTATTGCTGGAGCAATATTGGTTGGCTGTTCTCCTAAAGATTGAAGCCGAGCAATTGTTCCAGTGGAATCATTGGTGTGCAGGGTTGATAAAACCAAATGGCCGGTCAAAGCAGCCTGAAGAGCAATGCTAGCAGTTTCTAAATCTCTAATTTCTCCGACTAAAATTGCGTCTGGGTCTTGTCGGACAATTGATCTTAATCCCGAGGCAAAATCATATCCTCGAGCAGGATCAACCTGAGTTTGAGAAATTCCTTCCAAATGATATTCAATTGGATCTTCGATGGTGATTACCTTTATTTCTGGATTGCGAATTTTTTTTAAAAAAGCATAAAGAGTTGTTGTCTTTCCTGATCCAGTCGGCCCGGTAACAATAATCATTCCGTTTGGTTTTTGGGATTGTTTGTCAAAAATTTCATACAAATCTTTTCTTAATCCCAAATCTTCCAAGCTAATCAAACTTTTTGGGTTTAAAACTCTCATAACTACTGTTTCTCCATATTCGGCCGGTAGAGTAGAGACCCTAATTTCAATATTTTGTAGCCCGGCTTCGCTTTCTTCCATTAAAACAGTAAATCGGCCATCTTGCGGTTTTTTTTCCACGTTTAATTTTAAACCGGCTAATAATTTTATTCGAGAGACTAAGGCTTGATGTTGGGGTTTAGTAAAGGTGCAAACCTGATCAAGCAAGCCATCCACACGAAGACGGAAAGAACTTCCTTGCTCAGTTGTTTCAATATGAAGATCAGAAACCTTAAGTAGAATTGCTCCAGCCATAATTGTTTTCAAGAGCAAAGTAAGGTCCTCGTTAAGAGCATTTTCAATTGCTGTTTTTAAGTTTGGGGAATTTTTAAAGCTTTTGGCGTTTTTTTCCAAAAAAACATTTTCAATTTCTATTTTTCCAGTAATTTGTTCCATGCCTTTAGTATAAATTAAAATCTTATTTTAAGGAAGCAAACTTAAGATATTTTTTTTAGCTTGATTTAAATCGTTTGTCTTTAAATCAAACAGACCGCCGGTTTCTTTAAAAGAACCAGTAAAGGTTTTTTTAAATTTATCAATCAAAAGATAATCATTGCTAAAAAATAGCCCTTTTATATTTTCTTGTTTTTGCCCTTCCCAGATTAAAAGAAAAGAGTGGAGGTGGAAAAAATTTTTCATTTTTTCAGTAATAAAAATTAAATCCTTAGCGCTTGCTTTTGAAAAATTGTTTTTATCCAAAAAAGAAAAATAAAAAGAATGTTCTCGGAGAGCGTTTTTATCAAGATTTTCAATAGTCTTGCCCAAAAGTTTTATTTTATAAGACAGCTCAGAATTTTTGTTGTCCATTGCCAAGCCAAACTCAGCTTTATTTTTTAAAAGCCAAGTATAAGTTATTATATTTTTTTTACTGCGTGAGTTTTTCGGAGAATTGGCTAGTCCGAAAATAAGAGAATCCCCAACCTTTTTATTTAAAAAATCTTGACCTAATTGATAAATTAAACAAGCCATTGTTTGGGATAAACAAAAATTATCTTCAATGATATTAATATCGCCATAATTTTGATTAGCTAGATTATTATCGATATTAATAATATCGCACTGATAAAGTGCATCTGGATTTCCGGTAAAATTTTTTTCAATTTGAGAGTAATTTGGAACACCAATAGTTATCAATAAATCAAAATCAATATTTTCGATTGTTAGTGGGTCTTCTTTTGTTTGGATTTTTCGAAAAGAAAAATTTTCTAAAGAGACAGGATTATTGCGCGGGGTTAAATAAATATTGGTTTGGCCGGGAGCTTTTTCATAAGTAATTTCCAGTGGATCTCCTAGAAAAGAAAAAACTATTTTTTCTTTTGTTGATTTTTGCAAAAAGAAGTTAATTTTTTTTAAAGGTTCTTGATTTATCAAAAAAGGCTTTTTTCCAATATTTTTTAAAGAGAAAAATAGAGCTAAAAAAGCTCCAATCGTATCATTATCAGGATTATCAGCCACAAAAAGCCCTATATTTTTAGCGTTTTGAAGCGTGTTTTTAATTTTTTCCGTGTCTTCCATATTTTTCTTCAAGCTACTTTATTTTAAATCAAAAGTCAATTTTATTTTTTTCTTGTTTTCGGATATAATTAATCAAGCTTAAAATGAAATATTTTACAAACAATATCAGCGAAACTAAGAAAATAGGAGAAGAAAAAGCCCAAAAAATAAAAAAAAAGAAATCAGCTCTTGTTTTTTGTTTGCGCGGTGATTTGGGGGCAGGAAAAACTGCTTTTTTGCAAGGATTTGGTCAGGGGTTGGGAGTAAAAGAAAAAATTCAAAGCCCTACTTTTATTATTATGTCTCGGTTTCCACTAAAAGGAGATTTTAAAAATTTTTTTCATTTTGATTGTTATCGTTTAGAAAATCCAGAAGAAATAATTAATTTAGGATTTAAAGAAATTATTATTAATCCAGAGAATATTGTGGCCATTGAATGGCCTGAAAAAATAGAAAAATTTTTACCCAAACAAAGGACAGAAATTGCTTTCAAAATAATCAACGAAGACCAGCGGGAAATAATTATTAAAAATATTTAACCAAAATGAAAAATCAGGAAAATCAAAACTTTTTAATTATTGATAGCAATTCCATTATCCATCGAGCTTTTCACGCCTTGCCGCCTTTAACTAATAAAAAAGGAGAAATAGTTAACGCTGTTTATGGTTTTTTGTTAATGTTTTTTCGAGTAATAAAAGATTTTAATCCAAAATACATTGCTGCTTGTTTTGATCTTCCAGAGCCTACTTTTCGGAAAAAAGCTTTTGCGGAATATAAAGCAACAAGAATTAAGGCTCCAGATGAGCTTTATGCCCAGATTCCAGAAGTAAAAAAAATTTTAAAAGCTTTCAATGTACCAATTTTTGAAAAAAGTGGTTACGAGGGTGATGACTTGATTGGAACCTTGTCTGAATCAGTTAATAATCAAAAATTTCAAAACATTAAAAATATAATTATTTCCGGAGATTTAGATAATTTACAATTAGTAAATCATCAAACCAGTGTTTATTTTTTATTTCGAGGAATAAAACAAGGGATAATTTATAACGAACAAGAAATTCAAAAAAAATATGACGGCTTGGGTTCAAAAGATATTGTTGCCCTAAAAGCCTTGAAAGGGGATTCCTCAGACAATATTCCCGGGGTAAAAGGAATCGGAGAAAAAACAGCCATTCAATTAGTAAAAAAATATAAAAATTTAAAAAAAATATACGAAGAGGCAGAAAAACAAGAATCAGAAATAAAAGACTCTCTTCGGCAAAAATTATTGGAAAATAAAGATAACGCCTTTTTAAGTCAAGAATTATCAGAGATTAAAAAAGACGTGCCTATCAAAATTAATATTACTGAGTGCTCTTGGCAAGATTTTGATAAAGAAAAAGCCCGAGAGATTTTAGAAGATTTTGGCTTTAAAAGTTTATTAAACAAATTGCCAGGAGAAAAGGAATCTCCTGTTTTACCAAAAAAGAAAAAAATTCCAAAACAAAACATTTCCGAAAATTTGAAATTATGGTAAATTAAAACAAAGATTTTGTTAAATAAAAAATTTATTGTTATGGATTTTGAGCAAAATAGTCAGGAAGCTTCCGCCAAAACTTTTTTTGAGGAAAATGCCGGAGAAATAAAAAAATGGAAAGATGAAGAATTTAGAAAAATTCGTTTGGCGCTTTTTAATATCTTAGAAGATACAGAAGAGGCAAGGAAAGAAGCAGTTAGAGAAAAAAATAGAACGTTAACCATGCTGAATAACTTAACAGATGGGATTTTGGTTTTGGATTCTTCGCATAGAATCGAATTAATCAATCCTTTGGCCGAGGCCTTTTTTAAAAAAGACAAAAAAGAATTTTTAGGAAAAAATATTTTTAAAATTTCTTCTCCGCGATTTATTCTTACTCCATTTTTTCAAGCACTAAAAAGCGGGAAAAGGGGAAAAATAAAAAATATTCTTCAAAAAGAAGTAAGATTGGGAGAAAAAATTTTTGTTGAAGTGAGTACGGTTTTTTTGGGCGAGGAAAATGAATCCAAAGGAGTTTTGATTATTTTACACGATGTTTCTCGAGACAAACTGGTAGAAACAATGAAAACCGAGTTTGTTTCTATTGCCGCCCATCAACTAAGAACGCCTTTATCAGCGATTAAATGGACCATTAGAATGCTTTTGGATGGAGATATCGGTGCCATAAGCGAAGATCAAAAAAGTTTGTTAGAGAAAACTTATGAAAGTAATGAACGAATGATTGGGCTAATTAATGATCTTTTGAATGTCACCAGGATTGAAGAAGGAAGATTTTTATACAAGCCCGAAATTTCTCAAATAGAGGATCTAACAGATAAAATTATTAAAAATTCAGAAGGACCTTTGGCCATGAAAAAAATAAAAATAAAACTAGAAAAACCCAGAGAGTTGTTGCCCTCAGTTTTGGTTGATGAAGAAAAAATGGGCCTGGCCATTCAAAATCTTTTGGAAAATGCGATTAAATATACTTCTGAAAAAGGGCTAATTACTGTTTCTTTGCAAAAAGAAAAAAACTATATTTTATTTAAAATAAAAGACACAGGAGTGGGCATTCCCTTGGATCAGCAAGATAGGATTTTTACAAAATTTTTTCGAGGAAGTAATGTTGTAAAAATGGAAACTGATGGTTCGGGGCTAGGCCTTTATACAACAAAAAATATAATCGAAGCCCACAATGGAAAAATTTGGTTTGAATCCGAAGAAGGAAAAGGAACCTTATTTTGTTTTACTTTGCCAATCTTTGATAAAAATAATTGACAAATTATCAGATAATTATAAAATAATAATAACAGCATGAAAATATTACTGATGGAAGATGATAAATTGCTTCGCAGTTTACTGGTTAAAAAATTAACTAGTGCGGGATATGAAATGATAGCTGCTTGTGACGGACAAGAAGGTTTAGAATTAATGAGAAGCGATTCTCCTCAGCTGATTCTTTTGGATATTATTATGCCAAGAAAGAGCGGATTTGAAGTAATCAAAGAAATGAAAAAAGACGAAAATCTTAAAGATATTCCGATAATTATTGTTAGCAATTCCGGGCAACCAGTAGAAATAGGCAAAGCTAAAGAAATGGGAGTAAAAGACTGGATAATTAAAACAGAATTTAGCACCCAAGATGTTTTAGATAAAGTGAGAAAAATAGAAACTGAGATAAGTAATTAAATTTTCAAGAATAAAATTATGTCTAAAAAAATATTAATCATTGAGGACGATAGATTTTTAAGAGAGTTAATGAGCCGAAAGCTTTTAAGCTTGCAATTTGATGTGGCCGTGGCAGTTGATGGAGAAGAGGGCTTGGAAAAAATAAAATCTGAAATGCCAGATGTCGTTCTTTTGGACTTAATTTTGCCAGGGATTAATGGATTTGAGGTTTTGGAAAATGCTAAAAAAAATCCAGCCACAGCCAAAATTCCGGTTATTATTCTTTCTAATTTAGGCCAAAGCGAAGACATTGAAAAAGGATTAAAGCTTGGCGCCGAAGATTTTCTAGTTAAGGCTCATTTTACTCCTCAAGAAATAGTAAATAAATTAAAATCAATTTTAGGATAATATGCCGGAATTACCGGAAGTAGAAACAACAGTTAATGGTTTAAAGAAAAAAGTCCTTAAAAGGACTTTTCTTGATATTTGGACCGATTCGCCAAAATTAATAAAAAAAATATCTTTTCAAGATTTTAAAAAAAAGATTATTAAAAGAAAAATAATAGCCGTTAAAAGAAGGGCAAAAAATATTTTATTTTTTTTAGATCAAGATTATGTTTTGTTGGTTCATTTAAAAATGACAGGGCACTTATTAATAGGGAAATGGAAAAATGAAAACAAAAAATGGATTTCTCAAAAAATTGGAAGCTTATCAATCGATCCTTTTAACAGATTTTTGCATTTGATATTTTTTTTGGACAATGGAAGCCAAATTGCCTTGTCTGATTTAAGAAAATTCGCCAAAATTGAATTGTGGAACAAAAAAGAGCTTTTAGGCTCAAAAGAATACCTGGCTATTGGCCCAGAACCATTAGATCCCGGGTTTACTTTTAAAAAATTTAAAAATCTTTTTTGCTTTAAAAAAGGAAAAATAAAACAAGTTTTAATGGATCAATCATTTATTGCTGGAATTGGCAATATTTACGCCAATGAGATATTATTTTTTGCCAAGATTCATCCAGAAACAAAAACAGAAAAATTAACCCAGGATAATTTAAAAAAAATATACCAGGCAATTAAAAAAGTTTTGAAAACAGGAATAAAACAAGGCGGGTCCAGTATTTCTGATTATCGTAATATTTTTGGAGAAAAAGGAAATTACCAAAAAAAATTAAAAGTTTATGGGAGAAGCGGAAAAAAATGTTTAGTTTGTGGGGAGACTATTAAAAAAATAACAATCAGCACTCGAAGCACTTTTTTTTGCCCAAAGTGCCAAATAAAAAAATGATAATTTTAATTTTTGGAAAAGACTCTTATCAATCTTCTCGGCGTTTAGCTGATTTTATTTCTCTTCACAAACAAAAACATTCTAGTGGCCTAAATTTAAGACGCTTTGAAGGAAAAGCTATTGATTTTGAAAACTTGAAAAAAGAAATGTTTGAAGCTTCAATGTTTAAAGAGAAAAAATTAATTATTATTGATAATGCTTTTGAAAATACAAAATTTAAAGAAGCCTTCTTAGGCCAGGGTGAAAAATTTTTTACAGATGAAAATGTTCTGGTTTTTTACGAAGCCAAAGAAATTTTAGCGAAAGATAAGTTTTTAAATTATTTAAAAGAAATCAAAGCTAAGTTTGAAAATTTTGATTTTCTTTCTCCAGCAAAAACAAAAACCTGGATCAAGCAAGAAGTAAGCAATAACAAAGTAGAAATTTCTGACTCTGCCCTAGAAGAATTAATCGATTATTTAGGAAATGATTTATGGTCGTTAAGCAATGAAATAAAAAAATTAGCCCATTATGTTTTGGCTAATAAGAAAAAAGAGATCACTTCTGCGGAAATAAAAAAATTAATTATTCCAGATTTGGAATTAAACATTTTCGAAGCCATTGACGCTATTGCCAATAAGAATAAAAAAAAGGCAATCAATTTACTAAAAGAACATTTAAAACAAGGAGCCGAAGTGCCTTATTTATTTTCTATGGTTGCTTGGCAGATCAAAAATATAATTATTGCAAAAACTTCTAGCCAAGGGTTTGGAGAAAGCGGAATCAGTCCCTTTATTTTTAGAAAATCAGCCAATCAAGCCAAGAATTTTTCTTTGGATGATTTAAAAAGAATTTATCAAAAAATAATCGACTTAGATGCTGCCCTAAAAGTTGGAAAGATTTTTCCGGAAACCGCGTTAGATCTATTGATTTTAGAAATTTAAAACCGCCCTGAAGGCGGTTTTTTTAAACAGATTTTTTTAAAGATGAAGCTTTTTTGCCGATTCTTGATTTCTTTCGGCTGGCGTTGTTTTTTTTAATAATTCCTATTTTACAAGCCTTGTCTATTGCCTTGAATACCTTGGGCATGATTTTTTCCAATTCCTCGCTGTTTTTGCTTTCAATTAAAGCCAGTGCTTGCTTTAAAAGCTTTTTCATTTCTGTTTTTTTCGCATCGTTTTGTTCTTTTTTCACAAAACTTTGACGAAGTTGTTTTTGGGCTGATTTTGTTATCGGCATAATTTTTTTATATATCTTTATACATATTTTATGTTTAAACTTCTATCAATATATATAACAAAATCATTAAATATGCAAGGGCAAGCCCTTTAAAATCAATGGTTTTAAAATAAATCAAATTATTTTTTAAATCTATTTTTCTTGATTCTTTTCTTTAATCCATTATATAATGCTCTTATGATCGGTTTTTTAGCTGGAAAAATTATTTATAAGGACGACAAAAAAGTCATTTTAGAAAGAGGCGGAATTGGATTTGAGGTTTTTTTAGCTTCTTCTAATTTAGATAGATTAAACGAAGGAGATGAGGCTCATCTTCATACTTTTCTTTTGGTTAGCGAAAAAACATTAGAGCTTTATGGATGTCTTAACGAAAAAGAAATGGAGCTGTTTAGAGTTTTAAAAAATGTTTCTGGCGTAGGCGCGAAAACAGCTTTGCAGTTAGCCGTATTTGGCTCAATCGAAAAATTAAAACAGGTCTTAGAAAAAGAGGAAATGCCCTTGGAAGCAAAAGGCGTAGGCGCGAAAAGGCTTCAAAAAATATTGTTAGAATTAACTGGAAAAATAGAAGAAATTAAAAAAAAGGATTCGAAAACAAAACCCAAAGATGATGTCTTTGAAGCCCTGTCTGCTCTTGGATTTTCTAAAATAGAAATTAAAGATGCTTTGTCGTCTTTATCTGTTGAGATTAAAGATTCAAACGAAAAAATAAAGCAAGCCTTAAAATATTTAGGCAAATGACAGTAAAAATTTTTATTAAAAAATTACTACCCAAAGCGGTTATTAATTTTTATCATTTAATTGTTGCGTTTTTAGGCGCAATTATTTATGGTTTTCCAGGCAAGAGAATAAAAGTTATCGGAGTAACTGGAACAAATGGAAAATCAACAGTAATTAATATTGCTTGTAAAATTTTTGAAAAAGCTGGGTTTAAAGTCGCGGCGCTCACTTCTATTATGTTTAAAATAGGAAGCGAAGAAAAAGAAAATAAATTAAAAATGACCATGCCCGGAAGATTTGTTATTAACAAATTTTTAAATGATGCGGTTAGGGCTGGTTGCGATTTTGCAATAATTGAAACTACTTCTGAAGGAGTAGAACAGAATCGTCATAAATTTATTGATTTTAAAACAGCAGTTATTACCACCTTAAATCCTGAACACATCGAAGCTCATGGGGGCTTTGAAAATTATAAAAAAGCCAAAGGCAAATTTTTTCAAAGCGTTAAACAGACGCATATTGTTAATCTAGACGAAAAATATGCAGAATATTTTTTAAAATTTCCAGCGCAAAAGATTATTACTTACGGTTTGAATAACTCCGAGGCGCAAATAAAAGCAAAAAAAGTTTTTGTCTCTAGCCAGGGATCATCTTTTCAAATTGATAATTTTAATTTTAATTTAAAAATATTGTGTAGTTTTAATATTTCTAATGCCTTGGCTGCAATCGCAATTGCAATATCTGAGGGGTTAAGCCTGGAAGATTGTCAAAAAGGGATTAATGAGGTTTCTCAAATTGCCGGCCGAATGGAGAAAATAATCGACGAACCTTTTAAAGTTTTTGTTGACTATGCTTTTATTCCAGTTGCTTTAGAAAAAGTTTATGAATTTGTAAAACCAGTAAATAAAAAATTAATTGCGGTTCTGGGCGCTTGCGGGGGAGGAAGAGATAAATGGAAGCGCCCGGTTTTAGGCGGGATAGCCGATCAATACGCTGATCAGATTATTATTACCAATGAAGATCCTTATGATGAAAATCCGCAAGCGATTATTGATGAAGTGGGGGTGGGGGTAAAAAATAAAAACAAGCTTTTGAAAATTTTAGATCGTCGGCAAGCAATTCGTCAGGCGCTTTTATTAGCTACGCCGGAAGACGTGGTGATTGTTACTGGAAAAGGTTGCGAGCCCTGGATTTGCTGGGAAGACGGGAGAAAAGAATCCTGGGATGATCGCGAAGTGATCAAAGAAGAATTAAAAAAATTGTCTTAAGATTTTATTTGTGATAAGTTAAGAATAGTAAAAGGAGGCAAACAGATGATTTCTGTATCTTCTGAGGAAGAATCTTTAAAGTTTTTGGGCGAAGGCCTGGAAGAAGAATTTGAGCCTGATCAGGGGGAAATTGAAACCCCTGAGGATAGAATTATCAATTATTTTTCCAATTGCTTTTTTAATGGCGATGAAGAGTCTTTAGATCCAAACACCTTATCAAACTATACCTTATTTTTTATGTTAATAGGGTATAGGGCGGTTATTTCCAATTGTCAAACATGCGACCCTTGAAATTAGCATAACTTTAATAGTTATGCTTTTCTTGACTAAGACCATCTTTTTATATAGGATAAAAATGTTTGATAAAAATAAATAGATTTTATGGAAACGCCTACTCTTTTCGGCCACGCGGTTTTTAATTTTTTAGGGATAAATATTACCAATACTTTTCTTTTGAGTGTTTTTTGTGCTGTTTTGATTATTATTGGTTTTTATTTCGGATTTAGAAAAATAACAATTATTCCAGGAAAAATTCAGAATTTTTTTGAATGGATTTTGGAAACAATTTTTGATTTATTTGATGGAATGACTGGGGATCGAAAAAAAACAGAAGAAGTTTTTCCTTTATCAGCAACCTTGTTTATTTTTATTTTTGTTTCTAATCTTGTTGAAATAATCCCCGGGGTAGGGGTTTTTTCTATTATGAGGTCTCCTAGTTCTGATTTGCATATAACTTTGGCTTTGGCTCTTTTTTCAATGGCCTATATTCATATTACGGCATTAAAAAAATTGGGAATTGGCGGACATCTTAAAAAGTATATAAACTTTAAAGATCCGATTATGTTTTTTGTAGGGATTTTAGAGGCAATCGGGGAAGTAACAAAAACATTTTCTTTGGGCGTTCGTCTTTTTGGAAATCTTTTTGCCGGTGAAATATTATTGATTATCGTAGGGTTTTTATTGCCTTTTATTGCACCTTTACCTTTTTTAGGATTGGAATTGTTTGTTGCGCTTATTCAGGCTTTGGTTTTTTCATCATTAATTACAGTTTTTTATGTCTTTACCGTTGCCACCGTCGAACATTAAATCAAATATTGGCAACGTAATTGTTTTAGGTAGTGAGTTGGGTTTTTTAATTGCTTTGCCTTTAGTCGGTTGCTTGCTTTTTGGAGTTTTTCTTGATAAAAAATTAAATAGCTTTCCCCTTTTTATTTTAATCGCTGTTTTTTTCGGGATAGCTCTATCAATTATCAGCTTATCTAAATTAATTATTCCATTTTTAGAGAAAAGGTCGGAAAAAAATAATAAAGATTTAAAAGAAAAAAATAATTAAAAATAACAGCTTTTTTTAAAAAAGCAATTAATTAAATAAAAATATGGATGAATCAACAGTAAAATTGGCAGCCGCTCTCACAATTGGAATCGGAGCAATTGCTCCAGCAATCAGTATTGGAATGATTGGAAGCAAAGCTTCAGAGGCTATTGGCCGTAATCCAGAAGCAGCTTCTAAAATTCAAACCGGAATGATTTTGTCAATCGCTTTTGCCGAAGCCGTGGCTATTTACGCCTTGGTTGTTGCCTTAATTATCTTATTTATTTAGTAAAATATGGAAGCCTTGGAAATTGATTGGAAAATTTTTATTGGACAATTGATAAATTTCGCAATTTTATTTTTTTTGTTGAAAGCTTTTGTTTATGGCCCGTTTTTAGCAATGATTAAAAAACGAAGAGAAAAAATCGAAGAAGGTATTGAAAAATCAGTTGCAGCAGAAGAAAAATTAAAAAAGCTTTTAGAAACCAAACAAAAAATGGAAGCTGACAACGAAGCAGAAAAAAAAGAAATTATTTTTTCTGCTAACGAAGAAGCAAAAAAAAGAATAGCTTCAGGCATTGAAAAAGCCGAACAGGAAAGACAGGCCATTTTATTAAAAGCGGAAAAAGAAGCTCAAGAAAAAAAAGAAAAAGAGCTAGAAAAAACAAAAAAAGAAACCATTGAAAACGCTTTTGTTTTAGCCGAAAGTCTTTTAAAAGAAAATATTGACGAAACAAAAAATAAGAAAATAACCGAAGAGTTTTTAAGCAGGTTAAAATTATAAAATATGAAAAAAGAAAAAGAAATTTCTTTTTGGGCTCAGGCTTTGTTTCTGGCTGTAAAAAATAATCCCGAAGATTTTGAAATTTTTTTTGCTAATCTTAAAAATGCTTTAATTAAAAAACAAGAATTGCTTCCGGCTGTGATTAAAAAATTTGAAAAAATTTACCAACAAGAACAAAAAGCAAAATTGATTTTAGCAAAAAAAATAGAAGGAGAAGAAAAGAAAAAAATAGAAGAAAAAATAAAAATGATTATTGGCCAAGACAAAGAAATTGAATATTTAATTGATTCTGATTTGATATCAGGTTTTCGTTTAAAAACAAAGGATTTTCTTATAAAAGCCTCTTTAAAAGATATTTTAATGGGGTTAAAAAACAAGCTATATGGACATAATTGAAAAATTTAAAAAACAGCTGGAAGGAGTAGGGCTTAGTCCTGAGGCTGAAGAAATTGGTGAGGTTATTGAAGTAAAAGACGGGGTGGTAAAAATTTCCGGATTAAAAAATGCGGAAAACTTTGAGCTAATTCAATTTGAAGGAGCCAATGTTTTTGGATTAGTTTTAAATTTAGAAGAATATGAGGCCGGGGCCGTGGTTCTTGGTTCAGATCGGGATATTAAGGAAGGAACTATTGTGAAAAGAACAAAAAAAGTTTTTTCTTTGCCAGTGGGAGAAGGTTTATTGGGGAGAGTAGTGGATCCAATGGGTAATCCTCTTGATGGAAAAGGAGAAATCAAAGCCTCGGAATATCTTCCTTTAGAAAGAAAGGGCCCTTCGGTTATTGAAAGAAAGCCAGTGGGAGAGCCGATTCATACTGGAATAAAAATGGTTGATGCTTTAATTCCAATCGGTCGGGGTCAAAGAGAATTAATTATTGGCGATCGAGGACTAGGAAAAACAGCAGTTGCTCTTGACGCTATTATTAATCAAAAAAATGAAAAAAATAGGCCTTATTGTATTTATGTGGCTTGTGGTCAAAAGAAAAGCAAGGTAAGAAGATTGATTACTACTTTAGAAAAATCAGGAGCCATGGAATATACTACCGTAGTTTGCGCCTTTCCTGATGATCCAGCTAGTTTTGTTTATTTAGCGCCTTTTGCCGGAGTTACTATTGGTGAGTATTTCCGAGATAATAAAAAAGATGCGCTTGTTGTTTTTGACGATTTAACCAAGCAAGCTTGGGCATGGAGAGAAATCTCTTTAATTTTAAGGCGTCCGCCAGGTCGAGAAGCTTATCCTGGAGATGTTTTTTATTTGCATTCTCGTCTCTTAGAAAGAGCGGCCAGATTATCTGAAGAAAAAGGAGGGGGATCTTTAACTGCTTTGCCGATTATTGAAACCCAGGCTGGAGATATTAGTGGATACATTCCAACCAATGTGATTAGTATTACCGATGGCCAGATATTTTTAAACTCAACAATGTTTAAAAAAGAACAAAAACCAGCGATTGATGTTGGAACTTCGGTTAGTCGAGTGGGTTCGGCAGCTCAACTAAAACCAATGAAAAAAGTAGCAGGCCGATTAAAATTGGACTTAGCTCAATTTCAAGAGCTAGAGAGATTTTCTGAATTTACCGAAGAGCTTGATTCTCAAACAAAAAGTATTATTGAAAAAGGGAAAAGAATTAGAGAGATTTTAAGGCAAGACGACCTTAATCCTTATTCTTTTGAAAAAGAAGCAATTGTTATTTTTGCTGGAGTTAATGGAGGCTTAGAAGAAATTCCGCTAGACAGAATCAAAGAATTTGAAAAAAACTTGCTTCAAGAAATGGAAATTAGCCATAAAGATATTCTTGCGGAAATCAGAGAGAAAGAAGATTTTACAGATGCTGCTCAAGCAAAAGTTTTAGAAGTAATAAAAGAAATTAAGAAAAAATATGGATCTTCGGGAAATTAAAGGAAAAATCGGATCAGTAAAAAATATTTCTGAGCTGACTAGCGCTTTAGAGACTTTTTCTGCTTTAAAAATGAGAAAAACTCAAAAAAGATTTTTAGATTCAAAATCTTTTGCGCAAAATATGGCTAATATGTTAAAAAGATTGGAAAAAGCATTACGAGAAAAAAAATCAATTTATTTAGAAGAAAGGCCATTAAAAAAAATATTGGTTTGCGTTGTGGCATCAGATAGGGGATTTTGTGGATCGTTTAATTCCAGCATTTTAAAGTTTGCCGATCGATCTTTAAAAGAAATTCGTAATCAGGGAGAAGTAGAAATAATGCCGATTGGCAAAAAGGCCATTAGCCATTATAAAAAAGAAAATCCATTATACAGTTTTTCTGGAATCGGTGATTATTGGAAATTTAGCGAAACAAAGGAAATTTCCGATTTTTTAATCAAAGCTTTTTTAGAAGACAAGTATCAAAAAATTTATCTTTTTTATACTCACTTTTTTTCTTCTTTTTCGCAAAAAGCTTCTTTAATTCAGCTTTTTCCTTTAACCCAAGAAACAATTGCTAATTTTTTAAAAGAAGAAGACAAAAAAGAAAACAAAGAACAAGATTATTTATTAGAGCCGTCTCCAGAAACAATTTTGAACCAGATTATTCCAACCCTGATTGAATATTTAGTTTATCAATTTATTTTATCAGCCAATACTTCGGAACATTCGGCTCGAATGTTAGCAATGAGAAGCGCTTCGGATAATGCTCGAGGATTATTAGGAGAATTAAAATTGGTTTATAACAAGGCTAGACAAGAACAAATCACTTCCGAAGTTTGTGAAATTTCATCAACTAAAGAAGCAATGGGATAATAAAAAGTCGCGAATCAAGAATTAAAAAATAAGAAATATATTTTCAATTAAATTTTTTTAAAAAAATAACAAAGAAAAGAGAACAAAGAAATAACTTTTTCAAAGCTTATTCTTAATTCTTTATTCGTAATTATAAAAAATAATTATGGCAAAAATAATACAAATCATTGGTCCGGTTGTTGATGTAGAATTTGAGGAAGGAAAAATTCCAGCTCTTTATACTGCTTTAGTTGTTAAAAACAAAGATTTAGTTTTAGAAGTTGAACAAGAGCTAGGAGAAGGCAAGGTAAAATGCTTGGCCATGGGGCCGACCGAAGGACTGAAAAGAGGCGATGAAGTGGAAGATACTGGTGGGCCAATCAAGGTGCCAGTTGGCAAAGATGCCTTGGGAAGAATTTTGAATGTTTTAGGAGAACCGATTGATAATCAAGGAGAAATAAAAGAATCTCAAAAATCACCGATTCATAAAAAAGGCCCGGCCTTAAAAGAACAAAAAGATGAAGTAGAAATTTTAGAAACCGGAATCAAAGCCATTGATCTACTTTGTCCTTTGCCAAAAGGTGGAAAAGTAGGGCTTTTTGGAGGAGCAGGAGTAGGGAAAACAGTTTTAATTCAAGAGCTAATTACTAATATTGCTCGCGAACATCAAGGCTATTCGATTTTTGCTGGAATCGGAGAACGTTCTCGTGAAGGAAATGATATTTATCGGGAAATGAAAGAATCAAATACATTAAAAAGCACTTGTTTGGTTTTTGGGCAAATGAACGAATCTCCGGGCGTAAGATTTAGAATTCCTTTTACTGCGTTAACCATTGCCGAACATTTTCGTGATGTGGAAAAAAAGGATGTTCTTTTGTTTATGGACAATATGTTTCGTTTTGTTTTGGCTGGAAGCGAAGTGTCTGCTTTATTAGGAAGAATTCCGTCGCAAACAGGATATCAGCCCACGCTATCTTCTGAAGTTGGATTGCTTCAAGAAAGAATTACTTCCACTAAAGATGGATCAATTACTTCAGTTCAGGCAGTTTATGTTCCAGCTGATGACTTAACTGATCCAGCGATTGTGGCTACATTTTCCCACCTTGATTCTTCTTTGGTTTTGTCTCGAGCCATTGCTTCGCTTGGAATTTATCCAGCAGTTGATCCTTTGGAATCAAATTCTTCTTTATTAAGTCCTAGAATTGTGGGTCAAAAGCATTATGATGTGGCCAGCAAAGTAAAAAAGATTTTGCAAAGATATAAAGAATTACAAGATATTATTGCTATTTTGGGAATCGAAGAATTAGCTGAAGAAGATAAAATTATTGTTGATCGAGCCAGAAAGATTCAAAAATATTTATCTCAGCCGTTTTTTGTAGCCGAGGTTTTTAGTGGTATTCCTGGAAAATATGTAACAATTGAAGAAACAATTAATGGTTTTGAAAAAATTGTTTCTGGAGAAATGGATGATAAACCCGAAGCTGCTTTTTATATGAAAGGAAATATTAACGAAGTCCAATAATATGGAACTAAGCATTTCTACACCAGAAAAATTAATATTCAAAGGAGAAGCAGAATCAATAAATATACCTACGCAATCAGGAATGATTACGGTTTTGCCAAAACATACAGCTCTGCTTTCTGCTGTTTCTTTTGGTCGAATTAAAATTATTACTCAAAATCAAGAAAAATATTTTCCTTGCGAAGGAGGAGTTTTAGAAGTTTCAGAAGGAAGAGCAGTTATTCTTTTGAGGACCCTGAGGGGATAATTATTAAAAAGAACAGGCCGAAATAGGCCTGTTTTTTTAATTTTTTTGTGTTAAAATAATTTTATAAATATAATTTTAAGATATGAAAATTAAAGAAATTTTTGATTTAAGCACTAAAATGGGAATGGCAGCCGATTTTAGAGGAAAAGATGGAGTTGCAAAATTTTTAGCAAGAAAAAAGAAAAAATACGAATCTTTGTCTGAAAAAACAAAAAAAGAATTTGATTTGGAAAAGCTTAATAATCCTTATTTGGATTCTCGAATTCATAATATTGCTGAAGACAAAGAAATTAAAAAAATTTTAGCTGGTATTGATATTGACACTTCAGAATTGCTTTTAGCGAAACAACTAAACGATATTGATTTGGTTGTTGGACACCATCCGCTTGGAAAAGCTTTGGCTGATTTAGGCGATGCTGTTGAATTGCAAAGTGATATTTTAAATTATTACGGAGTGCCGATTAATATTGCCGAATCTCTTACTTTCCCCAGAATGTCTGAGGTAGCGCGAGGAGTAAGTGCTAATAATCATCAAAAAACCATTGATGCTGCCCGATTATTAAAAATAAATCTTATAAATACCCATTCTTCTTGTGATAATTTGGTGGCTAATTTTTTAAAAAATAAAATAGAACAAGAAAATCCTGAAACCGTGGAAGATTTGATGAATTTATTAAAATCGATTCCAGAATATAAAGAAGCGGAAAAAAATAAAGCTGGTCCGAAAATTTTTGTTGGCAATCCAGAAAGAAGATGTGGAAAAATAGTTTTAATAGAAATTTCTGGAGGCACGGGCGGATCTTCAAAATTATATGAAAAAATGGCGCAAGCTGGTATTGGCACAACCGTGGCCATGCACATGTCTGAAGAAAATAGAAAAGAAGCCGAAGCTTCTCATTTAAATGTAATTATCGCTGGTCATATTTCTTCCGACTCTTTGGGCATGAATTTATTTTTAGATGAATTAGAAAAAAACGGAATTGAAATTGTGCCTTGTTCAGGACTAATTCGGATAAAAAGATATTAATCCAATTTTTTAATCATATAGCCAGCCTTTAACTTGTAACCAAGTTTTTGATAGTAATTTCGCACTCCCACTCCAGAAATAATCGCTATTTTTTTAAATCCAAATTCTTTTTTGGCAATTCTTTCCGCCTCTTTGATTAATTTTTTTCCAAGACCTTTGTGCTGAACCAATCCTTTTTTTTCTGAAATCAAACTTGCCTGGCCATAAGTATGTAATTCTCTGATCAGGGCGCAGTCTTTTAAAACAGGCAAAGTATTTTTAAAATCATTATTTATTCTAAGGCGAAGCATGCTGTAAAGATTTTTTTGAGCTTTGTCTTCCCAGCTTAAAAAAATTTCTTTTTCCTTCGAAGCATTATAATTTTCTCGGAATAAATAAGCTTTTTCTTTTGGCAATGATTTTACTTCTCGGCACCTGATGCACTGGCAATGCCAGTTTTCTTTTTGCATGTCTTGTTCAATCATTTGGCGCAAATTAGAAACTCGCGATCCCCCGGCAACAATCAAAGGAGAGGGGATATCGCGGATTATTCTTTCTATTCTTACGTATCGCGGAATTATTTTTTTTATTGATTTTAACAAATCCAGTAAAACTTTTTCAGAATAAGGCTTGTATTCTTTTGCTAAATATTTTTTATAAAGTAAAGCTTCTTTAACAAGGGCGCAAGGATATATTTTTAAACAATCGGGCTTAAAATCAGAATCATTAAATAATTCTTTAAACATTTTTAAATCTTTTTTTGGGTTTGAACCAAAAAGATTCAGCATCACCTGATAAGAAACTTTAAATCCCGCATTTTTTAAATTTTGAGTGGCATCAATTATTTCTTTTATTCCGTGGCCTCGATTATTTTTTTTTAAAATATCTTCAAAAACAGATTGGACACCTAATTCTACTTTTGTAGCGCCCAGCCTTTGAATTTGTTCTATTTCTTTCAGGGTTATAAAATCAGGCCTGGTTTCAATAGACATTGCCACGATTCGATATTTTGATTTTTGATTTTTCTTTTGGGCGATTAATAGTTTTTTCCATAAATCAGCTAAACTTAGATTTTTATCATCAGGGTTGTTTTTTTCTTCATTGCAAGCATCAAAGCATTTTTTGCAAAACCAAACTTGGTATTTTTTAGGATAATAAGACCAGGTAGCGCCGATAATACGAATTTCCACTTTATTGGTTGGATGCCCTGAAATATCAAGCACCTCTAATCTTTTCTGAGTTTGGACATAAGGATCGAATTTTAAACGTTTTGCCCTTTCCACGGCCGGCTCCCCTGAAAGATAGCTTCTAGGGATTCCGGGTTCGTTTGGGCAATAAAGGCATTTCCCTGGGCAAGAATAAGGCTTGGTTAAAATAGAGACATTTACCACCCCAGAAAGGGATCGAATTGGCCTAGTTCTTAAAAGCATTTCCAATTTTAGATTTTTTTTAATGCTTTTTTCTTTCACCAGTTTATGATAAGATTTAAGCAGAGCAATATTTCCCGGACAGCTTATTTTCATTGATTTGGCAATTTTTCTTTTTGCCAAAGACAAATCATCCGAATTTTCTGCTCGGATTTTTAAAAGCTCTAAAATTATCAATTCATTAGTGTTTTCCATAAATGGACCAAGAATTAGCAAAAACTATTTTAAGTAAAACTTGGAATGATTATAATAACGTAGCAGAGAAATATTCACAAGTTAGGGAAAAAAATTGGAAAGAAATGTCTTTTTTATTTGATGATTATTTGGAAAAAGGGGACAAGGTTTTAGATCTTGGCTGTGGAAATGGGCGTTTTTACGAAGAGCTTGCTTCTCGTGGAGCTTCTTATTATGGTCTTGATTTTTCGGAAAAAATAATTGAAATTGCTCAGAGAAATAATCCCAAAGGAAATTTTAAAGTTGCTGATGCTTTAAATATTCCTTTTGAAAACGATTTTTTTGACAAAATTTATAGCATTGCCGTACTTCATCATATCCCTTCTTTTGAACTGCGAATCAAATTTTTGGAAGAGGTGAAAAGGGTTTTAAGGGATAACGGATATTTAATTCTAACAGTTTGGGATTTAAAAGAAAAGAGGAAAAAAAGAAAGTTTAATTTTTTGGCTTGGTGGTGGGAGTTAGGAATGGATAGGGGCGATATTTTACTTCCTTGGTATGGGGTAAAAGATGCTTATTTCCATTGTTTTGAAAAAGAAGAGCTTTCTTTCTTGTTTCAATCGCTTCAATTTAAAATAATAAAAAACGGAGAGATAAAAGTAGGGGAGCGACCATATAATAATTTTTATTTCATTGTTCAAAAAAAATAATAAATCTAAAAAATTGAAATATGAAAAAAACTTGTCCCAGAATGTCTAAAAAATCAAAATATAATATTGTTGTTTCTGGAGCTGCAATAACAAAAATTTGCTGTCACGATATTGAAAGGCTTTCTAAAGAAATTGGAATCGCGATTGCGGAAAGCGGACACACTTTAATTACTGGAGCAACCACTGGAGTTCCATATTTTGCTGCCCTGGGATGCAAAGAGGCTGGCGGTTTTAATGTGGGATTTTCTCCAGCTGAATCAGAATTGGCACACATAAAAACTTATTGTTTGCCAGTGGATACCTTTGACGTTATGGTTTATACTGGTGCGGATTATGCTGGTCGAGACGTGACTATGACAAAAGCAGCAGATGCAGTGATTATCGTTTGTGGTCGAATGGGAACTTTGCACGAATTTACCACTGCCGTGGAAACAAAAAAGCCGATTGGGGTTTTGGAAAGAACCGGAGGCACGGCTGATGAAATTAGAAATTTAATGAAAAGAATATTCAGTCGGGAAGAGGAAAAAGTTATTTTCGAAACAGACCCAAAAATATTGGTAGCAAAAATGATTAAAACAATAGAACAAAATAAAAAACAAAATATTCAACAACTAAAAAAAAGAAAAGCACGTCAAAAATTAACTCAATAATTTTAAAATGAAATCAAAAACAAAAAAACCAGCCAAAAAGTCAAGTAAAAAAATTGCTAAAAAAATAATTAAAAAGAAAACGAGCTTAAAGGAAACAATCAAGAAAAAATTAGCTTCGGAAAAAAAGATTGTTTTAAAAAAGAAAAAGCCAGAAAAACAAAAAAAAGAAAAAAGAATCGGCAAGCTTGTTCATTATTTTGACAAAATAAAAGTCGTAGTCGTAAAAGTTAGTGATATTTTAAGCATAGGAGATATGATTAGGATTAAGGGCGGAAGAAAAACTGATTTTAAACAAAAAATAGTTTCTATGGAAATAAACGGCCAAAAAATTAAAAAAGCAAAAAAGGGGCAGGAGATAGGGATAAAAGTAAAAGAAAAAGCCAGAGAAGGTTATTTGGTTTTTAAAATATAATTATGAAATTTATTGCCGATTTTCATTTGCACTCAAAATATTCTCGTGCCACTGGCAAAAATACTGATTTAGAAAATATAGATAAATGGGCGAAAATAAAAGGCGTTAAAGTTATCACTTGTGGAGACTTTACTCATCCAATTTGGTATAAAAATCTAGAAGAAAAGTTACAGCCTACTGAGCCCGGGCTTTTTAAATTAAAAGGATCGAGCACAAACGTGCGATTTATTTTAACCACAGAAATTAGCTGTATTTATACCAAAAAAGGAAAAGTAAGAAAAATTCACATAGTTGTTTTTGCTCCTTCTCTTGAAGTAGTAAAAAAGCTTAACCAGCGATTAGAAGCAATTGGAAATATCCGTTCTGATGGGCGTCCGATTCTTGGCCTTGATGTAATCGAATTATTGAAAATTGTTTTAGATGTTTCTCCTGATTGTTTGTTTGTTCCAGCTCATTGCCTTACTCCTTGGTTTAGTATTTTTGGATCAAAATCCGGATTTGATTCTATTGAAGAATGTTTTGAAGATTATGCAAAATATATTTATGCCATTGAAAGCGGATTATCAGCTGATCCAGCTATGCTTTGGCGGATACCAGACGGAAGAAGGGTGGCGATTTTAAGCAATAGCGATGCTCATAGCGTGGAAAAAATTGGTCGGGAAGCTAATGTTTTTGATACTGATCTTGATTATTATTCTATTTTAAAAGCAATCAAAGAAAAAAATCCTAAAGAGTTTTTAAACACGATTGAGTTTTATCCTCAAGAAGGAAAATATTATAATGATGGTGACAGGCTTTGTAATATTTCTTTAGACCCTAAAGAATCTTTTGAATATGGTGAGCTTTGTCCTGTTTGCGGGAAAAAATTAATTATCGGAGTTTTAAATAGGGTTCAAAAATTAGCTGATAAAGATGTAGGATTTGTTCCTGAAAAAGCAATTCCCTTTAAAAGCATTATTCCATTAAAAGAAATAATTTCTGAAGCTTTTGGGGTAGGGGTTGTTTCCAAAAAGGTAAAATTAGAATATGAAAAAATTGTTGAGCATTTTCCGGAATTTGATGTTTTACTTGATACTCCAATAGACGATCTTAAAAAAATAGCAGATTCTCAAGTGGTTGAAGGGATTCTTCGGGCTCGAAAAGGAGAAGTGAATATTCAACCTGGGTTTGATGGGGTTTTTGGAAAAGTAAAAATATTTTCTGATGTCGAAAAAAAGCAAGCTATTCGTCAAAGAAAATTATTATAATTTTTAAATAAAGCCATGTTTGGGGGTTTGATTGTACTCAATCAAAGGCGGAGCGACGACGGTCGCGAGCCGGGACCCGAACAAAACTTCACCAGAAGTTTATGTGAGGGAGCCCTCAAACATTTTTTATTTTTAGTTTTTTGGTATAATAGATTGATAATAAAAAATAATTAAAAATAAATAAAATAAAAATATGTTTTTTCAGATAATAATTCCAATCGTTATTTTTATTGTTTTGGTTTCAATAAAACAAGTAAATCAATATGAAAATGGATTGAAATTTACCTTAGGAAAATTTTCTGGAACCATGAGTCCTGGTTGGAACCTTGTTTTTCCTATTTTTCAATCATTTACCAAGGTTGATATGAGAGTTAAAGCAGTTGATGTTCCTGATCAAGAAGCTATTACTCGGGATAATATTTCTATTAAAGTAAATGCGGTTATTTATTACAAAATAAGTTCTGCCGAAAAAGCAATCTTACAGGTAGAAGATTTTTATTACGCTGTTTCTCAATTGGCTCAAACAACCATGAGAAATGCTGTTGGCCAAGTAGAGCTGGACGAATTATTATCAAAAAGAGAAAAAGTTTCCGAAGACATTAGAGCTATTATTGATAAAGCTTCTGATCCCTGGGGTATTAGTGTTGATAACCTTGAATTAAAAGATATTACCTTGCCCGAAGAAATGAAAAGAGTAATTGGAAAGCAAGCTGAAGCAGAAAGAGAAAAAAGAGCAGTAATTATTAAAGCTGAGGGAGAGGTTGCCTCTGCTAACAATATGGCTAAAGCTGCAGAAGTTCTTGCTTCTGCTCCTGGCGCTCTTCATTTAAGAACGCTGCAGTCAATAAATGACATTAGTTCTGACCAATCAAATACTATAGTTTTTGCTGTTCCTTTAGAAGTATTAAAGGCAGTTGAAGGATTGGTAAAAAAATAATTTTATTTTAAGTATTTTGCTTTAGCAAGATTATGTTCTGCTAAAGTTTTACTGAATACTGTTGTTCCGTCTGGCTTAGATAAATAATACCAATAATTTGTTTTTTCTGGATAAATTGCCGCTATAATACTATCTATTCCCGGATTGCTTATGGGCCCAAAAGGAAGACCTTTGTATTTATAAGTATTATAAGGCGAATCTATTTCGGTGTATTTTTTGTAAACCTTGTCTGCACTTTGCATTTGCAAGGCATATAAAACCGTGGCATCTGCTTGAAGGGGTTGACCTATTTCCAAACGATTCCATAAAATTCCAGAAACAATTTTTTTGTCTTCTATGGTTTGAACTTCTTTTTCAATAATCGAAGCCATGGTAATTATCTCATAAATGGTTTTATTTTGTTTTTCAATATCAGCTTTCATTTCCGTTGTTATTTTATCGTTAAAATTAGAAAGTATTTTTAAAATAATTTTTTCAAGAGATGATTCGGGGCTGACAAAATAAGTATCAGGAAAAATAAATCCTTCTAAGCTAGCAGAAACAGGCATATTTTTTAAAAAATCAAAATATCCGAAAATATTTTCAGATAAATTTTGATTTTGGCCATAAATTTGAGCTGGACTTCCGACCAAAGAGTAAAAATCTGATTCTTTTCCAAATCCTTTGCTTTGTAGGTATTGGGCGATTTGCGCTAAATCCCAACCCTCAATAATAGTTAGTTTTATTTCCGAAGCTTGGCCTTTTATTATTTCTTCAGCAATTTGCGCTCCAGTCATTTTAGAATTTAAAATATATTGCCCAGCTTTTATTTTTTTATAATTCCCAGTAGTGTAAAGATAAGCTAAAAGAGGGTAGGGGTCTTGAATTAATTTTTTTTTAGCCAAAGCAAAGGCCACTTCTGTGGCGTTTTGCCCCTTTTCAACATCAAAAGATTTTTCTATTTTTGTTGTTTTTGGATAGTTGTAAATACCGTCATAAAAATAATAACCGGTAGAACAAGCGGTTAACAAAAAGAGAATAATAATTATAATCTTTAATTGATTAATCATTCTTATCGTATTTTAAAGAAAAAACTTCAATCAGTCAATTTTTAAAAATTTTAAAATAGTTGACAATTATTATCGTATTCTATAGAATAAAAGGGTAAAGAAATGACATTATTAAGCACTCAAAAAGTTTATAAAACGGTTGCCAAAGTCCAAATTATTAATTTGGCCGGTTTCTGGTTTTTAAACAAAACTTTTTAGAGGGTGTAATAATATAATAATATAATAAACACACAAGCCCCTCTAAAAAGAGGGGTTTTTAAATAATAAATAAGAAAAGGAATATGGCAAACACATACTATATTACAAAAGAAAAGCTTGAACAAATAAAAAAAGAATACGAAGCTATTAAAAAGACATTACAAGAAGAGATCGCAGGCGATGTTCCTAATTTTTTGGAAAGCAATGATCCAAATCCTGATTTTTATTTATTTGAACAAAATTTTGAAGATCTTAGCTCTCGAGCAGAAGTATTGGAAAATATCTTAAAAAATTATACAATTATTAAAACTCCTCCCAAAGAAAATCAAGACAAAGTTCAACTAGGCGCTCGTGTAATTTTTACCAATGGAAGCGCTCAACAAGAGGAATACAAAATTGTAGGAACAATAGAAGCAAACCCTTTTGAAGGAAAAATTAGCAACGAATCTCCAATTGGAATGGCTTTTCTTGGGAAAAAAGTTGGAGACACAATCAGTCTTCCGATTAATAAAAAAAATTATAAAATTTTAAAAATAGACTACAAAGACGCTTAATTAAAATAAAAAAATGAAAAAGTGGCTCAAAATAACATTTATTTGTTTTGGAATTATTTTGGTTGCTTCTTTTGTTTGGTTTGATTTGTTTTTTTGGCAAGAAAATAATAGTTTATTTAAAAAACATTTGCTTGAATCAGCGAAAACAAGCGATGTTTTGATTATTTTTAATTCTGGGGGTTATGGCACTGTGCAGATGGAAAAAGCTTATGATTTTCAGCCCCTAATCAAGGGGATAGAGGGGGTTGTTAATGATTTGGGCTACAAGTCTTCTGTCGTGCCTTATTATCGCACCAGAGACAGTTTTTTGGGCAAAGCTGCTTATTTAAAAGAGCTGTTATTCGGTTTTCCCAAAGAATCTGATTATTTAGCCGAAGAGTTGCAAAGGTTTTCCAAAGAAAATCCAGGCAAAAAAATTATTATTGCTGGATTAAGTAATGGTGCTGGATTGGTAAATATTACTATGGAAAAAATAAAATGCTGTCAAGCAAGTATTTCTGCTATCGGATTTGGTACCCCTTTTTGGAGTTTTAAAAAAGAAAAGCCCAATATTATTAATTTTGATAATAATGGCCAAGACGTTCTTTCTCAAGGAAATTTTTTTGCTTTGGCTTGGGCAACGATAAAAGCTCCTTTTGTTGTTTTTTATTCACAAATCATTGGCCAGCCGATTTCTTTTGCAAAAGCAATTAACGTCCCCGGTCATGAATATGATTGGTCAAAGATCGATTCAGAGATTAAGCCTTTTCTTTCTTTTGTTTTAGCTACTAATTAGCGCGATTTTTTAAAACTTAGCCTTTTTTCTTAAGTTTTTTTGTGTTAAAATATATAAAATTAAAAAACAAGAAAAGAAAAAATTGTTTTTAAGTTTTTATTGATTTTTAATATTAATTATGGCTTTTGGAAAAAGAAATATATTTTTAGTTTTATTATCTTTTTTATTTGGGATAGTTATTTTTGTTTGGCTTGGAAAAACAACGGGCTGGGATAAAATTATCCAAGCCTTTCAAGTTTTTCGAGGATGGCAGGGAATAGTGATTGTGGTCTTTAGTTTTTTGATTGCTATTATCGGAAATTGGCGCTGGTCTGAAATTTTAAAAGATAATCAGATTAATATTCCTTTTTGGCGATTATTCCGTTCTTATCTTGGGGGATATGCAATGATGTATTTGTTCCCGATAATTTTTCTTTCTGGAGAAATATTTCGTTCGATTGTTGTTTCCAAAGAAGAAAAAGTGCCAATGGCAAAGGCCGCTTCTTCGGTAATCATTGAAAGAATTTTGGAATGGACAGTTAATCTCTTGGTTATTTTTTTCGGACTTTTCTTTTTTACTTTTAAATTTGGAATTTTACCCTTAGAAGTTTTATATATTTTTGGAGTTGCTTTGGCTGGATTTGCAATTGTTATTGGTTATTTTTATTTCAAGGCTTTGCGTCAAAAAAGTATTGTTATTGGTTTTATTAAAAAATTCAGCCGAACCAAAGAAATCACCCAAGGAAATAGCATTGTTGAAACAGAAAATGAAATTTTTAAATTTTTTAAATTTCGAAAATTACCAATATACAAAGGACTGCTTTTGTCTTTATTAAAAGCTGGGATTATGTTGATCAGGGCCTGGTTGTTGATTTTTTTCTTAACCGGGGTAAATATCGGATTTCCAGCCTCTCTTTCTGTTTTAGGTTCAACTTATTTTTCCACCTTGATTCCTATTCCTACTTCTTTAGGGTCGCAAGAGGTTATTCAAGCTGCAGCTTTTATTTCTTTAAATTTTGAGGTTTCAATTGCTGCTGCATTTACTATGATTATCAGAGCTGGAGAAATAATAGTTTCTTTATTGGGGTTAGCTTTTTTAGCAAAAAAAGGATTTAATGTTATGGAAGAAAAATTTAATAATAAAATTAACGAAGAAAAATGCATTTAAAAAAAATAAACAAAATAATAAAATATTTAATTTTATCCGATCTTGCTCTTTGGTCTGGGTTGGGTTTGGTTACTCCAGTTTTCGCAATCTTTATTTTAGAAAGAGTTGGCGGGACAGCGCTTTCGGTTGGAATCGCGGTTTCTATTTATTGGGTAGTGAAATCATTATTTCAATATCCAGCCGGATTGTTTTTAGATCATCGCCGTGGAGACACTGATGATTATCTTTTCCTTGTTTTTGGAACATTTATTGTTTCAATGATTCCTTTTGCTTATCTTTTAGCAACCACTGATTGGCATGTTTATGTTTTTCAATTTTTTTATGGAATTGGAATGGCCATGTGTATCTCGGGCTGGCGAGCAATTTTTACCAGAAATATTGATAAGGGCCATGAAGCTGCTGATTGGAGTTTAGATGACGCGGTTCTGGGTTTTGGCACTGGGATTTCTGGGCTTGTTTCCGGATATTTGGTTTATAAATTTGGCTTTGTTCCGTCTTTTATAGTTGCTGGCACTTGCGGGTTAATTGGAGTGATTTTTTTAATTTGTTTAAGAAAAGATATTGTTGGTAATTTTGACAAGAAAAGACTTTTGAATTTTTTTAAAATTTTTTCCAAAAGAATAAAATAAATTTTTTGAAAATAGGATTATAAAAATTATTGCGATTATTAAAATGAAAAACCAAGAAATTGCTAAAATTTTATTTGAAATCGGCGATTTTTTGGAATTAAATGAAATTCCTTTTAAACCAAAAGCCTATCAACAGGCTGCTATTGCTTTGGATAATTTAGAAGAAGATATTGAGGAAATATATAAGCAAAAGGGATTAAAGGGATTGGAAGATCTTCCGGCAATCGGGAAAAGCATTGCTTTAAAAATCGAAGAATATTTAAAAACTGGCAAGATTGAATATTATAAAGATTTAAAAAAAACATCGCCCATTGATTTTGAAGAATTAACAAAAGTTGAGGGATTGGGAGTAAGAAAAATAAAAAAACTTTATGACGAAATAGGTATTAAAAATTTGGCTGATTTAGAAAAATTAGCCAAATCAGGAAAGATTGCTCCAATTTTTGGGTTTGGAGAAAAGACCGAAAAGAATATCTTAGAATCGTTGGAATTTTTAAAACAGGCCAAGGGCCGATTTTTATTGCGGGAAATTTTTCCTCAGATAAAAAAAATCGAAGAAAGGATTGCGAAAATTCAAGGGGTGGAAAAAATTTCTATTGCTGGCAGCACTCGTCGAAAAAAAGAAACCGTTGGTGATGCGGATATTTTGGTGGGAGTAAAAGATGCAACCAATATCTATTTGATTAACAAAATCATGAATACTTTTGTGACTATGGATGAGGTAATAAAAATAATTGCCAAAGGAGAAACCAAATCATCGGTTAAAACAAAACAAGGATTAGATATCGATTTAAGAGTTGTGCCAATCAGTTCGTTTGGATCTGCTTTGCAATATTTTACTGGAAGCAAAGAGCACAATGTAGCGACTAGGCGATTGGCCATAAAAAAAGGATTTAAATTAAATGAATACGGATTATTTACTCGTCAAGGAAAAAAAATAAAAGGAGAAAATGAAGAAGAAATATATGAAAAATTAGGCCTTGATTGGATTCCTCCAGAAATTCGCGAGAATCAAGGAGAAATCGAAGTTGCAGAAAAAAAACAAATTTCTCGGTTGATAGAATTAAAAGACATTAAAGGGGATTTTCATTGCCATAGCAATTGGAACGGGGGAATGGATTCTTTAGAAAAAATGGGCGAACAGGCGATAGGGCTTGGATATGAATATTTAGGAGTTACCGATCATACCAAGAGTTTAAAAATAGAAAACGGGCTTAATGAAAAAGATTTATTAAAACAAAAAAAAGAAATAATTAAGTTAAACGAAAAATTCAAAAAACAAAATAAAAAATTTGTTCTTCTTCAGGGGGCGGAAGTAGAAATTTTAAAAGACGGATCTTTGGATTTTACCGATAAGGTTTTAAAGCAATTGGATTTTGTTACTGTCTCCGTGCATTCGAATTTTAAAATGAATAAAATAGAAATGACAGCAAGAATTATTAAAGCCATCAGTAATCCTTATGTGGATATTCTTAATCACCCTACTGGAAAAATTTTGAATACTCGCGATTCTTATGAGGTTGATTTGGAAGAAATTTTTAAAGTTGCCAAAGAAAAAAATATTACTATTGAAATGAATTGTTTTCGTTCCGATTTAAGTGCCCAAAACGCCAGAAGAGCTAAGGAATTGGGAATAAAGATTTGCCTTGGAAGCGATGCCCATTCCAAAAAAGAACTAAAAGATATGGAATTTGGTGTTTATCAAGCCCGTCGAGCCTGGCTTAGCAAAGAAGATGTTTTAAATGCTCAGCCATTGAATAAGCTAATTTTTAAAAATAAATTATAGTATGAAAACTAAAGCCAAAGCTTTATTGTTAATGTCAGGAGGATTAGATTCTTTATTAGCCGCGAGAATATTACAAAATCAAGGAATTTTTATAACCCCGATTTGTTTTAAAAGTTTTTTCTTTGATTGTGCTGTTGCCCAAAAAACTTGCCAACAATTAGGATTAAAATTAATAGAAATTGATCTTAGTAAAAAATATTTAAATATTTTAAAGTCACCAAAATATGGTTTTGGTTCAGCAATGAACCCATGTATCGATTGCCACCTATTAATGCTAAAAGAGGCAAAAAAAATAATGATTAAAAATAATTATGATTTTATTGCGACCGGGGAGGTGCTAGGTGAGAGGCCGATGTCTCAAAATCAACGAGCCTTAGATTTAATCGAAAAGCAAGCCAAACTAACAGGGTATTTATTGAGACCATTGTCTGCCAAAGCTTTACCAGAAACAATTCCGGAAAAGCAAAAAATAATTAATCGGGAAAAACTTTGTGGGATTGTTGGCCGATCGCGAAAACCGCAGCTTCAAATGGTAAAAGATTTTGGATTCAAAAAATTTGTTTCTCCTGGAGGAGGATGCATTCTGACAGATAAAAATTACTCCAATAATTTAAAAATACTTTTGTCGGTAAAAAAAAATCCTAAAGAAAACGATTTTCTTTTATTAAAGCAGGGGAGAGTATTTTGGAAAAACAATATTTTAATAGTGGTAGCTAGAGATAAAAACGAATCGGATAATTTAAAAAAGATTAAAGAAAAAAAAGATTTATATTTAGAGCCCAAAAATTTTAGTGGTCCGTCTGTAATCATCCGTGCGTTCGGAAAAAGAAATAAAAAAGAAATAGATATTTTGGGTAAAGAATATTTATTAAAGTTTTCTAAAAATATACCACCTGATTATAAAATCGGAAATTAAAAAACCGCGCTTGAAACGCGGTTTTAATATTTAATTTAAGCCTTAGCTTTTTCTAATATTTTTGTAAAAATATCAGGATTTTCATTAGCTAGGTCTGCTAGTATTTTTCGGTCAATTTCTATGTTTAATTTTTTCAAAGCTCCCATAAATTTACTGTAAGAAATTCCATTTTCTTTGCAAGTCGAAGAAATTCTGATTTGCCACATAGCGCGCCTATCTCTTTTAAGGGTTTTTCTGTCTCGATAAGCATAAGACCAGGCCTTCATCAAGGCTTGTTTGGCAGCTAAAAATTTTGAATTTCTACTCCAGCGAAAACCTTTCGCTTGTTTAATGATATTTTTTCTTCTTTTATGGGCAACTGTGCCTCTCTTTACTCTTACCATATTTTTATTTTCCTAATAATTTTTTAATTTTTTTTGCTTCTGGTTCGGATAATTTTACCATTTTGCGGAGAGACCTTCTTTTTTTCGAAGTCTGCTTGCTTAAAAGATGGTCTTGCCCTACGGCCCGCCTTAAAACCTTTCCGTTTTTTGTTACTTTAAATCTTTTTACGATTGATTTTCTGGTCTTTCCTTTGTTTTTCATATTACTTTTTTGCGATTATCATTGATAAGCCCTTGGGCTCTTTTTTTAATTCTTTTTCTGTTTTTACTTCTATTTTTGCGTTTAATAACTCTAAAAATTTTTTGATTTTTTGTTCGCCCACAGCAATCAATCCTTTCTGTCTTCCCCGAAGAGGCAAATCAACTTTTACTTTATCTCCTTTTTTTAAAAATTTTTCTGCGGCACTGGCTCTGGTATCTATATCATTGTCGGAAATATTAAAAGTTAATCTAATTGATTTTACTTCTCCGCCCTTGGCGCCAACGCTTATTTTTCTTTCTTTTTTTTGCAAAGAATAAAGATACTTTCCGTAGTCGCCGATTTTACATACTGGCGGCTCAACTTTTTCTGTTACCTGAATCAAGTCTAGGCTTTTATTTTTTGCCATGTCTAGGGCTTGTTCAAAAGAAACAACACCCAATTGTACGCCTGTTTCATCTACCAGACGGACTTGTTTAGCTCTTATTTGATTGTTGAATAATGGTTTGTTCAAATATTTTTTGTGGAGGTGGCGAGTAATGAGCTCGCGTCCAAAAATTATCCTAATAATAAATCTACAAGCTTATTCCGGCCTTATTAGGCGATAGGTGGAAAGCCGGACAAAACTCCTATTGCCTTGATTTAATATTGTTTTGGCAAAGATTTCTTAAATCAAAAAAAATTTGCCTATTCCGCAAAGTTTATGCCCTTATCCGCTTAGCGGAAGTCTGCGGTAAGGACAGCATTAAGCGTAAGCTAATGCAGGTTCTTCAAATAAGTTTGCACTTAAATTGGTTCTCCAAGTTTTACGAGATTAGAGAATACTCGACTTGCATATTATTTTCAAATTTCTGTCGAAGCGGTTCACCCCCTTATTTTTAACTCTTGTCTTATTCTTTTATCAACCTCTCTCTTCTTAATGGTTTCGCGCTTATCAAAAGACTTTTTTCCTTTGGCTAAGCCTATTTCCATCTTGATTTTATGTTTTTTAGTATAAACTGATAATGGCACTAAAGTCAAGCCCTTTTCCTTTATTTTTCCAGCCAAAAAAGCAATTTCTTTTTTATGTAAAAGTAATTTTCGGTCTCGTTGGGGATCGTATTCTGGGCTGGCATTCTCTGGTTGGTAAGCGGAAATATTAGCGCCAACCCAAAAAACTTCAGTTTGGCCAAACTTATCTTTCATAATTACGTAATTTCCATTCAAATTAACCCCCTTTTTTCTTAAAGATTTTACTTCTTGGCCATCTAAAGATATTCCAGCTTCAAATTTTTCTTGGATTTCGTAGTTATATCTTGCTTTTTTGTTTTCAGCTATTGTTCCCATATTAGTTTATATTTTTAGCTTATCTGATTTTTGTTTGAAAAGGAAGAGATTGATAAAATAAGGAATTTTTGATATTTTGTTTTTCCTCCTAAAAATGATATATTTATTGTAAAGATATATCTTATTAATAAAATGCAGGTTAGAAAATATATAATTGAAATAATAGACCAGGCAATCAAAACATTGCAACACAATGGTTTTTTAGGTGACTTTGAAGCGCCCTATTTTCAAGTATTAAAACCAAAAGGAAAGGATTATGGAGATTATGCTGTTAATGTTGCGATGGAAATAGGAAAAAAACAAAAAATTGACCCAATAGAAGTTGCCGAAAAAATAAAAGAAGAAATTGCCAAAGATAATGAATTTTTTAATTATTTTGATTTAGCAGAAGTGGTTTCCCCGGGATTTATTAATTTTCGAGTTTCGCAACAATATTTATGGCAAGTAGCGAATAATGTTTTAAAAGAAAAAGAAAAATTTGGAAATTTAGAAATTGGGAAAAATAAAAAAATTCAAGTAGAATTTATTTCCGCTAATCCAACAGGGCCATTAACCGTGGGCAATGGACGAGGCGGTCCTTTTGGGGATGTTTTAGCCAATGTTTTTAAAAAAGCAGGATACAAAACAGAAAAAGCTTATTATGTTAATGATTTTGGAAATCAAGTTTTATCTCTTGGTCATTCTGTTTTAAAAGACAAGGAAGCAAAATATTCTGGTGAATATATTAATTCTTTAAATCAAAAACTGGCGAAACCAAACAGCGATGCTTATAAAATCGGGCAAGAAGCCGCAAAAATTATTTTAGAAACAATGCTAAAGAAAACAATTGAAAAAATGAATATTCATTATGATGAATGGTTTTCTGAGGCCAGCTTGCATCAAAAAGGGGAAATAAAAAAAATAACCGAACTTTTAAATAAAAAAAATTTAATTTATGAATCCGAAGGAGCGCAATGGTTCAAGGCTTCTTTATTTGGAGATGAACGAGATAGGGTTTTACTAAGAAGTGACGGTACTCCTACTTATTTAGCAGGGGATATTGCTTATCATAAATATAAATTTGAAAAAAATAAATTTGATAGAGTTATTAATGTGTGGGGAGCAGATCATTTTGGAGACGTGCCCGGATTATTGGCTGGAACAGAAGCAATCGGGCATAAAGGAAAATTGGAAATAATTCTTTTGCAGTTTGTTACAGTAATGAAAAACAATAAGCCAGTTAAAATGTCTAAGCGATTGGGCACGGCTATTACCATGGATGATTTGCTTGAAGAACTGCCGATTGATGTGGTTAGATTTTTCTTTTTACAAAAATCAGCCAATACGCATCTTAATTTTGATATGGATTTAGCCAAAGAACAGTCTGAAAAAAACCCGGTTTTTTATGTGCAATATGCTTTCGCTCGCATTTCCAGTATTTTACGAAACGCTGGGCTGGAAAATACAAAACAAAAAAAGATTAACAATATCGAATTATTGGGGCATGAAAAAGAATTGGACCTAATCAGGCAAATAAATTATTTTCCCGAAATAATCGAGGATATTGCTTTTGATTATCAGGTGCATCGGCTTACTCAATATGTTTTGGATTTAGCTTCAGCTTTTCATCAGTTTTACAATGAATGTCATGTTTTAGTTGATGACGAAAATTTAAAAAATGCCCGTTTGGGGTTAGTGCTAGCCACTCAAATTGTTCTTAAAAATTCATTGGATTTGCTGGGGATTTCTGCTCCGCAAAAAATGTAATTAATTTTAATAATAAAAACAATAAAAATATGAACTTAAAAAATAAAGTAGCAATTGTTACTGGCGCAAAACAGGGGATTGGATATGGCATTGCTTTGGCTTTGGCTAAAGAAGGGTGTCGAGTAGTGGTTAGCGATCTTGTTCAAAATGATTGCGATTTAGCTTTACAAAAAATAGAAAACCAAGAATATCCGGGACTGGCCTTGAAATGCGATGTTTCTAAAAAAGAAGAGGTTGATAATTTAATTGCTTCTACAATTACAAAATTTGGTCAGCTTGATATTCTAGTGAACAATGCCGGAATTTATCCTTTTCAGCCTTTTTCGGAAATGAAAGAAGCTGATTGGGATAGAGTAATGGATATCAATTTAAAAAGCGTTTTTTTGTGCACGCAAGCAGCAATAAAAGAAATGAAAGAAGGAGGAAAAATAATAAACATTTCTTCAATTGCTTCTTTGATTGGATTCGAAGGATTGGTTCATTATTGTGCTTCTAAGGGGGGATTAAATGCCATGGTTAGAGCTTTGGCTTTGGAATTAGCCCCAAGAAAAATAAATGTCAACGCAGTCGCTCCAGGAGGAATCGATACGCCGGGAGCATCTTCTTCAGAAGAAGCAAAAAATCAAATAATAGCAATGATCCCTTTTAAAAAATTAGGCGCACCAGAAGACATTGCGAATGCTGTAGTATTTTTAGCTTCGGATAAATCAAATTATATTACCGGACAAACCATTGTTGTTGATGGGGGCTGGACATTAAGATAATCAAAATGTCAAAAGAAAAGATAAAAATAGTTTGGGACTTATCGCCTTTATTTAAAAATGATAATGATCCTTTAATAATAGAAGAAAGAAAAAAAGTTGCCCAGAGAACAAGCTTGTTTGTTAAAAAATGGAAAGGTCAAAAAAATTATTTAGAAAAAACTAAATTTTTAAAACAGGCTTTGGCTGACTATGAAAAATGGGCTCGTTTTTTTGGAGCCAATTCAAAAGAATTGGATTATTTCCATTATCGTAATTCTCAAGACCAAACCAATACTTTAATCAAGGCTAGGCTTAATCAAGCTTTTGAGTTTGCTCAAAAGATAGGCAACGAAATGGAGTTTTTTTATTTAAGCCTGGGCAAAATTGCAAAAACAAAACAGCAAGAATTTTTAAAAAATAAAGAATTAGCGCCATATCATCATTATTTAAAAAAAATATTTAATGAGTCTCGATATTTTTTAACCGAACCCGAAGAAAAAATAATGAATTTAAAATATCAAACATCCCATAGCAATTGGGTGATGATGACATCGCTTTTTATTTCCAAAGAGTCAAGAAAAATTTTAGATGAAGATAAAAAAAGAAAATCAAAATCTTTTGAAGAAATAATGACCTTGATTTCCAGTAAGAAAAAATTAGTCCGGGATGAGGCCGCGCAAGCTTTAAATGATATTTTAGAAAAAAATGCTGAAGTGGCAGAGCACGAAATAAATTCTATTTTGCAAGATAAAAAAATAAATGATCAAATTAGAGGATTTGATCGACCAGATCAAGCCAGGCATTTAAGTGATGATATTGAAAGCAAAGTAGTTGATGCGCTTTGTGAGGCTGTGAAAAAAAGATTTGATATTTCAGCGCGGTATTACAAATTAAAGGCTAAATTATTAAAAGTTAAAAAATTGAAATACCACGAAAGAAATGTTGAATATGGAAAAAAAGAAAAAAAATATTCTTATAATCAAGCGGTTCAATTAGTGCGAAAAGTATTTTTAAATCTAGACAAAGAATTTGGAGAAATTTTTGATTCTTTCATTCAAAATGGACAGATTGATGTTTTCCCTCGCAAAGGGAAAACCGGTGGAGCTTATTGTAGCCACGGCTTATTGATTCAGCCAACTTATATTTTATTAAACCATACGGATAAATTAAGAGATGTTTTAACTATTGCTCATGAAGTGGGTCATGGAATTAATAATGAATTAATGAAGAAAAGAGAAAATGCTTTGAATTTTGGCAATTCTTTAGCGGTGGCGGAAACAGCCAGCACTTTTATGGAAGATTTTGTTTTAGAGGAATTATTAAAGCAAGCAGATGAAGAATTAAAGTTAGAAATAATAATTCAAAGATTGGGAGATATTGTTTCTACCATCCAAAGACAAATTGCTTGTTATTGTTTTGAAAAAGATTTGCACAAAAATTTTCGAGAAAAAGGATATTTGTCCAAAAAAGAAATTGGACAACTTTTTCAAAAAAATATGTCAGCTTATATGGGCGATTATGTTGAGCAATCACCAGGATCGGAAAATTGGTGGGTTTATTGGAGCCACATCCGTTCTTTTTTCTATGTTTATTCTTATGCCAGTGGATTATTAATTTCTAAGTCTTTACAAAAAGAAGTAAAAAAAGATTCTGAATTTATAAAAAAAGTAAAAGAAATTTTATCCATTGGGCTCTCTGAAAGCCCGCAAAACATTTTTGCCAGAGTTGGAATTGATATTACTCAAAAAAGTTTTTGGGAAAAAGGATTACAAGAAATAGAAGAGCAGCTGATTGAAGCGGAAAATTTGGCAAAAAAAATGGGAAAATATTGATTTTTATTTAAAAAATAAAGAACAGCGATTAGGTTGTTTTTTATTGATTAAAAGACTTAAAAATGCTAATTTATCATTATGAATAAGGATTTAAAGAATCGATATTTTCTTTTAAGGCACGGAAAGAATATTCATCAAACTGAAAAAAAGGGCATTCTTTATAATTGGCCTGATGATACCCCCCCTTGTGAATTAATCGAAGAGGGGATTAAAGAAGTCCAAAAAGCTGGAGAAAATTTAAAAGATAAAAATATTGATGTTATTTTTTGTTCTGATATTTTTCGAACCAGGCAAACTGCTGGCTTGGTTTCGGAAATAATTGGATTAGAAAAAGATAAAATAATTTACGACGAGCGACTAAGAGATATTAATTGGGGAATTTTTGCAGGAAAAAACGAAAAACAAGCTTGGGATTTTTATAATTACGAATTAATCAAAAAAATTAATTTGGCTCCACCCCAAGGAGAAAACTGGATTGAATGTCAAAAGAGAATGATTTTAGTTTTAAAAGAAATTGAAGCAAAATATGAAAATAAAAATATTTTAATTGTTTCTCATGGGGATCCGCTTTGGCTTTTAGAGGGGTATTTGCGAGGACTGGATCCGAAGGAATTAATTATCAACAATACTCGTCAGGTTTTAAAAACTGGAGAGATAAGAATTATATGAACAACGAAGAAAAAATATTAGAGTTTTGGGAAAAACAGGATATTTTTCATAAATCTATTAAAAACAGAGAGAACTCTCCATTTTTTAGTTTTTACGATGGTCCGCCTTTTGCTACGGGCAAGCCTCATTATGGGCATATTTTAACAACTGCGTTAAAAGATACGGTTTTAAGATACTGGACTATGAAGGGCTATCAGGTGCCGAGAAGGGTGGGTTGGGATTGTCATGGCCTGCCGATTGAAAACTTGATTGAAAAACAGATGGAAATTAAAACCAAAAAGCAGATTCAAGAAATGGGTTTGGAAAAATTTAATAATGCTTGTCGAGCATCGGTTTTTACTTGTGTGGCTGATTTTGAAAATACCCTGAAAAGAGTGGGTCGCTGGGCAGATTACGATAAGGCTTATGCTACTTTGGAAAATAATTATATCGAATCGGTTTGGTGGGTTTTAAAGCAATTATGGAATAAAAAATTAGTGAAAAAGAATTATCGGGTTTCTCCTTATTGTCCTCGTTGCGGGACTACTTTGTCTAATTTCGAAGTTAATCAGGGATACAAAGAAACAAGAGATATTTCTATTTATGTAAAATTTAAAATTATTGAACAAGACTTTGAAAATGCTTATTTTTTGGTTTGGACTACCACGCCTTGGACCTTGCCCGGCAATTTGGCTTTGGCTGTTAATCCAGAATTGGAATATTGTTTAATTGAAAATAATGGCGAAAAATATATTTTAGCCAAAGACCGTTTAGTAATAATTGAAGGGGATTTTGAAATTTTAAAACAATTTAAAGGAAAAATTTTGGCTAATAAAAAATATGAACCTATTTTTCCTTATTTTGAAAATATTGAAACAGAAAACAAAAAAAATGCTTTTCAGGTTTTATTAGGAGAATTTGTAACTGCGGAAGACGGAACTGGAATTGTTCACATAAATCCAATGCACGGAGAAGAAGACTATAATCTTGGCCAAAAATATAAATTGCCAACTTATCATTTAGTGGATGAAACCGGAAACTTTACCAAACAAGCAATTGATTATGAAAATTTAAACGTCAAAGAAGCAGATAAAAAAATAATCAAAGATTTAAAAGAAAATAATGTTTTTTATAAACAGGAATTAATTGTTCATGAGTATCCTTATTGCTGGCGTTGCGATACTCCGCTTCTTTATTATGCTCTTGAGAGCTGGTATATTCTAGTAACAGAATTAAAAGAAAAATTATTAGCAAACAATCAAAAAATTAACTGGGTTCCTGGTCATATCAAAGAAGGTCGGTTTGGAAAATGGTTGGAGGGTGTTCGGGATTGGAATTTTGCCCGAGATCGTTTTTGGGGAGCTCCGATTCCGATTTGGGAATGTCCTGATTGCAAAAAAACAATTTGCATAGAAAGTGTAGCCGAGTTAAAGCAAAACGCAGTCAAAGATTATGATTTAAAAGATTTGCATCGTCCTTACCTTGATGAAATAAAATTAAAATGTGAATGCGGAAAAGAAATGACTCGAATTCAAAGCGTATTTGATTGTTGGTTTGAATCAGGATCAATGCCTTATGCTCAATGGCATTATCCTTTTGAAAACAAAGAGTTGGTGGAAAAAACTTTTCCCGCTGATTTTATTGTTGAGGGTTTGGATCAAACCAGAGGGTGGTTTTATACTTTGCACGTTATTGCTTCCGCTTTAACTTTGGACAATCTTGGCTTGGGAGAAAATCAACCAGCATTTAAAAACGTGATTGTTAATGGTTTGGTTTTAGACGCTCAGGGGCGCAAATTAAGTAAAAAATTAAAAAATTATCCTGACCCGAAAGAGGTTTTTGATAAATATGGCGCCGACTCTTTACGTTATTTTTTACTATCTTCTTCAAATATTGGAGAAGAATATCGCTTTTCCGAAGATCGAGTAAAAGAAGTTTGGCGCAAGGTGATTTCTGGCTTGAATAATTGTTATGTTTTTTATGAAACTTATAAAGAAAAAGGGGATTTGATAGAAAACAATATTTCAAAAAATATTTTAGACCAATGGATTCTTTCTTGCTTAGAAAGATTAAACCAAGAAATAGACAAATGGATGGGGAAATACGAACTAACTAAAGCAGCAAGATTATTTAATGATTTTATTGATGATTTTTCTAATTGGCATATTAGACGATCAAGACGGAGATTACAAAAACCAGAAACAAAAGAAGAAAAACAAGAAGCAATTGAAACAATGCATTATGTTTTAACAAAATTAGTAAAATTGATTGCCCCATTTACTCCTTTTTTAGCCGAAGATTTATATCAAAAATTAAAACAAGAAACAGATCCAGAAAGCGTTCACCTTTGTGATTATCCCAGCGAAGAAAAATCATTAATTAATAATGATTTAGAAAAGCAAATGGCAGAAGCAAGAGAAATAGTGAATTTGGCTTTAGCCGAAAGACAAAAGCAAGGAATAAAAGTAAGGCAGCCATTGAAAGAATTAAAAATAAAGAATAATAATCTTAAAGAAGAATTTTTTTCATTGATTGCCGATGAAATAAACGTTAAAAAAATAACAAAAGATTTAGATTTAGAAAATAATATCTGGCTTGATTCTCAGATTACCCTGGAATTAAAAGAAGAGGGGGATGTTCGAGAAATTATCAGACAAATTCAACAAATCAGAAAAGATTTAAATATGGTTCCAGCTGATCGAATTAATGTTCTCTACCAAGAATCAGATTTTTTTGATAAAATAATAGCTAATAATAAAAATTATATTCTTGAAGAGGTTTTGGCTGATAAATTTATTATTCAAGAAAAAATTGATCAGGCCAAGGAAATAGAAATTGGAGAAGAAAAAATTGTTTTGGGAATAATCAAAACAAGAAATATTTAAAAAATATAAACATGGATAATTTTTCTTTGCCAATAGACAAGCCCGGAAGCAAGCAAAATTTTTCAGCCTCGCAAATGACTTTTCAAGGAGAAGATGGCAAAAGGATACGCCTAGGAGAAAAAGAAGATTCAAAAAGAAGTGGTTATAATCTTAGAAAAACTCCTCGAGGCACGAAGCAGGCAGAAAAACAAGATTTCAAAAAATACAAACAAAATATTAATGCTATCAAAGAAAGGGTTGAATTAAAAAAGAACCCTATTAGCAAAGAAGAGCAAGAGAATCTAAGGTTTTATAAAATAAAGTTTTTTAAAAAATGAAAATACGAAATATTATTATCTTATTAGTGGTTATTGCTTTAGCGGTTGGAGCTTTTTCTTGGTATAAAATGTCTTATTCCAAGCAGGTAATGTATTTGGAAATTTTAGGACCCAGCAAAACTGATATGGGAGAAAACATTACTTATACTGTAAAATATAAAAATAATGGCAATGTTCGCTTGGAAAGCCCAGAAATGTTTTTTACTTTTCCAGAAGGAGCGATTGTTGAAAACGGGCAAAGAGTAGTCCATTTGGATTCCAGCGCCCTAAAAGGGGATATTTATCCAGGAGAAGAAAGATCAGTTCAATTTACTACTCGTTTATTGGGACAGGCTAATGAAACAAAAAAAGCCGAAGCTAGAATTTCTTTTCAACCTTCGGGGCTAAAAACAAAAAATGAAGTAAACACTACCTTTACTACTATTTTAGGAAGCGTGCCTATTAATTTAATTATTCAAATGCCGGATCAAGTGGCAAATAATAAAACTTTTACGGTAAATTTTAATTATTCTTCCAATGTTTCTTATCCTTTGAACGATTTAACAATCAAGGCGCAAATTCCTGCCGAATTTACTATTACTACTCAAAAACCAAAAGGATTGGATAATGAATGGAGCATTTCAACTTTAAACGAATTAGATAGCGGCAACATTCAATTAACAGGATCTTTGACTGGAAGCGATCAAGATAAAAAAGTGTTTAAAGTTCAGCTGGGAATTTGGGAAAATGGAAATTTTGTAATTTTAAAAGAATCAATTCGAAGCGTGCAGATTATTGCTCCTTCAATATACTTAACTCAGATTGTAAATAATAGCGATGCTTATGTGGCTTCAACAGGGGATCAGCTTCATTATGAAATATCATTTATGAATATTGGCCAAGATGCAATGCAGAATATGGTTTTGATCAGCCGATTAAATACTAATAATATTGATTTAAATTCTATTATTGTTCCCAATGGAAATTATCAACAAGGAGATAATTCCATTGTTTGGGACAGTGCGCATATTCCAGAGCTTAATTATTTGGCTCCAGGTCAAGGAGGAAAAGTTGAATTTTGGGTAAATGTGAATAAACGTTGGAATATGGATAGCCCTGGCAATGCTAATCCGATAATTAAAAATAGCGTAACCGTAGGAGCAAACACTCAAGAATTTATTACAAAAATAAACTCTTCGCTTGTTGCCGAACAAAAAATTTATAATCAAAGTCAATATTTTACCAATTCTGGGCCTTATCCTCTTCAGATTGGCCAAAAAACTTATTTAACCGTAGAATGGTCAGCCAAAAATTATTATAATAATATGGAAGGTGTAACCATGAGGGCAGTTCTTTCTCCAAATGTTTTTTACGAGAATAAGATTTGGCCGGAAACAGCAAAAATAACTTATGATGAAAATACCAGAGAAGTAACTTGTTTGATCGGAATAATGGAAGCTGGAGAGGGGATTTTAAAAGAAATGCCCAAATGCGCTTTTCAAGTTTCCGCTGTTCCAGAACTTAGCGAAGATATTTTAATTACTGGATCAGTGCACATTACCGGCAATGACCAGTGGACCGGTAAACAACTAAGCTCGCAATCAGAGCCAGCTTATGCGCCTATAGCAAACCAATAATAAAAATATTTTGGACAAAAAAACTTTTGAAATATCATTTTTCAAATTGTTGGCCATGATTGCTGTTTTTGGCGTTTCCTTGGGGACCCCAATTTTATTTTTTAAAAGCTTGGAAGAATCAGCGAATAATTTATTAATCAAGAAAAATTTGGAAATAGTTAGAAATTGGGCAGAAATAAAAAAACTAAAAAATGGAAATTATTTTGGCCTAGAGAATGATAGCGAAATTTTAAACATTTCAAAAAAAATAAAAGATTTGGGAGGAGCAATGGAAATTTATCTTAGTGTAAATAATAATTATTATTGCGCAAAATCAAATTTTATAAAATCGCAAAAAAATAAAAATTGGTGCGTTGACTCATCTAATTATTCTGGTTCGGAAAGTTTGCAATGCAAAACAAACTTAATACCTCATTGCCGTTAATATTTTCCAGAATGTTTGGGAGCTTAGCTCCCAAACATGAGTTTAAAGCATATTTCATTTGTCTTGTCTTTTTTCATTTTCAAGATTAATATATTTTGATATAATGTTTTTAATAAACAAAAAACATTTTAATTATTAACAAACGAATTCTAAAAAGCTTATTGCTTTTACCTTAATCGAGCTCTTGGTCGTGATTGCTATCGTGGGTATCTTATCTGGCTTTGTTTTAGTTTCTTTGAACTCGGCCACTGATTCTGCTAATGACGCTCGTCGGAAATCAGACTTATCCCAGATTGTCAAAGCTTTGTTAGTCTATAACACCTCCAATCCTACTTATCCCATTGAAACCTGTAGCATTGGTTCAACCTGTTCAGCCACTGTAAACAATGCTTTAGGTCAAGCATCAGGAATTACTGGCCCAAACAACACTTATTACACCTATTCTTCAATTGATGGAACTAGTTTTACTGTTTCTGCGATTATGTCTGATACTGATATCTATTCCTATGACTCTGAAACAGGGTATAGCGAATCACCAGCTGAACCAGGATTGCCAGGTTATGCTAAAAGACAGCCCATTACTATCAATTCCGCTTCTGCTTTAACAGATTATCAAGTTAAGCTAACCATTACCTATGATTCTGATATGCAACCTGATTTTGATGATCTCCGCTTCACTTCTGCTGACGGCACTACCGAACTTAGCTATTGGCTAGAATCAAAAACAGATTCCACTACTGCCATTGTCTGGGTAAAGGTTCCCAGCTTAGCCAGCGGCGACAACACCCTGTATATGTATTATGCCAATGCGTCTGCCACCACGGCTTCGAATGGGGATAATACGTTTGAATTATTTGATGACTTTCTTGGAACATCATTAGATACAACAAAGTGGTATGTTGTTTATGGTTCTCCTAGCGTTATAAACTCAACATTAGTGGTTGCTAGCGCAGAAGTATTTTCTGGCTTTCTTCCTGCTAACGATATGATTTTAGAGGCTCGTTTAAAAACTTCAACTTATGGAGGATCTAGCGATGCAATGGAATTTGGATATACAGTTAATGTTTGGACTTATTGTGCTCGAATGTTCTTTTGTGGCTCTGAATATCGTCAAAAATATGTACATCGTACAACAGGGGGATATACTGCTTATAACATTCCTTCTTGGTCTGCAAATGAATGGCACTTGGTGCGCTTTAAGGCTGGCCCAACATCTGGAAAATGGTCTGTTGATCGTAGCGAGGCAGAAACTACGATTACGACTGGTTATGCGCATCCAATGACATCAGATAGAATTATTTTTCGAGCCTATCCAGCGGCCTATACTCTTACTGCCGATTGGGTTTTTATTCGTAAGTATGCTACCACTGAGCCAACCCCATCATTTGGCGTTGAACAAAACAATTAAAAATTTTAAACCGCTTCGGCGGTTTTCTTTTTTATGTACTTAAAAGAGTTAAAGAATGTTTGGGAGCTTAGCTCCCAAACATTCTTTATTTGGTTGCGAAAGGCTAAAAATATGCTAAAATCAAAACAAGATTACGATTTTTATTATTATAAATATTTGAATTTATGGAAGATAATTTAGATAAAATTACCTCATTTTGCAAAAGAAAAGGATTTGTTTTTCAATCATCGGAAATTTATGGCGGTTTTTCTGCTGTTTATGATTATGGCCATTACGGTGCTTTATTGAAAAATAATATTCAAAACGCTTGGCTTAAACACATGGTTCAATTAAGAAGAGATGTTGTTTTATTAGACAGTGCTATTTTTATGCACCCTTTAACCTGGAAAGCTTCTGGGCATGTTGATAGTTTTGATGATCCTCAGATTGATTGTAAAAAGTGCAAAGCCAGAATGCGAGCTGACCATATTTTAGAATTATTTAATATTAACGCCGATAAAGAGTCTTTAGAATTTATCAATCTTGAATTAGATAAATTGCGGGAATTAGGAAAATTAAAATGTCAGTTTTGCGGTTCAACTGATTTAACGCCAGCCAAAAGATTTTCTTTGATGGTAAAATCAAATCTTGGCTCTCCAACAGATTCTTTAAGCGAAACCGAAATTGTTTATTTGCGTCCAGAAACTTGCGGAGGAATTTATTTGAATTATAAAAATATAATGGATTCTTTGCGGGTAAAATTACCATTTGGGATTGCTCAAGTTGGCAAGGCTTTTCGAAATGAAATCGTAGCTAGACAATTTATTTTTCGAACAAGAGAATTTGAACAAATGGAAATGCAGTATTTTTTAAGACCTGAAGAAATGGACGAAAAATATGAAGAATGGAGAGATGTTCGTTGGCAGTGGTATTTAGAATATGGAATTAATCCAGAAAGTATTCAATGGCACGAACATGAAAAGCTGGCTCATTATGCGTCAAGGGCTTATGACATAGAATATAATTTTAGATCTTTAGGAGGATTTAAAGAAGTAGAAGGAATTCACGCTCGAGGCAATTGGGATTTGTCTCGACATTCAGAGTTCTCTGGGCAAGATTTAACTTATTTTGATGAAAAAACAAATGAAAGATTTTTGCCCCATATTTTAGAAACTTCAGCAGGATTAAATCGATTATTTTTAATGTTTTTAGACAATGCTTACACCGAAGAAGAGGTAAATGGAGAGACAAGAATTGTTTTAAAGCTAGACAAGCGTTTGGCGCCAGTAAAAATAGCTATTTTCCCATTATTAAAAAACAAGCCGGAATTAATGGAAAAGGCCGGAGAAGTTTTTTCTTTATTGAATTCTGAATTTATGTGTGAATTTGATGCGAGTGGCAACATTGGAAAAAGTTATCGGCGCCAAGATGAAATTGGCACGCCTTATTGTGTAACTATAGATTTTGAAAGCTTGGAAGATAATTCTGTAACCGTGAGAGATCGAGACACAATGGCCCAAGAAAGAATCAGCATTAATAATCTTTTGGATTATTTTATTAATAAATTAAAATAAAATATGAAAATTAAAATCCCCCATACTTTAAAAATAATTTTACCCATTATTGGCTGGGTGGGGTTGTGCAGTTTTTTTGCTGGAGTTTTGATTGTAACTACGGCCCAATTTGATACTCCCAATGCTTTGTTATTTTTTTTATTTTTTGTTTTAACGATTTTAAGCGCTACTGCTCTATTTGTTCTATTAAGAATGGGGGATATTGGCTTGGGATCAAAAGAAACAAACATCATTAATGAAAATATAAAATCAGGAATTTTGAAAAATGGTTTAAATTTGGAAGAGACCAAAGAAACTTTTTATTATTTAGTCCATTTTTGTCGAACCAATTTTCTTTCAATTATTTGGGGGGGATTGATTATCACGATAATAACAGGGATAGTGATGAGAATTTTTACCAATATTTGCCCTAGCGATGTTTTAATAATTTTTTCTGGTGGCGCGGTGGCTACAGTTTTGTCTGCGGTTTTTGCTTCTTTTTATTCTGAACAGGCAAATTTTTCAATAATTAAAATAATAAGAAAAAAAATTATTGAAGCCGAAGACGAAGTTCCAGATATAAATTTTGATAGCATTGCTTCAAAGTTTTATTTTTTATTTGTTTTTCCGATCGTTACCACAATTATTGTTTTGGTTTGCGTTTTTCCTTTTAGTGCTAATATTGCCTTTCTCTCTGTTTCGGGAATTATTATGGTTTTGATTATTGATCGGATTTTGTTTGCTTATATTTCTAAGTCATTTTTTGAGGCCGAAGAATTTATTAAAGGTGTTTCTCAGGGAGAGCAAAAGATTTTTGCCACTGGCAGCGTTGATAAAGAATTTGTTGACTTGATTAATGCTCTTAATAAAACAGGAAAAGAAACTTTGATCTTAAAAAAACAATTTGAAGAAACAAAAAAAGAAATGGAAGATCGAATGGCTGAACTAGAAAAATTTTTTGATTTAACCGTTAATCGAGAAATAAGAATGGTAGAATTAAAAAAACAATTTCAATCTTTAAAAGAAAAACAAATAAAGAAAAAAACTTTGAAGAAGTCGAATTCTTAATTCCGTTTTTTTCGCTTGATTTAAGAAAATGAAAAAAAAGAAATATAAAAAAATTGTTTTAAAAAACGGGCTGAGAGTGATAATTGCGCCTCAAAAAGAAACAAAAGCAGCTACTGTTTTGGTTTTGGTTGGCACAGGATCAAAATATGAAAAAAAAGAAAATTCTGGTGTTTCCCATTTTTTAGAACATGGTTTTTTTCTAGGCACAAAAAAATTTAAAAATCAGATTGAAATCAGCAAAGTTTTAGATGAAATCGGATCTTTTTATAATGCTTTTACCGGAGAAGAGAATACTGGTTTTTATGTGTTGGCCGCGGCCAACCATGTGGAAAAAATAATTGATTGGATCTCGGAAATATTTTTTAATTCTCTTTTTTCTCCCAAAGTTATTGAAAAAGAAAAAGGGGTAATTATCAGCGAAATCAATATGTTTTTGGATAACCCCAAAAGACATATTTATGATATTTGGAAAGATTTGCTTTATGGGGATCAGCCGGCTGGTTGGGATATCGCCGGCACAATCGATTCTGTTTCTCAAATGACCAGAAAAGATATTTTAGATTATTTTTATTCTCAATATGTAGCGAAAAACACTGTTATCTGTGTGGCGGGAAATATAAAAGAAAACAAAATTTTAAAGAAAATTAAAAAAAGTTTTTCGAAAATAAAACAAGGCGATTTTAAACAAAAAGAGCTAGTGAAGGAAAAACAAGATAGTCCTCAAATTAAAATTGAATATAAGGATATTGAGCAGGCGAATATTGCCTTAGGGGTCAGGGCTTATAATATTTTTCATAAAAAAAAATACGCTCTTCAAATATTATCTTTGATTTTGGGGGGAATGATGAGTTCTCGTATTTTTAGTGCAATTCGAGAAAAATTAGGCACAGGTTATGATTCTCAAACCTGTGTCAACTTAGATACCGATACTGGATTTTTAGCTACTTTTGTTGGAGTAGATAAAAATAAAACCGAACAAGTGATTTCAGCTATTCTTAATGAATATAAAAAAACAAAAACAGAATTAATCAGTGAGTCAGAGTTGAAAAAAGCGAAAAATTATATTAAAGGTCAGGAAATCTTAAGTTTGGAGTCGTGTTCTTCTCGAGCAATTTTTTATGCTAATCAGGAATTATTTTATCAAGAAATAAAAGAAATTGAAGATATTTTTAAAAAAATAGACAAGGTAACCGCTAAAGACGTTCAAGCTGTAGCTAAAGAAATTTTTGTTCCAGAAAAACTAAATTTAGCCATTATTGGAAGATTTAAAAAACAGGACAATTTTAAAAAAATATTAAAAATTTAATATAAAATATGAACATCAATACTTCTTTTAAATTAGATATCAGCTGGTCGGTAATTTTTAAAATAGCTTTGGCCGTTGGTTTGATTTATTTTCTTTTTTTAATAAAAAATATACTTTTAGTAGCTTTGATTGCTTTAGTTGTTTCTATTATTTTTAATCCCGCAGTTTCTTATTTTGAAAAAAAGAAAATCCCTAGAATTATGGCAGGGATTTTAGTTTACGCTGGATTTTTATTTTTAGTCATTGGTGTGTTTTACGCTATTTTTCCTTCGATTATATCTGAGACGGTTTCTTTTTCTCAAAATTTTAATGAATATTATCTTCGATATTCAAACAATATTTCCAGACTTGGCTTAAATTCTTTTAATGTGGCTGATTTTTTAAAAAATAATCCTGGAATTGGAGACAGTATTCTTAATTTTTCTGGAACAATTTTTAAATTTATTTCTTCTTTTTTTAATGTTTTTGTTTCGGTAGTTACGACTTTTGTCTTAGCATTTTTCTTTTCAATTGAAACAAGTGATTTTGTTAAAATTTTAAAAAATTTTTCTCCCAAAAAATTAGAAGAAGATATTTTAAAATCATGGCAAAAAAGCCAAGAGCAGGTAATGGGCTGGTTTGGGGGGCGGGTTATTTCTTGTATTGCTGTGGCAATAATGACTTTTATTGCTTGTTTCGCTCTTCATATAAAATTTACAGTTTCAGTTAGTATTCTTTGTGGAATATTAAATCTAGTGCCCTTGGTTGGTCCGATTTTAGCTTCTTTAATCCTTTTTTCTTTGGGATTATTAAATTCTTGGACAATTGCTTGTTTGATTTTAGTTATTTCTATTATCATCCAGTTTGCGGAAAATAATTTTTTAACCCCGTTTATTTCTAACAAAATTATCGGGATTCCTAATTTTTTAATTTTACTTTCTATTCTAATCGGCGGACAATTACTAGGTGCGGTGGGGGCGATTTTGGCCATTCCTTTGGGGGCGGTGATTTACGAAACATTAAAAAATTATATTGCTTATAAAAAAAATCAGGAATAATTATGAAAAAAGTTTTTATCAGTACAGCGATTGATTATGTTAACGGAGCGCCTCATATCGGACATGCTTTGGAAAAAATCCAAGCCGATGTTCTTGCTCGTTATCATCGAACAATGGGAGACGAGGTTTTCTTTTTATCTGGAACAGACGAAAACAGCTTGAAAAATGTTCAAAGCGCGGAAAAAGCAGGCATTTCAACAAAAGAATTAGTTGAAGAAAATTTTCAAAAATTTTATGCCATGAAGAAAGCGCTTAATCTTTCTTTTGATGATTTTATTAGAACCACAGAAGAAAGGCATTTCATTGGTGCGCAAAAATTATGGCAGGCTTGCGAAAAAGATATTTACAAAAAAAAATATTCTGGATTATATTGTGTTGGTTGCGAAGAGTTTTATAAAAAAGAAGAGCTAACTGAAGATGGATTATGCCCAGAACACCAGACAAAACCAGAGCTGGTTGAGGAAGAAAATTATTTTTTCAAGCTAACTAAATATGCGGAAAAAATAAAAAAAGCAATCGAGTCCGATGAATTAAAAATTATTCCCGAATCGCGCAAAAATGAATTTTTAAGCTTTATTAATTCTGGATTGCAAGATTTTTGTATTTCTCGTTCAGCAGAAAGAGCAAAAGGATGGGGGATTGATGTTCCTGGCGACCCAAGTCAAAAAATTTGGGTTTGGTTTGATGCTTTGGCAAATTATATTACAGCCCTAGGCTTTGGAAGCAAAGAAGAATCAAAATTTCAAGAATTTTGGCAGAGCGAAGCAACCAAACTTCATGCCATTGGAAAAGGAGTGACCAGATTTCATGTTATTTATTGGCCAGCAATGTTATTATCAGCCGGACTTAAACTACCAACAGCTATTTTTAGTCATGGCTATCTTACTGTTGACGGGCAAAAAATGTCTAAATCTATTGGCAACGTAATCGATCCATTTAGTTTGGTAGAAAAATATGGAACTGATGCTGTGAGGTATTTTTTATTGCGGGAAATTCCAGCTCTTGGAGATGGAGATTTTACTTTTGAAAAATTTGAAAAAAGATATAATTCTGATTTAGCGAGCGGGCTTGGAAATCTTTTTGCTCGAACGCTGGCTATGGTAGAAAAATCAGGATTAGGTCAAGATTTTGAAGTTAGCCCTAACGAATATACTCAAAAAGAAGTAGAAACAGTTAAAAAAGATTATCGTAATAATTTTATCAATTTAAACGAAACTTTGGCTGAAATTTGGAAGCTGATTTCCGCTTCAGACAAATATATTGAAGAAGAAAAGCCGTGGACATTAACAAATGAAAAAGAGCAAAAAGAAATATTTTCCAACTTGCTATACGTGCTAAAAAATATTGCGGAGATGCTAAGCCCATTTTTACCAGAAACTGCCGAAAAAATATTATTTGGCTTAAACGAAAAAAATGGAATTTATAACCCTAAAAAAGGGGAGCCTCTTTTCCCTAGAATCGAAAATGATTGATACGCACGCTCATATTGATTTTCCGGATTTTAATTTTGATCGAGAGGTTTTGCTTAAAAAGTGTAGCGAACAAAACATAAAAATAATAAACCCTGGAACTAATTTCGAAACATCTTCTTCTGCTGTTAATTTAGCAAAAAAATTCAGCAATATTTATGCTGGAGTTGGATTGCATCCTCAAAACATAAAATCAGAATTTTTAAAATTTGATTCTTTAGAAAAAAAAGAATTAAAATTTGATTATTTTGCTTATAAAAAATTAGCGCAAACAGAAAAAGTAGTGGCTATCGGCGAGGCTGGTCTTGATTTTTGGAATCAGCCCAAAAGCAAAGAAAAAAGATTGTTAATAGCCGAAGAGCAGACAAAAATCTTTACTCAACAATTGGATTTAGCCAAAGAATTAAATTTGCCGATTATTATTCATTGCCGTCAAGCCTTTCATCAATTGATTTTAATTTTAAAAAATAATCAAAATCAAGGCGTAGTGCATTGTTTTACTGGTAATTGGGAGCAAGCCAAAGAATTATTAGACTTGGGTTTTTATTTAGGCATTAATGGCATTATTTTTAAATTAGATCTAACCGAAACAATCAAAAAATGTCCCCTAGACAGGATTTTATTGGAAACCGATTGTCCATTTTTGCCTCCTCCAGGATTTGAACAAAGAAATAGCCCCTTGTCTTTGCCCATCATTGCTAACCAAGTTGCTTCTTTAAAAGGAATCTCTAAAGAGCAAGTATTGGCTTCTTGCTTTGATAATGCTAGAAAATTGTTTAAAATTTGATAATATTTTAAATAAATTAATAATTGCTAAATGATTAATGGCGTGTTATTCTAAAACCAAATCAAGGAAATGGAAAAATTAGAAATAATATTAATATTAGCAAGAAAATTGCTTTTTGGGCTTACTGTAGGGCTTGGTTTTTTTATGGTTGTGCTTTTTAGCAAGCCTTTAATAGAAAAAGTTTTTTTAAAGAAAGCTATTAATGATGATTTTTATTATTGGACAGAAATTGCGATTGCAATTATTTTGGGGATTTTAGCCATGATTATTATTTAAAGAAGAGGAAAATGAAATACGAACCGAAAAAAATAGAACAAAATTGGCAGAAATTTTGGGAAGATAATAAAATTTTTAAAACAAAAGAAGATCCTCAAAATCCGAAATATTATGTTTTGGATATGTTTCCTTATCCTTCAGGTCTAGGCCTTCACGTTGGGCACTTTAAGGGCTATGTGGCTACGGATATTATTGCCCGATTTAAAAGAATGCAAGGATTTAATGTTTTACATCCAATTGGTTGGGATGCTTTTGGCTTACCCGCAGAAAATTTTGCCATTAAAACCGGAATTCATCCTTCGATTACCACGGCTAAAAATATAGCTAATATCAAAAAACAGATGCAAATCGCAGGATTAAGTTATGATTGGGAAAAAGAAATAAATTCAACTGATGCTGATTATTACAAATGGACGCAATGGATATTTTTAAAATTATACGAAAAAGGCCTGGCTTATAAAAAATTATTGCCCATTAATTGGTGCCCTTCTTGTAAAACCGGACTAGCTAACGAAGAGGTGGTGGATGGGGCTTGCGAAAGATGTGGCAGTTTGGTGACAAAGAAAGAAATCGAGCAATGGGTTTTAAGAATTACTGAATACGCCGATCGTTTATTAAATGATTTGGATTCTTTGGATTGGCCGGAAAAAATAAAAGAAATGCAAAAAAACTGGATTGGTAAAAGCATTGGCTGGGAGCTGATTTTTAAATTAAAAAATAAAAAAGAAGAAGTAGCTGTTTTTACTACTCGGGTTGATACTTTATTTGGTTGTACTTATGCGGTTTTGGCCCCAGAACACGATTTATTAAAAAAATTAATAAATGATATTGAAAACAAAGAGGATGTTTTAAATTATCTTGACCAGGCAAAAAACAAAAGCGATGTTGAAAGAATCAGTGAAGTAAAAGACAAAACAGGAGTAGAGATCAAAGGATTGTCTTTGATTAATCCTATTAATAATCAGGAAATAAAAATTTTTGTTGCTGATTATGTTCTTGGGCACTATGGAACCGGAGCGGTAATGGCTGTGCCAGCTCATGATGAGCGTGATTTTGATTTTGCAAAAAAATATAATTTGCCGATTAAATATGTGATTAAGCCAAAAGACAGGGAATTGGATTTTGAGCAAGCTTTTGTTGACGATGGAATTTTATTTGATTCTGCAGATTTTGATAACCTAGATTCTGAGCAAGCCAGGAAAAAAATTGGAGAAAAATTAAAAAATCAAGGATTGGCCAAAGAAAAAATAAATTATAAATTACGGGATTGGGTTTTTAGCCGACAAAGATATTGGGGAGAGCCGATCCCTATTATTCATTGCGAAAAATGCGGAATCGTTCCTTTAGCTGAAAAAGATTTACCTTTAAAGTTGCCAGAGGTAGAAAAATACGAACCAACTGGTACTGGAGAATCTCCTTTGTCAGCCATTAGCGAATGGGTGAATGTTTCATGCCCTAAATGTAATGGTCCAGCTAAAAGAGAAACCAACACCATGCCCCAATGGGCAGGAAGTTGCTGGTATTATTTAAGATATCTTGACCCAAAAAACGAAAAAGAGCTTGTTGATAAAAACAAAGAAAAACAATGGCTTCCGGTTGATTTATATGTTGGCGGAGCCGAACATGCGGTTTTGCATTTGCTTTATGCTAGATTTTGGCATAAGTTTTTGTTTGATATCGGTGTTGTGTCTACTAAAGAGCCTTTTCAAAAATTAAGAAATGTTGGTTTGATTTTAGCGCAAGATGGGCAGAAAATGTCTAAATCAAAAGGCAACACTGTTTCTCCAGACCAAATCGTAGATGAATACAGCGCCGACACCTTAAGGGTGTACGAAATGTTTATGGGCCCTTTTGACCAGGCAATTGCTTGGAATCCTCAGGGTCTTAAGGGAGTATTTCGATTTTTAAATAAAACTTGGGATTTATTAATAGAAAGCAAAGAAAATAAAGATTCTTCCGAATTAGTTATTTCAGAAACAGAAAAATTGATAAAAAAAGTAACCGAAGATATAGAAAAAATGAAATTTAATACTTGCGTGGCTTTTTTTATGGAATATATTAATTTTGTTTTTGAACACAAAAAAGATTTTGGTAGAGAGGCAATTAAAAAATTTATTTTAATTTTTTCTCCTTTTGCTCCACATTTTTGTGAACAAATTTGGGAGCTTTTAGGCAACAATAGCATTTTAGCTTTACAGCCTTGGCCAGAAATAAATAATGAATTAATTATTAAAAATAAGATTATTTTAGTGGTTCAGGTGAATGGAAAAGTTAGAGATAAAATTGAAATTAGCGGAGGTATTTCAAAAGATCAAGCTTTAGAAAAATGCCAACAAAGCGAAAGAGTTGTTCAATGGCTTAGAAATAAAGAAATCAAAGAAGTAGTTTATGTTCCTGATAAAATAATTAATATTGTTGTTAAATAATTTATGTGCGGAATCGTTGGCTATATTGGTTCGAAAAAAGCTTTGCCCATAATTTTCTCTGGGCTAAAAAGATTGGAATATCGTGGTTATGACAGCTATGGTTTTTGTGTTTTGAACGAAACGCCTTTTTTATACAGGGCTATTGGTAAGATTTCTGATAATTCTGAAAATTTTGATAATATTATTGGTAATATTGGAATCGGGCATACTCGTTGGGCAACAACCGGAGAAGTAACGAAAGAAAATGCTCATCCGCATCCAGATTGTAAAAATGAAATTTTTGTGGTTCACAACGGGATTGTCGAAAATTATAAAGAATTAAAACAAAAATTAATAGAACAAGGGCATTGCTTTAAATCAGAAACCGACACCGAGGTTATCAGCCATTTAATTGAAAAATATTTTAAAGGCAATTTAGAAGAAGCAGTAAAAAATGCTCTGAAAGAAATTAGGGGTACTTATGGATTAGCAGTTGTTTCCATGCTTGATCCTAAAAAACTGGTTGTGGCGAGAATGTCTTCTCCTTTGATTATCGGGGTTGGAACAAATGAGTTTATTGTGGCTTCGGATCCTTCGGCCATTATCACTCGCACCAGGCAGATTATAAACCTAGATGATGGCGAAATAGCAGTTTTAACTGAAGATGGATTTGTGATTAGTAAAGAGGAAAAAGAAATGAAAAAAAAGATTGAAATAATTGATTGGGATATTGAACAATCGGAAAAAGGGGGCTATGAACATTTTATGCTAAAAGAAATAATGGAGGAACCAAATACTATTGAAGACGCAATGCGGGGGAGACTGATTCTTGAGCAAGGAAACGTTAAGTTGGGAGGATTATTTTCTGTGGAAGAAAAATTAAGAAAAATAAATAATTTGATTTTGGTGGGATGTGGAACAGCTTATTATGCTGGTAAAATCGGAGAATATCTTTTTGAAGAGCAGGCAGATATTTCCAGTAAAGCCGATGTGGGATCTGAATTTAGATATCGTAAGTCTGTTATTAATAAAAATACAGCTGCGATTTTTGTTTCTCAGTCTGGAGAAACAGCTGATACCATGGCTGCTTTAAGAGAAATGAAAGAAAAAGGAATTTTAACTTTAGGAATAACAAATGTTGTTGGTTCTTCCCAGGCCAGAGAAAGCGATGCTGGAGTTTATACTCGTTCTGGCCCGGAAATTGCCGTTGCTTCAACCAAAGCTTTTTTAGGGCAATTAACCATTCTGGTAATGATTGCTATTTATTTAGGAAGACAAAGAGAGCTGTCTTTAATTTCTGGGAAAGAAATTGTTTCTGCGCTGGCACAATTGCCTGATTTAGCCAGAAAAATTTTAAAAAATTCTGAACAAATAAAAAAAATTGCAGAAAAATATAAAGATTATAAAGATTTTTGGTTTATTGGTCGAAAATATAATTATCCCATTGCGCTAGAGGGAGCATTAAAATTAAAAGAAATATCGTATTTACACGCCGAAGGATCGGCCGGAGGAGAATTAAAGCATGGACCATTGGCTCTGATTGATGAAAATTGTCCAACGATTGCAATCTGCCCCTCAGATTCTGTTTATGAAAAAATGGTTAGTAATATCGAAGAAATAAAGGCTCGTCGAGGAAAAGTGATTGTCATTGCCACTGAAGGTAATGAAAAAATAAAAGAAATCGCGGATGACGTTATTTATATTCCCAAAACTTTAGAAATGCTTACTCCGATTCTTTCTGTAATTCCTTTGCATTTATTTGCTTATTATTTGGCTTTAAAATTAGGAAGAAACATCGATAAGCCTAAAAATTTAGCTAAAAGCGTAACGGTTGAATAAAAAATATTCCAGGCAGAAGCCTGGTTTTTGATTTAAAAAAATATTTTGAAGGGTTTTTAAAAAGTGGGGAAGCTTGGCTTTTATTTGCCTATTTTTTATGATAAAATTTGAACATATGAAAAATTTAAAACAATATTCTTTTATTGTTGGCGGAGCAGCCGGGCAGGGAAGTCGTAGGGCTGGTTTGTTAATCGCCAAAATGTTCAATCAGCTAGGTTATTATGTTTATATTTATGATGACTATCAATCTTTGATAAGGGGCGGACATAATTTTTCCCAAATTACTGTTTCAGAAAAAAAAGATCCGATTCGTCAAAAAAAAATAGATTTTCTTTTGGCTTTAGATAAAAAAACCATAGAAAAACATAGGGCCAATCTTAAAAAGAATGGATTATTATTTTTTAATAGTAATAAAATCAAAGAAAAAGGAATTGGAATCCCAGCAGATGACATTTTAAAAAAATGTAATGGGTTGCCGATTATGGCAAACACTTCTTTGCTTGCTGGATTGGTCAAGGGTCTGGGAATAAGTTTTGATTTATTTCAAAAAACATTATTAGAAGATTTATCAAAAGAAAAAGAAAAAAATTTGCAAATTGCGAAATTAACTTACGAGCAAACAGTTTTTCCCAAAAATGGAATAAAAATAAATAAAGTAAAAAATAATCCTGGTTTGCTAATGACTGGAAACGAAGCAACAGCCGAAGGAATGGCCAAGGCTGGATTAAATATTTATTTTGCTTATCCCATGACCCCTGCTTCTGGAATTTTGCATTATTTAGCTCAAAATCAAAAAAAATTAGGATTATTAGCCATACAATTAGAAAACGAAATTGCTGTTGCTAGTGAGGCTATTGGTTCAGCTTTTGCTGGTCAGCGATCAGCAGTGGGAACTTCTGGTGGAGGGTTTGCTTTAATGGTTGAAACAATCAGTTTAGCTGCTCAAGCGGAAATTACTTTTTTAGTAATCAATAGTCAAAGGATGGGACCAGCTACTGGCGTGCCTACTTATGGCGCTCAAAGTGACCTTCTTTTTACCTTGCATCCTGGGCATGGAGATTTTGAAAAATTTATTGCTTTGCCTTCTAACGCAGAGGAATCTTTTTTTTGGGCTGGAAAATTATTGAATTTAGCTTGGAAATATCAAACCCCAGCAATTTTATTAACCGACAAAGATGTTTCCGAAGGAACCTTTTCTATTGAAAAAAAAATATTAGATCAAGTAAAAAAGGAAAAAGAAATTATTTGGGACAAGAAAGGGGAATATAAAAGATACAAAATTGTTAAAAACGGAATTTCTCCTTTAGCTTATCCTGGAGAAGCAAAGGTGGTGGTGAAGGCGAATAGTTATGAGCATTATGAAGATGGCATTTCTGTTGAAGAAGACAAAAAAGCTATTCAAGCAATGCAGGAAAAACGTTTGTTAAAATTTAAAGCAATGCAAAAACAAGCAGAAGCATTGCCAGCGGTAAAAATATTTGGAAATAAAAAATCAAAGATTTGTGTTATTGCCTGGGGCTCCACTGTTTTGTCAGTAAAAGGCGCAGTTGAAAATTTAGGATTAAAATTAGTCCAGCCGTTATTGGCTTCTCCTTTTCCAAAAAAACAAATAGAAAAAGCTTTGGCTGGAGCCAAGCAAATTATTTGTGTTGAAACTAATTCTACTGGACAAATGGCCTGGCTCTTGGAGGCAAATGGAATCAAAGTAGATAAAAAAATATTAAAATATGACTCTGAGCTTTTTTTTGCTGAAGAATTGGAAAAAAAATTAAAAAAATATATTTAATAAAATGGAGAAACAAAAAAACAATTTAGAAACCCAATGCCCAAATACTTGGTGCCCAGGTTGTGGAAATTTTGGAATCCTTAGTGCTTTTAAATTGGCAATTGATGAATTAATTACTCAGGGATGGAAAAAAGAAAAAATAGTGGTTGTTGGCGATATCGGATGTAATAGTAAAATTGCCGATTATCTTAATTTAAACAGCTTAATCGGATTACATGGTCGATCCGTTACTACAGCTGAAGGAATTAAATTGGCAAATTCGGATTTAAAAGTTTTTGTTTTTATTGGTGACGGAGCTTTGCTTGATGAGGGAATTTCTCATCTTATTCACGCAGCAAAAAGAAATTCTAATATTAATGTTATTTTACACAACAATCGTTTATTTGCCTTAACCACTGGTCAATTTACCGCACTTTCTCCAGAAGGGTATAAAGGCGTTTCCACCCCCTGGGGGAGCGTTGAAGAGCCACTTAATTTAATTAAGCTAATGATTGCTTCTCGGGCATCTTTTATTGCGCGAGGATATTCCGCCAAAATAGAATCTTTAAAAAAAATAATTATTCAAGCGTCTCTTCATGAAGGATTTTCTTTTGTGGAAATTTTACAACCTTGCGTTTCTTTTTATAACAATATTCAGTTTTATAATGAAAAAATATATGAATTGGAAAATAACGATGTAAAATCAGAATCAGTTGCTTTGGATTTAGCTAATCAGTGGGATTATGATGAAGCTGGCAAAATTCCCTTAGGAATTATTTATAAAAAGCAAAGGCCAATTTTTGAACAGGAAATTTATAAACAAATTGCTTGATTTTTATGCAGATTTTTAAAGGTTCAAAAAAAATAATCTGCCTTGGCGGGGGAACGGCCATGCCCAGAGTTGTGCTTTCCGAGTTAAAAAAAACAAAACATAAAATAGCGGTTATTTCTGCGGTTTTGGACTCAGGGGGCTCAGCTGGAAAGCTTAGAGAAGATTATCATACTGTTTCTTTTGGAGACATCAGAAGATCATTTTTAGAGCTTGTTGATTGGCCAAAAGAAATTAAAGAATATTTTAAATATCGATTTGAAAAAGGATGTTTAGATGGTCATGTTTTGGCCAATATAATGCTTTCCGCTCTTTATTTAAAAGACAAGAGTTATCGTAATTTTTTTGAAAAAATAAACGAATTGTTGCCAGGGCGGCATCGGATTTTGCCGGCAACTATTACTAATTCTCATTTACACGTTCTTTTAGAAAACGGCGAAGAAATTATTAAAGAATCCAATATTGATGTTCCCAAGCATAATAGTGATTTGAAAATAAAAAAGATTTTTTTAGTCCCCGAAGCTGAAGCTTGCCCCATTACTTTGCGCAATTTAGAAAACGCAGATGTGATTATTATCGGGCCCGGAGATTTATATTCCTCGCTTTTGCAAATTTTATTAATTAAAGGAATGAAAGAGGCGATTATAAACAGCCCAGCGAAGAAAATATTTATTTGTAACTTAATGACCAAAAAAGGGGAGTCTAATGATTATAGTGTTTTGGATTTTACAAAAGAAATAGAAAGATATTTGGGCGGATCCCTTGATTATGTGATTTATAATAATTATTTTCCAGAAAGAAAAATAGTTTCTGATTATAAAAAAAAATATCCCGAGCTTTTAGAAATGGTAGCAATAAAAGAAAAATTAGACGTCAGAAAATTTATTGGCAAAAATTTACTCAAAGAAAACAAAGACTTAAGCCATAGTCCGGTTAAGCTTTATAAAGAAATTATAAAATTAATTTAACATGCAGGCTATAATTTTAACCGCCGGAATCGGCACTAGATTTGTTCCTTTGTCTGTTGCCAGGCCAAAACCCCTTTTCTCTGTTTTTGGACAATCTATTTTAGA
>JBAZJL010000003.1:0-104130 GCA_041651335.1 Minisyncoccota bacterium
GTCGTGATTGCAATCGTGGGTATCTTATCTGGTTTTGTTTTAGTTTCTTTGAACTCGGCCACTGATTCTGCCAATGACGCTCGTCGGAAATCAGACTTATCCCAGATTGTCAAAGCTTTGTTAGTCTATAATACCTCCAATCCTACTTATCCCATTGAAACCTGTAGTATTGGTTCAACCTGTTCAGCCACTGTAAACAATGCTTTAGGCCAAGCATCAGGGATTACTGGCCCAAACAACACTTATTACACCTATTCTTCAATTGATGGAACTAGTTTTACTGTTTCCACGATTATGTCTGATACTGATATCTATTCCTATGACTCTGAAACAGGGTATAGCAAATCACCAGCTGAACCAGGATTACCAGGTTATAGTAAAAGACAGCCCATTACTATCAATTCTGCTTCTGCTTTAACAGATTATCAAGTTAAGCTAACTATTACCTATGATTCTGATATGCAACCTGATTTTGATGATCTGCGCTTCACTTCGGCTGACGGCACCACGGAACTTAGCTATTGGCTAGAATCAAAAACAGATTCCACTACTGCCATTGTCTGGGTTAAGGTCCCTAGTCTGGCCAGTGGCGACAATACCATTTATATGTATTATGCCAATGCGTCTGCCACCACGGCTTCGAGTGGGGATAATACGTTTGAGTTTTTTGATGATTTTAATGGAGGAGTATTAGATTTAATAAAATGGAGAGAGGACACGTCAAATTTTACAGTAAGCGGTGGTATTTTATCTAATACCATTAATGGAGTAGAGTTATTTTCAAATATTGTAATCACGACATCAATTAATAGTTATGCAATGAGAACAAGAAGCTTAATATCAAGCAACGATAATCAAATAGGATTAGCGCATTATATTGATTATTCTCCGCGAGCCGAAATAATACAATGGACAGGTGGTGGTGCAAAATTTTTAGGCACAACTGGATGGAGTGAAGCTGGAAAATATTCACTTGGAGCTTATCATGTTTTTGATATCTTGCTAATACCAAATGCAACGTGTGTCTATAGAGTAGATGGGGTAGTATCGGAAACACAAAATTATTCTAGTCCGGGGGATATGTCGATTGTTGCAAGTGCTGGTGCTATTGGAACAATAACTTCAGATTGGGTGTTAATTCGTAAATATACTGCCACCGAGCCAACCCCATCTTTTGGCGCCGAACAGTCTATTTAATAAAATCAAAAACCGCCCGAGAAAGGCGGTTTTATCTATTTAGCAACAAACGGAAGAAAAGCCATAAAGCGAGCTCTTTTAATTGCTTCAGCTGTTTCTCGCTGATGTTTTGAGCAAAGCCCAGACTTTTTTTTCGGCTTTATTTTTCCGGACTTGGTAATATATCTTGAAATAATCTCCACTTCGTGAAAATTAATTTCTTGGACATTTTTTTTGCAGAAATAACAATACATATTGATTTTATTTTAAAAAGGAATATCTTTAATATCGATTTCTTCGCCATCTTCGATAACTGGAATATCTTCCTCTTCTTGCATTTCTTTATTATTTTTGGGTTGAGCTGGAGCTGAAAAATTACTTGAAGATCCTGCGCTTTTCGGGCCTAATTGCATATTTTCTGCAATTATTTCTGTAGTGTATTTTTTAACTCCGGTTTTATCCTCCCAAGACCTGTTTTGGATTCGACCCTCGATTAAAACAAGCGAACCTTTGTTTAAAAATTGGGAAGCGGTTTGAGCTAATTTTTGCCACATTACAACTCTGTGGAATTGGGCTTCTTCTTTTTTCTGACCATTAGCATCTTTCCAAACACGATTGGTGGCCAAACTAAAAGTGCAAACGCTTTGCCCGGATGGGGTGCTTTTTAATTCCGGGTCAGTGGCTACTCGGCCCAGTAAAAATACTTTATTAAGATTCATATTTTTTTGCTTTTTCGCTAAAAAGCGGAGAAAGCGATTATTTTTGTTTTTTTTAAGAACAAATAATTATTTGAAATCAAGGAATCTTTTTAATATTTTTATTCTCCAAGCATTTCGTTCAGTTTTTCTTCTACCTGCTCTAATTCAACTTTTGATTTTTCTTTTTCTACTACTGGCGCTTGCTGTTCTTCTGTTTTTTTCTCTTCCCGTTCAGCTTTAGCTGCCATTCTTCGATCAGATCTTTTTATTTTAATTTCTTCTTTCTTTAAAATTAAATGTCTGATGACGTTTTTGTTTTCTTTTATCATTTTTTCCAAATCTTTAAGCATTTCTTTTTTAACAATGCCTAAATTAGGATACAAAGTAATAAAACAAAACCAAGCCTCCTCTTGGCTCAAAATAGGGTAGGCCAATTTTTTCATTTCAATCTTTCTTTCTGAAGCCAATTTTCCGCTTTTTTGCAAAAAAGCTTCCAGGTCGCCGATTTGGGCGTTGGCCTCTTCAGCTGATATCTTGCTCGATAACAGCAAATTTATTTCATAGAATGACATATTGTCTTTATTCTTATGGATTATTAATCTTAAGATAAACTTTCTTTTAAATAGAAAGTTTTTTGCGAAGGTTTTTATTTCGCTATAGGGCGAAATAAGTTCGTACAAGGTATCACTAATATAGCAATATTTTCTCTTTTGGTCAACCTAATTTTTGGGTTGATTATTGCCAGCTTTTCTTTAATAATGATATAATATATTTATGAAAATCAGATTTAATCATCAAAACGTTTTAGGTTTTACATTGATTGAAATTATGGTATCAGTTTTAATTTTGGCTTTAATTAGTTCAATGATTGTTGCCTTAAATTCTAATTCTCAGGCTAAATCCCAAGCAGATTTATTACAGACAAAAATATTTGCTGGAACAATAAAAAACAAATTAGCCCAAAATATAGTGGGCGATTGGTCTTTTTATGAAGGGAGTAGTAGTATTTTGCATGATTCAAGCGATTATCAGAATAATGGCACTATAAATGGAAGCACCTGGGTTACAAATGGTTCTTGTGTGGAAAATAATTGTTTGTCGTTTGACGGTAATGATACTGTAATTTTTAATTCTTTTACAGACATTTCTAATTTTTCGGCTTATACTATTTCTGTTTGGATAAAACCAATAACCAGTGTTAATCTTGAGGTGGCCCTAGGTTATGGGTCTACGGCTGGAGTTAATCCAGTTATTCTTATTGGAAAGCATAGTGACAATAAAGCAATATTCCAACATCGTGATGATGCGGGTAATATTATCCAAATTTTTAGCGATAAAACAATAAATGACAATAAATGGCACTTGATTACAGGAATCAGATATTCATCTAATAATCATAGAATATTAGTTGATGGAGTATTACAACCAATGACTGACACTGATACGATTGGAACCACAACGATTAATCGATCAATGCTGGGAACTTTGCCAAGGGCCAGCAATAGCTATTATTTTAATGGCTCAATAGACGAGGTTAGTGTTTATTCCACAGCTTATACTATTGTTCAAATTCAAGAGCAATATCTGGCTGGGATGGAAAAGCTTTTAAATAGCGGGCAGATTTCGAAACAAGAATATAATCAAAAAATTGCTGAATTACAAAAACAAGTAGCTCAAAAATAGAATATGAACGAAAAAATTTTTAAAGCTTATGATGTTCGCGGAGTTTTCCCAGAAGAAATAAACGAAGAAACAGCTTATAAAATCGGCAAAGCCTTTGTCTGTTTTTTAAAAAATAAGTCTTCTGAACCAAATTCAAGTAAATTAAAAATAGTAGTGGGAATGGACAATCGTCTTTCTTCTGGTTATTTATTTGCTGCCCTAGAAAAAGGAATATTGGAACAAGGCGGAGAAATAATTGATATTGGATTTTGCACCACGCCAATGTTTTATTATGGTGTGGCAAAATTTAATTATGACGGTGGAATAATGATTACTGCTTCTCATAATCCGCCACAATACAATGGATTTAAAATGGTTAACAAAGGAGGGGTGCCAATTAGCGAATCAACTGGATTAATCCAGATAAAAGAATTAGCCCTGGCAGATAATTTTATTCTTGCGCCTGTTCCTGGCCGAAAAGAAAAAAAAGATATTTTACCAGATTATTGGGAAGATAATTTTATAGATGAAGATTTTTCTTTTACGATTGTTGTTGATACAGCCAATAGCGTTTCCAGTATTCCTATCAAAAAGATGCTTAAAAATACCGCCCTAATTCATATCTTTGATGAGTTAGACGGAAAATTTCCTAACCATGAACCAAATCCTGCCCGTCCAGAAAATTTAAGAGATTTGTGCAGTGCAGTAAAAGCTGCTCGAGCTGATTTGGGAGTGGCTTTTGACGGTGATGGCGATAGAATTTTTTTTGTTGACGAAAAGGGTGAAACAATTAAGCCAGATCTTATAACCGCTCTTTTAGCGTCTATTATTTTAAAAAAGAATTTTAAACAAACAATTCTTTATGATATTAGCTCTGGAAATATTGTTCCAGAAACCATTAAAAAATGGGGAAGTCAGGCAATTATGACTCGGGTGGGACATTCTTTGATCAAAGAAAAAATGAGACAAGAAAATGCTATTTTTGGGGGCGAATTTTCCGGTCATTATTTTTTTAAAAAATCTTTTTTTAGCGAAGAGCCTTTTACGGTTTTGTTTCTTGTTTTAGGAGAAATGAAAAAAAGTGGAAATTCATTGTCTGAAATTATTGAACCGTTTCGAAAATATTTTCATTCCGAAGAATTAAATTATAAAGTGGAAGACGCTAAAGAAAAAATAAAACAAATAAAAGAAAAATATCAATCAGGAAATATTAACGAAATGGATGGATTAAGGGTTGATTTTGAAGATTGGTGGTTTTTGGTTCGACCTAGTAATACTGAGCCGGTCTTGCGCTTAATGGTAGAAGCAAAAACAAAATTTATGCTTGAACATAAAATAAAAGAACTAGAAGAAGTAATTAAAAATAATTAAATTTTATGTTTAATAAAAAATTAAAATCATTTACCTTAATAGAATTGTTAGTGGTAATTGTTATTATCGGAATTTTAACAGGTTTTATTTTTGTTTCTTTAAGCGGAATAATCGACGCAGCCAGAGATGCAAAAGTAAAATCAGATTTAGCTAGTATTCAAAGGGCCTTAATGGCTTATAGTGCTTCTGGGAATATATTGCCCGATACCGAAGGATATGATTGCGAGCTTGATCCAGAGAGCGAAACTGGTTGTGATAATTTTAAAACTTCATTGGCCTCATATCTTCCTAATATTCCCACTAATCCTAATGGCGATTTATATATTTATAGCCACGACGCTGGCATTAATAGTGATGATTTCTCTATAGGTGGAACTTTGTCTAATAATGATTTTTATTCTTATTCGAGCGAGGGTGGCTGGAGTAGTGATCCGTCATCTCCACCTAGCGGGATTGTTTTTACGCCATTGGCACATTTTAGTTATGGTAGTGGAAGTGCGATGGCGATTGAACAGTTTTATGATCAATATTATTTAGCTAATGGCACAGACGGAGTTAGGGTATTTACTTTTAATGGATCAACAGTTACCAATGTTGCTCATGTTGATACTGATGGGACGGCCCTGGATGTTTATCCTGGAAATCCAGTTTATGTGGCTGATGGCAGCACGGGGTATAAAGCTTATGCTTTTGATGGATCGAATTTTACTTTAAGCTATAGCGTTAATAGTGGCGGAGAAGCGCGAAGCACCAATGTTGGATGGTCTAACGGTGGCCAATGCGACATTCCTTATTTAGCTAATGGCACAGATGGGTTGCGAGCCTATAGCCCATCTTTATCAAGTATTGCCAATATTGATGACGGTGGAGAAGCGAATGAGGTAGATCTTTGTTCTTCTTATGTCCTTTTAGCTAATGGCACAGATGGGTTGCGAGTTTACACTTTTAATGAAATTGCTTTTTCGCTTGTGGGAAATATGAATCCTGGAATTGGCAATGCTTATGGGGTTTATTGTAAGGGAAATGACAATATGATTTTCTTGGCCAATGGCACAGATGGGTTGCGAGCCTATACTTATTATCCCTCTTTGGCTGAATTGAGCCATGTTGATGATGGCGGAGAGGCTTTGGGGGTTTATGCTCCAGCGCCAAATTGGGACGGAGGAGGATATATTTTCTTAGCCAATGGCACAGATGGATTAAGAATATATGAATATGATTATGATAATAATATTTTTATTTTAGCTGGTCATATTGATGATGGCGGAGAAGCGCGAAGCGTGGCAGTATCAGCGTCAGAAGATGATTTTTATCTTTATATATTTTTAGCCAATGGAAGTGACGGAGTTAGGATTTATCAAATAAATAATCCTAATTATGGTTCCGGAGATTCTTAAAAATATTTATTGTGGGGATGATAAGTATTGACAGAGTTGTAAATATGTATTATATTATAAGAGTATAAAGGAGGAACAAGAAATGGCAAATATGTTTATTGAAAGAAGTGTTTCCGACCACCTGTGTTGTGCCCCTTCAGGCACACCAACAACTGTCCGAAAGGGCAGGGCATTGAAGATAGTCCCTTCAATGGGGCCATACGAAAGAATGGTAATCGGACAGAGAATATTATTGAACGCTTCATAAGCGTTCAAAAAATATCTGGCTTTGCAAAATTAATGAGAAAGATTTTGCAAAGCTAGATCAATCTTAAATCAAATCGCAGTCATTGGGACTGTTTTTTTGTTTTAAGATTTGACCAATAAAAAATATTATAGTATATTGAAATTGCCTTAAGAAAAGGCAGGAGGAAATAATGAGAGAGAAAGCTCTTTATACCAACAACCGCACGCAAGGAGGAATCTTCGAGTTTCCATTCGGAAATATTGCCCAAGAGGTTGGGCCAAGTCCTGGAGGGGCTTACTATAAAGCCCTTGAATCTCAGCAGGAATATCTGCAAAGGCTCGCCAGCGGTCGCGGATGATATAGGCAGGTTGCTAGATTTAGAACATTTCTAAATCAAGCAACCTCCTCCACTTTTCTTAATACAAAAATCAGCAAGTCCGGAGCTGTTTTTTTGTTTTTTAAACAAAAACCGCTTTTTAAAAAGCGGTTTTTAAATTTTAGATTTTAAACCTCAATAATTACCGGCAAAATCATTGGCCTTCTTTTTGTTTTTTGAAACAAGAAATCACCTAAAGCATTTTTAACATTGTCTTTGATGTAGGTCCAGTTAACCACTTGTCCAGAAGCAGTTGCTTTTTCTATTGTTTGAATTACTTTTTTTCTGGTTTGATAAAGTAAATCTTTTGATTCTCTAAGATAAATAAATCCTCGAGAAATGATATCAGGAGAGTCTTGGACTTTTCCAGTTTTTCGATTTACTACAGCAATAACTACAAAAATCCCATCTTGGGCCAGCATTTGGCGGTCCCTTAAAACTATTTCTCCAACATCACCGATTCCTAATCCATCAACCATTATATATTCCGAAGAAACTTCATTTTTGCTAACAAAAGCTTTTTCTGGAGAGACTTCTACTATTTTTCCATTGTCAGTTAAAAGCACATTGTTTTCTGGAATTCCGCACTCTTGGGCCAATTTTGAATTGGCGAAAAGCATTGAAAATTGTCCGTGGATAGGCATAAAGAACTTTGGTTGCATCATTAAAATCATTTCTCGCAACTCTTCTTTTTGGGCATGCCCACCAGCATGAATATCCATCATTTTATAATGAAAAACATTGGCTTTTTGCCTTAACATATCGTCTTTAATCATTTGAACGCTTCGTTCGTTTCCTGGAATTACCGAAGAAGAAAACACAATCGTGTCTCCAGGTTTAATACAAATTGAAGGGTGTTGTTTGGTTATTATTTTCATCAATCCTGCACTTTCTTCGCCCTGGGCGCCAGTACAAACAATGGTTATATTTTTATCAGGCAAACTATTTGAATCAGCTACTTTTTTCAAAAGTGTTCCTTTTTGAGTTTTTAAATATCCAAGTTTTTTTGTTAGCTCTACATTGCTTTTCATGCTGTGGCCAATAAAACCTACTCTTCGTCCGTATTTTTCCGACAAAGTAATAGCTTGCTGAACCCTGTTGATTAGCGAGCTGAAAGTGGCAATAATAATCCGGCCTTTGGCGTTTTCAAAAATATGTTCCATATTTTCAAAAATTTGTTTTTCTGAAAGAGAATGGCCTTCTTCTTCTGCACCAGTAGAATCAGACATCAAAACCGTTACTCCGCGTTTTCCGATTTCGCGTAATTTTTCAAAATTTGTTGGTAAGTCGTTTACCGGAAAATTATCAAATTTAAAATCAGAAGTATTTACAATATTTCCCACTGGAGTTTTTACAATAATTCCCAAATTATCTGGAATGCTATGTGTTTGTCTGAAGAACTCAACTTCAAATATACCCAATTTTATTTTTGTTCCGTCTTTTACTTCGGTAATATCTAGTTTTTGATGATCTGGAAACTCTTCTTGTCTTTTTAGAATAATTCCTTTTGCTAGGGGTGCAGCAAAAATAGGAGGGTTGCCAATCCGGTGGAGAATATAGGGCACAGCTCCGATATGGTCATAATGCCCGTGGGTAATCAAAACACCTTCTATTTTTTTATATTTTTCGTTTTTTAATAAATAAGAAATATCAGGAATAATATAATCTATTCCTGGCATATCTTCTTCTGGCATTCGAAAGCCTACATCCATAATCAAGATGGAATCCTTGTATTCCAAAATGCTCATATTTCGGCCCACTTCGCCCAATCCTCCCAAGGGAATTATTTTTAAATTTTCGGGATTGCTTGGTGATTGCTTGGATTTATCGATTTTATTAAATGAACGGTTAATTGTCTGTTTTTTTTGTGTCCGGTTATAGTTTCCGGAATATCTTTTTTTCTGGCCTGTTCTTTGGCTTTGGTTTTTTCCTTTTTTTTCAGGATTTTTTACTAAAACCTTTATTGGTTCAGGCTCTTTTTTATTATTTTTTTGTTCCATAAATTTTGCTCTCTTAATTTAAAGAAAGCGTGTCCTGATAAATATTTTATTCAGGTTAATTAATTTTAGCCGGGAAGAGAATCCCTGCTGATTGTTTATTATTTTTGGCGTTAACGCCTTTGATTTTAAGTTAAACAGCTTAAAGCTGATGTTTATTTTAAGAATTCTAAATTTTCTGGATAACTATCTGGTTCTTTGAATTTTATTTCTGGAATATTTTGATAATTATTATTTTTCACCCAGCCATTTACAGTAAAATAATAACAAAGCCCTTTTTTATCTTTTACAGTTTCGTAATCAAATCCAGATTCGTCTTTAACCCAATTGGCCATTTTTAAAGTTTCGTTTTTGGTGGGATTGATTGTAATATGGGCAAAACCTTTGGGCACGATAATACAATCTCCTTTTTTTCCTTTGATTGCAATAAATTCTTCTATTTTATCTTTTCCTTTTTGCAAAAGAAACAGTCCTTGCCCTTCAAGCACGATATACATTTCATTTGAATCCAATCCGTGAAAATGCCCCAGGGTTTTTACTGGCTCTTGGCCCATAAAAAATGGGGGGATCACGGTAATGTCATATCTAAGATTATCTTTTTTTTCTAAGCCGCGATACATATAATAAAGCGCGGGATTTTCTTTTTGATTTAAATACCATTCTTGGTCAAAAAGAACATCTTTGATATCGTTTAAAAATCTGATATTTGGAGTTAGATTTTTTAAATCGTATTCTTTGTTCATATTGCAAGTAAAACTATTTCCAAACCCTTTTTTCATTAATATACCATTTTTCAATGTTTGAGAAAATACGGCTGGAATCTGCTATTTTTGTCAATTCAATTCCTTTTAGTTTTTTATTAGTAATAAAAATAGTATTAGGTGAATACAAATAAATTGCCGGAGCATCAGAAATTAGAATTTCTTGAATTGATTGCAGGCTTTTTAATCGGTCTTCGTTCATTGGATCAAAATAGGTTCTTTGTTTTTCAAGTAAAGTGTCCAAGTCTGTATTTTGATAAATTGCCAGATTTAATCCCGGATCAATTACTTGGGAAGAATGCCAATAAGAAAGAAGATCAGGAATCATTCCCAGCTTTTCTCCAAAAAGCAAAACTTCAAAATCCCTTTCCCTGATTGTTCTTTTCATTTCGGTACTATTTAAAATTTCAACTTCGGTTTGAATTCCTATTTTTGCCCACTGGTCTTTCAGATTATTTGCTGTGGCGATTAAAGCAATTGCATCTCCTGTTTTTATTTTAAAGGAAAGAAGTTTGGTTTCGGCTGGTACCACGAAACAGACATCGTTTAGTTTTCTAATTGTGGCCGCGCTTACTTTTCCTGTGCCAGCGGATAATCCATTGGGGACAAGGATTTCGTCTTTGTATTTTTCTTGAAAAGCAATAACTGCTTTTTTGGTGTTTTCTCCAAAGGTGCCGGTAATTTCTCCACTTGGATAGATTTCTTTGTCTTCGGCCAAACATTCTTGCAGTTTAGAAACTTCTGTACCCGTAGAACCGGTTTGCATTGTTTTTGAAAATTTAAATCCGCTTGTTTTTTGAATTATTTTTTCTCTTAATCCATTATTTAAAACAAATCCGGCTTTATTCAAGAGTTGATCTGAATTTTCGGGGTCATAAGCGATTGCTTTTTCAGATTCTGTGATTCCACTATAAAATCCAGATAAAAGGGGAGAGGTGATTACTTGTCCTTGGCCTTTTAGAGCACTATTTAAAACTTCTTGTTTATTAATGCCAGCAGTTAAAGCGATTCTGATATTTTTATCTTTAAAAAGATCTTTATTATTATTAAAGAACATACTGAAATAATCCGGACTTGATAAAAGATAATGATTTAAATTTTTGATTTTATCTAAATCGTATTTTTCCGAATTTTCAATTTCTCCAGCATCAATTGCCCCCTTTTTTAGAGCATTGAAGATTTCATCTTGGCTCTCAAAAAAAATTATTTGAATTTTTTGGATGTGCGCGGAAGAGTTATAATAATTTTTATTGGCAACCAAGGTGATTGATTTTACGGACTTATCTTCTTTTTGCTCTACTTTGCTTATTTTATAGGGCCCGGATCCAACTGGTGAAATTAAATTTAATTCTGAGTTCCTGGTCATTTCCAAAAAAGTAGCATTTTCCCAAATATGCTGAGGCATTATTTTTAAATTAGCCAGCAGTTCCAGGGCTCCGCTATAAGGTTGTTTTAATTTTATCAGGCCTTTATAATCAGAAGTTTTTTCAATTTCTATTGTTTGCCAATTAGCGCGCAAAGGGCTCATAAAATCAGAATCTTGCACCAAATGAATAGTAAAAACAATATCATCAACAGTTAAAGGTTTTTCATCGCTCCATTTGGCGTTTTCTTTGATAGAAAATTCAATTACTTTGCCATTGTCTGTAATTCGGTATTCTTCTATTAAATCAGGTACAATATTTCCTTGTTCATCATAGGTCATTAAAGAAGAAAAAATCATTTCCGTGAGCGTGCGGTCGATGTTTGAAGAATAAGCATAAAGCGGATTAATAGACTGGGGCTGGCCAACCATTCCAGATTTAAAAAAGCCAGAATCGCTAGGGACAGTAATTGTATTTTTACAATAAGCATTAGTTAGAAGAAATATCAAAGAACCAAAAAAGACAAACAAAGAAACAAAAAAAGCCCATTTCTCTTTTGCGTTCAATACTTTTAAAAATTGAACCCATTGTCTAAAAGAGGGTTTTTTTCTTTCTGTCTCTTTGTTTGGATTTTTTTGTCCGAAAATAGACATTTGTTGATAGGAAAATAATAGTCCTCGGCTTATGTAGCAGAAGAACAAGATTAAAATTTAAGAACTAAACTAATAGGTTGGCAATTGCCAAGCCAATGAAAGCAATAGTAAGAATAATGGTTGCCCAAAGAAGCTTTGTTTGTAATCCGCGCCTAGTGCTGTAAACTTCACCGCCTCCGCCAAAAGCCGAGCCCAAAGCAGTGCCTCTTTGCTGCATAATAATAAAAATTATTATTAGAACAGAAACGATAGATTGAATTATTGTTAATGTTTGATTCATATTAATTTTAAGAGTCTCCTTTTAAGATTTTTGAAAATAAAATATTGGAAATTAAAACAATCAATGATGTCCAGAAAAGATTTTGTAATCCGTTTATTTCCAGATGGGTAGAGAATAATACTTCGGTTATCCAAACCAGAAACATTATGATGATAAAAGAAAAAAGGTTTAAAGTAAGGATTCTTAAGGGAAGGGTAATTAGATCTATCAATGGCTTTATGAAAAAAAATAAAAGCCCTATGGCCAAACCTGATAAAATAATTGTTATCGGCCCATCGGAAAAAACTCCGGGATTTAAAAAAAATACAGAAACAGCGATTCCTGCGATACCCGCAATCATTTTTACTATCAAGCTGTTCATAATCTAATCTTAACAGAAAAACTATTAATGTCAATGTTAGATTTTAAAACACAAAGAATCAGAAATTTAAGAAAAATGCTTTAAAATTTTATTATTCAATGATATAATTTATTAAAATATGAAAATTAATTTTAAAAATAAAAAAGCTTTTACCTTGATAGAGGTTTTGCTGGCAATTGCCGTAATCGGAATTTTGTCTTCTATCTTAATTTTAAACAATCAATCAGCAGTAGAAAAAGCAATCGATGTCAAAGTAAAGACTTTTGCTAATTCTTTACCAATTGTTTTATCAGGAAATTATATTGCTAATTGGAAATTTGACCAAGTTAATTTTCCCAGCATTAACCAAACTCCAAGTTCATGGGGAGAATATCCTGGAACTTTGGTTGCTACTGGAACTTGCGCCTTGCCATCTTTGCAAACAACTGGTTGCGTTGATGATAATTGTCTTTTTTTTGATAGCACCACAACCTATGATACGGTTAATTATAGCTATATTAATATTCCAGAAGATTTAACAGGAGGATTGACTTCTATAACGATTGAGGCTTGGGTAAACGGACAGCAGGCCTCAAATATAATCAGAGCAGCGAACAATGCCTTTATCTTGCATTTTCGAGGAGCAGGATTTTATTTAAACGATCAAGCTAATGTTAATAGCGGATATTTGGGCTGGAATGCTGTTTTGCCTTACAATACTTGGCTTCATTTGGTTGCTACTTGGGACGGGACAACAATGAAGCTTTTTGTTAATGGTGTTCAGCAGCAATCTACGCTGACATATTCGGGGGGGCACATTCTTAGGACTGGAAATCCTATTCGCATTGGTCAAACCTTTAACTCTGGCCAATTAGGTTTTCGGGGGAAAATGGATAATATCCGTATTTATGACGGAGCTTTATCTGTTTCTCAAATTCAAAAAGAATATTTCCTTGGCTTAAATCAACTTTTTGCCAGCAATCAAATCAGTCCTGATGAATATCGCGACCGATTAATTGCTTTAAGTAATAATTCTAATTTAGCTAAAAAATAATATTAATAATATGAAAATAAAATCAACTTATCTTATTTTTTTTCTTTTTATTCTTGCTTCTTTTGGTTTGGCTTTTTATTTTTATCCGCTAATGCCCGACCAAATGGTTTCCCATTGGGGTGTTAACGGGCAGCCAGATGGGCATTCGTCTAAATTATTTGGATTGTTTTTTATGCCGGTTTTAATGGTTATTTTCACTATTTTATTTTTAATTATTCCAAAATTAGACCCACTCAAAGAAAATATTAAATCGTTTTACAAATATTTCGAAATATTTATTTTTGTTTTTAATTTGTTTTTTCTTTATCTTTATGGTTTAACCATTGTTTTTAATCTTGGTTATAATTTTAATATGCTCTCTTTTTTAATGCCGGCTTTTGCAGCTCTATTCTATTTTATTGGAATAATGGTAGGCAAAGCCAAAAGAAATTATTTTATTGGCATTCGCACTCCGTGGACATTGGCTAGCGATGTGGTTTGGGAAAAAACCCATAAAATGGGGGAGATTCTTTTCAAATTAGGAGCTTTGCCTTTTTTAATTTCCATATTTTTTCCAACGCAAGGTTTTATTATTTTTATTTTTTATATAATCGGTATGAGTCTTTGGTTAGTGGCTTATTCTTGTCTTGAATTTCAAAAAGAAAAAAAATAAACCAAAAAATACAAAAAACCAAAAACTACAAGAAAAGACATCTTAAATAATTTTTGAACCCATGTTTGGGAGCTCCCTCACATAAACCTCTGGTGAGGTTTTATTCGGGTCCCGGCTCGCGATCGTCGTCGCTCCGCCTTTGATTGAGTACAATCAAACCCCCAAACATGGGTGTAAAAAAACAAAACAACGAACTTGAAGAATGTTTGGGAGCTCCCTCACATAAACCTCTGGTGAGGTTTTATTCGGGTCCCGGCTCGCGACCGTCGTCGCTCCGCCTTTGATTGAGTACAATCAAACCCCCAAACATGTTTTATAATTGACAAAAATTTTTCTTAGCGTTAATATATTGTCAATCAAGCACTGAAAGTGCTAAATTAATAAAAATAATAAATTAAGTTAAATAAAAAAATGAACATCAAACCGATTTCAGATCATATTGTTATCGAGCCCTTGAAAGCTGAAGAAAAAACCAAGGGCGGAATTTTGCTTCCCCAATCTGCGGAAAAAGACAGGCAAGAGCAGGGAAAGGTTATTGCCGTGGGGCCAGGAAAAACAACTTCTTCGGGAAAAGTTATTCCCATGGAAGTAAAAACAGGCGACAAGGTTTTATTTAATAAATACGGGCCCCAAGAAGTAAAAGTGGGCGATAAAGAATATTTAATAGCTCGCCAAGAAGATATTTTGGCAATTATTGAATAATCAATTTAAGAATTTAATTTTATGGCAAAACAAATTTTTTATTCAGAAGAAGCTCGAGGAAAATTAAAAGACGGAGTTGATAAACTAGCCAATGCTGTTACCGTTACGCTTGGGCCTAAAGGCCGAAACGTTGTTTTAGGAGAAAGTTTTGGTTCTCCAACAATTACTAACGATGGAGTAAGTATTGCTAAGGAAATAGACCTGGAAGATAAAATCGAAAATATCGGAGCTCAGATAGTAAAACAAGTAGCAGAAAAAGCCAATGATGTGGCTGGAGATGGAACCACTACCGCAACCTTATTGGCCCAATCTTTGATTAGGGAGGGTTTAAAAAATGTTACCGCCGGAGCTAATCCTTTGGCGATTAGGCGGGGATTAGAAAAAGGCTCAGAAGCGATTGTAAAAGAAATCAAGAAAATGGCCCAGCCTATTTCTACAGAACAGGATTATGCCCGCGTGGCAACAATTTCTGCAGAAGATAAAGATTTGGGAGCATTGATTGCCAAAACCATTGTTGAAGTTGGCAAAGACGGAGTGGTGACAATCGAAGAATCAAAAGGATTAGGAATGGAAAAAGAAATTGTTAAAGGCCTGCAGTTTGACCAAGGTTATGTTTCTTCGTATATGGTTAGCGATGTGGAAAAAATGGAAGCAGTTTTAAACGATCCCTATATTATTATTACTGATAAAAAAATATCATCAATTCAAGATATTCTTCCAATTTTGGAAAAAATAATCCAAACCGGAGAAAAAGATGTTTTAATCGTGGCCGATGATGTTGATGGCGAAGCTTTAACCACTTTGATTGTAAACAAGCTAAGAGGAACCTTTAATGTTGTAGCAGTAAAAGCGCCAGGTTATGGCGATCGAAAAAAAGATATGTTGGCTGATATTGCCATTGTTACTGGAGGCCAATATGTCTCTGAAGAATTGGGATTAAAATTAGATTCTTTGGAATTAGATTCTTTGGGCCGAGCCAGAAGAGTGGTGGCGACCAAAGAAAAAACTATTATTGTGGAGGGTAAAGGAAAAAAAGAAGAAATCGAAAAAAGAATTTCTCAGATAAAAACTCAAATTGAAAGTGTTGATTCTTCTTTTGACAAAGAAAAACTTCAAGAGCGCTTGGCAAAATTATCAGGAGGAGTAGCAGTAATTAAAGTGGGGGCAGCTACAGAAATAGAGCTGAAAGCCAGAAAGCATAAAGTAGAAGATGCTTTAGCTGCTACTAGGGCGGCGATTGAAGAAGGAATTGTCCCCGGCGGAGGTATTGCTTTGATTCGTTGCCAAAAAGCTTTGGAAGAATTAAAAATCGAGGGTGAAGAAAAAGTGGCGATTGATATTTTAATAAGAACAATGGAGGATCCAATTCGCAAGATTGCCGATAATGCTGGTAAAGACGGATCTGTGATCGCCAATGAAGTAAAAAAGAAAACAGGGGATTATGGTTATAATGCGGAAGATGATAAATACGAGGAAAGTATGATTTCCGCAGGAATCATTGATCCAGCCAAAGTAGTCAGGTCTTGTATTCAAAATGCTGTTTCTGCTGCTTCAATGCTTTTAACTACAGAATGCGTGGTGGTTGATAAGCCAGAAGAAAAGAAAAATGACAGCCATGGCGCCGGTGGTATGCCAGGAATGGGTGGTATGGGCGGAATGTATTAAAAAATAAAACAGCCTTAAGGCTCATGTTTGGGTGCTAAGCTCCCAAACATGAGCAGAGAAAACAAAACAACGATTTTGAAGAATGTTTGGGAGCTCCCTCACATAAACTTTTGGTAAAGTTTTGTTCGGGTCCTGGCTCGCGCTCGTCAGCGCTCCGCCTTTGATTGAGTACAATCAAACCCCCAAACATTTTTCATTAGCAATCGCAACGCTTGCTAAATTATGTTTTTTTGGTATAATTAACCATATAAATAAAGCACCTTGAGTTGGATAATTTTATTTTATGGACCAAATTACTCTTTACGTGACTATTGCCTTGTTTGGAATAATTTTTATTTCTATTTTTAATTTTTTTTATTTAACAACAAAAACGGTTCGGCAGACAAAATCTGCGGTAAAAGAAATTAAAAGCGAAGTAAAAAACAAATTAGTTGAAAAATTAATTTCTACAGGACTTTCCCAAACTAAGAATATTTGTAAACACAGAGGAACCTTTTTTAAAAAAATTATCAATCAAGACTGGTTTGATTTTCCATTTTTTCGAAAAAAGCAAAGCTCAGAAAAAAAAGAAAAAACATCTTCAAAAAAGAGAACAAAACCAATTAAAAAAATAATAAAAGAAAAATAACACCCTCTTTTTAAAAGGGGGAGAAATAAAAACATGGAAACAATATTATTAATAATCATCGGTCTTATTGCAGTAGTTGCTTTTTGGTTTTTTGCCATTTATAATGGTTTGGTTACAAGCCGAAACCGCACCCAGGAAGCTTGGTCTGATATCGATGTTCAGTTAAAAAGAAGATATGATTTGATTCCTAATTTAGTGGAAACTGTAAAAGGCTATGCGAGTCACGAAAGCGGTACTTTTGAAAAAGTTATCCAAGCTCGAAATATGGCCATGTCTGCAGTTGGCGCTAAAGAAAAAGGAGTGGCAGAAAATGCTTTAGCTGGCACTTTAAAAAGCTTGTTTGCCTTGGCCGAAGCTTATCCAGAATTAAAAGCTTCTAATAATTTTGTTGAATTGCAAAAAGAATTACGAGACACAGAAGACAAAATCCAAGCAGCTCGTCGATTTTACAATGGCAATGCTTTAGACTTTAAAACAAAAATCGAAACAGTGCCTTCGAATATCGTAGCTTCTTTGGCTGGATTTAAGCCAATGGATTTTTTTGAATTAGAAGACGCTGCCCAGAAAGAAGCTCCAAAGGTTGATTTTAAAAATTAAAAAAATAACTCGCTTTTAAGACTGAGCGGAAAATTCAAATGAAAAATTTCAAAAAAACAATTATTAGACATCACAAAAAGTTAAGAAAAAAGTTTAATAAACTAAGCGAAAAGGATCAGAAAAGAAAGGGTATCCTGAAAACCAAATAAAAAAAGAATGCCCGGCCAACCCCGGGCATTTTAAAAATATGTCAACTTTATATAATCAAGCAGATTCAAATGTGCGAAAAACATTTTTCTTAATGTTTCTTTTCTCTGTTTTTCTGATTTTTTTGGGCTGGTTGTTCAGCTATCTTATGGAAAGCAGCTTGTTCCTTTATTTAGCTGTTTTTGTGAGTATAATAATGAGTATTTCTTCTTATTGGTTTTCGGATAAAATTGTTTTAAGCTCTGCTGGAGCTCAATTAATTGAAAAAAAAGACAACCCCGAGCTTTATCGATTAGTGGAAAACCTTTGCCTTTCTTCGGGAATGCCTTTGCCTAAGATTTATATTATGAACGAGGAGCAGCCAAATGCTTTTGCTACCGGCCGAGACGAAAAGCACGCAGTAATTGCTGTAACCAAAGGATTACTGCAAAAATTAGAAAGAACAGAATTAGAAGGGGTTTTAGCGCACGAACTGTCGCATATAAAAAATAAAGATATTCTTTTGCAGACAGTAGTGGTGATTTTAGTGGGAGCAATTGTTATTTTATCAGATATTTTTTTACGTATGGGTTTTGGAAATCGAAGAGATCGAGAAGGAGGGAATGCGATTTTTCTCGTTCTTGGGATTGCGGCCGCAATTTTAGCGCCTATTGCTGGTACGATTTTACAAATGGCCATTAGTCGCCAGCGTGAATTTTTAGCAGATGCTTCTGGTGCTTTAATGACCAGATATCCAGATGGCTTGGCTCGGGCTTTAGAAAAAATTGCGAGCGATCCTAATCCAATGAAAAGAGAAAATAACGCCACAGCGCATTTATTTATTTCTTCTCCTTTGCGAAATAGGGAAAAAATAAGCTGGTTTTCTAAATTGTTTCTGACTCATCCGCCAACTCAAGAAAGAGTTGCTGCCTTGCGAGGAATGCATTTATAATAATTTAAATAATATTTTTAAGAGAGCTACTTTGGTAGCTTTTCTTTTTTATCTTTTTGTATTATATTAATCATATTGAAAAATATTTTGGAGAGATGCAGGAGTGGTTGAACTGGCAGTCCTGGAAAGACTGTATGGCGAAAGTCATCGGGGGTTCGAATCCCCCTCTCTCCTCATTCATATTAAAAGGATATCTTATGGGTATCCTTTTAATATGATGTTAGAAAGTAGGGGATTCGAAGGGTTTTCGCGACGGCAAAAACCCGGGCTTTTAAAAACTTTAGCAAAAGTTTTGAAAAGCGAATCCCCCTCTCTCCTAAAATATAGCGACGGAGGCAAAAGCCGGCCCTGAAATTTTTTCAACAGAAAAAATTGAAGGGCGAATCCTCACCAATAAAGTGAGAAGGGAATTCGAATCCCTAGAAGAAGCCAAACAGATTAATTTGAAGAATCAACAAGATTCTGATAAAATTAAGCAATGCCCAAGATTTTTAAATTATTTTTAATTATTGCCGGATTTTTTTTGGCAGTTTTTTTGTTTGTTTTTTTCTCTTATTTTTGGTTGCAAAAAAATTATGACCAAAAAATATTTCCCAATGTTTTTGTGGGGAATATTGATTTAGGGGGGAAAACAGCAAACCAAGCCAAGGATTTTTTATATGACTATTTAGATTCAGCCAATCTCAAAGGAATTGAATTTGTTTACGAAGACGTTAAAATAACAATTTACCCAATGGCGCCTTATTTTTTAAACAATGATTCTGCTGATATTTTAATTAATTTTGACGTGGAAAAAGCAGTTGTTGAAGCCAAAGAAATCGGGCGAAGACAAAATTTATTAGAAAATTTTTTTGATGTTTTCTTTTATTTTTTCAAGAAAAGAATTGATTTGCCGGTTTCAATGGATGAAGAAAATATTTTAAGAAATTTAAAGCAAGGGTTTGAGAAAATAGAGCCGGCTAATGCCGGATTTAGTGTTGACGACAATAATAATTTGATTATTGAGCTAGAAAAACAAGGCACAAACCTTGATTATGAAAAAGCTTTGGCCCAAGTAATAAAGAACTTAAAATATCTTGATTTTTCGTCTGTTGCTTTAAGACCTGGAAAACAAACATCTCCGGAAATCATTACGTCTGATTGTGAAAAATTAAAAGTTCAAGCAGAAAAATTAATTAATTTATCGCCAATCGGATTGCGCTATGAAAATAAAAATATTGATTACATTGCAGCCCCTGTTTTAGCTGATTGGGCAAAAGTTAAAAAATCGGAAAAAGGAGAATCGTTGCTATATTTAGATGAAGATGAAATCAGAGAATATTTAAAAGAAAAAATAGAGCCCTTGATAAAAAAAGAACCAGTAGCAACAAAGTTTAGTTTTCGTAATGGGTCGTTGCAAAAAACAAATATTGCCAAAACTGGATTAGAATTAAATTTTGACTTAACTGTTAGCGCTTTAAAAGATTTACAAAGCAATCCTGTTAGAATAATTAATTTGTCGGTCACAAAATTATCGGTTGCAGATATTAAAAGCAGTTCAATTTATGGAATTAAAGAATTAATTGGAAAAAATTCCACAGAAATTATCAGCTCTTCAGAAAATAGGCTGAAAAATATAAGAAATGGAGCTTTTTTAATCACTGGATTATTGGTTGCCCCAGGAGAAGAATTTTCTTTATTAGATGTTTTACAGCCTTTTGACGACACCAATGGTTTTGTAAAAGAATCAGTGATTCAAAATGGAGAAATGGTGGCTGATTTTGGGGGGGGATTATGCCAATTAAGCACTACCTTTTTTCGCGCTCTTTTAAATGCTGGATTGCCAATCATTGAAAGAACCAATCATACCTATTGGCTGGTTTATTATAGTCCGCCTGGCACAGATGCCACGATTTTTGATCCCGCTCCTGATTTGAAATTTATGAACGACACCAATAATTATATTTTAATTCAGTCTAACGTAGACAGTGAATTAAATTTAAATATCGAATTGTGGGGCACCAAAGATGGAAGAATTGCAGAAAAAACCGAACCAGTTATTTATAATATCGTTTATCCTGGTAAAGCAAAAATGATTCCTTCTTGGTCTTTGCCCAGAGGAGAAATCGATTGTTTCTCTCCAGCCTACAAAGGGGCAGACACTTATTTTGATTATACTGTTACTTATCAAAACGGAGCTATAAAAAAACAGCGTTTTCGTTCTCATTATGTTCCTAGCCGAGCAGTTTGCTATATCGGTCAATAATATTTTTAGCACTCTCACCCCTTGTTTGCTTTTTTTCAATTTTTAGTGTAAAATGCTATTATAATAAAAAAATTGCGATTATTATTTTTTGTTTAAACAAAAAAATGGAGGGAATAAATTTTACCAATAAAGCCCAAAGAATGGTAATGGGCGCCCAAAATGTTGCGCGAGAAATGGGGCAACAGCAGATTGATGCTTTGCATTTGCTTTTGGCAATCGTTTTAGATTCAGACAATATTGTGATTACTCTTTTAAATCGTTTTAATATTGATCTTCAAGATTTACAAAGAAAAATTCGCCACGCTTTAGCGCAAATTCCACCAGTCCAATCCGAACAATTATTCGGTCAAGTTTATCTTACTCAGGATATGGCCAAAGTTTTAGAACGAGCCAAGGAAGAAGCCATGAATATGACTGATGAATTTGTTTCTTTAGAGCATTTGTTTTTAGCGATTTTAAGCTCGGAAAATTATGCTCGAGGATTATTGGAAAATGCTTCTCATTTAAGAAAAACAACGATTGAAGGCGAAGAAAAATCTTTGGAAAAATTGGATTATCCAAATGCTTTAAAAATTTTCGCTCAGCTTCGAGGCGGAGAAAGAGTGACCAGCCCAAACCCCGAAGCTCGTTATAAAGTGATTGAAAACTATTCTCGCAATTTAACTAATTTGGCCAGGCAGGGCAAGCTGGATCCTGTTATTGGTCGGGAAGACGAAACCAGAAGGTTAATGCAAATTCTTTCCCGCCGAACCAAAAGTAATCCGATTTTAATTGGTGAGGCTGGCGTAGGAAAAACCGCAATTGCCGAGGGTTTGGCGCAAAGAATTGTAAAAGGAGATGTTCCAGAAAGTTTAAAAGAAAAAGAAGTAATCAGTCTTGATTTGGGTCTTTTAGTTGCTGGTACCCGTTATCGCGGAGAGTTTGAAGACAGAATAAAAGCATTATTAAAAGAAGTGCGCAAAGCCGAAGGCCGTTACTTGCTTTTTATTGATGAACTTCACACCTTAATTGGCGCTGGATCAGCCGAAGGAGCAATTGATGCTTCTAATCTTTTAAAACCAGCCCTAGCCAGAGGAGAGTTACGAGCCATTGGCGCTACCACCCTAAAAGAATATCAAAAATATATTGAAAACGATCCAGCCCTAGAAAGAAGATTTCAGCCGATTTATGTTTCCGAGCCTACAATTGAAGACACGATTTCGATTTTACGGGGCATAAAAGAAAAATATGAACTTCACCATGGGTTGAAAATAAAAGACTCGGCTATTGTGGCTGCTGCGGAATTATCTGCTCGTTATATTCCTGATAGGTTTTTACCCGATAAAGCAGTTGATTTAATGGACGAAGCTTCCTCAGCTTTGCGTTTGGAAATAGAATCTAATCCTTTGGAATTAGAAGCTTTAAATAAAGAAATTCAAAAATTGGAAATCGAGCGCGAGGCTATTAAAAAAGAATTAGCCGGCACCTCAAAAGACAAGGAAAAAGGCGGATATGAAAAAAGAGAAAGAGTGATTGCTCGCGAATTAGCTGAATTAAATGAAAAAGCCAATTCTTTTTCCGGGCGCTGGAAAACAGAAAAAGAAACAATGTCGCAATCAAAAGAATTAAAAAGCCAAATTGAAGAACAAAAATATCAATTAGAAAAATTATTAAAAGAAGGGGATTTGCAGAGAGTGGCAGAAATTAAATATGGAATTTTGCCTGATTTGTTTGCCAAGCTAAGAAAGCAAGAAAACAAGCTAGAAAGATTGCAAAAACAAAACCCTATTTTAAAGCAAGAAATTGGGCCTGAAGAAATCGCGAAAGTAGTTTCTCGTTGGACTGGAATCCCCACTACCAGATTATTGGAATCAGAAATTGCCAAATTGGAAAATATGGAAAAGTTTTTAGGTAAAAGAATCGTAGATCAGGAAGAGGCTATTAAAGCTGTTAGCAATGCGATTAGGCGTTCTCGGGCTGGAATCTCTGAAGAGTCACGGCCAATGGGTTCATTCTTGTTTTTAGGGCCTACAGGCGTAGGAAAAACCGAAACTGCCAAAGCTTTGGCCGAGTTTTTGTTTAATGATGAAAATGCCTTGATTCGTGTTGATATGTCTGAATATATGGAAAAATTTGATGTCAGCAAAATGATTGGCAGCCCTCCTGGCTATGTTGGCCATGAAGAGGGCGGGCAATTAACCGACAAAGTGAGGCGCAGGCCATATAGCGTGATTCTTTTGGACGAGATCGAAAAAGCTCATCCCGAAGTATTTAATATTCTTTTGCAGGTTTTAGAAGATGGGCGCTTAACTGACTCTAGAGGAAGAACTGCTTCTTTTAAAAATACGATTTTAATAATGACTAGCAATGTTGGTTCTGATATTATTGCCCAAGAAGCTCCTTTGGGATTTGTTAATAATAATAAAGCTGGAAAGAAAACCGAATTAAAATCAAAAGTCCAATCTGCTTTAAAAGAAAAATTCAAGCCCGAATTTTTAAATAGAATTGACGATATTGTGGTCTTTGATTATTTGGGAGCCGAAGAAATAAAGCAAATTGTTGATTTGGAAATAAACAAAGTTCAAAAAAGATTAGCGAAAAAAGAAATCAAGATTTCTGTTTCAGAAAAAGCCAAACAATCTTTGGCAAAAAAAGGATTTGATCCGCATTTAGGGGCCAGGCCGTTAAAAAGAATTATTCAAAAATTAATTTTAGACCCAATGGCTTTGAAAATAGTGGTTGGTGAAATTAAAAATGGATTTAAAATATTTATTGATGCTGATAAAAATGAAGAAATTACTATTACCACGGCCATTAAAGAAAAGCCAAAGAAAATAAAAATTGGTTCCCAGAAAAAATAAAATGGAATTTTCAAAGAAAGACAAAATAGTATTCCTAAAAGATAAAATCCTCCATCAGTCTGCCGGAGGCTTTGTTTTTTACAAATCATTTAAAGGCGAGCTTTATGTGGCGCTTTTAAAAAACGAAAAAGGAAAGTTTATGATCCCCAAGGGCCATATTCAAAAAGGGGAAAATTCAGAAACTGCCGCTCTAAGAGAGCTAAGGGAGGAATTAGGCATAAAAACCAGTTTAAAAATTATTGGATTTGCTGGCCAAAGCCGTTATAAATATAAAGATTATGAAGACGACAAAACCCATTTCAAAAAAGTGAATCTTTTTGTTTTGTCTGCTCGAAAAATGGCCACCCTTTTTCCACAAAAAGAAGAGGGATTTATTGATGCCAAATGGTTGAAAATAGAAGATGCGGTTCGCAAGCTGGCTTTTGATAAAAAATTATTATTAAAAGCCGCGGATATTTATAACGAATATTATAATCCTAAATCAAAACCAGCAGAAATAACCCAAATTAAATCTTAAAAAAGTTTAATAAATTCAAGCCAAAAAGCTTTGGCTTGTTTTTTTATTGAAAATAATAGGGTATAATATAAAAGCAATTTAAAAAATAATTAATTTAATTTTTAAAAAAATGGAAATAGCGATTAAAAGAATCTTGGGAATTGCTCTGATTGTTTTTGGTTTAGCGATATTTTTTTGGAGTATTTCCGAATCATATTATTATTTTAGCGCGCAAAAAGAGTTCCCTCCTGTTTTTGTCCAGCCCCAGACCTCAGCTTCTGCCACTCCTTCGGCCTCGAGCGGAACCTTACAAGATCAGATGAATGCTTTGATTGGCAATCAGATTAATGAAAAAATAAAGGAAATGCTTCCTGCCAATACTATTACCGATCTCTTAAATGCTTCAATTTGGATTGCTTTTGCCACTTTTTTGGTTTATGCCGGGGCCAGGGCCGTGGGAATGGGTCGGGATTTTCTTAATGATGCCAGCAAGCAAGCTCGTGAAGAAAAAAATAATATTTAATTATTTTTAATGATTTTGATTTTGTTAAATTGTTTATTTTGAAAAAAGCCAATCTCGTGGTATAAATAAGCCAGCGCTGTTTGTTGATAAATTTTCAGCACTCGGCTTTAACAATTAAAAGAGGTGACAAGACTTTGGAAATGCCTTTTGTTTTCGGCTCGGAAAAAGATTTGCGAATCAATCTTCCTAAAAAACATAAAGGCGCTTGCCTTTTTGCCACTGAATCGAGTTTATACCTATTGCGGTATTCTCGCTGGGGGTATTCGCTTAATCATTATGCCCGGATCCCAGAAGCAACCAATGCTTTTGAAGCAGAGTATGGAAAAATGAACAAACACAAGCAAGAGCTTTGTTTTTTTGGTCCTAACCAAAAAAAAACAATCAAACTTGGCCCATTAACTAATATTTTTCGTAATGCTTCGCTGGGGTTTTGCGATAGCCCTAATTGTCCGACAGTAGTTGACCATATTTGTGAGACTAAATATGGCCAGGCTTTTCACGTTAGGCAAGTTGAAGCAGAAGAATATCAAGTTGCCGAGTATCTTCTTACTCAGTTTCCCAAAATTTGCCCAGTAGATAAATTTATCCCTGGCCAAGCCAGGCTTGGCAATTATGGACGAGTTTTCAAATATCAATGGATTGCTCGAGAGGCTAGGATAAAAAATAAAAAAATCAATTCAGAAACAAAAAAATATTTGATTATTTATCAAAAAGGCAAAAAACCCTTGGTTGAAATCGGGCCCCTCTTGTCTTGTCGCTTTGATCAATTTGATTTTAAAAAAATTGATCAAAATCAAATCCTTCTTAATGATTTTTATTAAATCAAAATCAAAAAAGAACAGAGCTTATCTTCGGATAAGTTTCTTTTTCTAATATTGACAATATTATTAAATATGTCATAATTATTTTAGCGCTAAAAGTATTTAACAAAAAATGTTATTTGCTTTAGCAAATTAACAAGGTGATTACTTTGATCAAAAAAGAAATTCTTACCAAGCCCGGGTTTATTAGGATTACAACCCAGGGCGTTATCTGTTGGTTTTCTTATTTCCGAACAAGGCTTTCTGATGAAAATGGAAACCACGTTATGGTTGTCTGCGGAGAAGTGCCAGACAAGCCAAGGGCAAAGCCTTTCGAACAAATCAAAGAAGCTGGAGGATACTTGATTGTGTCTAATTTCCAGGAAGAGGCAATTAATTATGGAAAAATAATTGATCGTTTTGATCTCTCTGGAAGAGAGACCTTAATCAATTGTATTTACTTCACTTCTGGACATTCAATGATTCGCGTCATTGAAAAGCCAGATGGAAAGTTTCTGGTTGAGAATTGGGGAAAGATTCCTCGCAATCCAGATTTTTTTCAGGGGACTGGAATTTCTAAAATTAGAGGCCAAACAATTATTATTTATAATGGCCTCGAGCAGAAGGAATTCGGCCCGTTTGGGTCTGGAATTTTCTGCAATAGTATCATAATGTTGTCTGGACAGACAACATTGCCAATAAAAATATAGGGGTTTTGCTAAAATAGCGCCCCGTTTTTTTATTTTTCAATCAAATATCCTGAAAATTATCCGCAAATTTTCACGGTTGACTTTTGTCTGTATATTTCCTATAATATGCCTATAATTATTGCTTATAATTTTTGCGTTTTTATGAAGGAGGGGTTGGTAAAACTAACAAATGCGTTATATAAAGTAACGGGTCTTTTTCCCGCCAAAGAACCGCTAAAATTTGCCATTCGGAAAGAGGCTTTAGATGTGCTCTTTTTTTATATTGTTTCGGAAAAGCAGACCACTTCTTCTCAACGATTGCAAAAAGAATCTTCTTTAAAAAAGTCTTTAGAGTGTTTGGGATTATTAAAAACATACTTTGAAATTGCCAAACAGCAAAAATGGGTAGATGCTCGAAATTTTTTAGTAATGGAAAAAGAATATTTATTTATCGAAGAAGTTCTTGCCCATGATTTATCTAAAATTACTAATATTCATCAGCAAGAAGAGCAGGCAAAAGCCGTAGAAGAATCATTAAAAAAAGAAATAATTCAAGAGTTAAAAGACCAGGTAAAAATCGAATTGAATTCTCTACCAAAACAAGAAACAAAAAAACAAGAAGGCCTTAATCATTTAGAACAATTAGGTCAAGCAAAAGAACAAAAATCGCAAACTTTTGATTTGGAAAAGCCTTCTGGTGAAATAGATTATGAAAAGTTAACCAGTATTCAATTAAAGCTTTTAGAGCTTTTGCAAGGCAATGGACAATTAAGGCCAAATGAAATCAATAAGCACTTTCCAAATCTTACCTCTCGCTCTATTCGTCGAGAGCTAAAAGGACTAAAAGAAAGGCGCATTATTGGAACAATCGGCACTGGCCGGTCTGTTAGCTATAAAATCAATTTAGAGATTTAATTATTAGATGGATTTTATTCCGTAGGCCTTTAAACAGGGCTTAGGGATGATTATTATGCAAGAGCAACCTCAAAAATTTAAAGAACAATTTTTTTCTCAGATATACGATGAGCACATAAACAAGATTTATCGCTTTGTTTTTTTCAAGGTGGAATCGGATTTAATCGCCCAAGATATTACTTCTGAAACCTTTACTCGTTTATGGAAACAGATTTATCTAAATAAGGAAATCAATAATCCTTCGGCTTTTTTATACAAGGCAGCAAAAAATTTGGTTATTGATTATTATCGGGCCAAAGAAAAAAAGCCAGATAATTTGGGCGAAGCAGCTATTTTAATAAAAGATGAAAAACAAAATCTTGCGGAGCAAGCAATGATTGATAGCGATATGATTCAAGTTCAAAAAGCTTTGGCGCAATTAAGCGATGAGCATCGTCAGGCTGTTTCTGCCTATTACATCGAACAACTGCCAATTAGCGACGTGGCCAAGGGCCTAGGCAAGTCTGCCGGAGCCACTCGGGTGATTATTAGCCGAGGAATGAAACAGCTTCGCCAAATTTTAGAAGCCTAATTTTTAGAAAATAAAGCCGTCCCTTAGGGGCGGTTTTTTAATTCTAAAAAATAATCAGCAAATTTAATAAAGAAAATATCAATATTTTAAAAATAAAATAAGATTGACTTTTTTAGAAAAAATATTTAATCTGATTAAGGAGCTCTTTCAAATGAAGAACATAAGAAGAGAGATGATTTTTCCGCCCATTGCCAAAATTTTTGACAAATGGGATCGTGGAATTTATTTGTACAGCCCAGTTGAAGAATCAATCAAAAGAATTCAAAAGGGAAAACATTTTGGCAAAAAAACTTTAAAACTTTTAAGCCAATGTACAATTTGCCCAGTGGGGAATAGTTCTTGCTGTCATTCTTTTGAAATTGTTATTCATGGCTTTCATCCCCAGCTTCCAACTGAAACAAAAAAAATCAGAATCTGCCCTTATGGTTGCACCAAAGAAAATTGTCTTCTCAATAAATAGCTTTTGCTATTTTTTTTGTTGGCTTGTTTTTAAATTATTGATTTATGGTATGATAAAGGAGTAGGAATAATTAACAATAAATTAATATTACTATGGGGCAAAATTCACAAAAAAATCCATACACTAATCGCACCAATTTTGTTTCTGTGGGTTTTAATGTTTGTGGTCGAGCGTTTAATAAAGTTTTCCGTGGATGTAAAAATTCTGGAAAATTCTTTTTAAGAAAATCAAAAGAATATAATCAAAGATTTATAAAATTTGTTGCCAAGGATTGGAAATCAAATTCTTCAAGCGAAAAGAAACAAAACAAACAAGAAGATTAAGAATGTTTGGGAGCTCCCTCACATAAACTTCTGGTGAAGTTTTGTTCGGGTCCCGGCTCGCCGCCGTCGCGACTCCGCCTTTGATTGAGTACAATCAAACCCCCAAACATGAGTTCGAAAAGAATAAGATCAAAAGACAAAAAAAGAAAACAAAAAAGAAAGAGATTTAATGTTTGGGAGCTTAGCTCCCAAACATGGGTTCAATTGATTTGATTAAGAGGTTGGTTTGTTTATGAAAACATTAAGCTAATCTGTTGGGCAATTAATATAATTTAGCAAATAATTAAGATACTCAATTAGCTATTTTAGCAAATAATTAGGCTAATTTGCTGGAAATTTATGTGGACATAAAAAATGTCCACTAATGTCCACTAAAATGTCCACATAATTTATGTGGACATTTTGATTTTAGACATATTTCTATTACTCCTGTTGATTGTTGCTTTTATTTATAAATTAGTATATAAAACATAGGATTTATTAATTTAATAATTTTTGAAAGTAACAATTTTTTAATATATTTATGTGGACATAGAAAATGTTCACTAATGTCCACTAAAATTAATTCTTTAAAATAGCCAAAAAGCCCGTAAAATCAACAAAAATAGTGTAATAAAACCTTGATTTTTACGTCTAATATTAAAGAGGGGAACAGGCAAATTGCTTGCCTCGAAAATCTATGATCGACGAATTCAACTTAATTAAAAAATTACAAAAATTTCAATCAGTAAAACCCAGCCAAGAATGGGTTGATTTTAATAAGTCTCAGATTATAGCCAAAGAATTTGAAAAAACAAAACAAGCATCTTTTCAAGAAATTATTTTTTCCATCAAAAGCCTTGTTTCTGTCCCGCGATTAGCTTCTATATATACAGCTGTTGCTTTGGTTGTTTTTAGCGGATTTGGAATTGTAATTGCTTCTAAAAATGCTGTTCCAGGCGATGCTTTGTATGCTGTAAAACAAACAGAAGAAAAAATTAGAATGGCAATGACTATTTCTCCGGAACAAAAAACCGCAGCACAAATGGTTCAAGTTTCTGCCAGACTAGATGAGCTTGACATTGTTTCCAAACAAGCGGATAATCAAGAAAAAAAAATAGTAGCCTTGGAAGAAACAAAAAAAGCAGTTGTTAGGGCCACCAAAGAAATTGCCAGTCTTTCTCAAAGCGAGCAAGCCAGCTTGATTAGCGCTTTGGCAAGCAAGATTCAAGAAGTTGAAAAAACTGCCAATGCTGTTATAATGGAAAAAGATAATCCAAGCTTTGAATCAATTTATAAATTTTTAGCAGAAAGTGAAATCAAAGAATTTGAGGCTAATGAAAAAAATCTAACCGAAAAACAAATAAGTCTTCTTACCCAAGCAAAGGAGCTTTTTGATGTTAATAAATACAGCGAAGCATTGGATCTGCTTTATCAGATTCAGCCAAACAATAATATCGAAGAGCAAGACGATTCTTTGGAAACAGAATAATTGACAATTTAATAAATCAAAATTTTTTACAACTGTTTAGCTTTCATTTTTTTAAAAAAAACGAACGCTCATCATTTGTGAAAGAGGTGATTAAGTAAAATATTTTGCAATTCAATTTCCAATGAGGTTCAACCAGTGGAATTATTTCGATTATTGGTCCACTGGTTGAGCTTTCAGAGGAAAGAGAAAAAGCAAAAGAAAGTCATTTGACTGTATTGTTCTTTCTTGCCTTCTGTTTTGTTTGGTCTGGTATTTTTCCGGAATCAAACAAAGCAGAGAGGCAAGAATTAAATAATATGGCCCTATGGTCGACAAATGACTATATAAAAAAATTTAAAATATAAAAAAACGCAAAAAAATGAGTACAAAAAAATTCACAATAATTGCAAGTGTTTTATTTGCTTTATCTGTGGTAGTTACCCCGGCTTTTGCGGCTTGTGACATCCAACATTTGGATGAATGCGATAACGCTGGTTTATTACAGCTAATCGCTGGTTTAGGTGGTAGCACAACTCCAACTACTCCAACTACAACCCCAACCGGAACTATTACTGGTATTCCTGCTGGATTCCAATTCACCCAAACATTGAAACAGGGATCAACAGGCACAGAAGTAAAATACTTACAAATCTTTTTAAATTCTGACCCAGCTACTGCTGTTGGCAATGCTGGCAACGAAACATCTTATTTCGGCTCAATGACAAAAGCCGCTGTAAACAAGTTCCAAACAAAATATGCTGCAGACATCTTAACTCCATTGGGCTTAACAGCTCCAACTGGAAACTGGGCTTCTGCAACAAGAGCAAAAGCTAACGCTATTTTAGCTGCTGGTGGCACAACACCATCAACTGGTCTTCCTGCTGGTTGCACATCAACCTCTGGTTTTAGTCCAGTAACTGGTGAGCCATGCTCAAGCGGTTCAGGCGTAATTCTTCCTACTGGTTGCACATCAACCTCTGGCTATAGTCCAATAACTGGTCAGCCATGTTCAGGTGGTACAGTAATCACTGGAGGATTTTCTGCTCGATTAGCTTCTGATAATCCAGCTGCTACAACTTTTGTTCAAGGTCAAGCTTCTGCTGAATTAGCTCGCTACACTTTCAGCAATTCAACTAGCGCTGACGTTGTTGTTACTGGTGTTGAATTAACCAGAATCGGTATTTCTGCTGATGCTACTTTAGCAAATGTATATTTGTTTGATGGCACAACTAGATTAACCGATGCTGCCACTGTTTCTGGTGGAAAAGCTACTTTCAATGCTACTACTGGAATCTTTACCGTTCCTGCTAACTCTAGCAAAACAATCATTGTAAAATCTGACTTGGCCGCTGCTTCAAATGGTCAGACAATCGGTGTTTCTTTGTCTGGTGTTACTTCTAATGGAACTTTGAATGCAACCTTACCAATTGCTGGCAACATCAATAATATTGCTGCTGCTAACTTGGCTACAGTTAACCTCGGAGGAGTTTTACCAGCTAACACTACAACTGACCCAGTTGCTGGAGTTAGAGTTTGGGAAGCTACTTTCACTGTTAACAACCGAGACGTTCAATTTACAAAATTAGCTCTAAAACAAATCAATTCAATTGATCGAGCTGATCTTAGTAACTTTAAATTATTGGTTGATGGCGTAGAAGTAGCTACAGTTGCTTCTTTAGATGCTAATAACTATGTTACTTTTGTTTTTGACAAAAAATTAACAACAGGCGCTAGAAACGTAAAAGTTTTAGCTGATGTTAACGGTGGTTCTTCAAGAGTAATTCAAATGTCTTTGAGGAACAAAGCCGATATTGATGTTAAAGACACTGAATACGGAGTTTATGTTGCTGTTACTCCTGCTGCTCTTACAGCCGGTACCCTTACTGTAAATCAAGGAGTTTTCACAATCACTAACAACAACTCTGCTTTGCCAATTACAATTGCTAACAGCGCTTCCAATGTTTTAATTGGAAAGTGGACATTTAAAGCAACTGGTGAAGCAGTAAAAGTTGAAACCTTAACCACTGGATTTAATTATAACGATGCCGATAATGATAATGGTGGTGTTGGTGGTGTTGGAGGTACTGCTACTTTAAGAAATGGAAAATTAATGATTAATGGTTCTCAAGCTGGCAGCACTGCTACTTTAGCTATGGCTGGCACTGCTTACACTATTAATTACACTTTCCAACCAGGGGTTGAAACCACGGTAGAATTGTATGCTGATATTTTTGACAACGATGGGGGAGCAGTAGGAATTGAAGCTAATGATACAATCCAAGCCAAATTAGTTAATGTAGCTTCTAATGCTACTAAACAAGTATCATTAGGAACCATGGATGTTCCAACTGTTGCTCAAGCTGGTAACTCTGTTTTAAGTCTTTTAACAGTGGCTACAGGCACTGCTACAATAAACCCTACATCTACATATACTTCTCCTCAAAATACTGTTATTCCACAACCAACTGCTAAAAAAATTGGCTCTTGGACAGTTACTGCTGGAACATCTGAAGACATCAATGTTAACAATCTTGGCTTTGCCATAGCTTCTGTAACTGATGACAGCTTTGAAGTTGGTGATATGTATGATATGTATACTGTTTACAAAATTGGAAGTGCTGATGCTGTAACAACTTCAGTTACACCTACTCCAGTTACTCCAGCCAACTTCCCAGTAAGCTTTACTTTGGGTAAAACTCAAACCGTTACTATTGATTTATATGCTAAATTATCAGACAACGGTTTGAATGCTGCTGCTGGCGCCGAAGCTATTACTGCTGGTGATTCAGTTCGTGCTACCTTGACTGTCACTGGTACTGGTTCTCAATCAGGCGTAGCTGCTAACTTTGCTGGTACTACCGTAGGTCAAACTATTGTTTACCAACCTGCTGCCTTGAATATAACAAGAGATGCTTCTACTCCAGTTTCTACTTTAGTATCTGCTAACCAAAGCGTTAAAACAGCTTCTTACAAATTTGAAGCTCAGAACGACACCTACACCTTGGTTAGACTACAGTTTGATATTGGCGATGTAACTAACGTTACTTCAGTTAATTTAAAACAAGGATCAACAATCCTTCAAACACAACCAGCTTCTGCTAATGTTATCTTCACAGGATTCTCTCCAGCTCTTACTGTTGAACCAGGAACTCCAAAAGTTCTTGACGTAGAATTAGTCTTAGGTTCTGTTGGTGCTGGTGCTGGTACTTCTGGTGCTAACATTGCTGTTGACTTTGCTGGTGCTGCTTCTTTAGTCAGACCATCTTCAACAGGCCAAGTTGGTGCTCCTGGTGATGCTGCTGCTGGTAACGCTATTTATGTTCAAAAATCTTACCCAACCATCACTGGTATTGCTTTAGATACTAATGGTGAAAAATTGGTTGCTGGAGACAGAACTTTGTTGAAATTCAAAGTTAGCTCAAATGGCGACGCAATTGCTTGGAACAAGCTTATCATTGGCGTAACCAAGACTGCTGCAAACACAATTGCTGACGGTGCTCGCTTAATAGACTCAGCCACTCAAGCAGTTGTTGCTACTTTAGCTGCCGGAGACAGTGATTGTGAAGGAGCTGCTGCTACTTGTACAATGACAGTTCTTCTTGCTGGTGGTGCTGAAGAGCAAATCAGTGGAGAAAAGACTTATGAATTAAAAGGTACAGTTGGTGGAACATTAGCTCTAAACAGCTACATTGCTCCTCAAATTAGTAACACTGCTGTAGCAAAAGCTACAAATACAAACGCTATTATTACTGGCGTTGGTACAAACAGCTTTGTTTGGTCTGATATGTCAGCCCAAGCACACGATGTTGCTACTACAGCTGACTGGACTAACGAATTCTTAGTTAAGACATTCCCAGTTTCTCAAACCTTAACAGTTAAATAATTTTAATTGTTAATTGAAAAACTGATCTTAAAAATTGAAAAATTTTTAACATCAATGTTTTGCTAAAAGTCAAGAAAGCCGCCCCGAAAGGGGCGGTTTTTCTTTTCTTTTTTATTTTTCCTTTTTTTTCTTTTCTTTCCCTTTCCTTTTTTTGTTTTAGTTTTTTCCCTTTCCTTTTTTTCTTCTCTTTTTTTATTTCATTTTTTATTTTCTTCTTTTCTTTATCTTTTGATCTTATCTTTATTTCAGAGGCCCATGTTTGGGAGCTAAGCTCCCAAACATCAAATCCCTTTTCTTTTTTATTTCATTTTTTATTTTTCCTTTTGATCCCATTTTTTAGGGCCCATGTTTGGGTGCTAAGCTCCTAAACACGAACAGAGAACCCATGTTTGGGAGCTAGGCTCCCAAACATCAACTATCGCACAAACCACGAACAGAGAACCCATGTTTGGGGGTTTGATTGTAACCAATCAAAGGCGGAGCCGCGACGGCGGCGAGCCGGGACCCGAACAAAACTTCACCAGAAGTTTATGTGAGGGAGCTCCCAAACACAACCCCAAGGAAACTTTTTGATGATTTTTTTCGTATTAATATATAATTTGCCTTTTTGCTAAACTATGCTAAAATTTAAAGCACAAAATAATTTGATATGAAGAATATTTTCAAAAAACAATTTTTAATTATTTTTTTCTCTCTGTTTTTTTTACCATTATTTGCCCAGGCAGATAATGTTGGCCAACAGCAAGTTTTTAATGTTGAGCCAAGCTATGCTGAATCAAAAAAAACCCAAATCAGCGCTACTTTAGTCAGGGCTTATGATTCTATTTATTTTTATATCGATACTGATTGGCTAAACACAAAAACAGAAAAAGAAAAAGAATCTCTTTATTCTGCTTTAAATAATTTAGGAAAAGAATTTGATTCTAATATTTATCCTCAGCTTACTTATGCTTTTGGCAGTGAGCCCTCTCCCGGAGTTGATCGAGATTCAAAAATCACTGCTTTGCTTTATCCAATGAAAGAAAGCGCGCGCGGATATGTTCGAAGCGTTGATTTGTATGAAAAGTTTATCAACCCTTTAAGCAATCAACGAGAAATGGTTTATCTTAATTTAGATAATCTAACCAATCCCTTGATGAAATCTTTTTTAGCGCACGAATTTGTTCATTTAATCACTTTTAATCAAAAAAACTTAATTAATAATGTTAGCGAAAGCGTTTGGTTAAACGAGGGCAGGTCTGAATACGCGCCTACTTTGCTTGGCTATAATAACGAATCCCAGGGAAGTTATTTAAATAATCGGATAAAAACTTTTGTTAATAATTCTGCTGATTCTTTGCTGGAATGGGGCAATGAATCTGCTGATTATGGGGTGGTTAGTTTGTTTGTTCATTATTTAGTTGATCAATATGGATTATCAGTTTTAACTGATTCTTTAAAATCAAAAAAAGTAGGGCAGGCGAGCATTGAAGAAGCTTTATTAAAAAATGGATTTCAGGATACGTTTAACGATGCTTATACTAATTTTTTAATCGCGGTTTATTTAAACAATTGTTCTGTTTCTTCTAAATATTGTTTTAAAGATAAAAATTTAACTGATTTTCAAGTTTTGCCATATAATAATTTTTTGCCTTTTGCTGAAGAAATCAATCTTAGTCTTGGCCAGAATTTAAGCAGTTATTCTGCTCATTGGCAAAAGTTCAGCGGCGGAACCGGCAACTTGAAAATAATTTTTAAAAATCAATCAAATACTGATTTCGTTGTGCCATATATTTTAAAATATGCAGATGGAAAGATAGAGGTTAAATTTTTTTCCATTGACAAGGGAACTAAAGCCGGAGAAATAATTGTGCCAAATATTAATCAAAATATTTTGTCTATTGTTTTAATTCCTTCAGTTCAAACTATTGGAAATCTTGGTTCTGTTTATGGTTATTTTATTTCTGCTAATACTTATTCTGGAAGTAATCCTAACGACAATCCAAATCAAGACGAGCCTAAAATTTCTTTGCCTTTTGTAATCGAAAAACCATTATCTCAAATGAATCGGGAAGAATTATTAACTGTTTTGTTGCGCCTGCTTGTTTATCTATTAATACAAGGGAAGTCATTAACATTATAAAAAATCAAAAATCAGCCCATTGGGCTGGTTTTTTGTTTGACAGAAAAGGGTTTACATAATATAAAAGACAATGTTTGTTTTTTGTTCTTTACAAATCAGGACGAATTAAAATGAAAGAAATTAAAACAACCCTTGAATTAAGAAACATTAAGGGGATTGAGGATCAGGAAGTAAAAGAAATTACAATTTCTGTTTCTATGCCTTTTCTTGATGATAGTTTTATTTTCAAGAATGTTTCTATTGCGATCGAAATTTTGGCCTTGATCCTTTTCAAGATTTTGATTTCAATGCCAAAGAACAATAAAGCGTCTTATGAAAAATTAAGAATGCTAAACGAGGGGATTGTAGAAATTAGCGAAGCGATAGACAAAAAAAGGGAATAGTTTTTTGAAAAAGTCTGGCAGTGTTTACTGCTTTTGGGCGGACTATAAACTGCCCATTTTTTATTTCCGAATTTCCAAAATTTTTGGTTTTTTGGTATAATATTTTTAATATTAAAAATAATTAAAAAAATAATGAAATTAAAAAAATTATTATCTTTTACTTTAATCGAGCTTTTGGTTGTGATTGCGATTGTGGGAATTCTCACGGGCTTTATTATCGCTTCTTTGAATAGTGGCACTGAAGCAGCCAAAGACGCAAAAAGAAAATATGATATTGGTGGCTTAGAACGAGCTCTTTTAATTTACGGAGCACAAAACGAAAATGATTATCCAAACACAGACACTTATCCTTGTACTATTGGTGGAGGAACAACTCCATGTACTAATTTAGCCACTGATCTTTTGCCGTATTTAACTAGCTTGCCAAGAGATCCAAACAACGGCTACTATATTTATTCTTATTCTGATTCACCAGAACCTAATTTTACCTTAACCACTACTTTAAGTGATTCCAGCACCTACGAATACAATTCCATTTCTGGATTTACAACAATCAATTTTTCAAGCACTTGTGCAGCAGCGACCAATACTGAAGTTCAGTGTTCTCCGATAACCATTAATTCAACTGAAGAGGCTTGTCGTTGCACTTATCTTAGCGGAACAGGAACAACTACTTGGACTGTTCCAAACAACATAACTACTGTTGAGGTTCTTCTTGTTGGTGGAGGGGCAGGAGGTGGCGTGACAGATCGAGAAGGTGGTGGTGGAGGGGCAGGAGGACTATTAACTGGTACGATAAGCTCTCTCCCAGCTTCTTTTACAATAACTGTTGGCAAGGGTGGAGCAAGTAAGACGCCTGGTTCAAATTCTGTTTTAGTTGGAAGCACAACATTCACTGCAGTGGGCGGAGGAGACGGAGGATCTCCTTATGGCCAGGTTCCTGTGGGCGCAGGCTATAATGGTGCGCCTGGTGGTTCTGGTGGCGGTGGTGGACACGCTGGTACTGGCGGGGCAACAACTCAAACATCACAATCTCCATTAACAGGGTATGGATATGCTGGGGGTAGCGGAAGAAATGCTAGTCCATATACGGGTGGCGGCGGCGGTGGCGCTGGTGGAATAGGGGGAACGGCTACAACAATTGGGGGAACTGGTGGCACTGGTTTTCAGTCATCTATTACAGGAACATCTCTTTATTATGCTGGTGGTGGCGGAGGAGGGGCGCAAACTGGTACTGGAGGAGCAGGAGGATCATCTATTGGTGGCACTGGAGGGGCTAATTCTGTAGGATATAATGCTGTTGCTGATACTGGTTCTGGCGGCGGTGGTGGTGGATGCAATGCTTGTGCTGGTGGTGCTGGTAGTTCTGGCATAGTTATTTTGCGTTATACTCATCCTTAAAAAATATTATTAAATTAAGAGTGTTTAGTTGTTTAATATCTAAACACTCTTTTTTATTTATTTTTTAAAATAAGGCTTGAGAAAAGAAAAAGGGAATGTTTGGGAGCTAAGCTCCCAAACATGGGCCCAGTTCTTCTTATAATAAAACACAAAAAAAGAAAAAGAGACAAAGAATGTTTGGGGGTTTGATTGTACTCAATCAAAGGCGGAGCCGCGACGGCGGCGAGCCGGGACCCGAACAAAACTTCACCAGAAGTTTATGCGAGGGAGCTCCCAAACATTGTTCACATTTGACAGAAAAAATCATTGCGATAAAATAATCTTAAAATAATAATTAGTTAAAATTTAAGTTCTTTTAAATTTTTGCTATTCATTTTTAGTATAGATTATTTATGGAAAAAGTTTTGAAGCGGATAGAAGAATATTTTCTTTTTGTTGTCTTAACAAAATTTTATTTTTCAGTTTTGCGACGAGAAGGATATTTCTTTTCGTTCAGTCGGATTATTCTTTGCCGTCGCTGTTAAATTTATTTTTTCACTCTCCTTTTTAGGGGAGTTTTTGTTTACCCAAAATAAGCAAAATGTTTGGGAGCTAAGCTCCCAAACATAATAATAAATAATAAATAATTAAAATTAATTTATCTATGCGCAATATTCAATTTGATACCGGAGAATTTTATCATCTTTATAATCGGGGAGTGGAAAAACGTGATATTTTTTTAGAAAATATCGATTATATCCGTTTTATTCACGACATATATGAATTTAACGATGATAATTTTGTGGCAGCTTCAAATGTTCGTTTAGCTTGTCGTAGCCCAAAGGGGGCAACAGAAAAATCAATTGAATTGATATTTTTGGAAAATAAAAATAAAAAGCCCCGCAAGTTATTAGTGGAAATAATGGCTTTTTGTCTAATGCCTAATCATTATCATTTTGTTTTAAGGCAAAGAATGGATGGAGGAATAGTAAAATTTATGCATAAACTGGGAACAGGATATACGAATTATTTTAATTTAAAAAATGATCGGACGGGGTCTTTATTTCAGGGACCTTTTAAGGCCAAGCATATCGATCAGCAGAATTATTTTGATTATTTGTTATTTTATTTGCATTTTAATCCTTTAGATTTAATTGGTGAAGATTGGCGAGAAAAAGGAAAAAAAGATTATCAAAAATATGAAGATTTTTTAAACAATTATCGCTGGTCAAGCCATTTGGACTATTCTGGACAGTCTAATTTCCCCTCCGTGATTAGCAGAGACTTTTATTTAGATTTATTAAAAGGGGAATCAGGGTATAAAAATCAGATCAAGGATTGGATAAAAGTAATTCCTAGAAGAATAAATTCTGACGATAATCAGCTTTTTATTGAAAAAGATTAAATTAAAACATATTTAGGATTCTTCTTGCTTTATGAAAAGCTCGAAAGAAATAAGTTTTGATGTTTGGATCTTCCTTGAATAAGCTTTTGGTGAATCCGCCTCCGCCAGTTGGCGGATGGCGGATTGTTCCGGGTCTCGGCTTGGCACCTCCGCCAGCTGGTGGAGGTGGCTCCATCTTTGATTGAGCATGATCAAACCCCCGAACAGGGGTGATTAGTTCTTTTAAAAATAAATATTAAAAAATTGTTCTTTTATTTTTATAGTTCTTTTATTTATTTTATTGCCCAAACTAAGGGTATTGATAATATTTTGCTTATTTAAAAATTAAAAAATCATGTTTGGGAGCTTAGCTCCCAAACATGGGTAACAAGTATCGCAAGACGATATGGTTTTTGCGTTTTAAAAAATTAATTAAAATTAAATTTTAATCAAAAAAAATGAACAAAAAAATAAAAATAATAATCGGTTTAGCATTATTGCTGATTGTTGGATTGGTTTTTGGTATAGTTTGGAAAAACAACCAAGAGTTAAGCGAGGCTCAGCCGGAATATGCTTGTTTTGAAGATTTTATTAAACAAGAAATTGATGGCCAGATTTTTTATGAAAATTCGAAAGCAAAGATAAAATTTATGGTCCCTTTTCAATGGACAGTAATCAAAAGCCAAATGGCCAGCATTGCCTTGGTTAGTCCTGATTTTGCGGATTTTAAAGAAACAAACCAAGAGAAAGCATTTATCCCTAAAACTGGATGTTGGATTGGGATAAGCGTTAAAAATTGTCAAATTGATGACAGTGATTACGCAATAATAAAAGATCGTTTAGATCATCAAAATTTAATCAGCGAATTAAACAGGGCAGACGATTCTTATGCGATTTTTAATCTTAATGGAAAATCAATGATTCAAAGAGAGTTTTTAATAAAAAACAGTGATAATGCTGGTAAAAATATTTCTTTGAAATTAGCAGAACAAAATAAAGTTTATTTAATCGAAACTTATTTATTCGGTCAAAACAAAGAAGAATGCCAACAATCATTTGATGAATTTTTAAATACCGTAGAGATAAAATAAAATGAACATTAAAAATTTAATTATTAAGTCAGGGCTAGCGATAATGCTTTTGTTATTTTTTATTTTGCCAGGCATTATTTTAGCGGAAACCCTTGACTATCAAAAATTTTCTGAAATAGAAACAAAAAATATTCTGCGTTTGCTTCCGCAAGAGCTATCAGACAGTTGGATAAACTATTCGGTCGACGGATTAGCTGATCCGCAAAAAAAGACAGTCCTGTCTTTTATCAAAACTGTAACTACTTTTGATCTTTGGAATTATATTTTTGGAGATTTGCCTGTTGAAGCAGCTGTGGTTCTTTCTAAAGAGGTGGCGACCGTTGCTGGAATTTTAAATGCTGAAAATCCAATTGGCGGAATTATTGGATTTGTTGAAGATGAAACCGTTAAAGGCGCGGTAAAATATGCTATTGATTATCTTTTTCAAAATCAAATGAAAGTTTCTTTTGGAGCCATGAAAGTTGCCTATAATACAAACGAGAAAAAAGTAAACACGGAACTACAATATATAATGGTTTATAAACCAAAAGATAAAGATAGGGGAGAATTAATAATCAGAATTTATTCGCCTCAAGAAATTGATCCCCCTCTTAGCCATGGGTCAACAGGATTGGCTGTGGGATTTATTAATGATTTACCAGATGGTCAAAAAATCCCAGCTTTTATTGTGGAAATAAGAGGAGAAATAAAAACAACAGGATTTCTTTTTGATCGACAATGGGTCGATTCTCCGACCATAGATTTATCTTTTCCGAAAAAAGTTCCTGATTATAAATTAAGGCCGAAATCATGGCAGGATAAATATATTAATGAGCCGGTTCAAAAAACAGTTAAAAATATTACTTCTGCTTTGAGTGTATTTTTTCCTTCTGCCGGAAAGATTGTTGATTATATCCCTTATAGCGAAGAAGAAAAACAGAATACCAGAGGCATTAATTTAGAAATCAGTCGAATGTCCGAAAACCAAAACAAATTTTTTTCTTCAGCTATTAATGATGAAAAAATTAGCAAAACTACAAAAAATATACCAGATAATAAAAATAAACTGGCGAAAGAAGATAACAACAAAGTTGACTTGAAAGAGAAAAACAATTCTCTTTCCGAAGAAGAAAAGAGGCAGGCCTTATTAAAAATTTTAAAAGAAATATTACAAAGGAGATTAGCTGAAGATGAAGAAAAGAATAAGAAGGATGTTTTTGAAGAGGAAGAAATAATTCTTGATTGTTCACTAAATACTAATGCAATTCCAAAACAAGGAGAAATTGTAATTAATGAGGTGGCTTGGATGGGAAGCAAAAAAAGCAGTAGCGACGAATGGATTGAATTGCGCAATCTTTCTAACAAAGAAATAAGTCTGGCCGGCTGGAGGCTAATAAATGAGAACAAAAAGATAAATATTGTTTTTGATAATGATCATATCGTGCCCTCGGCAGGATATTTTTTATTAGAAAGAACTGATGATAATTCAGTTCCAGACAAAGAAGCTGATTTGATTTATAGCGGAGCTTTGTCTAATACCAACGAAGCAATTTATCTTTTTGATGAAAAATGTGAATTAAAAGATATTGTTAGGGCCCAATCTGTTTGGCCGGCTGGAGATAGTGCCACCAGAAGAACAATGGAGCGCAGTTTAAATGATTCTATTTGGTATACTTTTGGTGGAAGCGAAGCTGAAATTATGGGTACGCCCAAAGAACCAAATAGTAATATAAACTGGTCCAAACCTGTGGAAAATAGCGGATCAGGAGGAACTAGTGGCGGAAGCAGTTCTAATTCGGGAAGTGGGAGTAACAATAATCAAAACAATGAAACAACTGAAACAGTTTTTTGTGCGCAAACAAGTTTAGGTCAGGCCGTCCAAAGCCCAATTATTATTAATGAAGTGGCTTGGATGGGAAGCAGTCTGAGCAGTAGCGACGAATGGATTGAATTAAAAAATATCAGTTCGGAAATTGTTAGCCTTAATGGGTGGCAATTATTGGATAAAGACGGGCAGATAAAAATATCATTTGATTCAAACGATTCAATCTTGCCTAATAGTTATTATTTATTAGAAAGAACTGATGATAATAGCGCGCCTAATATAACTGCAAACAAGATATATACAGGTTCATTGGGAGACACCAATGAGTCTTTGCGTTTATTCAATTCTTCTTGTGTTTTGATTGATGAGGTTGCGGCAACTAGTAATTGGCCGGCTGGAGATAAAACTGCTAAAAAATCAATGGAAAGAAATATTGATTTTATGGGTTGGCATAATTATTCTGAAATTATAGCAGAAGAAATAAGTGGATTATTTGCTACGCCTCAAAAAGAAAATAGTTCAATAGCCGATGTTTTGGAAGAGGAAGAAGAGGAGGAAGAGGAAGAAGAGGAGGAAGAGGAAAAAGAGGAAGAAGAGGAAGAAGAGGAAGAAGAGGAAGAAGAGGAAGAAGAGGAGGAAGAGGAAGAAGAGGAGGAAGAGGAAGAAGAGGAGGAAGAGGAAGAAGAGGAGGAAGAGGAAAATATTTCCAATCAAGTTATTTCTAGCTTATTAGCAACAGCAAAAGAGGGGGTTAAAAATTCTCTAATTTTGTCTTGGCAATCTTTAAGCTTGGCTGATGATTATGAAATATATTATGCTCTTAATAATCCGATTTTAGAAACTGATTTACATAAGATTGATGACTATAAAAGCGTGGCAATAGAAGAGCCTGACGAAAACGGAAAAATCCAAGCAGAAATACAAGATCTTTATTGGGACAGTAATTATTATTTTGCTGTCAAAGGAAAAGACGAAAACAATAATTATTCTCTTCTTAGTGATATTGTTCAATTTGTTATAACAAAAGCAGAGCATCAAAAACCTTTTGCTTTTGGAGACTTTGGTAATTCTGGAAAAATAAATTTTAATGGTCCAGAGAGTACTACTGATTTAAGTGGTCAGGATTTTATTTTTGGAACAAACGGAAACAATAGTGATGAGTTTTTGTATTATCCTCCGGCAATTGACGAAAACGGATCAATAATTTTTAAAGGAAAAATAGATAATCAGCAAGGGATTTATTCTTTTGATAAATTGGGAAACCAAAAATGGTTTTTTCCCGCCATTGTTGGAGAAGCTCCACCGATTTTAGGACCAGACGGCAGTATTTATCAAATCGATAATGGATTTTTATATGCCTTAAGTCCAAGCGGAAAATTAAAATGGAAGCAAGGAATGAATTTAATTTATAATCAATTTCCAGCTTTATCTTCGGAGGGAAATTTATATATTTTAGCTGAAGAAAATTCTTCGCTTTGTTTTATAAAAATTATAGACAATCGAGACGGAACCGCAACTAAGCAGGTTGTTTATGATTTTTCTGAATTTTTAAACAATCAAGCCGTGTTGGGAAGTTCAGAAATAATTTTTGATGCTCAAAATAATTCTTATTTTTCAATTAATGACACCTTGTTTGGATTTAATGCCCAAGGACAGAAAATAATTGAAAAAAAGATAGAAATTGTTTTTGAGCAAGATTATCTTGTTAATGGTACTGAATCTAATCAATTAAAAGAAATTCGTTTAATCAACAACAAAATTTTAATTAATTCTTTTTATGGTTATTGTGGCTTAGAGACTAATGGTTGTATTAATTTATTGCTTGCTTTTGATTTAAACAATTTTGATTCTCCTCTTTGGACTAAAAAAGGAGGCGGGTTTATTGGTCTTGGCAACAACGAAGCGTATTACAAAGAAAGAATTCCTACCTGGACAGGATCTTATCTTGCTTTATATGCTCTTGATTTGGAAACAGGCCAAGATTGTTGGACGAAAAGTCTTTCTAGCTCAGATCTCTCTTATTTTTTAATTGATAATCAAAATAGGATTTATTTTAGTCAAGGAAGTCATATTTTTGGTTTTGATCCAAGTCAAATAATAGATTCTTCTTTTGATGGCGGAAAGATATTTTCAGCAAACGGAATATATAGTGGAAATACTTATCCCTTGGCTATCGGCAATCAGGTTCTGTATTTTCCAACTGGCGCAAAAATATTAAATATTTCCTATTAAATTATTTATAGGATTTTTAGGTGACAGATTTTTCTTGTTTGTTTATTAAAACAAAAAAAGAATAAAAGAAGGGGAATGTTTGGGGGGTTGGTTGTACTCAATCAAAGGCGGAGCCACTCCGCCAGCTGGCGGAGGTGGCGAGCCGGGACCTGAGCAAAACTTTACCAAAAGTTTATGCGAGGGAGTTCCCAAACATTCCCTAGGGCAAAGAATAGTCTAGGGCTATGTTTAATTGTGTTTAATTAAGTCCTAGGCGTTGATTAACACAGCTCAGACCCATGTTTGGGAGCTTTGGGAGCTAAGCTCCTAAACATGAAGAGGGAAAACAAGATTTGAAAATTCGCAATCCGCCAAGCGGAGACGGATTTATTAAAAATTAGCGAAAAGTTTTTAAAATAAACCGTGACTATTGACAAATTCCCAAAATGGGAATATCATTTATTTATGAGGATTATTTCAATCAAAACTATTAAAGATTTTTGGGAGAATAAGAAATATAAAGACTCAGAGCAGGCACTGAAATCCTGGTATCACGAAGTAAAAAAAGAAAAATGGAACTCGCCTCACGACATAAAGAAAAAATATAAAAGCGCAAGCATTTTAAATGATAGAAGAGTAGTTTTCAATATCAAGGGCAATCAATACCGATTAATAGTAATAATAAATTATATTTTGGAAATAGTATTTATCAGATTTATTGGAACGCACGAGGAATATAATAAAATAAATGCAAATAAAATATGAAAATTCAATTAATTAAAAATAAAAAAGATTACGAAAAAGTCCTAAAAACAGTTGAAGCATTATGGGAAGCCAAGCCAAATTCAAAACAAAGCGATGAATTGGATGTTTTAATTACTTTGATTGAAAAATACGAAAATGATAATTTTCCTATTGATTTTCCAGATCCCATTGAAGCGATAAAATTTAGAATGGAACAATTAGGGATAAAACAAAAAGATTTGGCCAAAATTATTGGAGCCAACAGGGTTTCTGAAATTTTAAATCAAAAAAGACCATTATCAATTAATATGATAAAAATTTTACGTAAAGAACTAAAGATTCCAGCAGATTGCTTAATTGGAAATATTTAACAAGTTTTAATTATTTTTTAAATCGCCCCAAGAGGCGATTTTTAAATTTTTATTTTCGATTAAAATTAATAGGAGAATGTTTGGGGGGTTGGTTGTACTCAATCAAAGGCGGAGCCACTCCGCCAGCTGGCGGAGGTGGCGAGCCGGGACCCGAACAAAACTTCACCAGAAGTTTATGTGAGGGAGCTCCCAAACATTATTCACATTTGACAGGAACAAGGAAATATGATTTTAATAAATTGTTCTTTCAGTTTTAAAGAACCACAGCTTTAAAGCCTTAAAAGAAAAAAGAAAGGTGATTTAAATTTATTACCAAGACCTAAATCCATGGGTCGCTCCGTTATACGGAGCAGGCCTTATTGCCAGCTTGGCTATTTTCGGGGGTCTGGGCTATTTCATGTATGGAGGCCTAGGCGGAACCTTTGCCATTATTTTGGTAATGTTCTTTTACGGACTAACCGGATTGCTGGGATTTATTCCTTATATCGGATTCTTGGTTCAAGCCGTGGTTTCGTATTTTTTTGTTTGGCCATGGGTGAGCGGATTTACCCATATTACTGGAACATGGCTGACCACCTTGATTCTTGCACTTTGTATCATTGGGGGAATGGTTAATACCTATTTGATGACCCCGAAATATTTAGGATATTAAAACAGGAATTGCTTAAAATAGGCAATTCTTTTTTATGTTGACAGTTTTTTGATTTTGTTTTAATCTTGAAAATGGCCATTTTGAAAAAATGTTCTTTTACAACTTGGCAAACTAATTCAAAGGAGGGCAAAGATGTTTTATGTGATCGAGGCACGCGTAGTCAAAAAAAATATTTTTGACACACCTGAAAAGACAGCGAGAAAAATAACAACTCCCAGTAATATCAGAATTTTTGATTCAGCCTTGATTATGGTTGAATCAGATCACCGGCCAACTTTGCACGAGGTAAAAGAAAAAATTCGCAAGAATGATTTTGTTCTTTGCGGTCGGCCAAATTGGCTGGAAAAGAATTTTCAAATCGTCCGTATCGGAACCAAAATCGAACAAATTAATCATTGTCCGTTTATGAGAATAGTAACGGAAAAAAACTTGATTGGTTGCGGAGAGCCTCTTCCCAAAACACTTGACTGTATGGAAAAAATCGGTTGCACGGCTGAAAAATGTGTTTTGAAAAGTGGAAATGCACCCAACGAAAAATGTTTTGATTTGTTAAAAGAAAACAGCGAAATCATACCCCCCTGGTTTTTAAACAGCCAAGAAAAAAAAAGACAAAGAACCTGACCCGATTTATTTTTTATTCGGGTTTTTGTTTTTTTTAATCAGATTGACTTTTATTTTTGTTTATTTTAAGATAATGAAGTCATTGCACCTTGAATATAAGCGATGGCAGGAGAAAAAAATTGAAAGACAAAATGATTGTCCGAACATACGAAATCCCGATCAGGGTTTTTGATAAGGGATCAGAGAAAGAATTGCCAGCAAAGGTTATCCAAGACGCTATCAGCGCTGAGGATGCTATTCGGGCCTTTCAGCAAAACTTTAAAAATGACTCTGTGACGGTAAAGTTTGATTTGAGCAAACCAATCCTGGAAATTCCTCCCTGTCCTTTGGCTTCAAAACATAAACAAAGGCCCATGCACTGCGGCTATGACCCCAAGAATCCTCAGATGTTGAAGGATCTTAGGAGTGGAAAAGCTCATTTCAATTGCCCCTTACTGGGCCATGCAAACGATCGCCGTTGTGCTATTAATTCGGCGCATTGGAAGATTGTTCGGTATGATCTGCCGGAAAGGATAATCAGGGTAGATGGTCAAAAATTTTCTTTGATCAAATGCCATTAATAGGAGATAAAATCTCCTTTTTTGATTAAAATTTTTTAAAAGTTTCTTTATTTTTGAGGAGAAAAATGCTATAAAATCAATTAAGCAGATTATGATTGATTTTAAAATTGATTTTCAAAAAATAATTAATTTTCTCTTTTGCGCTTTTTTCTTGGCTTTGCCGGTTTTTTATATTCCCAAAGTCGGAACTTCTTATATTTTTAATCAAAAATTACTGGTGATTGCTTTTTTGTTTTTGGTTTTTGTTTTTGGAATTTTAAAAATTACAAGAGCGAAAAAATTTAATATTAAATGGAGTTCGGCTTTGCTTGGCCTGGCGGGATTTTTTATTTTCTCCCTTTTTTCTTTTTTGTTTGGAAAAAATATTGTTTGGGAGTCTTGGCCGATTTTTATTCAAACTTTTTTCCAATCTTTTTTGGGCAAACCAAACAGTATTGATTCATTTTTTATGATTTTTGTTTATTGTTGTTTGGCTTTTATGACCGGGGGGCTTTTTCGATTTAATTGGAATATTTTAAAAATCTTAAAAAGTTTTACAGTCGGCGCCACGTTTTTAGCAACAATTTTTCTTATTAGCATTTTTACAAATTTTAAAAATGATTTTTTTGTTCCCATTGAAAGCTTTTCTTTAGTCTTTGCTTTGGGCTTGGCTGTTTTAATGGCGATTATCTCTAGAAGCCAAGAAATGCCTAGCAACAAGCTGAAAATCATTTTTCCAATATTTTCTTTTGTTGTTTTGGTTTTGAGTATTTTGGTTATTGGAGACAAGCTTTCCTGGTTTTTGGTTTTTTTATCAGGATTTTTAATTTTTTGGAGACAAGCGATAGAAAAAGACTTTTCTTTCAAAAATTTAAAAGTTGCTATTTTTTTGGCAATTGCAGGTATTTCTTTTCTTTTGTTTTTTATTCCCGACATTATTAATTATGATTTTCAGCTTGGATATGAACAATCTATTGCTTATGGATCAGCCATTGAAATTACTCAAAAAACTTTAACGGAATCTTTTAAGAATTTTGTTTTCGGATCCGGGCCAGCCACTTATCTTTATGAGTATTCGCTTTATAAGGGAAGCGACTTGGGTTATTCTTCTTTGGTTTTTAATCAGAGTCCGATTGCTTTTCTTACCTTGCTTGGTTCTTTGGGTGCTGGCGCAATTATTTGCTTGGTTTATATTTGGTTGATTTTTTTAAGGCAAGGATTTTTATTTTTATTGAAAAATCCAGAAAAAGAAAAACAGCAAACTCAAAATGAATTAAAAACAATTATTTTTCCAATAATAATTTGTTTGTTGGTGGTGATGTTTTTATACAAAATGACAATTGTGCCAATGGCGTTATTGTTTTTTCTTATTGGGGCGTGGATTAGTCTTGAAGAAAAAAATGAATTAGAAATAAATTTTGAAAAAAAATATTTGCCAGCAAAAATAACTTTTATTTGTTTTTTTGGATTAATGATTGTTGGTTCTTTTTTCTTTTTCCGTCAGTATCTGGCAGAATCTTTTTATCAATTAGGCGTGCGAAATTATAATTTTCAAAAAGATATTGATTTTTCGCTAGACAAAGGATTAAAGGCTATCCCTTTGTTTGGGTCAGGAGATTATTATGTCGGCGTTTCGCAATTATATATTTTAAAGGCTAGCGAGATTTTTAATCAAGACGATGAGGCCGGTTCTTTAAGCGAGCAAGAGCAGGATCAAGTAAGAAACCTGGCTTCTCAAGCTGAAGCTATGGCAAAAACAGCAACAAACATAGAGCCATTGAATTTTAATAATTGGTATAATTTGGGATTGATTTATGAGAATACCAGCTTTTTGATTAAGGATGAAAATAAACAAGCCCTAAATGCTTATGCCATGGCAGAAAAATTAGCCCCTTATAATACTGATATTTATTTGGCTGAGGGTCGGCTTTGTGAAAAGCAAGGGCGAAATAAAGAAGCAACTGAATATTATGAAAAAGCTTTAAATCTTGATCCAGGATTAGAGGGGTTAGAAGAAAAAATAGAATCTTTAAAAAAATTATTAAATTAATTTATGTTAGAATTTTTTAAAGAATTAAAACAAAAGCTTCCTGGCCTAGAAAAAAATATTAGCTTGAAAGAATATTCCACCTTTCGAATCGGAGGAATGGCAAAATATTTTTTGATTGCAAAGAATGAGGCTGACTTAAAAATAGCAATTCAAACTGCTCTGGATTTTAAAATAGATTTTTTGATTTTAGGGGGCGGAAGCAATACCTTAATTAATAGTCAAGGATTTAATGGTTTGGTTATAATTTATAAAAACAATCCAAAACCAGAAGATTTTTTTCCAATTAAATCCAAGGGCGAATATTTTGTAGAAGCCATGGCTGATTGGCCTTTGGCTTTTTTGGTAAACCAAACAATCGAGACCGGGTTATCAGGAATGGAATGGGGAATAGGTATTCCTGGAACAGTGGGCGGTGCTATCAATGGCAATGCCGGAGCACACAAAACAAGTATTGGCGAATCAATTGAAGGGGTGCAGATTTTAGAAATAAAAAATAATATTGGAGTGGAAAAATTTTTTTCAAATAAAGAATGTAAATTTAACTATCGTTCCAGTATTTTTAAGGAAAATAAAAATTTAATAATTTTATCCGCGAAAATAAAACTAAAAAGACAAAACTCGCAAGAACTAAGAGAAAAAGCTTTAGAGAATTTAGCGAAAAGAAAAAATCACCCCAAGGGATTTTCACTGGGTTCTGTTTTTAAAAACTACGAAGGCCCAGTTGATTTTGAAATTTTAAAAAAATACCCGGAATTAGATTTGTTCCCAGAAAAAATAATTCCCGCTGGGTATTTAATTGATCAATGTTTTCTTCGGGGAAAAGAAATTAATGAAGCGATTATCAGCAACGAGCACGCTAATTTTATTTTAAACAAAAATAATGCCAGCTCAAACGATGTTTTGGGATTGATTGCTTTAGCAAAAAGGGAGGTAAAGAAAAAATTTAAAATAAATTTGGAAGAGGAGATAAAAATTATTTAATTTTTTTAAAAAACAGAGCACTGCCTCTGATTTTTTTTGAAAAAAATATTTTTTGGAAAAAAAAATAAAAAAAATTTCCATTTTTTCCAAAAAAAATTTGTTAACATATTGACAAATATTTTAAATATAAGAAAATGAATATAGAGAAAATATTTTTTTAAAAAATATTTATAAAAATATTTTTCCAAATTAATTTTTATAAAAAATAAAATAATTTTTTAAAAAAAATATTCAGTCACCTTTAAAAGGTCGAGTTATAAGAACTAATGTTTTTAAAAAAATGCCAGCAAAAAAGAAACCAGCTAAAAAGGCTGTAAAAAAAGTTGCAAAGAAACCAGTAAAAAAGGCCGTAAAAAAAGTTGCAAAGAAACCAGCTAAAAAAGCTGCAAAAAAGAAAAAATAATTTTCTCTAAAAACAGCCCTGAATTCAGGGTTGTTTTTTTGTTTTGGCTATGGTATTATTGGCTTAGATTATGGAAATAATAATCAAAACAAAAGACTTAAAATTAACTTCGGGTTTAGAGGCATTTATTAATCAAAAAATTACAAGGTTAAAAAAGCTTTTGCCCGAGAATTCTTTAAGAAAAATAGAGATAGAACTTGGCTTGGTTACTCTTCGCAAACAAAAGGGCGATATTTATAGCGCCAAGATAATGGTTTTAGAGCCTAGAGGAAAATTATTAAGGGCCTATGCCGAAGAAGAAACAATTAAAACCGCTATTGTTAAGGCCAGGGAAGATATTCAAGCCCAGCTCACAAAATTTAAAGAAAGATTGGAATCAGAAAGAAAAAAACAAATAAAAACAAAACAAAAAGAAATCTAAGATTTTCGGCAGGCGATAGGACTCTGATTTCCATCGCCTGTTTTAATAATAGTGCTTATGTCTATTTTAAATAGTATCTTCGGAAACGCAAATGAGAAATATGCTAAAAACGTTACTCCGATTGTCGAAAAAATAAATTCTTTGGAAAAAGATTTTGAAAATCTTTCTGCCGAAGAATTAAAAAATAAAACTAATGAATTTAAGGATCGTTTAAAAAAGGGGGAGACTTTGGATGATCTTTTGCCCGAAGCGTTTGCCGCTGTTAGAGAGGCAGCGCGAAGAAATTTAAATCAAAGACATTTTGATTGTCAACTAATTGGAGGAATCGTGCTTCACCAAGGAAAGATTGCGGAAATGAAAACCGGAGAAGGAAAAACCTTAACCGCTACTTTAGCAATGTATTTAAATGCTTTGGAGGGCAAGGGGGCGCATTTGGTAACAGTAAACGATTATTTAAGCCGAAGAGATTCTGTTTGGATGGGACAGATTTATAATGCTCTTGGATTGACAACAGCTTGTGTTAATCACGAACAATCTTTTTTATATGATCCGGATTATAAAAAACCAGGGGAAGATGAAGATAAAAAAAGAGATGACTTAGGCGGATTTAAAGTGGTAGAAAATTTTTTGCGCCCCATTTCCAGGCGCGAAGCTTATAGGGCTGATATTACTTATGGCACAAATAATGAGTTTGGTTTTGATTATTTAAAAGATAATATGGTTTATCGTTTAGAAGACAAAGCTCAACGTGATTTTCATTTTGTTATTGTTGACGAAGTAGATTCTATTTTAATCGATGAAGCGCGAACACCTTTGATTATTTCCGCTCCTGATACGGAAAGTTCTCATTGGTATGCGGAATTTGCCAGAATTATCCCACGTTTGAACAAAGAAACTGATTATGAAGTAGATGAAAAATTAAAAGCTGTAACTTTAACCGAAGAAGGAATTAATCAGATTGAAAAAATATTAAATGCTGGAAATATTTATAACGAAAGAGGAATCCAATATTTACACCATTTAGAGCAAGCCTTAAAAGCGGAAATTATTTTTAAATTAGATAAGGATTATGTGGTGAGAAACGGGGAAGTGGTGATTGTAGATACTTTTACCGGAAGATTAATGCCTGGCCGAAGATGGTCTGGCGGACTACATCAAGCTATTGAAGCGAAAGAGGGGGTGGAAATAAAGCCAGAATCAATTACTTTGGCTTCGGTTACTTTTCAAAATTATTTTCGAATGTATAAGAAATTGGCTGGTATGACTGGAACTGCGGAAACTTCGGCTGAAGAATTTGATAAAGTTTATCATTTGGATACGATTGTTATTCCTACCAACAAGCCAGTAATCAGAAAAGACCTTCCAGATAGAATTTATAAAAATGAAATTGGAAAATTCAAGGCTGTAGTTGAAGAAATAAAATTAAGACACGCTACGGGTCAACCCATTTTGGTGGGAACCACTAGTATTAATAAAAATGAATATTTAAGTGCGTTATTGAGTCGAGAGGGCGTTCCTCACAATATTTTGAATGCAAAAAATCATGAGCAAGAAGGATCGATTATTGCCCAGGCTGGAGCTTTTAATGCTGTGACCATTGCCACAAATATGGCTGGCCGAGGAGTGGATATTGCTTTGGGCGGAAATCCTTGTTTGCCCGAAGAAAAAGAAAAAATAAGATCTTTGGGAGGATTGCATATTATTGGCACTGAAAGGCATGAAGCGCGCCGAATTGATAATCAGCTTCGGGGAAGAGGGGGCAGGCAAGGGGATCCCGGAACAACGCAATTTTTTGTTTCTTTAGAAGATGATATTATTAGAATTTTTGGCGGAGACAGAATCAAAGATTTGATGGAAAAATTTAATATGCCCGAAGATTTGCCGATTGAAAACAGCTTTATCAGCAAAAGTATTGAATCAGCTCAATCAAAAATAGAGGGCGCACATTTTGATTCTCGAAAAAGAACCTTGGAGTATGATGATGTTTTAAATAAACATCGAGAAGTGATTTATAAAAAAAGAGTAGAAATTATTAATGGTTCCGAGCAAGGGCTGTTAAAGCAGGATATTTTGAAAAAAATTGAAAATTTTGGGTTTAGCCAAAGTGATTACGAAAAAAAAGAAGCAGAACTGGGAATAGAAAATATGAGGGAAGTAGAAAAAGTTTTTGCTTTGCGAATTTTGGATATGCTTTGGACAGAGCATTTAGAAAATATGGATTCTTTGCGTGATTCGGTAAATTTGCGAGCCTATGGCCAAAGGGATCCTTTAATTGAATACAAAAAAGAAGCTCATATTTTATTTGACTCTTTGCTTGTTAATTTTGAAAATTTATTAGTGAATAATATAATGAAAGCTGGGCCAGCAGTGGCAAAGAAACAAGAACAATCTCAAAATCAAGCCATGGTAGAAGAAAGAAAGGGCCAAGATTTGAAAACAGAAAAAAAAGAAATTGGACGAAACGATCCTTGCCCTTGTGGCAGCGGCAAGAAATATAAGAGATGTCACGGCAGATAAATCTATGAAAACTCTCAAATTTCGGCATCATTTAGCGGAAGAAATTATAGCAGGAAGGAAAACCGTTACTTGGAGATTGTTTGACGACAAAGATTTGAAAGTCGGTGATAAGGTGGAATTACTATATTGGGAAACGAAAGAAAAATTTGCTGATGCGGAAATTATAAACATTCGTGAAAAGAAGTTGGGGGAAATTGAGGAAAAAGATTTTGAAGGACACGAGAAATTTGAAAGCAAGGACAAAATGCTTGAAACGTACAGAAAATATTACGGAGATAAAGTTGATTGGAATGCTGTCGTCAAAATCATTGAATTCAAACTCCTGCGGATACAGGAATAAGGTCGAGCGCTGCTGTGGCGCTTGAAATTCCGTCACTCGCCCCAGATGCAAGCAAGCTTGCGCTTGTGGGCTCGCTAGGAATATTATAAGAAATGTTGCGGGAAATAATATGGAAAAAAACAAAAATACAACCTTAAAAGAATTTTATAATCAAAACGGGCATATATTAAGGGGTATTTTACTGGAAGCACAAAATAAAGATTGTGTGGTTTTAATGATGGGCGGATTTGAGCGATCCGGGACAACCGAAAAAAAATTTAAGACATTGGCTGATCGATTGGTTGATAGCGGAATTAGTTCTTTTCGTTTTGATGCTGCTGACTGTGGGCTTTCGGATGGAAATTTTTATAACGCAACGACCAAAAACCTAAGCCAGGATTTATTATCAGCACATGATTTTTTAATTAGCATCGGCTACAAAAAGATTGTTTTTGCTGTTCATAGCTTAGCTGCTTGTGCGCTTTCTTTATTAATAAATCAAATAAAGATCGAAAGGGCTGTTTTGATTGGACCAGCATTAAATCAAAAAGAATTGTTGCGTTTATGGTTTGCTCGAAAAAATAACCCAGGGATTAAAATTGACTGGAATGATTATAAAAATTATTTTCAAGAAAATGAATTTATCAATAGCTTGAATTTTGATTTAATAATGAAGTCTCATAGATTAAGTAAGGAATATGGCCAAGAAAATCAGAATCAAGATTATGGCAATTATTATTTACCGATTATTAATTCGATATTGCTTGTGCATGGCACCAGAGATGACAAGGTTCCATTTGAGAGTTTGAATATTAATTTTAGGAATAAAATATTAATTGAAAATGGTGATCATGATTTGGAGCAGCCGGAAATAATTGAGCAATGGATAGGCAGGGCAGTTGATTTTTTAAAAAATTAAAAATCAGATAACTTTTCAAGATTTTTAATAAATAAAAAAAGACCTGATAAAAGGAATTTATAATGTTTTTATAAATCCACAATTAATACAGGTCGGGCCCCACATTTCAGTGTTAGTCATGGGGCGTTCGCACTTTGGACAAATAAAGTCCATCATAGGCTTGCCAAAAGGGTGCTGAGCATCAAATTCTTGGCGAATTTTCCGCTGTTCTCTTACGGTTTCACTCGGAACAATGTGCATATAAACAATATAATCAAAAAATAAGATAATGTCAAAAAAAGAATTATTATCTCAAAAACAAAAAAGGCCAATAATCGTAGCCGTCTCTGGCGGTTTTGACCCTGTTCATATCGGGCACATCAGAATGTTCAAAGAAGCAAAATCTTTTGGTGATAAATTAATTGTAATTTTAAATAATGATAATTGGCTAAAAAAGAAAAAAGGATATGCATTTATGTCTCAAAAAGAAAGAAAGGAAATAATAGAAAATATCAAATGGGTAGATAAGGTAGTTATTACCAAACATAAAAAAAATCCTGAAGATATGAGCGTGGCTAAAGAATTGGCGGAATTAAAGCCTGATATATTTGCCAATGGCGGAGATCGAAAAAAGGGCAATACTCCCGAGGGGGGAATTTGTTTGAAATATGGGATTAAAATGGCTTTTAATGTGGGACATGGCGGAAAAGTGCAATCAAGCTCTTGGCTTTTGGAAAAATATAAAGACAAGTCTTCTTTAAATAAAAAGTAAAATAAATATTGACTTATCGGCATTTTAAGTTTATGCTGAAAACAAGCAATTATTAATCAAATTAATCTTAATTTATATCTTTTTCCATATTTTCTGGTCGGGCAGGCGGTATGTTGAATTGATAATAAGCGATCATGTCAAATAAGAAAACAACTATATTTTTTATTTTAATAATTATTCTTGCTCTTGGAGCCGGAATATTTTCTTACCCAGCTCCTTATAACCAGGCGATTGACGCAATTAATGGAAAGATTAAAACCAATCTGCCTCATTTAAACACTCCTGAATATAAACTTGGCCTTGATTTGAAAGGCGGAGTGCATTTGGAATATAAAGCTGATTTAAATAGTATTCCAGAAGACCAAAGAAAAGAAGTAATGAATGGTTTAAGAGATTTGATTGAAAGAAGAATTAACATTTTTGGAGTGGCGGAACCAATTATTCAGGTTTACGGAAGCGATCGTTTGGCTGTAGAATTGCCGGGCATGGAAAGTATTGACCAGGCCATAGAATGGATTGGCGAAACTCCTCTTTTGGAATTTTACGAAGAAAAAAGCGAAGAAGAATTAAAAAAAATCAATGATAAAAAACAAGAAATTAATAACCTTTTAGAGGCAAACAAAGACAAAACTCAAGAAGAAATAGACGTTTTAATTCAGCAAGTTCCTGATTGGATTTTAATTCTTGAATCAGAATACAAGCCTACAGAATTAACTGGCCGATATTTGCAAAAAGCTAATTTAGAATTTAATCAAACAACTGGCGCCCCTTTGGTGGAATTGCGATTTAGCGACGAAGGCGCAAAAGCTTTTGAAGAAGTAACCGGAAGAAACGTAAACAAAACCATTGCTATATTTTTAGATGGCCGATCAATTATTGATACCAATAATGATAATGAAATTGATGCTAGCGATTTGTATGCTCCTCGGGTAGATGAAAAAATCAGCGGAGGAACAGCAGTTATTTCTGGAATTACCAATGTTAATGAAGCAAAAACATTAGTCGCCAGATTAAATCAAGGAGCTTTGCCTGTACCTCTTGGCAGCCCAATTGTTCAAGAAAAAGTTGGCCCAACTTTAGGAGCCATGACCATGGGCAATGCCATTAATTCTGGAATTTGGAGCTTGATTTTAATCGCTATTTTTCTAATTATTGTTTACCGTTTTCCTGGGTTGTTAGCTTCTTTGGCTTTATTGCTTTATGTGGCGATTTTGTTTGTTTTAATTAAATTAATTCCTGTTACCTTAACTTTGGCTGGGATTGGAGGATTGATTCTTTCTTTGGGAATTGCAGTTGATGCCAATATTTTGATTTTTAGCCGAATAAGAGAAGAACTAAAACAAGGAAAAGATTTAATATCTGCAATTGAACAAGGAATGTTAAGGGCCTGGCCATCGATTCGAGATGGGCATTTTACTACCGTGGTTGTTGCTTTGATTCTTTTCTTTTTGGGAACCAGCTTTATCAAAGGGTTTGCCTTTACTTTAACCCTAGGTATCTTTTTAAGTTTATTTTCCGCCGTAATAGTAACGCATATTTTCTTGTTAACATTTGCGAGAACAATAATTGGAAAAATTAAATGGCTTTGGTCATAAAAATACTTGTATGAACTTTAATTTTACAAAATATTCAAAAATATATTATACGATTTCAATTGTTATTATTCTTGCCAGTTTGGCCTGTATTTTTAGCTTTGGAATAAAATTAGGAATGGATTTTGAGGGGGGGAGTTTGGTTTCAATCCAATATTCTGAAAGTCGCCCTGCAATATCTGAAATAAATAATTCTTTGAAAGAAATAGAAGGATTTCAAGATGCAGAGATTCAGCCAATCGGAGACAAAGGAATAACCATCAAGGTAAGCAAAAAAGACATTAGCAGCGCTTCTTATTCCGAAGTTTTAAAAGCCTTAGGAAAAGATAATCAGATTGATGAACAATCAAGCAGTATTGAGACTATTAGTGCTTTAGTGGGAAGCGAGCTAAAAAATAAAACCATGATTGTGGTTGTTGTTGCGCTTTTGGCAATGCTTTTGTATATTGCCGTGGCATTTTTAAATGTTTCTAGGCCAATTAGTTCTTTTGGTTATGGAATCTCTTCAACCCTGATGCTTTTTCATGACATTATTATTCCTTTGGGCGTTTTAGCGGTTTTAGGAAAACTATACGGAGCTCAATTAACTATTCCAGTGGTAACAGCTTTATTAACTATTGTAGGGTATTGTATTAATAATACAGTGGTTGTTTTTGATAGAATTAGGGAAAACCTTTTAAGAACCAGAAATATGAGCTATGAAGAAGTGGTAAATAAATCATTAAACGAAACTTTTTCTCGCTGTATCAATACCTCTTTGGCGGTTTTATTGGCAATAGTTTCTTTGTATTATTTTTTTATCGGAGAAGAAAGTTTGAAATACTTTACTTTAACTATTGGAATTGGAGTATTGATCGGTATCTTTTCTTCAATATTTTTAGCTAGCCCATTATTGGTTTCTTGGTTGAAGCATAGGCAGAAAAAGTCTTCCCGATAGTCGCAATTGATTTTTTGATGCTTGACATATTGTTTTAAAAATGTTATTAATTTATTAATATCCAATATCTTATATTTTTATGGAATTAGATTATAAAACAATTACGCAAAATATCTTAAAACAAATGCCGGAAAGGACAAAAAATGTTCTTTCACGGAGATTTTCTTTAGGCAAAAAAACTGAAGGAGAGACCCTAGAGGCCATTGGCAAAAGTTATAAAATTACCAGAGAAAGGGTAAGGCAGATTGAAGCTGACGGCATAAAAAGGGCAAAAAAAATAATTCAAATTCAGCCTATTAAATCAAAATTTGAGGCTGTTAAAGATTATTTCGAAAAAAAGATTAAAGAAAACGGAGGGCTAAAAAAAGAAGCATCTTTATTGGCTGAACTTGGATCAGCAGAAGATAAAAACTATATAATGTTTTTATTGGCTTTGGATTTTGATTTACAAAAAATCAAAGAGGATCAATCTTTTTTTGCTTTTTATTTTCTTGATAAAAATTTGGCTGATTTTGCAAAAAAAGAAGCAACTAGATTTGTGAAAAAATTTGAAAATGGAAAAGAGCCAGATAGTTTAGATAATCTTTTCGCAGAATTTGAAAAAGAAAACGAAGAAGGAAAATTATGTTCATCAAAGAAATCTTTTTCTGCAATTTTAGAAATTTCAAAAAATATTTTTATTTCTATCGAAGGAGATAAAATTGGTTTAAAATCATGTCCGGAAATAAATCCTCGCACGGTTAAAGACAAAGTAGTTGTTATTTTAAAGAAAAATAAAAAACCTCTTCATTTTAAGGAAATTACAGAGCTTATTTTTAAACTAAATAAGCAAATGGAAGAAAAAGAAAACCGCGGTTATAAATTACATCCTCAAACTGTTCACAATGAACTAATCCGCAACAATGATTTTGTTTTGGTTGGCCGAGGTTTTTATGCCCTAAAGGATTGGGGCTATTACCCTGGTCGAGTAAAAGATATAATTCAAAACGTATTAAAAGCTTCTGAGTGTTCTTTATCCAAAGAAGAAATAATCAATCAAGTAAAAAAGCAAAGAATTGTTAAAGATTCGACAATTTTTTTAAGCTTGCAAAATAAAAATCATTTTCAAAAAGACGGTGAGGGAAAATACAAAATTAGAGAAGTTTAATTCTAATGCCTGCAGACCAATTAATAATCCAAGCTCTTCAAACAATAAGCTCTGTCCAGGAAACTTCGTCTCCTTTTGTTTTGCTCGCTAAAAATTTATTTTTTGCTTTTTGGTGGATCCCTTTGCCTTTTATTTTTTACCCGCTTTTACGCTGGGCTTTTGTTTTTTATATGGAAACAACTTATGCTGTTTCCAAAAAAAAAGTTATTCTTGAAGTAAAAATTCCAGAACAAGTAATCAAGCCCTTGCGATCAATGGAAAACTTTTTTAATTCTTTTTGGACCTCTTATGATCCACCCAGCGATTGGCGTACTACTTTTTTTGAGGGAAAAGTGATTATGGGCACTTCTTTTGAAATGGTTAGCATTGAAGGCACTCCCCATTTTTTTATTCGAACTGTTGAGGGGGCAAGAAAATTATTAGAAGCTACGCTTTATGCGCAATATCCTCAAATAGAGCTTTTTGAAGTTCCAGATTATGTAGCTACTATCCCTCAAGACCTTCCCAATAAAGATTGGGATATGTGGGGGTGTGATTTTATGCCCCTAAAGCCTGATATTTATCCAATAAGAACTTATTCTGATTTTTGGGAAGAAAGGCCCGATGTTCCAGACGAAGAAAAAAGATTAGACCCCTTATCAAGCCTTTTGGAATTATTTTCAAAAATGGGAAAAGGAGAATATATTTGGTTTCAAATCAATGCCAAACCTATTAGTGTTGAAGAAAATGATTTTGTTAGTCGAGGAAAAAAAGAGGTTGATCGGCTTTTGAAAAGAGGGGAATCTTCTTCTACTCAAGGGGGACCAGAATCAATGTTAACCGAGTTTATCAAAACTTTTATTAATTTTTTCTTGGGATTATTAGGGCCAAGAAAAGATGAAGAAAAAAAACAAGAAATATTTCCCGGAGCAATGCTTTTGTCTCCTGGAGAAAAAGATGTTATTGCCGCAATTGAAAGAAAAATTTCTAAAACTTGCTATGCGTGCAATCTTCGTTTTATTTATCTGGCCAGAAAAGATGTTTTTAATCCAGCCATGAAAGCTTTTGGGCCTAGCTTTACCGCTCAATTTGGCACGCAAAATACCAATGGACTAAAGCCTTGGAAATTAACAATTACCAAAATTCAATCTCCTGATTATTTTAAAGAAAGCAGATTGTTTATTAAAAAAAGAAATATGTTTTTACGTTATCGAGAAAGAGATCCAGCTCCAGGAGGGACTTTTATTTTAAATACTGAAGAATTGGCAACCATATTTCACTTTCCAGGGCATGAAGTGGCGCAATCTCCGGCCTTGGGCAGAATTGAAGTTAAGAAAGTGGCTCCACCGATTTCTTTACCAGTGGAAGAATAATTTTTTAACAAATTTTAAAAATAATGGAATCCGAACATAACAAACAAATTACTTTTTTTGGCACTACCACTTTTCGAAGCGAGCAAAAAAGGTTTGGAATTAAAACAGACGATAAGCGTCGCCATATTTATATCATTGGAAAGACGGGAATGGGAAAAACCGAACTGCTAAAAAATATGATTGTTCAAGATATCCGTCGAGGAAACGGGGTTGGATTTATTGATCCTCATGGTGAAGCAGCGGAAGAAATTTTGGATTTTATTCCCAAAGAAAGAATTAATGATGTTGTTTATTTCAACCCAGCTGATTTAGATAATCCGATTGCTTTTAATATTATGGAAGACGTTGATCCGTCTTATCGCCATTTGATTGCCGGCGGTTTAATGGCTGTTTTTAAGAAAATTTGGCCTGATGTTTGGTCTTCACGAATGGAATACATTTTGAATAATACTATTTTGGCGCTTTTGGAAATTCCAGGCTCTACTTTGCTTGGAATAAATAGAATGCTTTCTGATGTTGAGTGGCGAGAAGAAATTGTTTCTAAGCTTCAAGACCCGGTTGTAAAAGCCTTTTGGACAAAAGAATTCGCTCGTTATACACAGCGCTATGAAGTAGAGGCTACCGCAGCGATTCAAAATAAAATTGGGCAGTTTACTTCCGTGCCTATTATTAGAAATATTATCGGCCAGCAACATTCCACGATTGATATGCGAAAGATTATGGACAGTAAGAAGATTTTAATTATGAATCTTTCTAAGGGTAGGGTTGGGGAAGAATCTTCTCGTCTTTTAGGAGCACTGCTGATTACTAAACTTCAGCTGGCAGCAATGTCTAGAGTTGATATTCCAGAACCTCAAAGAAATGATTTTATTCTATATATCGATGAATTTCAAAACTTTTCCACTGATTCTTTTGCTACTATTTTATCCGAAGCAAGAAAATACCGACTTTCCCTTATTTTAGCTCATCAATATATTACGCAAATGGAGGAAAATGTTCGAGATGCAGTATTTGGAAACGTGGGGACAATGGTTTCTTTTCGAGTTGGAGCTGATGACGCGGAATTTTTAGAGCGAGAATTTTCCCCTGAATTTTTAATGCAAGATTTAGTTAATCTGCCAAAACAGAATATTTTTGTAAAATTGGCAATTGATGGAATTACCTCTCGGCCTTTTTCTGCCGAAACATTACCCCCGGTTGCACATTTAGATATTTCTGTTCGCGAAGAAATAATTCAAGCTTCAAGAAATGCTTATGGAACAGACAGAAAAACCGTGGAAGAAAAAATTGCCATTAATACCCAACCAGATGTTCTCGGAGAGAAGAAATCAAAACCTGTTTCTTATCGCGAACCAATGGAACTATATGATGCTGAATGTTCTAGCTGTGGCCGAAAAATGAAAGTGCCCTTTAAGCCCGATCCAAATCGGCCGGCTTATTGCAAGGCTTGTTTAAAAAAAATAACCAGCAACAAAGAAGAAAATTCTTTGCCTCAAGAGAAGCCAATTATTCGGGACAAATCAATCAGTTTAGAAAAAACAGCGAAAAGTTTTGTTCCAGCTGAGAAAAAAAGAATGCCTTTACCTAAAAAAGAAAATTTTGAAAATAAAGATTTAAAACCAAAAAAAGAAATTGATTTTATAGGATTAAAAGATATTTTAAAGCAAGCCAAAGAAACTTCTGAAGAAAATAAAAAATCAAACCAAGGGCTCCAAAAACTTGAAAAAGGAAAAATTACTCCAGGCGAAACTATTACTTTTGAATAAAACAATATTAAAAAAAAGTAAATAAAAAATGTTCGGGAGCCTTAAAAAATCATGTTTGGGAGCTTAGCTCCCAAACATTTTTTATTCTACTTTTTCTTTTCTGGTTTTTTTGCTAAAATAAAGATAGTTATTAATAATAATATTATTAAGCCATGCTTAATTTAAGGAATCTTGACGTTAAAAATAAAAAAGTTTTAGTAAGATGTGATTTTAATGTTCCTTTGGATAAAAACGGACAGATTTCCGATGATTTTAGAATAAAAAAAACAGTTCCAACAATCAAGTATTTGCAAAACCAAGCAGAAACTATTATCTTAATGAGCCATTTAGGAGACCCCGAAGGAATTGATCCAAAATTTTCTTTTGCCCCCTTGGTTAGCAGAATTTCTGAAATTATCGGTGCCCCGATTATTTTTTTATCTGAAGCTCCGGGGCCGAAGTTAAAAAAAATGATCGAGGCGATTAAACAGCCTGGGGCAATAGTTTTGTTAGAAAATTTAAGATTTAATTCTGGAGAAAAAGAAAATAATCCAAAATTTGTAGAAAGTTTAGCCAGTTTGGGCGATATTTTTGTGCAAGAGGGTTTTGGCGTTTGTCATCGTGCCCATGCTTCTACTTATGGGCTTCCGCAATTATTGCCCAATTGCGCTGGATTTTTGTTAGAACAAGAATTGAATGTTTTTGATAAAGCAATGAATAATCCAGCCCGGCCATTTTTAGCTATTATCGGTGGAGTAAAAATTTCTACGAAAACAAAATTAATTCAAAAACTCTTAGAAAAGGCAGATAATATTTTAATTGGCGGAAAAATAGCTAATTCGATTTTAACAGTTAAGGGTCTTTGCATTAAAGAAAAATGGAGCCGCGAAGAAGATCTTTTGATGGCAGTTATCGATACTGTAGACTTAACCAGCCCAAAACTTCATTTGCCGGTTGACGGATTAATGGCTTTAGCTGATTTAAGCGAAAATTATTTACGTTTAGGAGCAGTGGGCACTGTCCGAAAAGAAGAAAATATTTTTGATATTGGGCCAGAAACAATAGAAAAATTTAAAGAAATTATTAAAGAAGCAAAAACAATTATTTGGAATGGGCCTTTGGGCTATTATGAAAATAGCTATTTTCAACAAGGAACAAAAGAAATTTTAAAAGCCATTATCGAAAGCCAGGCTTATAGTATTATTGGCGGGGGAGATACAGTGGATATTATTCATCAAATGAAAATGGAAGATAATTTTGATTATATTTCTACAGGCGGAGGGGCAATGCTTGATTACATCTCTGGAGAAGAATTACCAGGGATAAAAGTTTTAAAAAACAGACTTTGAATATGAAAATAAAGAATATCGAACAAGCCGCGGAAAGGATAAAATCAGCGGTTTTAGAAGGAGAACAAATTATTATTTTTGCTGATTCGGATATGGACGGAGTATCATCGGCAGTTATTTTAAAAGAAACAATTGATAATTTAATTTCTTCTTTAAATCATCAGGACAAAGAAAAATATCCGCTTGTTCCAGCCTTTTTTCCTGATCGAAAGAATGAAGGATATGGTCTAAACGAAAAAGCTTTGGAATTTATTAAAAATAAATTTAATCCCCAAGCAAAAGAAAAAGCTGGCTTATTGATTACTTTGGACTGCGGAATTACTAATTTTGAAGAAGTAAAAAATGCCAGACAATCAGGATTTGAGGTGATTATTATCGACCACCACACTCCGGTTTCTGGACAATTGCCAGAAGCTGATTTAATTGTAGACCCAAAACAGCCGGGGGATGATTTTTTATTCAAAGAATATTGCAATGCTGGCCTAGTTTTTAAATTAGCCGAAGAAATATTAAAAGAAAAAATGTCTCGCATGCTTCGAGAAGTTTTATTGGAATTAACTGCTTTGGCCACAATTGCGGATATGATGATCGAGGAAGATGAAAATAGAGATTTTATTTTTGAAGGATTGGCGAATATTGAAAAAAGCAATCGGCCCTCGCTTCGAGCCCTAATAGAAATTTTGGGAATGAAAAACTTTCCTTCCAAAAGGGACTTGGTTTCCAAATTAAACGGAATTCTTAATTCTTCAAAAATGGAAAACCACGTTATGCTAGTTTATGCTTATTTGATTGAGTCTGATTTTGAAAAAGCGAAAAAAATGGCTAAAGAATTTATTGCAGAGCATGAAAATAGGCAAAGAGAAATAGTTTCTTTAACTGATAATTTAAAATATATAATCGGAGAAGATAATTTATTGCCAATTATTTTTCAAGGATCTTCGCAATACAATATCGAATTTTTGGGAGCAGTGGCATCCCGTTTAACCAATTATTATAATAAGCCGGTTTTTCTTTATCAAAAATATAATGATTTTAGCCGAGGAACGGTGCGTTTACCCAAGGGATTAAATGCAGTAAAAGCCATGGAATCTTGTAAAGAGTTATTAAAAACTTTTGGCGGGCACCCGGCAGCAGCTGGGTTTACCGTGAATAATCAAAACTTGGAATTATTTCGAGACGCTTTGTTTAAATATTTTCATAATTTAAATTTGGAATAAAAAAAAAGAGACCCTTAGTCACAATCCTTTTGATTGTCCGAGCATTGCTCGGGGGTCTAGACTTGTTTAGAAGACTATTAGGCAGGGAAATATTGGATTTCCCATTTTTGTTCTTTGGTTGGCAATTTTCAGGATTGCCTGTTTATTGCCACCCTTGTATACATCTTCTTCTTCTTTTGTCAAAGAACGGTGTGTGTCTTCTTCAGACTGGTTTCTTTCTTGCGGAGTATGGTCACACATAAGGCAACCACATAATGGACATATACTCATCTTTTTCCTCCTAATAAATATATCATAGAATATAATAAGAAATATGTCAATAGCTATAACTGGGGACAAAAAAGAGCATTTTAGCTCTTTTTAAAATCAGCACATTCTCCATTAATTAAATAATCTTCAGCATCAATGAATGGTAGTTTTTGAAGATCTTTTTTTGATGGTTTCTTTTCTTTTCCCAAAGCACTAGCAATTTCTTGCAAGGCTTGTTCAAGTTCTGGTGTTGTTGCCATAGCGTTCCTCCAAAAGTTGCTATTCTTGATATAGATTATTTCAACCAATAAGTCAAATATTTATTCCATATTATTAATTTATTTGATATAATAATTTTATAATTTAATTTTAAATTTTATGAAAATAATTGTTTATACCGATGGTGGAGCCAGAGGCAATCCCGGCCCAGCAGGAATTGGAGTTGTTGTTTGCAATGAAAAAGGAATGGTGATGAAAAAATATGGGGAATTTTTGGGCGATAATATGACCAACAATGAAGCAGAATATAATGCAGTTATTTTTGCTTTAAAAAAATTAAAATTATTATTAGGCAAAGAAAAAACCAAACAAGCAGAAGTGGAAATCAAGGCTGATTCGGAATTAATGGTAAAACAAATGAATGGAATTTATAAGCTAAGCGAAAAAAGAATTCAAGAATTTTTTATTATTATTTGGAATTTAAAAACAGAATTTAAATCAGTTTTGTTTAAGCATATTCCTAGAGAACAAAACAAAGAAGCTGATGCCATGGTTAATCAAGCTTTAGACGATGAATTAAAACAAAACTCAAAAGCATTATTTTAACTTTAAAATTATTAAAATAAATATTATAAAAATGAATAGATTTAAAGCTTTCACCTTAATTGAGCTTTTAGTCGTAATTGCAATTATTGGTATTTTATCTGGTTTTATTTTTGTTTCACTGTCTGGCGCTCTAGATGCAGCTCAAGACGCAACAAGAAAAGCAGATGTTGCTTCTATTGAAAAAGCCATTATGGTTTATAAAACCCTAGGCAACTCGTTATCAGATACGAGCGGATCTTGCGAGCTTATTCCCGATGGTTCTGGCTGTGATATTGTGAATGATCCTAATTTTCAGGATTATTTAAAAAATATTCCTACTGATCCAGATGGCAATACTTATTATACTTATTCTTCTGATGGTGTTGATTTTACTGTTGCTGCTAACTTATCAAACGGAAATTTTTATTATTACGATTCAACTACGGGTTTTAGCGAACAGCCGTCTGAGCCTCCAGAAATGCCAAATCTTTTTGCTGATTGGCACAAGGCTTGGATAAATATCAATAATCCGGGTTCAGAAATTGCTAATTATCAAGTTCGGGTTCCGGTAAACTTTGTTCCAGGAATTCAAAATGACTTTGGCGATATCCGCTTTGGCAGTAACGATGGATCAGTGGCTTATGATTATTGGATGGAATCAAAAATAGATGGCAGTTCGGCTGTTTTTTGGGTAAAAGTTCCGATTGTGCCAGCAGGAGAATCATATTTTTCAATATTTTATAATCATACCACTGGAACAATCGCAACCACTTCTAATGGCAATAATACATTTGAGTTTTTTGATGACTTCCTTGGAACATCATTAGATACCAATAAATGGACCACGGGAACTCTTGATGTTAGTGTTTCCGCGGGAAGCGCAATATTTACTGGAACAGCCAGTGTCCATAAAAGTAAGCATACTACTGTAACTTTTGGAACTAATTATGCGGTTCGGGCTAGATCAAAAAATTATAATATTACCACCGCTCGTTATTGTTATTTGGGCTTTGGCACCTATGAAACCAATCAAAATCATTCAGCGACTTATGATCAATATTTAAGCAATACCAGACTATATACAACAAATAACGGAGCAAGCACTTTAAACCCTAATAACCTTAGTGTTGATTTTGATTTTCATATTTGGGAAATAATCAGAAATGCATCTACTTCTGTTGTTTTATATAAAGACGCAGAAACTTCAAATAATACGACCAATATTTCTTCCTGGTCTCTTCCTGTTCAGGTGAATATTTATGGACAGGCCAATGTTGAAGTAGATTGGTTTCTTGTTAGAAAATATATTTCCAGCGAACCAACATATCAATCAATTACTTTCTTGGAATAAAAATTCAAATAAACAAAAACCATTCTTTTAAAGAATGGTTTTTGATGTATAAATTGCCTTCACGGACCCGTAAGCCGAATTCTGTTTTAGGCAGCCATCTATCTGGGACGCAAATTGCTTTGCGCCTCAAGCGAACTACTTTTCTTCTTTTGTTTTCACAAAAGAGTTTGTTCTTGCTTCTGGGTAAGAATTTAGCCGTTTCACCTTTATAATTTCTTATAAAGCTCTCCCCAAGGGGAGCCCGTGCTTTTCAGCTTGGGCGTCTCTGTTCGCATCTCTCTCTGCTCGCTAATTAACGAGCGAGGACGGGCGTTACCCGCTACCTTTTTAGACTTGCTTGCGCAAGAATAGAAGTTCGGACTTTCCTCCCAATTCGCTATTGCGAAAGGGCGACTGCTCGACCCATCAAGGCAAGAATTATAGTATAATCTTTCTTTGTTTTTGTCAATTAATATTTTATAATTTAAAAAGATTTTTGCCAAACCAAGAAAATTAGGATATTATTTAATATATGTCGTTAAAAGGGTTTTTTAATTCTGAGCAGAAAAATATCAAAATAGCTGCCTTGATAATGATGATAACGGTTTTTTTGAGCCGTTTTTTGGGCTTAATTCGGGATCGATTATTGGCTGGAACTTTTGGCGCTTCAATTGATTTGGATATTTATTATGCTGCTTTTCGTTTTCCAGACTTGATTTATAGTATTATTTTTGCTGGGGGAATAATCGTTGCTTTTTTGCCCATTTTTTCTGAATATCAAAAAAAAGATAAGCCGGAAGCTTGGAAAATATCCAATTATTTGCTTAATTTTTTTGGAATTGTTTATTTTGTTTTTTTTATTGTTTTTTTCTTTTTCAGCCCCGATTTTATCAATACTTTAATCGGAAAGTTTTCTTTTGAATATCAAGCCAAGGCAATTATTCTTACTCGGCTAATTTTTATTGCTGTTTTCTTTTTTGGACTTTCTTCGATTTTTTCTACGATTCTTAACTATTTTCAAAGGTTTTTAATTTATTCTTTGGCTCCAATCTTTTATAATTTAGGAATAATTTTAGGAACTGTATTTTTGTCTCCGTATTATGGAATATTCGGTCCTGGGATTGGGGTGGTGGCAGGCGCGATTATGCATTTTTTGATTCAAGTGCCTTCAGCAGTAAACTGTGGCTATCGTTACCAGCCGATTCTTAAATTAAACCATCCGGCTATTCGCGATTTTTTTCAATTGGTTGTTCCTCGGATAATTGCTTCTTCGTCTTCGCAAATTAATTTTTTGGTTGCTACTTTTATTGCTTCAGGGATTGGAATTGGAGCTATTTCGGTATTTAATTTGTCTTATAATTTAAGCTTTTTGCCAATCGGGATTTTAGGCGTTTCTTTTGCTACCGCTGTTTTTCCAGCGCTTTCGAAACTGTGGGTAGAAAATAATAAGACTGATTTTCATCTTCGATTTCGAGAATCATTTTTACAGGTTTTGTATTTAGCGTTTCCAGTTGGATTATTGGTTTTTATTTTAAGAAATCAAATTGTTCAGATTATTTATCAAACCGGAAAATTTGACGAAACAGCCGTAGCTATTACCGCAGCAGCTTTAGGGGTTTATGTTTTAAGCTTGGCCACTCAATGTTTGGTGCCAATACTTTTACGAGGGTTTTTTAGCATTAAAGATACAATCACGCCGACAATAATTGCAATTTTTTACATGGCTTTGAATATTTTTTTATTTTTTCCTTTTGTCGCCTTGTTTGGAGGCGGAAATGTTTTTTTATTTGATTTTTTTGGTCGAGAAATAATTTTAACTTTACCAGCCTGGATCAACGCTAATAATATTTTGGTTGTGATTATAAAACAAGTTTTTGATATTAATGGATTGGTTAATTTTCCTTTGCTAGGACTGGTTCTTGTGTTTAATTTATGCTCGATTTTAGAGTTTACGCTTTTGTTTATTTTTCTTTATAAAAAAATTGGAGATTTTGGGTTAAAACAAATCAGAGAATCTTTTTCAAAAATTTTTTTAGCCACGATTATTATGGGCTTGGCAGGATTTGGATCTTTGGCAATGGCTACGCGTTTATTTAAAAATGATTTTTGGGGTTCAATCTGGCAATTTGTTATTGTTTGTGTTATTTCTATGGGAGCGTATCTAGGCATTACTTTTATGATTAAATGCTCAGAAGCAGATTTTGTGAAAAAATATTTTCAGAAAATAAAATCAAAATTTATCAGCCAATCGATTAAAGAAAATAGCCAGTTGAAAAATTAAAATTATGAAGATTAGAAATTTTGTTATTATTAGCCATATTGATCACGGAAAGTCTACTTTGGCAGATCGGTTTTTGGAAATTACCGAAACCGTAAAAACAGGAAAAATGAGATCTCAATATTTGGATGGAATGGATTTAGAAAGGGAAAAAGGTATTACCATTAAAATGACTCCAGTGAAAATGCGCTGGATAGATAAAAAAACAAAAGAGCCGATAATGCTTAATTTAATCGATACCCCAGGGCATATTGATTTTAATTATGAAGTTTCTCGAAGTTTGGCTGCGGTGGAAGGGGCGATTTTATTAGTAGACGCTACCAAGGGAATTCAGGCACAGACTATTACTAATTTGGAATTGGCTCGACAGCAGGGGATTGTTATTATTCCGGTGGTAAATAAAATTGATTCTCCAGCTGCCCAAACCGAAGCAGTAAAAAAAGAAATTGCTGACTTTTTAAAAATTAATGAATCGGAAATAATGTCTATTTCTGCAAAAACAGGCGAAAATGTGGAAATGCTTTTAGAAAAAGTAATTGAAAAAGTTCCTCAGCCTAAAACCGAAACAGAAATGCCCTTAAGGGCTATGATTTTTGATTCAAAATATGACACTTTTTTGGGGGTAATTGCCTATGTGCGAATGGTAGAAGGAAAAATAAAACCAGGAGAAAAAATATTGTTGATTAATTCAAAAATTCAGGGAATTAGTAAAGAAATTGGAGTTTTTAATCCTGAGATGGAGCCGATTAATGAATTAAAAGCTGGAGAAATCGGATATATTGCTACAGGAATTAAAGAAACAGAAAAAATGGGAATTATCGGAGATACGATTACTGTTAATATTCCAGAAACAAAAATTGCGCCCTTGGCAGGGTATAAAGAGCCAGAGCAGAAAATTTTTGTTTCTATGTATCCTGAAGATCAAGATGATTTTGAACAATTAAAATTAGCCTTGGCAAAATTAAAATTAAACGATTCTGCACTTTTTTATCAACAGCAAAATTTTTATGTTTTTGGCCGAGGATTTTTATGCGGATTTTTGGGGACATTGCACACAGAAATAACAATGGAAAGATTAAGGCGTGAATTTGGGTTAGAAATAGTAATCGGCGCTCCGCAAGTAGCCTATAGGGCATATGACCAAAAAGGAGAAGAAATTATGATTTACAATCCTTTGAGCTGGTCTGATTCTTATAAAAATTTTTCCGAGCCGTGGGCAGAAGTAAAAATAATTATTGGCAAAGATTATCTTGGTCGGGTATTTGATTTTTTGTCTAATCTAGAAGGAAATCATCTTGATTCTTATCCTTTTGGAAACGATCGTTATTTACTGATTTATGAAATGCCCTTACGAGAAATTATTGGAAAATTTTATGAAAATCTTTTGAATATTACCCAAGGATTTGCCTCTTTAACCTATAAAGAGATAGAATACAGAGAGACAGACTTGGTAAAATTAGATATTTTAGTTGCCGGCAAGCCAGAAGAGGCCCTAAGTCGGATTTTACCCAAAAACAATGCTATTGCCGAAGCTAGAAAAATTGTTCAAAAATTAAAAGAACTTTTGCCACGAGAATCTTTTGCGGTGCCATTACAAGGGAAAATAGGAGGAAATATTGTTTGTCGAGAAACTTTAAGCGGTTTCCGAAAAGATGTTTTAGCTCCGCTTTATGGAGGAGATTATACACGCAAGAAAAAATTATTGGAAAAACAGAAAAAAGGAAAAGAAAAAATGAAAGCAAAAGGGGAGGTAAGAATTCCTCCCGAAGTATTTTTGAAAGTATTTGGTTCCTAATTTTAATAAATACCCATTCCTGGAACAATCAAAGCGAAAATCATGGCCAAAGCTACTAAGCTTACCAGGATTACCCAAATGATTCGGAATAATTTTTTTGACTTTTTCATATAAAATATTAACTTTATTTTTTTAAATGGTAGCAAAAAAATCAAAAAAAAGAAAGGCCCCAAGAAAGCATAATTTGGCAACCACGATATTCTGGCTATTCGGATGCGCCTTTTTGCTTGTTTATCTTTCTTATTCTAATTTTAGAATTTTTTTTGAGCAATATGAAAATAATAAAAACTTAATTCAGCTGAACAAAGCAGCGGATTTATTACAATCCCAAAAAACAAAACTAAGCGCGGAATTAAATGTAACTGGAAGCGAAGAATATGTAGAAAAAGTAGCTCGAGAAGAGTTTGGATATAAAAAAGAAGGCGAACAAGTAGTAGTTATTAAAAAAGAAGAAAATAAATCTTTAGGAGAAACCAATCAAACTAATAATTTGCAATTTTTTGAAAATATCAAAAAATGGATTGTTGGTTTGTTTGAATAATTATAAAACTTGCCAGAGTAGCTTAACGGCAAAGCAATTCTTTCGTAAAGAAGAGACTGCGAGTTCGATTCTCGCCTCTGGCTCAATAAAAAAAAGAGAATCGAAGGCGGAGCTGCGACGGTAGCGAGCCCGTACCGGAGCGCAGCATCACCAGATGCTGACGCGTAGGCGATTCTCGCCTCTGGCTCAATAAAAAAAAGAGAATCGAACGCACAGCCTAACTGTGTTTTTAGTTTTTGACTAAGTGGAATTGTGTTTAAAAAATTAAGCAAATGATTTTTTGTTTTATTGACAAGGCGATTCAATAAGATAAAATAAAAGCAAGGATTTTAAAGATTTTGATTGACAATCTTTAAATAATTAAAAATGAAAAATAATAATAAAAAAAATAAAGATTGGGCGCCCTGCAGTTTTACAGTAGAGGGAATTAATAAATGCAAAAAGCTTTTATTAGAAGAAAATTTTAAAAAGAAAATATCTTTATTGCAGGTTGAGAATATGCCAGTTGCCTGTATTATTTGGGATTCTGATTTTCGAGTAATGACTTGGAATCCAGCAGCAACAAAGATTTTTGGATATAAAGCCAAAGAGATAATTGGTGAAAAGGCTTTTGATTTAATTTTGGACAAAAAAGAAAAAGATAAGATTAGAAATATTCAAATAATTCTTTTGCAAGGTAAGAAAATTACAAAAGACATTAGAAGCAATAAAACTAAAAATGGAAAAAATATAATTTGTGAATGGTTTGATTCTCCATTAAAAGATTCTGATGGGCAGGTTATTGGAATATTATCAATGGCTCAAGATATCACTGAAAGTAAATATTTGGAAGAAAAATACAAAACCATTAATCAAGAGCTTTCAAAGCAAATAAAAAATCTTAAAGAATCAAAAGAAAATACCACCCAAGCATTAAAAGGGCTTTCGGTTAGCGTTGAAAGAATAAAAAAAACAGAAAGAAACCTAAGCGATATCATTGATTTTCTTCCTGATGCTACTTTTGCCCTGGATAAAGAAAAAAAAGTTATTATTTGGAATAAAGCAATCGAAAGAATGACTGACATTAAAGCTGAGGATATGATCGGCAAAGGCAACCATGAATTTTCTATTCCTTTTTATGGCAAGAGAAGATCTATCTTAATGGATCTTGTTTGGAGTAAAGAGCAGAAAATTATAAAAAAATATCCAAAAATAATCAAAGAAAATGGATGTTTAAGCACTGAAGTTTTTTGTAATGCTTTGTATGGGGGACGAGGAGCATATGTTTATGCCAAAGTCTCTCCGCTTCATGATGAAAAAGGCAGAATCATTGGAGCAATTGAATCGGTTCGAGATATTACCGAGCGTAAATTAGCTGAAGATATTGTTAAGGCCCAAGCCTTAAAAATAAGCAAGGCGATCGCTAAAGACGAAGCAATTTTACAATCAATTGGAGATGGATTAATTGTTGTTGACGAAGAGGGAAAAATATTAAAAACAAATCTTGCTTTTGAAGAATTAACTAATCGAAAGGCCGAAGAAGTAATTGGGCATAATTTTATTAAAGCAGTCCCCAGAGAAAACGAAAAAGGAGAGCTTTTATCTTCTGAAAATGAACTTATTAAATCAATTTTAAAAAATAAAATTATTAAAAATAATTTGAAAGAAAAAGAAGAGATTGCCCCTTTTATTTGGAATTATATTCGCAAAGATGGAACAAAATTTCCAGGGTCTTCAATTATTAATCCAATTTTTTTAGATGAAAAAGTAATTGGGGCGGTAGAAGTTTTTCGAGATATAACCAAAGAAAAACAACTTGATTTGGCAAAAACAGAATTTCTTTCTTTAGCCTCTCACCAACTAAGAACCCCTTTGTCGGGCACGAAATGGACATTAGAATTATTTTTAGAGGACAAAAATCTTTCTTCAACCCATAAAGACCGTTTGATTAATCTTTATAACTCCAATGAAAGATTGATTAATTTAGTTAACATGCTTTTAAATGTGGCAAAAATAGAAACAGGAAAATGGCCGGTTGATAAAAAAATGATTGATATCTCCGAAATTATCAAAAAATCATGTAAACAAATTGAGCCAAATTTAAATCAAAGAAACCAGAAAATAAAGCTATTAATTAAAACCGAAATAAAAAAAACAAAAATAGATCCTTTGCTTTTTGAAGAAGCTTTTTCTAATATTTTAAGCAATTCAATAAATTATGGCCCCAAAAATTCAATTATTGATATTGCGATTAATAGTCAAGAAAATTATTATCTTATTTCGGTTCATAATTCTGGGCCAGCTATTCCCAAGAAAGATCAAGAAAAAATATTTAAAAAATTTGAACGGGGGGTAGCGGCTCAAGATCAAAAAACATCTGGAAGTGGATTAGGCCTTTTCTTTTCTAAAAATGCTATTGAAATAAATAAGGGAAAAATTTGGTTTGAATCAAGTCCAGGTAAGGGCACTACTTTTTATTTTACTGTTCCAAAATAATAATAAATAAAAAAATATGAAAATATTAATTATCGAAGATGAGTCTATGATGAGAAATTCTTTAGCGGAAAAATTTGCCAATGAAGGGTTTGATGTGAGTATTGGCATAGATGGAGAAGATGGGCTAAGAAAAGCTTTGCAAATCCATCCAGATATTATTCTTTTAGATATTTTAATGCCCAAAATGGATGGCTTGATGATGTTAAAAAAATTGCGCCAAGATTCTTGGGGGGCTCACGTAAAAGTGATTATTCTTTCTAATGTTAGCGATGTAGAAAAAATTGCCGAAGCCATGACCATGGGCTGGGGAGGACAATTTACATATTTAGTAAAAACAGACCATACTCTAGAAAGCGTTGTGAAAGAAGTAAAAGATCAATTGAAAAAAAATGACTAAAAATATGAAAATTCTTATTGTTGAAGATGAAGAAATTTTAAAAAAAGTTCTTCAAGAAAAATTAGAAAGCGAAAATTTTACAATTAAAATTGCAACTGATGGGGAAATGGCCATGTCTTTAGCAAAAGAATTTAAACCAGACCTTATTTTGCTTGATATTATTTTGTCAAAAAAAGACGGAATCCAAGTTTTACAAGAATTAAAGGCAAATAATTTATTATCGAAAATTCCAGTAATTATGGTTTCTAATTTAGGAGATGAAGAAGTTATTAAAAGAGCAATGAAGTTAGGCGCAATAGATTATTTAATTAAAACTCAGCACTCTCTTGATGATGTGGCAGATAAAGTAAAAGAATATTTTCAAAAATTAAAATAAAAAATCCGATTCTTGATTCGGATTTTTTTATTTGCTATAATCTGGTTATGAACGAAGCGGAAAAAAAATTAGAAACACTTCAAAATCAAGTCCTCTTTTTAGAGGACTGTCTTTGACTTAAAAGAAAAAAAACAAAAGCAGGCAATTCTTAAAAAACAAACTGAAGCGTCGGAATTTTGGAATAATCAAAACGAGGCAGTAAAAACATCCCAAGAATTAGCCGAGCTTGATGAAGAAATTAATTTTTTTGAACAAACAAAAAAAGAAATAAAAGATCTGAAAGAGTTTTTAGAAATAGAAGAACCAAATTTAATGAAAGAATTATCTTTTCGTTTGGATGTTTTAGAAAAAAAGATAAAAAACAAAGAGTTTCAAATTAGTTTTAGCGGAAAATATGATCAAGGCAACGCCATTCTTTCTGTTTATTCCGGGGCCGGTGGGCAGGATGCAGAAGATTGGACAGCTATGCTTTTAAGAATGTATCAAAAATATTGCGAACGAAAAGAGTTTAAAACAATAATGATTGACCAATCTTTTGGAGAAGAGGGCGGAGGCGAAGCTAAGCAGGGAATAAAATCAGCAACCATAGAAATAAAAGGAAAATATGCTTACGGATTTTTAAAAAAAGAAACTGGAGTTCATCGTTTGGTACGCATATCTCCTTTTTCTGCTCAGAAATTAAGACACACCTCTTTTGCCTTGGTTGAAGTTTTACCTGATTTGGCGGATAATAATGAAGTGGAAATTAAGCCCGAAGATTTAAAAATTGATTTTTATAAATCATCAGGTCCGGGAGGGCAGTATGTAAATAAAAGAGAATCAGCCGTTCGATTAACTCATTTACCAACTGGGCTAGTGGTAACCTGCCAATCAGAAAGGCTTCAAGGAAAAAACAAAGACAAGGCAATGGGAATCTTGGCCGGAAAAATTTATCAATACGAAGAAGAGCAAAAGCAAAAAGAAATCAAAGGCATAAAAGGAGATAAAATTAGTGCCAGTTGGGGAAACCAAATCAGGTCTTATGTTTTACATCCCTATAAATTAGTAAAAGATTTAAGAACCAACATAGAAAGCACTGACCCGAATAGTATTTTAAATGGAGATTTAGACGCTTTTATCGAAGCAGAAATCAAGCCGATTAAATAATTTAAAATTTAATTTTATGATTGAATTTGAAAAAGTAAGCAAGAATTATTCTCTTAATTTAGCCAAAGGCGCAAAGCCTGCCTTAAAAGATATTTCTTTTAAAATAAAAGACGGGGAATTTGTAATCCTTTGTGGCCGTTCTGGTGCTGGAAAAACCACTATTTTAAAATTGATTTCTTGTGAAGAAAAACCTACCAGTGGCCGAGTTTTGTTTGATAAAAAAGATTTATCAATGGTAAAAAAAAGCGAAGCTTATTTGATTAGGCAAAAAGTAGGATTTATTTTTCAGGATTTCAAGCTTTTATCTTACAAAACTGTTTTTGAAAATATTTCTTATGCTTTAGAGACTCTTGATTATAACGAAAAAAAAATAAAAGACGAAGTAATGCAAGTAATCGAACTGGTTGGTTTAGAAAACAGAATCGCTTGTTTTCCAAATGAATTATCCGGAGGGGAACAACAGCGAGTTTCAATCGCTCGGGCCCTGATTCACAGACCAGAAGTTATCTTGGCTGATGAACCAACCGGCAATCTTGATCCGTATAATACCAGAGATATTATTAAAATACTTTTAAAGATTAATGAAGCTGGATCAACAGTAATTCTTTCAACTCACGACAAAGAAGTGGTTAATTCTTTAAAGAAAAGAGTAATTACTTTAAAAGACGGAGCAATTGTCCGCGACGAAGAAGAAGGGGTTTATTTTTTATAATTAATTTTATTGGCCATATTTTCAAATGGCAAAAAAAGAAATGGCAAAAAAAACATCTATCGTTAAATTGTTTAAAAACGGGTGGAGCTATTTATGGCGCCAGGGATTTTTATCTTTTGCGACTGCATTAGTTATTTTTATTTCCGTGGTTTTGGGCACAGTGCTGATAATCGGTAATGGCGGGATTGGATTTATGACCGATAAAATAAAAGATAAAATGGACATTTCGATTTATTTTAATGATCAAGTTTCTCGAGATAAAATTTTAGAAATAAGAGAAGAAGTAATAAAATTGCCAGAAGTAAAAAAAGCAGATTATGTTTCTTCGGAAGAAGCTCAAGAAATTTTTAGCAAAGAGCATCAAGATGATAGCTATGCTCAAACCCTGGAAGCTATTGGCGCTAATCCTTTTTTACAAGCTTTGACTATTCAAGCCAAAGATCCTTTGGATTACAAAATTATTTCCGAATATTTTAAAAAAGAAGAATTTAAAGATATTGTTTATGAGGTAGATGACTATCAAAGAGCTTTTGCTATCGAAAGGCTTAATGATTTAGCCAAAGGAATGAATAGGATGGGATTAGCCTTAACTTTGTTTTTGGGTTTGATTGCTTTGGTTGTTACTTATAATACTTCTCGTTTAAGCATTTATTCCCAGAAAGAAGAAATAGAAATTATGCATTTGGTTGGAGCGAAAAACAGCTTAGTGCGAGGGCCTTTTTTGGTGCAGGGATTTTTATGCGGATTATCAGCCGCTCTTTTATCTTTTGTTTTATTTTTAACAAGCTTGTTTATTCTTCAATCTTCGTTTCAGAATTTTTTTATGGGTTTTAATCCTTTTCAATTTTTCCTTTCTAATATTTTATTTATTTTTTTGGCGCAAATTATCATTGGAGCGGGTCTGGGCTTGCTTTCCAGTTATTTTGCTGTTAGAAGATATCTTAAGGATTAATTATTCTTTTTTGTTTAGCGCCGAGAATAAAATCTGGCGCTTATTTTGCGGGATCGTCTAATGGTAGGACTACGGACTCTGAATCCGTCAATCTTGGTTCGAATCCAAGTCCCGCAGCATTCATAATGAAAAGACCTATAAAATAGGTCTTTTCATTATGACTAACTCTACGAGTTCTTGGATTCGAAGGGTTTTTGTGACGACAAAAACCCGGGCCTGAAAAAACTTTAGTAAAAGTTTTTGAAGGCGAATCCAAGCTCTTGGAGGATTTGGACGCGTAGGTGCTCCGCCAGCTGGCGGAGGCGCTGAGTAGGGCCAATGCGGTTTTAGCAGAAACAGACAACTTGGGCGAATCCTATACTTTGAGCCTTTTGATTAAGCACAATCAAACCTTCAAACATTTTCAAATCAATATCTTCTATTTTAGGCCCATGTTTGGAAGCTTAGCTCCCAAACATGAGTTTAAAGCATATTTCATTTGTCTTGTCTTTTCTCATTTTCAAGATTAATATATTTTGATATAATGTTTTTAATAAACAAAAAACATTTTAATTATTAACAAATGAATTCTAAAAAGCTTATTGCTTTTACTTTAATCGAGCTCTTGGTCGTGATTGCCATCGTGGGTATCTTATCTGGCTTTGTTTTAGTTTTTTTGAACTCGGCCACTGATTCTGCTAATGACGCTCGTCGGAAATCAGACTTATCCCAGATTGTCAAAGCTTTGTTAGTCTATAATACCTCCAATCCTACTTATCCCATTGAAACCTGCAGCATTGGTTCAACTTGTTCAGCCACCGTAAACAATGCTTTAGGCCAAGCATCAGGGATTACTGGCCCAAACAACACTTATTACACCTATTCTTCAACTGATGGAACTAGTTTTACTGTTTCCACAACATTATCTAATACCAATACTTATTTATATAATCCAGAAGAAGGATTTGTTGAAGATCAAGTAATTGAATATATAAGCACCTGTATATCCGAAGGAGGATTAATTTGCACAGAAACAACTGATGGTTCATATATTATTTATAGCTTTACTTATTCTTCTATACCTGGTTCTTTGATGTGGACAGTTCCATCAGGCGTTTCATCTTTAGAATATTTAGTTGTTGGCGGAGGAGGCGGAGGCGGGGCTCGTCATGGCGGCGGAGGAGGCGCGGGCGGACTTTTAACAGCTACAGATTATTCGGTTGTTGGTGGCACTGAACATACTATTACTGTTGGAGCAGGTGGAGCAGGTGATGCAAATACTAGCTCTGCTTGTCATCGAGGCGGCAATGGGGGAAATTCTGTTTTTGGTGCCATTACTGCTATCGGTGGCGGTGCTGGTGGCGGAGGAGATACTTGTGCTGGGGCTAATGGTGGATCTGGCGGAGGTGCGGCTGATAGGTTTCCTGCTGCCGGGGGTACTGGCACATCTGGGCAAGGACATAATGGAGGAACAACTCCAGCGCAATTTTATGGATCTGGCGGAGGCGGTGCTGGAGAAGCCGGACACGTTAGTTTAGCGCAAGGCACGGTTGCTCCAGGAGGAGATGGAATTGAATCAAGTATTATTGGTATTGCAACTTATTATGCTGGCGGAGGCGGAGCAGGAATGGCTGACGGTCTTGGTGGGCTTGGCGGTGGCGGACGAGGACATATGTCTACGGCAAAAGGAGAAAATGGTGTAAATGGGCTTGGCGGTGGCGGAGGAGGTACTGATGAAAACCTTAGTCTTCCAGGAGGAGATGGAGGATCAGGAGTTGTGATTATTCGTTTCCTTCATCCTTAAGTCAAAATTTTAATTTAAATATTCAAAGAATGTTTGGGAGCTAAGCTTCCAAACATTTTTTAACTTGATTTTAAACCCTTTTTAGGGTATTTTTTTAATAAATAAAATGATATAATATTTCTTATTCATGAAATATGAAACAGTAAACCGGCCCTGGGGTTGGTATAAGATTTTAGAAAAAAAAGAAAAACTTTGGATAAAAATAATCTTTGTAAACAAAGGCGCTCGTTTAAGTTTGCAAAGCCATGAAAATCGATCAGAAGTTTGGTTTGTTTTAAAAGGAAAAATTGAAACTGTAGTTGGAAACAAAAACGAAGTTTTTGGTATTGGCGGAATTGTTAAAATTGGCAAACAAGAAAAGCATCGTTTGGCTGGTCTAAAAAATTCTTATGTTTTAGAAATTGCTTTTGGCCGACCCAGAGAAAGGGATATTATTCGCTATGAAGATGATTATGGCCGAGCTTGATTATGAAAAAAAAAGACAAAAAAACAATTATTGTGGGATTAAGCGGGGGAATAGACTCTGCGGTTTCGGCTGCTATTTTAAAACAGCAAGGATATAATATAATCGGCGTTACTCTTCAAATAGGCAACAAGAAAACTCATAAGCTTGCCCAAAATGCATGTTTTGGAGCAAAAGAAAAAGAAAATATTTATTTAGCCAAAAAAATAGCGAAAAAATTAGGCATTAAGCATAAAGTTTTTGACTTATCAAGCGAATTTGAAGAATATGTTTTAAAATATTTTCGAAAAGAATATTTGGCTGGACGCACACCCAACCCTTGCGTGGTTTGCAATCAAAAAATAAAATTTGGATATTTATTTGATAAAATTTTAAAATCAGGAATCAATTTTGATTATTTTGCTACCGGACATTATGCTCAGATTAAATATGATTTGAAACAGAAAAGATATTTAATGTATCGAGGTAAAGACGAAAAAAAAGACCAATCTTATTTTCTTTATCGTTTAAGCCAGGCCCAATTGAAAAAAATTATATTTCCCTTAGGGGATTACACCAAACAAGAAGTGAAAAAATTAGCCGAAAAATTAGGCTTGCAAGAATTTGTTTCAAAAAAAGAAAGCCAGGATTTTGTTAGACAAGAAAATTATGGAAAAATTATCGGCAAAAAAGGATTAAAGCCTGGAGAAATAATAAACTTAGAAGGAAAAATTATTGGACAGCATCAGGGCTTGGCTAATTTTACTATTGGTCAGCGCAAGGGTTTGAATATTGGAGGATTAAAAAAACCATACTATGTTGCTTTTCTAGACGTTTCTCGTAATCAAGTAATAATTGGGAGAAAAGAGCAAATTTTTTCCCAAGAATTTGAGATTGAAAAATCAAAATGGATTAGCTTTAAAGAATTAAAGAAAGCCATTAAAGCTAAGGTAAAAATAAGGTCAGGCTCAGATTTTTTTGATTGCGAAATCAGGCCATTAAAGAAAATATTTAAAATCAAGCTCTCTCGACCGGCTTTTGCCGTTACTGCCGGCCAATCAGCTGTTTTTTATCGAAAAAATGAAGTTTTAGGAGGTGGAATTATTAAAAAATAAAAAATTGGCAGTTTTCTTGTTTTTGGGATATAATAATTTTAAACAATATGGATTGTATTTTTTGCAAAATAATCAACAAAGAGATTCCATGCTTTAAGGTGTATGAGGATGATTTTGTGTTAGCTTTTTTAGATATCAATCCAGTTGCCCCGGGTCACACATTAATAATTCCCAAAAAGCACTTTGAAAATATTTTTGAAAACCAAGAAGAATATTTAAAAAGAATAATTTTAGTTGCCCAAAAAATTTCTCAGAAAATAAAAAAAGAAGGTATTGGCGAGGGAGTAAACCTATATCAAGCAAATGGATCAACCGCCGAGCAAGTAGTACCTCATTTTCATTTGCACGTTATTCCTCGAAATTCAGGAGATGCTATTGATTTTAATGGTCAAGGGATGAGGCCGATCAGCAAACCTTCTAATCAAGATTTTAAGGAAATGAAAAATAAGATTTGTTTAAAATAATTTTGTTTAATAATTTATTTGAAAATGAAAAAGAAAAATTTAAAATCAAAATCAAAAAAAAAGGTAAAGACCTCGTTGTTAAATAAAAAAAAATCTGTTTTGAAAAAGCCAATAAAAAAATCAGCTGGTTTTAAAAAAACAAAATTAAAAAAATCAAAAACAACCAAAAAATCAACAATTAAAAAATCAAAAGTTTTTGATGATAATTTTGATAGTGCCAAAAAAATAAGGGTAAGAATTATTGGTATTGGCGGGGGCGGAAGCAATATTGTTGCTGAACTAAGCAGAAAATTAAAAGATTTTTCTTCTCAAAAAATAGATTTTTTAGCCGTTAATACAGACAATCAAGCGCTTAACTCATTGGCCAAAAATATTAAAACTTTTTCTTTTGGCCAAAAATTAACCAGAGGATTAGGCACGGGTCGGGATGTGGAATTGGGAGAACGAGCCGCCAGAGAAGACTATGAAAAAATAAAAAATTTATTAGCAGAAGACCGTGACCTATATATTGTTATTTCTTCTTTAGGCGGAGGTACCGGCACTGGATCTTCACCGGTTTTTTCCAAAGTAATCAATGATTTAGGCATTCCGGTGATGGGAATATTTACCTTGCCTTTTGTTTTTGAAGGCAAGAAAAAAATGGACGATTCTTTGAAATCTTTGGAAAAAATGAAAGAATACTTTAACGCCTATATGGTTCTGCCCAATGAAAAAATATTTGGCTTGGCCAAAGAAGAAATATCTTTTACTGATTCTTTAAATCTTTTAAACAGTCATTTAGCTAATTCTTTGGACGGGCTTTTGCGAGCAATTTATTCTCCTGGGCTGATTAATATTGATTGGGCTGATATCAAAACTATTTTAGAGGGCAAAAAAAAGTCAGCTTATTTAAATATAGCCAAAAGCAAGGCAAGCCAGAATACAGATGAATTCATTAAAACAATTTTTAAAAATCCAATTTTAGATTCTCAATTTAACAATGCGGAAAGCGTGATGTTTAATGTTGAGGGATCAAAAGATCTTTCTTTGCAGGTTTTGGCCCAAATTAGCGAAAAAATAAACGAATTATCTCCTAACGCAAAAATAATTTTTGGGATTAATCAAAATCCAAAAATGAAAAATGAAATTAAAGTAACTATTTTAGCTACAATTAATCAAGAAAAAAACGAAAAAAGCGCTTTAGATAATCGAGAGAAAAAGAAATTAAAAAATCAAAAATTGATTCAGATTAAAAAAGAAATTTTGAAAAAATCAACAAAACAAGAAGACCAGCCCCAGACAAACAAAAAGCCTATTGAAATTATTAAGAAACAGGATATAAATAAGAAACAAGAGCAAGAAGAAGAAAAAGAAGGGGATATTAGAAGAAATGCGCTAGAAGCCAAAGAAGCAGAGCGTCAAGCGATCGAGAAAGAAGAAGAAGATGAGAAGATTTTTGAAATTCCTGCTTTTTTGAGAAAAGATAATAAAAAATAAAATTTATGAAAAACGAAGTTAAAAAAGCTATTTTTCCTATAGCCGGATTAGCTACCAGGTTTTTGCCAATCTCTAAAGCAGTTTTCAAAGAGCTGATTCCTTTAGTTGATAAGCCTTTGGTGCATTATAATGCCGAAGAAGCTTATTTATCTGGGATTGAAAAGATTCAGTTTATTACTAGGCCGGGGCAAAAAGAAGTGCTAAATTATTTTAAGAAAGACGAGGCTTTAGAAAAAAGATTGGAAGCAAATAATAAAATAGAAGAATTAAAAGCTTTAAAAGAATTAGAACAAGTTTTTGGAAAAATAAATTTTTCTACTGCTTTGCAAAGAATCCCTCATGGAAATGCTGATGCTATTTATAAGGCAAAAGATTTTGTAAAAAATGATGCTTGTGCGGTTAGTTTTTGCGATGATATTATTGATTCAGATATTCCGGCTTTGGCACAAATGATTGAAGTTTTTAAAACTTGCCAACGGCCGATTATGGCCCTAAAAGCTTTGCCTGATGAAAAATTATCAAAATACGGAGTTGTAGAAGTAGAAAAAGTAGCCAATAGTTTTTATAAAATTAAAAAAATGGTGCAAAAGCCAAAGCCTGGACAAGCACCTTCAAATCTAGCATTTGTTGGCCGGCTGATTTTAACTCCCGATGTTTTTGAGTATTTAGGCGAACACAAATCAATGATGAAAGATGATTATTGTATCGGCCAAGTTTTGGGAAAAATGGCTGAAGAAGGAAAGCCTTTTTATGGATATGAAATAAAAGGGGATTGGTTGGAATGTGGAAACAAATCTCTTTGGCTGGAATCTTTTATGACCTTGGTTTTAAAGCATTCGGAATATGGAGAACAAGCTAGAAAATTTTTAAAGCAAAACAATAAATGATTTACGATGTTGCTATTTTAGGCGCTGGTCCAGCAGGATTAACAGCTGGGATTTATACAGCCAGACAAGGAATGTCTGTAATTTTAATTACTAAAAATTTAGGCGGGCAAATGACGCAAAAAGCAGTGGCGATTGAAAATTATCCTGGATTTGAAAATATCTCTGGCCTTGACTTGATTCAAAAAATGGAATCTCAGGTTCAATTTTTAAAGATCCCGATAAAAAACGAAGAATTTGTTAGTTTGGAAAAAAATAATGATATTTTTAAAATTATTTTAAAAAACGAAGAAATAATTGAATCTCGTTCGATAATTTTAGCCTCTGGATCTCAACCAAGAAATTTAAACGTGCCTGGAGAAAAAGAATTTATCGGACGCGGGGTAAGTTATTGCACCACTTGCGACGGGCCATTATTTCAAAATAAAGACATTGCGATTATTGGGGGTGGAAACGCTGGGTTTGAAGCAGGGATTTTTATGAGCACCTATGCAAACAATATTTATATTTTAGAATATAATCATCAATTTGGAGCAGATAAAGAAAATCAAAAAAAAGCATCTGCTTTGGAAAAAATAAAATTAATAACCTCGGCTGAATTAAAAGAAATAAAAGGGGATAATTTTGTAAGAGAAATTGTTTATTTCGACAAAAAAGAAAATCAAGAAAAAGTTTTACCAGTGAGCGGAGTTTTTGTTCAGGCCGGTTGGCAACCCGCTTCTTCTTTTGTTAATAATTGGGTAGAATTAAACGAAAGAAAAGAAATTATAATTAATCACAAAACAATGACCACAAAAACCCCGGGAATTTTTGCTGCCGGAGATGTAACCGATGGTTTTGTAAAACAAATAGTTTGTGCTGCCGGAGATGGAGCCAAAGCAGCAATTAGTGCTTATAAATATTTGCAATCAAATTAAAATGGAAAACGCTATTATTAAATCAATAATTGCTCGTGAAATACTGGATTCTCGAGGTAATCCGACCGTTGAAGTGGAATGTGCTACAAAAACAGGAATTTTTGTAAGTAGTGTTCCTTCTGGGGCTTCTACTGGAGAAAGAGAGGCGTTGGAATTAAGAGACGGTGGAGAAAGATTTGGCGGAAAAGGAGTTTTAAAAGCAATTAAAAATATTAATGAAATTATTGCTCCAAAACTAATCGGCTTAAATGCTGTTGAACAGAGAAGAATTGATGAGATAATGATTGAGCTTGATGGTACGCCGAATAAAAATAATCTTGGCGCTAATGCCATTTTGCCGGTTTCAATGGCTGTTTGCCGGGCTGGAGCTGGATTTCGAAATTTACCCCTTTATCGGCATATTGCTGATGCTGCCCAAAATAGAAACTCTCTTTTTTTACCCAAAGGATTTTTCAATATTTTAAATGGAGGGGCTCATGCTGGCACACAATTGGATTTTCAGGAGTTTATGATTGTTCCTAATAGTTCTAGCTTTGTTGAAAATCTTCAAATGGCTTCCGAAACTTATTACAAATTAAAAAAAATATTATTAGAAAAATATTCTTCTTCGGCTATTAATGTGGGTGATGAGGGTGGTTTTGCTCCAGCCATTGATTATCCGGATGTTGCCTTGAATTTGATTAAAGAAGCAATCAAAAGAGCTAATTATTTTGAAAAAATAAATATCAACTTAGATGTTGCGGCCTCGCAGTTTTATGAAGAGAAGACAGGAAAATACAAAACAAAGATGGGAATTATGGATTCGGAAGACTTGATTGAATATTATGAAAATCTTCTTAATAATTATCCTATTATTGGAATTGAAGATCCTTTTAGTGAAAACGATTGGTTTGGATTTGTTGAAATTGTTAAAAAACTGGGAAAAAGAATAATGATTATCGGAGATGATCTTTTGGTAAGTAATGTGCAATATATTAAAGACGCGATTAAAAAAAATGCTTGCAATGCTGTGCTTTTAAAACCAAACCAAATCGGAACAGTGACTGAATTGATAGATTCTGCCAAGACTGCTAAAAACAATGGCTGGCAGATTATTGTTTCTCATCGTTCTGGAGAAACCATTGATGATTTTATCGCTGATTTGGCTGTAGGAATTGGAGCAGATGGTATAAAATCCGGAGCTCCGGCCAGAGGAGAAAGACTAAGCAAATATAATCGTTTACTAAAAATAGAATCAGAATTATTTTAATAAATAATAAAGATAATAAAAAAATATGTTTAAATTTTTTAAAGAGTTTAAAGAGTTTGCCATCAAGGGAAATATTATTGATTTGGCGGTGGCGGTTATCATTGGTGGAGCCTTTGGAAAAATAATTTCTTCATTAGTGGCAGATGTTATTATGCCTTTGGCTACTTTGTTTACCGGGGGATCAAGTTTTAATGACTTGAAAATAGTTTTACGTCAACCCTTAATCGAAGGTGAAAATATTTTGAGAACAGCCGTGGTTATGAATATTGGAACCTTTATTCAAAACATTGTTGATTTCTTAATTATTGCTGTTTCAATTTTCTTAATGATTAAAGTAATCACTAAATTAAAAGAGCAAGTTGTGAAAGAAGAAAAAATCGAAGAAAAACCAGCGCCTGATTCTAAGGAAGTCCAATTGCTTGCCGAAATAAGGGATTTATTAAAAAAATAATAAAATACAAAAGATAAAATGAAAATCAGATTATTCACTACGCCTATTTGTCCTTATTGCCAAACTTTAAAAAGATTCTTAGAAGAAAAAGGCATTGAATTTCAAGTGGTTAATGTTTTGGAAGACAAAGAAGCTCAAGAAGAAATGATTTCTAAAACAAACCAGGTAACGGTTCCGGTTTTGGATATTGACGGAGACTTTATCGTAGGATTTGACCGAAAAAAAATAATCGAAAAGCTTGGAATAGAAGATTAAAAAATGTTGACAATTATTGAAAATAGTATATACCTTTAAATAGGTATTTAAAATGCTGCCTATAATTAGTTTAGTAATTGCCGCGGTTTGTTTGATTTTCGCAATAATATTTATTGGAGGATTTGCTCTTCTTGGGCTATTCTATTTACATTACCGATTAGAAAATTGGTATAATCAATGGAAAGGCGAAAGTCAAAAAAAAGCTGAGTAAGAAGAAAAAAATAAGAGGCCATTAAGCCTCTTTTCGATTTAAATTATTGCCTAAATAAAAGTTTAATAGTAAAATTAAATAAAATAAAAATAATTTTAATCTTTATGTCAAAAAAAATAGCCATCAATGGTTTTGGTCGAATCGGACGAACAGTTCTAAAAATAATAATGAATGAATTAGAGGATTTGGAAGTTGTAGCAATTAACGATTTAACTGATTCAAAAACTTTGGCCCATCTTTTTAAATATGATACGGTTTACGGGATTTATGGCGGAGAAGTTGATTTTGACAAAGAGAATCTTATTATTGACAAGAAAAAAATAAAACTTATTTCTGAAAAAGATCCAATAAATTTGCCTTGGAAAAAAATGAAAATCGATCTTGTTTTAGAATGTACGGGTTTATTTACCGATCAAGAAGGAGCTTCAAAGCATTTAAAAGCAGGAGCAAAAAAAGTGATTATTTCTGCTCCAGCCAAATCAGAAGACATCCCTTCTTTTGTTTTAGGAATAAATGAAGATAAGTATAAAGGAGAGCCTATTATTGATACGGGATCGTGCACAACCAATTGTTTGGCGCCAATCGTAAAAGTATTGGAAGATGAGATTGGAATTGAAAATGGTTTTATGACCACGGTTCATTCTTATACCAATGATCAGCGAGTCTTGGATTTGCCTCATAAGGATTTGCGTCGAGCCAGAACTGCAGCTGCTAATATTATTCCTACGACAACCGGAGCAGCGAAAGCAATTAGCAAAGTTATTCCATCGGTAAAAGGCAAGTTAAATGGTATGGCTATTAGAGTTCCCACGCCAATAGTTTCATTGATCGATTTAGTTTGTGAATTAAAAAGAGAGACTAGTGTGGAGGAAATTAATAATTTATTTAAGAAAAAAGCTGATTCGGGAAGATTTTCCGGAATTTTGGGAGCGACTGAAGAATTGCTTGTTTCGTCAGACTATATTGGAAATTATTTTTCTTCGGTTGTTGATTTGCCATCTACTATGGTAAATAAAAATATGGTCAAAATAATGGCTTGGTATGATAATGAATGGGGATATTCTACCCGTTTAGCAGAAATGGCAAATTTTATTGTTAATAAATAATTAAGAAATATTTATGAAATCTAAAAAGCTTTTTGCCTTTACCTTAATCGAGCTCTTGGTCGTGATTGCAATCGTGGGTATCTTATCTGGTTTTGTTTTAGTTTCTTTGAATTCTGCTACTAATTCTGCCAATGACGCACGTCGGAAATCAGACTTGTCTCAAATTGTCAAAGCTTTGTTAGTCTATAACACCTCCAATCCTACTTATCCCATTGAAACCTGCAGCATTGGTTCAACTTGTTCAGCCACCGTAAACAATGCTTTAGGCCAAGCATCAGGAATTACTGGCCCAAACAACACTTATTACACCTATTCTTCAATCGATGGAACTAGTTTTACTGTTTCCACGATTATGTCTGATACTGATATCTATTCCTATGACTCTGAAACAGGGTATAGCAAATCACCAGCTGAACCAGGATTGCCAGGTTATGCTAAAAGACAGCCAATTACTATCAATTCTGCTTCTGCTTTAACAGATTATCAAGTTAAGCTAACTATTACCTATGATTCTGATATGCAACCTGATTTTGATGATCTTCGCTTCACTTCGGCTGACGGCACCACGGAACTTAGTTATTGGCTAGAATCAAAAACAGATTCCACTACTGCCATTGTCTGGGTAAAGGTCCCTAGCTTGGTTTCTGGCGACAACACCCTTTATATGTATTATGCCAATGCTTCTGCCACCACGGCTTCGAATGGGGATAACACGTTTGAGTTTTTTGATGATTTCCTTGGAAGTTCGTTAGATATTGCAAAATGGATAGTAGCGGGCTCTCCAACAGTTTCTGATTCAGTGGTTTCTATAACAGCAAATGAAAATAATTACAAAACAATTATTTCTCAAAACAGTTTTGGAACAGGAACATCTATTAGATCGCGAATAAAATCCGGTCATTACATCTCTAATGGAGAGCAGTATGAGCGTTATTATACGTTATTTCAGAATGGTACAAATTATATCCATACAATATTTACTCATTCTTTGTCGACGTGGCAAGGAAAATATACTCAAAGTAATGGGACAGACAATGCAACGCCTATTCAAGGATGGACAGCCAATACCTGGAAAATTATTGAAGGAAAGCGTTCGGATACAAGTATTACTTGGACAGTAAATGATTCTAATACAGTGGTGCATTCTGCTAATTATCCCACAACCTCAGGACAGTGTGGTGTTGGTGTTTATGGAATTGGAAATTATGCCACCATGTCAATGGATTGGGTTGTTGTTCGAAAATATGTTGCCACAGAACCAACCTCATCTTTTGGCACTGAACAAAATAATTAAAAAAATATATAAAATAATATTCAGGAAATCATGTTTAGGAGCTTAGCTTCTAAACATTTTTATTTTATATTATTTTAAATTAATGGGCTTGTTTTTTTAATTAATTTTTCTTTTTTTAAACATTCTGATATAATTAACACAATATGGAGATTTTAAGCTTTGAAGAAACAAAAAAAATATTGAAAAAATATAAAATTTCTTTTTGTCGCACAGAAATTTTTAATTCTCAAGAAAAAGCTTTGGCTTTTGCCGAAAAAATAGGATTTCCAGTTGTTTTAAAAATTCATTCTCGCACTATTTTTCATAAATCTGATATTGGCGGAGTAAAAATTGGAATTCAAAATTCAGAAGAATTTCATCAGGCCTGGAAGGAAATCAGCACGAATAGCCAATTAAAAAACATTGAAGGAATCCTGGTTCAAGAAATGGTTCAGGGAAGTGAGCTGGCTTTGGGAATGAAAAGAGATAATCAGTTTGGCCCGATTTTAATGTTTGGCTTGGGTGGAATTTTTATCGAGGTTTTAAAAGATGTTTCTTTTCGAATTGCGCCTATCGACAGAAAACAAGCCCTGGAAATGATTAAAGAAATAAAAGGTTACCGATTACTAGAAGGATATCGAGGCAAAAAGGGAGTGGATATAAAAAAAATAACCGACTTAATAATAAAAATTTCTAATTTAGCGATAAAAGAAAAAAATATTCTTTCTTTGGATTTCAATCCGATAATGGCAAATGATAAAAAGGTTTTAGTGGCTGATTTTCGTTTGATAATATGATTAATCAAAAATTTAAAAAACTTAATAAATTTTTTAATCCTAAAAGCATCGCTATTATTGGTGCTTCGGATGAGGCTAAAACCGTTGGCGTAGGTTTAGTTAAAAATATCGCTCTTTTTAAAGGAGATATTTTTTATGTAAACCCATATGATAAAAAAATAGCCAATAAAGAAAGTTTTGCTAAAATTACAGATATCAAAAAAAATATCGATTTGGTAATTATTGCAGTTCCAGCAAAAATAGTTTTAGAGATTATAAAAGATTGCTGTCAAAAAAAAGTAGGAAGTATTGTGGTTGTTTCTAGTGGGTTTGCAGAAAGTGGAGAGCAAGGCAAAAAAATTCAAGATAAAATATCAGCCTTAGTTTCTGAGGCCAAAATTCCATTAATCGGGCCAAATTGTTTAGGGATTATTTCTACTCAAAACAATTTAAACGCCTCTTTTGCTCCTCTTCATCCAAGTCCCGGGAACATTGCTTTTTTATCACAGTCTGGATCAATTGTTGATGCGGTTTTAGATAAATCAGCAGATGAGAATTTTGGATTTAGTAAAATTATTTCTTATGGCAACGAGGCTGATGTTTCTTTGGTTGATTTTCTAGAATACTTTGAAAAAGATAAACAAACCAAGGCTGTTGGAATTTATTTGGAAGCAATTAAAGACGGGCAAAAATTTATGGCAATTGCTAAAAAAGTTTCAAAAACAAAGCCTATTGTAGTTATCAAAGCGGGAAAAACAATTTCTGGGCAAAAAGCAGCCACAACCCATACTGGATCTTTATCAACTGATTATGAAATTTATAAAACAGCTTTTAAGCAAGCTGGAATTATCCAAGCCGAAAGCTTGCAGGATTTTTTTGATAAATTAAAAGCTTTATGTTTTCAGCCTCTTACTAATAATGGTTTTGGAATTATTACCAATGGCGGGGGCTTAGGTGTTTTAGCTACTGATTTTTGTGAAGATTTTGGAATAAATTTGCCCGAGATTTCCGCAAAATCAATTATTAGCCTTGAAAAAGATATTCGTTTAAAATTATTGCCAGCTAAAAAAAATCCGCTTGATTTAATGGGCGATGCTTTGCCAGAAAGATATGAAATTGCGGTAAAAACAATGTTGCAACAAGAAAATATTAAGGGCCTTTTAATAATGCAAGCGATTCAAATAATGACAGACCCAATGGAAAATGCTAAAATTATCGTTAAGCTTCAAAAACAATTTCCCTTTAAGCCGATTATTTCTTGTTTTGTTGGGAAAAAAATGGTTCAAGAGGCAATTGATTATTTAGAAAAAAATAAAATTCCAAATTATGATGATCCGAAAAGAGCCATTCAGGCAATTAGTAGTTTAATTATTAAAAAATAAAATGTTTGATAATTTTTTTCAAAAAGGAAATATTTTAATTGTTATTCTTGATATTATTTTTGTTATTGCTGTTGTGGTAATCGCCTTGATTTTAATGTCTTCGGCCAGCTAATATTTTAATTTTTATAAATATGTTTTCAAAATATTTTCAAAAAGGAAACAGTTTGATAATTATTTCGGATATTATGCTGATTTTAATGCTTTTAATTATTAGCTTAATAAGTATTTTTTGTTAAAAAACTTAAATTTATTTATGCAAAAAAAATCAAATGTTTTATGGTTTTCAGAAATAAGAAAAGGCGATGTTGATTATGTGGGAGGAAAAAATGCATCTTTAGGAGAAATGTATTCTCGTTTGTCTTCCAAGGGGGTAAACATTCCGAATGGATTTGTGGTAACAGCCGAGGGTTATCGTTATTATCTTCGCCACAATGGATTTGATAAAAAATTAGAAGCAATTTTTAAAAAGCTTGATCCTAAAAAATTAGCTAGCGTGCAAGCGGCCGGCAAGGCTGCCCGGACGCTTCTTTTAAGCGGAAAAATGCCAAAAGATTTAGAACAAGAAATTCTTAAGGCTTATAAAAAACTTTGCCAGGAATATGGCCCTAATACTGACGTGGCGGTAAGAAGCTCGGCCACGGCCGAAGATTTGCCCAGTGCTTCTTTTGCCGGCCAGCACGAAACCTATTTAAATGTTCGTGGAGAAAAACAGGTTTTACAGGCAATTTTAAAATCATATTCATCGCTTTTTACTGATCGGGCTATTTTTTACCGATACGAAAAAGGATTTCCGCAATTAGGGGTTTATTTAAGTAGTGGAATTATGAAAATGGTGAGAAGTGATTTAGGGTCATCGGGGATAATGTTTACCCTAGACACAGATAGTGGTTTTGACAAGGTTGTTTTAATCAGTTCTATTTATGGTATTGGAGAGATGATTGTTAAGGGGCATATTACACCAGACGAATTTTATGTTTTTAAGCCCACACTAAAAAAAGGATTTTCATCAATTTTTTTAAGAAATATGGGGCGCAAGGATCGTAAATATATTTATCAAACTGGTGGAAGCATTAAAGAAGTGCCAGTTGTCCAAAAAGATAGGGAAAGATTTTCTATTGACGATAAAGATATTTTAACTTTAGCAAAATGGGGCTGTATTATTGAAGAGCATTATGGCTTGCCCCAAGATATTGAATGGGCCAAAGATGGAAAAAGTGGAAAATTGTTTATTGTTCAATCTCGGCCAGAAACTGTTTATGCCGCGAAAACAGAAAAAGTTTACGAAGAATATATTCCAAAAGAAATTAGAAAACCAATTATCGAAGGAATTGCTATTGGCGAAAAAATTGGAACAGGAAAAGTAAAAATTATTACTGATATTAGAAAAATGAATGACTTTAAGCAGGGGGATATTTTGGTGACAAAAATGACTGATCCTGACTGGAATAATTTAATGGCCATGGCATCGGCAATTATTACAGACGAAGGGGGAAAAACCTGCCATTCTGCGATTATTTCTCGGGAATTGGGAGTGCCTTGTATTGTGGCAACAAAAAATGCTACCCAGAAATTAAAAAATGGAATGGAAATTACAGTTGATTGTTCTCAGGGAGGGAAAGGATATATTTATGACAAAAAAATAGACTTTGAAGTAAAAAAATATAATCTGGCAAAAATACCGGAATTAAAAGTGAAAATAATGGCTAATGTTGGCACGCCCGAAACAGCTTTTAAAAATTCTTTCTTGCCGGTATCAGGGGTGGGGCTGGCCAGGGAAGAATTTATTATCGCCGATAAGATAAAAATTCATCCTTTAGCGCTTTACCATTTTAATGAATTAAAAAAGAAAAATCAATTTTCCAAAGAAGAATTAAAAAAAATAGAAGATTCTTCTTATGGATATAAAGATAAAAAACAATACTATGTTTCCGAGCTGGCCGAAGGAATTTCTCAAATTGCTTGTGCTTTTTATCCAAGGCCGATTATTGTAAGATTTTCTGATTTTAAAACCAATGAGTATAAAAATTTAATCGGAGGAAGATTATTTGAAGGAGATGAGCCAAACCCAATGATTGGCTTTCGAGGAGCTTGCCGATATATTGATCTAAAATTTCAGCCTGCTTTTAAAATGGAATGCGAGGCCATTAAAAAAGCCAGGGAAGAATATGGCTTGGATAATATCGCAGTCATGGTTCCATTTTGTCGAACCCTGGAAGAAGGAAAAAAAGTTCGTCAATTAATTAAAGATTTCGGCCTTGATAAGCAAACCAAAGTGTATGTGATGTGCGAGATTCCTTCTAATGTTGTTTTGGCAGAAAAATTTCTTGATATTTTTGATGGAATGAGTATTGGTAGTAATGATTTAACCCAATTAATGCTTGGACTAGATAGAGACAATGGAGAGATTGCTTATGTGGGCAATGAAAAAAATGAAGCAGTAATTGAAATGATAAAAAAAGTAATTATTACTTGTAAGAAAAGAGGGAAATATTGTGGAATTTGTGGCCAGGCCCCATCTGATTATTTGGATTTTGCCGCTTTTTTAATGGAGCAGGGAATTGAAAGTATTTCTTTAAATCCAGATACTGTAATTAAAACAATTTTTAATTTATCAAAAATTAATCCGCATAAATAATAATTATAATTAATATGTTTGATATTGTTACGTTTGGTTCCGCGGCCATGGACATGGGAGTTTTGATTTCCAAAGTCAATATTAGAAAAGACGAAAAATCAATTGCTAAACAAGCATATTGTTTTAATCTGGGATCGAAGATAGATATCCCCGCTGTTTATTTTGGACTGGGCGGAGGAGGAATAAATACAGCCACTACTTTTAAAAAACAAGGATTTAAAACAGCTTATTGTGGAACGGTGGGCAATGATATTTTGGGCGAGCAGATTATAAATTATTTGAAAGATCAGAATATTAATTTTGATTTTGTAAAAAAAACAAAACTTAAACAAACCAATAATTCTGTAATTTTAGATAATCCCGAAAAAGATCGAACAATTTTAGTTTATCGCGGGGCTTCGGAATTATTGGCGAAAAAAGATTTTTTTTCAAAATTAAAAGCAAAATGGTTTTATCTGGGTCCTTTGTCGGGCAAACTAAGCAAGATGACCTCGGAAATAATTTCTTGTGCCAAAAAAAGCAAAGCAAAAATTGTTGCGAATTTTGGAAATTCTCAAATAAAATCAGACAAAAAAGAAATAAAATCATGGCTTTCTCAAATAGATGTTTTAATTTTAAATCAAGAAGAGGCGGCTTTGTTGACTGAAACTGATTATAATAAAGAAAAAGAAATAATTAAAAAATTATGCTTAATGCACTCTGAAATTAATATTGTAACCAAGGGGGCACAGGGCGTGATTGTTACAAAAAACAATAAAATCTATGAAGCCAAATCAAAGCCTTTTAAGGTAATAGATGAAACCGGGGCTGGCGATGCTTTTGGTTCTGGATTTGTTTCTGCATTAATGCGTAATCAAAGTATTGAAAATTGTATTCAGTTTGGATTGGTTAATTCTAAATACGCACTTAAAGAACAGGGGGCGGTTTCTGGGGTTTTGGCTAAAAAAGATAATTATTTAGTTGAAAAAGAAAACATTAAAGTAAGGGTTGAAAACTTGAATTAATCTAGTTAATAGCATAATGGTATATTTTTAAAATTAGGGTATAATTAATTTGCAAGAGATAATTAATTTAAATAAATAAAAATATGAAAGGATTTATTTCAAATATTGAAAAAGATACTTTGGAAAATAAAAATTTTCGCAAAGTTTTATATACCGGGAAAAACAGTCAGTTGGTTTTAATGTCTATTTCTCCCAAAGAAGAAATCGGTGAAGAGGTTCATACCTTAGATCAATTTTTTCGAATTGAATCGGGTACAGGCTTGGTAGTAATTGACGGTGTTTCTACGGAAATTTCCGATGGTTCAGCGATAATTGTTCCAGCTGGAGCTAACCATAACGTGATTAATATTTCTGATACTGATGATTTAAAACTTTACACTATTTATTCTCCACCAGAACACATAGACCAAAGAGTTCATGTTACCAAAGATGAGGCGATGGCAGACGTAGAAGACGAATTTGACGGCAAGACAACCGAATAAATTAATTAATAATTTGTTTTTTAAATCATGTTTGGGAGCTAAGCTCCCAAACATTTTTATTATTAATAATTTTTGATATTTTTGGTATAACATTTTAGTATTAAAAATAATTAGCATCAAACAACAAAGGGGTTGAAAAATAAGCAAAAATAGATATAATGATTATACGTGGAATCCCAAGCCTTAATACCTTACGGGCTTGAATAAATAGAGATAAAAAATATATATTATGATTAGTTTACAAGCAAAAACAAGACAAGGAAAAAAAATAGAAGACGGAAATATTCCAGCTATTTTATATGGACCAGGCATAGAAAACGTTATGGTTCAAGTAAATAAAAGAGAATTTGAAAAAGTTTATGATGTTGCCGAAGAAACTTTGATTACTTTAAATTTAGATGGTAAAGAATATTCAGTTTTGATTTACGACACCCAAGAAGATCCTTTAAATTCTGAATTTATCCACATTGATTTTTATCAGCCAAATCTTAAAGAAGAGGTTGAGACTGAAATCGAATTGGAAGTGGTTGGTGAAGCACCTGCAGTTAAAAATCTAGGCGGAACCTTGATTACTAACATAAAAGAGATTCATATCAAAGCTTTACCTAAAGACATTCCTAATTCAATTCAAATTGATGTGAGTGGATTAAATACTTTTGAAGATTATATCTTAATTAAAGATTTAAAAATTCCAGCTGGAGTAAAAGTTATGGATAAGCCAGAAGAAATAGTAATTCAAGTAACCGAGCCAGAAAATGTTGACGAAGAGCTTTCTAAACCAGTTGATGGAAAGATTCCAGAACCAGTAGTTGAAACTGGAGAAGCTAAAGAAGAAAAGAAAGAAGAAACAAAAGAATAAAACTTTTAACCCTTCGATGTTAACAAAATTTCTTTTAAAATTTTTAAATCAAAAGCTTTTTTTAAGCCTTTTAATAACAGGAATAATTTTTCCTGTTATTTTAGTTCAAGCTTATGACCCGGCTGTTATTTGTGAGTCTGGAGATTGGCAGAGCGAGTGTGATAACCTGAGTAAAGAAGAATGCCAAGCGCTTTGCAATCAATGCTTGGAATATTTTAACAATCAAGCAGCAAAAATTCAACAGGAATTAACCCAGACCGGAGCAGAGAAAAAAACTTTGCAAAATAAAATTGCTTCAATCAACGCCCAAATTAAAAATTTAGATTATCAAATTACTCAGTCACAGCTCTCTATTAAAAGTTTGGGTTTTCAAATTGGGGATACTGAGCAATCAATTACCAAAACTATTTCTGCCATTGATTTACAAAAACAAAAAATGGGGGAAATTCTTCGAGCGGTTCAAAAAGAGAACAAAAAATCATTCGTGGAAATTATTGTTACTAGTGAAAGTTTGGCTGATTTTTTCGATAAAATGATTTATTTTGAAATTTTGGACTCAAAAAACAACGAAGTTTTAAGTAATTATATGGAATTGCAGGGAAATTTAGAAACAAAAAAAACCAACTTAGAACAAGAAACAGAAGAATTGAAAAACATTGTTATTGTTCAAGGAATGCAAAAAGCCAGTAGCGCGGCTGTTAAGAAAGACCAAGAATATTATCTTGGTTTAACCGAGGCTCAATATCAAGCGCAATTAAAAGAAAAAGAAAACGTTGAGAAAAAAGCAGCGGAAATAAGCAAGCGATTGTTTGAATTAGTGGGAGAAAAAAGCGAGGGCATTGAATTTGGCGAAGCAGTAAAATTAGCGCAATACGCGGAAAGTGTTACAGGAGTGAGAGCAGCGTTTATTCTGGCGATTATTCATCAAGAATCTTTTAAGGATCAAAAGTTTGGAGGCAACGTAGGGCAATGTTATGTTACCAATTTTACTACCGGAAGCGGAACAGACCTAAAAGGAAATGCAAAAATTAGAGTTATGAGTCCAACGAGAGATATTCCTATATTTTTAAAAATTGTTCAAAAATTAGGGTTTGATCCCCAAAAAACATCTGTTTCTTGCTGGATTCCGATGTATTCAAAAGGATCGCCTTATGGCTGGGGTGGAGCAATGGGGCCAGCACAATTTATTCCTTCAACCTGGAACGCCTATGATGAAAAAATTTCAGCTGTAACAGGAAAACCAGCCAATCCGTGGTCTATTAATGATGCTTTTCTTGGCGCAGCTTTGTTATTAAAAGATAACGGAGCCTTGACTAATGAACGGACAGCTGCTTGCCGATATTATGCTGGTTCTTGCACTACAGCTGGCTCTAGTTATGCTAATAGCGTAATGAGAAAAGCAGCAGACTATCAAGAAGATTTAGATGTTTTAAAAGAAGCTGGGAAATAAAATAATTTTAAAAAAACAGGAGCTGATCCTGTTTTTTTGATATAAAAATGATAAGAAAAAACAGACTGATAAGTCTGTCTTAATGCGTTAGCCCGGAATTGAACCGGGGTCCCTTGCTTGTAAGCAAGAATTCTTCGCTTCTAAACTACCAACGCGTTTAAATTTGAACTGGACTTATCTTAAGGAAATAAATAAAATTTGTCAAATTAAAAACAAACATAATTTGTTTGTTTAAAAAATTAGGGAGTAAATCTTTCTAATGTCCAGGTCATTGATGTTTTGCCTTCGATTTTTTGCTCCAAAAGAACCAGTCCCTTGCCCTTGGCATACCACATATCTTCAGTAAATGATTTTCCTAGCTGTGACGGCTCTTCATCGGCTTCTACTTGTCTTAAGAAGTGCAAGCAAGCTGAGCCCTGGTATCCAGGTGCATTATAATCAATGCCCGTGAATAGAGTAGAATCAGAACTATCTCCGGCTCTTATTCCTGTTCCTGGTTCGCTGGCAAAGAAGACAATTCTTCTTGAATGGCCGTCTTCTTGGCCCCAGCCACCCCAAGAATTATATGGAGCACCCATTGAATGCGGAGAATAAGTGGTAACTAGATTTACCATAAAGCGGTCTTCAAATGGCACCCAGTATACTCCGGTGACATCATCATCGCCAAATATTTGAAGGCTGTCTTTTAGAATTTCCAATTCAACTCCTTTGGCTATTCTGAACGGGCCTTGCTCGGGAACTATTCCTTTGACGCGGAAAGACAGTTCGTGGGTTTTGTCATCATGGGCTTGATAATAAATCCCTCTAGTAGAATATACTAGTGCTTTTTCAGAATTTACTGGCCAAGAGGTTTCTTGGTAAAGCAGGGGATAATCTCCGTAAATTTGAACTTTATAATCCCATTGATTTCCAGCATCCATAGGGAAGTAATCCCTAGGATTTTCAGAAGGAGGTAGACCTGTATCAGAAAGGGATAGGCCAGTGTTTGTGTTTGGATCAGTAATGCAACCAGCCATAATGGTAAAGCACACCAAAATGACTGCAAAAGCCAAAATAAATGGCAATTTTTTGTCCATTTGCATGTCCTTGCCCTAATTTTGAAAAGGGCTGATTATGATTTAGCACTTTATTTTTTGAAAAGCAAGTTTTTTAAAATAAAAAAACAAGGAGGTTGTCCTTGTTTTTTAAAAAATAAGAGATTTTATTTTAAAGCTTCGCTTGTCTTATCAATCATTTTTTCTATTTTTCCATTCATCATTCCTTCAATGTCGTGCCAGTTTTTATTAATGCGGTGGTCAGTAACTCTATCTTGAGGAAAGTTATATGTTTTTATTTTTTCTTCTCGGCCAGCTGATCCTATTTGAGAACGCCTAGCGCCAATCACTTTATCCTCTAGCTCTTTTTGTTGTTTTTGCAATAATCGAGCAGCTAAGACAGACATGGCATTTTCTTTATTCTGTAAAAGGCTTCGTTCGGCGTGAGATTCTACTACTGTGCCAGTAGGGATATGAATAATTCTGATTGAAGTCATTCTTTTGTTTACGTATTGTCCGCCTGCGCCTCCAGCTTTGCAGGTTTCTTGGCGGATATCCTGGGGCCTGATATTTACTTCGGTTGATTTTGGTTTAGCCAAGACAGCAACCGTGGCAGTAGAAGTATGAACCCTTCCGGATTTTTCGGTTTTGGGAATTCGTTGCACCCGATGGACACCAGCCTCATTTTTTAATTTTTCATAAACACCCTGACCTTTTATTTCAAAAACAACCTCTTTAATTCCATTAATATCGGTTTGTTTTATATCAAAAGTATCCACTTGCCATCCTTGGTTTGAGGCATAGCGGGAATACATCCGATAAAGGTCATTAGCAAAAAGAGCCGCTTCTTCTCCTCCGACGCCAGCTCTTATTTCCATAATAACCGCATTTATCTTTTGATTTTCTTCAGACATAAATCAAATTAAAATACAAATTATTTTTCTTTTTTTGTTCGAATTTTTTTAACAGGAGTTTCCTTTTTTTTCGAAAGCCTTTCTTTAAATTTCTGTACTCGGCCGATTTTATCAGAGCTTCTTTCTTTGCCCGTATAAAAGGGATGGCAAGCAGAGCAAATTTCTACTTCCATATTTTCGATAGTAGAGCCGATTTCATAAACCGCACCGCAGGCACAATGAATTTTGGCTTTTTCAAAATATTTTGGATGAATTTCTTTTTTCATAAATGCTGATTATTTTTTAATAATTAAGGTATAGCAAAAAAAGCGCTTGAAATCAAGAGGGGAGAAAGAGAATTATTAAATCAATACTTAGAGATGAATCGGGGTTGCCTTTAATTTTTAATTGTGTTATATATTTAATTGCATCAAAGACTGATGTTTTAATTTGTTTAATAATAAAAAATAATAATAAAAAAGCCGGACTGTTCGGCAAATAAAAAAATGGAAGAAACAAAAACAGACGTAAAGACCAAATACGATCTTTCGATTGACGAAATGATCAAGGCCGGTCTTGGGTTTGGGCACGAAAAATCCAAACTTCATCCTAAAATGAAGCCATATATTGCTAAGCAAAAAGATAAGGTTTATTTAATCGATTTGGATGAAACCGTAAAAATGATGGAAAAAATTCTTGATTTAGTAGTCCAAAATAGGATTGCCGGAAAGAATATTCTTTTTGTAGGCACCAAAGTGGCAACTAGAAATTTAATCAAGCAGGTGGCTGAAGAAACAAAATCTCCTTATGTTAATCAAAGATGGATTGGTGGAACTTTTACCAATTTTAAAGAAATCAGAAAAAGAATTAATTATTTTAAAGATTTGGAAGCAAAAACAAAAGAAATTGATTTTGCAAAAAAATACGTTAAAAAGGAACGTTTAACCATGGCCAAAGAATTGGAAAGAATGGACCTTAAGTTTCATGGCATAAAAGATATGGAAGAATTGCCAGGATTAATGTTTGTAATGGATATCGAAAGAGATATTATTGCCATTGAAGAAGCCAGAAAAACAGGAGTAAAAATAATTGCTATTGCGGACACTAACGTAGATCCTACTTTAGTTGATTATCCTATTCCAGGAAATGATGATGCCTACACATCAGTTCAATATATTTTAGATAAAATTAGGCAAGTTTTAGTTAAAGAATAATAATTTTTAAATTTAAAACTATGGCAGATTTAGATTTGCTGAAAAAACTTCGCGAGGAAACTTTAATTTCTCTTGCGGAATGCAAAAAAGCTTTAGAAGAATCAAGCAATGATTTTGAGAAAGCAAAAGAAATTTTAAAAAAAAGGGGAGCGGCCGTTGCTTTAAAAAAAGCAGATCGCGAAGCAGGCGTGGGGATTGTTCACACCTATATTCATTCTAATAAAAAACTGGGAGTGATGATTCATCTTGCTTGTGAAACAGATTTTGTTTCTCGTTCCGAAGATTTTGAAAATTTGGCCCATGAAATATGTTTACAAATTGCTTCGATGAAACCTGTTTATGTAAAAGAAGATGAAATTTTAGAACAAGATTTGAAAGAAAAAACAGAAATTTTTACTGCTCAAGCTGCGGAAATGGGTAAAAGCGCAGAAATAACCGAAGGAATTGTAAAAGGCAAATTAGAGAAATTCAAGAAAGAAGCCTGTTTGATTTCTCAGCCTTGGATAAAAGATGATAGCAAGACAGTGAAAGACTTGATTAACGAATATATTGCGAAAGTTGGAGAAAATATTTTAGTCAAAAAATTCGTAATCTATGAATTTTGAAATATTGGCAGGATCGCTTTTGGTAATAAGTTTTTTATTCCTGGTTTGGCTTATTTTTAAAAAATCTTCGGAATTAAAAAATTTACCGCCCAAAGAAAACATTATTCCTGTTAAAAAAATAAAAGAAAAAATCAAGCAGAAAGCAACGATTTATTGGAAAGGGGGAGTTCCTAATTTTTATGATTTTTTGCAAAAAACCATTCTTAAAATGAGAGAGCTTTTTATTAAGGCTGATAACAAGGTATTAGATTTGCTTTTAAACCTAAAACAAAAAACTGATAAAAGCAAAACAGAATTTGATGATTACTGGAAAGATCTTAAATCAAATTTAAAAAATAAAGATCAAAAAATAGAAACAGAAAAAAATCAAGAATTAGAAGAAAAAAGAGAAGATCAAGAACAAGAAAAACTAGAAATAAAACAAGATAAAGAAAACAATACGCCGGCATAGCTCAGTGGTAGAGCAACTGTTTTGTAAACAGTAGGTCGGGGGTTCGAATCCGTCTGCCGGCTCCATTTGTATTTAAAGACCACCCGCAAGGGGTGGTCTTTAAATACAATAATAGAACCAACTAGACGGATTCGAAGCCGGAGGGCCGACGGGCCCGAGGCGGGCCTCAAAAAAATTTCAGTAGAAATTTATTTTGAGGCGAATCCGTCTGCCGGCTCTGAAATTTTTTCAGTAGAAAAAATTGAAGGGCGAATCCGTTTCTAATTTTTCGCTTTTGCGGGTTTTTGTTTTATAGCAGACAGAGAGATCTTTAAATAAAAATGTTTATAAAATTATTGACCAATTGTTTAAATTATGTTATTTTATAAAAAGTTCAGAGGTGATTAATTTGGAAAAAGGCGTAGTTGTTGATTTTAGCGGGTCTTTGGCAGAAGATGTTGCTAAAAAAGGGATTAAAAGGTGTTGCGAAAAATGCAATATTTCACCTGAGATGATTATTCCAATCATCAAAGATCCTTTTTTAGAAGATTATCTTTCTTCAGAAATCGTGGCAGATTGCCATCAGATTTTTAGAGAAGAAATCGAAAATGCCAAGCCCGATCCGAATGTGCTAAAGGCAATGCTTTATTGCCAAGATAAAAATTATAAAATTTTTATCTCGTCAAATGGTTTTGCTGACGCCATTGAAAAGGCATTGGAAAAATCGGAATTTTCCGATTTGATCGTTACCTTGGTTTTCGGCCGAGAAGATGGCATCAAAAAAGAGCATATTGAAAAAATCAGAAGGATTTATGATTTAGAAGAAATTATTATCTTTGGAGATGATCCGTCTGATTTTCAAAACACGGGTGATTTCAAGGTTGCCTTGAATCCCAGTGGAAAAAATCCCGAACGATTTTTAGGGGTAAATGTTGATAGAATTATCAACGTCCCGTTGACTATAGAAATAGTCAAAGAATTTGTTCGTTAGTGGGCCTGCAACAAGAAAAACTTGTTGCTTTTTTTATGGATTAATTTTTAATTTAAAGATAAGATAAGAATATAATAATATTTTTAAATAATATGAAAAAAATTTTAAACCTTTGTTTTTTAATAGAAAACGGAAAAATTCTTTTGGGAATGAAAAAAAGGGGCTGGGGCGAGGGACGTTGGAATGGGTTTGGAGGCAAGGTTGAGCAAGGAGAGACAATCGAAGAATCAGCGAAAAGAGAAATTTTGGAAGAATGTGGAATTATGGCCAAGATTCTTGAAGAAAAGGGGGTATTGGAATTTACTTATCTTGATACTGGAAAAATTATGGAAGTTCATATTTTTCAGATTTTGGAATATTCTGGAAAAATAGAAGAAACCGAAGAAATGAAACCTCAATGGTTTGAGATTATTGACATTCCTTTTCCCCAAATGTGGCCGGATGATTTGTATTGGCTTCCGTTATTTTTAAAAAATAAAAAATTCAAAGGCAAGTTTTTATTTAACGATATTAATACCATTAAAAGCCATGATCTTAGCGTAGAAAAATAAGCCCTGATTGGTATTAAAACAAAGGATTTCCAGGGTTGACAAATAATAAGTTCCAAGCTAATATTGTCTTTGTTCTAAGTAGCTTTTTGAAAACCAAATAGTTAAATTTATTTTAACAGCAATCATCATATTTTTTTAAGCAAATAGTTTTAGGAATATCTAAAATCTATCGTAAGTTTTTTAGAGTTGTTCCGCTATTCTTTTTTTGAATTGAATTTCTCAATTTAATTTTTATTGAGAGTTTGATCCTAGCTCAGGATGAACGCTGG
>JBAZJL010000004.1:0-67593 GCA_041651335.1 Minisyncoccota bacterium
AACCAGGATTACCAGGTTATAGTAAAAGACAGCCCATTACTATCAATTCCGCTTCGGCTTTAACAGATTATCAAGTTAAGCTAACCATTACCTATGATTCTGATATGCAACCTGATTTTGATGATCTTCGCTTCACTTCGGCTGACGGCACCACGGAACTTAGTTATTGGCTAGAATCAAAAACAGATTCCACTACTGCCATTGTCTGGGTGAAGGTTCCCAGCTTGGCTTCTGGCGACAACACCCTTTATATGTATTATGCCAATGCTTCTGCCACCACGGCTTCGAATGGGGATAATACGTTTGTGTTTTTTGATGATTTTCTTGGTAGTTCATTGGATACAAATAAGTGGAGTAATTCCCTTATTCCTTATAATGGTGGCATTGGGACAATTGGAGTATCAAATAGTCAATTAACGCTCACTCAAACTAGGGCGGCATCATCGGGAGTATCTATGCGATCTGTTTCAGAGCTTGCATCAGACACTTATACCATTCGATATAAATGTGACGCACGATTATCTAACGGTCCATATGCTCAAATGAGAGTAGTATTACATGATTCGACAACTGCCGATCCGGGGGGCTGGGGGTCATTTTTTTCGCAAGACGGCAACGCAGTGGTGTTTAATTCACTATTTACAGCTGAAACATATATTACATCCACCCCTGCAATATGGGAGCAGCAGGGACGAGTAACAAATCCTATTTTAAAAAAGGATGGCGTTATAAAATTAACTTATTTAGGAACACCATCGGCACCAGCAGGAAAATATATTCGAATATGGGCGTATTATACTAATACAGCCGAAAAAATTGATTGGATTCTTGTTCGCCAATATGTTGCCACAGAACCAATCTCATCTTTTGGCGCCGAACAATCTATTTAATTTTAATTAACGTATTTAGAAGAATGTTCGGGTGCTAAGCTTCCAAACATTTGGATATTTTTGATAATTTGATTTGTATTTTTTAAAAATAATGGTAAAATAAATTAAATAAAATAATTAAAAATAAATAATTAGTTCGTTTAAAAACCTAAAAAGTTTTTAACAGCTTTTTTAAAATATGGTTAACAATAATATAAAAAAAATGCATCGGTCCTCAACCGATAAAATAATTTTTGGAGTTTGTGGCGGGATTGCCGAATATCTTGAAGTCGATTCATTGGCAATTAGAATTATTTTTCTTTTTTTAGCTTTTGTCGGGGGATCGGGAATTTTTGTTTATTTAATTTTAGCTCTTTTGATGCCCAAGGAGTTAAATGAGAAAAAAGATATTAGCGAAAGCTCAAAAGAAATGAACGAGGATCTCATGCAAAGCGCTAAAGAAAAAAGATTCATTATGTGTTTTCGCAATTTTGCTGGAATAATTATTGTTTTGATGGGTTTAAGCTTTTTATTCAAAGAAATTTTTGAAGTTGCGCTTTTTGGTTGGTTGCAATGGAAAACCATTATGGCCTTAGTAATAATTTTGTTCGGTATTAGTATAATAAAAAATCAAAGCAAATAAAAATATGACCCAAGAAAAAACAAAAAGAAAAAAAAGGGAAAAAACTAAACCAGCCTCTTATCCAGAGTATGAGCAATTTTGTAAAAATCCGGAAATTAATTTTGGCGCTTTTTTCCTCGGAATTATTATTGTTGCCCTGGGCATTTTTATTTTAGGAGAGAGTTTGGGGTTGTTAAAGATGGATTTAAATTTTTGGAGACTATGGCCTTTAATTTTAATATTTTTTGGATTAACTATTCTTGACAGAAAAAGCATTGTTAACACAATTGTTGGAATTTTAGCTATTTTAGGCACTATTTTTATTGTTTCTTTGTCTTTTTCTAATCCCATGGCTTATTTAAGTCTTCTTGCTTCTAAATCAAATTTTGTTTCTCAACCAAAAATTCAAGAAACAATTTCTAGCCAGTTTTTTAGAAATCAAAATTTTCAACTTTTTTATTACAATAAAGAGCAAGACGTTGATACCACTTGCGGTGCTGATTTTGTTTTGCCAATTGAAGCAAGTTTTAATATTAGCAATGAATGGACTCAAAAAGAAATTGTTAAAACCGTGATTAGCCGATTAATTTCTGGAAATTTAACTGAAAACGCAAAATCACAAGGTTATGAAACTTATTTTGATAGTCCTGATTTTAAATTATTAAAAGTGGAAATAAACAACGGGGTGATGATTTTAACCTTTAACGAGGTTCCCGAGTTTACAACCGGCGGAGCCTGCCGAATAAGGATTTTAAGAAATCAAATCATCAAAACAGCCGAGCAATTTTCTGGCATTGAAGAGGTTGTTTTAATGCCAGAAACAATTTTTCAGCCTTAATTTTCTTTAAAAAACGCCTGGATTATCTGGGCGTTTTTTGTTTTCATTTTTTTTGATATAATAAAGAAGCGGGTTCATTATTTATAAATTTTTAAAGAATTTAAATGAAAATATCTTTTTTTGGAGCCAGCAAAGAAGTAACTGGATCCTGCTTCTTAATTGAAACTGAAAATACAAAGTTTTTGGTTGATTGTGGAATGTTTCAGGGCGAAGGGGCTTATGAAAAAAATTGTCGGGATTTTTCTTTTAATCCAAAAGAAATAGATTTTTTGCTTTTAACCCATGCTCATATTGATCATTGTGGTCGTTTGCCTATTTTGGTAAAAAAGGGTTTTAAGGGAAAAATTTTTTGCACTAAGCCTACGGCAGAATTAGCAGTTTTAATGATGCTTGATTCTGCAAAAATTTTTTTAAGCAATCAAGGCAAAAAAATGCAAGATCCTCTTTATTATGATTATGATATCGAAGATGTTAATAATTTATTTTCTTGTTTAGAATATGGTGAAGAAAAGATAATATCCCCCCGGATAAAAGTAATTGCGCGCGACGCCGGCCATATTTTAGGATCTTGTATTTATGAAGTTGAAATAAATGATAACAATCAATTAAAAAAAATTGTTTTTTCCGGAGATTTAGGAAATTCTCCTTCGGTAATTTTAAATGATACAAATTATATTTCTGGAGCAGATGCGGTTTTAATAGAGTCGACTTATGGAAATGGTTTGCACGAGCCAAGAGCTGAGGGCCGAAAAAAATTAAAAGAAGTGATTCTTCAAACAATTGAGAAAAAAGCAAATTTAATAATTCCTATTTTTGCTTTGGAGCGAATTCAAGAAATTTTATACGATTTGAATGAAATGGCAGAGAATAAAGAAATTTCCTATGTGCCAATTTTTTTAGATAGTCCGCTGGCAATTAAAACCATTGAAATCTATCGCAAGTATATTTTTTCTTATTTCAATCAATCAACCATTAATTTGATTAAATCAGGCGATGATATTTTTTCTTTTCAAGGATTAAAATTTACTCCAGAAATAAAACAATCTCTGGCCATAGAAAAGGTAAAACCCCCTAAAATTATTTTAGCCGGTGGGGGAATGTTAACAGGAGGAAGGGTAGTAGGATATCTTGATGACTATATTTCAAAAGCAAAAAATAATATTTTATTGGTTTCCTACCAAGCCGAAGGCACTTTGGGTCGAGAGCTTTTAGAGGGAGCAAAAAAGATAAGAATAGAAAAGAAAAATATTTTGGTTCGGGCACAGATTTTTAATATTCTTTCTTTTTCTTCTCATGGCGATTCAAAATTTTTATTAAATTGGATCGAACGAATAAGCAATCCAAAACCAAAACATATTTTTGTTGTTCACGGCGAAGAACAATCTTCTTCTGCCTTAGCGGAAAAAATAAAAGAAAAAAATGGGAACGTTAATTGTTTTGTTCCTGATTTTGGCCAAACTTACGAAATTTAGCTTATTTTAGATTTTTGGAAATAATCTTATTGATTATTTTTTGATTTTGCATTAAAGAATTTTGAGTTTTTTCAAAAGCATAAATTATGCCCGGCCTTGAAAGATAGGGCAAAAAATGAAGAAAGCAATGGATTAAAAAAACAACCCCGCTAATTAAAATAAAAAATGGATATTGTTTAAAAATTCCAGAAATAAAAATACTGACAAAAAAGAAAAGATGCAAGCAGGACAAAATAGAAAAAGAAACAATGTCAAATTTTTTAAAACAAAATCGGCGATATTTTAAAATGGAAAAGAAAACAATATTCAATAATTGCACCAAAAGAAAGACAAAAAATATTATTTTCCAGAGTTGAACTTCGCTATTGAAAAGTATTTTAAAGTCGGGCTGATAATTAAAAGAAAGAAGGGTTGTCCAATTATTTACTTGATAGGGAAGAATGACAATCAAACTGAAAACAATTAAAGAAATTAATAATCCAACGTAAGCGATTAATGGCGTTAAAATAATAATGATTTTTGTAAAAATTCTTTTTGGATTTAAGGTGCGTAAAAATCTAACCAAATAAGAAAAAGATAAAACAACAAAAATCCAGCCGACTAAATTTTCAAAAGGCACGCCATACCATTCTTGGCCTTGTGGAATAGCCCAATGCCAAAAGCCGATTCTAATCGCAACTATATCCATTGAAAGATCAAGCAGAAGCGCTGTTAAGGCATCTAAAAAGGGGCGAAGTTTCCACGGGATATCATATTGATCACTTAAAAGCATAGCGCAGTAAACAATTACCGCCCAGCCTAAACCGATTGTTAGGGGCACATTAAAGATTTTTATCAAAAACAAATCACTGTAATAATAAGTATGGGCCAAATAAGTATTTCCTATTTCTAAAATTAATCCAAAAATAGCACAACTGATTATTTCCCAGACCCGAAGAGTGTTTTTTTGATAAAGTTCTCTGATTAAAATCAAAGCAAAAGAAGAAAAACCGATAAACTCGAAAATAAAAAAAAGAAGTGGCTGTTGAAAAAATAATAAATCCATTTTTATTTTTTATTTTTTTTAGTTTGCCAAAAATTAGTAAAAAAAGAAAATTTCGTAGCAATCCACAAACAAGCTTCTTTTTCGCTTATTTCTCCGGCTAAATATTTTTTTAAAGCCTCCAGAAAGATTGTGCGGCCAATAGCAAAGCCGATAATTTCTTTGAAGCTGGCGGCATCAGCTAGCCATTTTTTTACTTTTTTATCAGACTCTCCTCTTCCCAAAACTATTATTTTTGCTTGGCCAACAGCATTTATGATTCCAGGCCAGCCTTTCTTTGCCATGCCTTCTAGTTTCCAAATGGCTGGAGAAGCAATAGCTCTAATCTCTTTGATTGCTTGTTCGGTTTTTTTAGGCCTTATTTTTTGATCGTATTTATTTTGGCCGTATTCTTTTAAATTTTCTTTAGTGGGCGGAACCAGCAATTCAATAAGCAATTTGTATTTGTTTTTTTGGCAAAAAGAAGATAATTCAGCCATTTTTTTAAGCTGTTTTTTGTTTTCCTTAAGATTGTCTGGATTATAGCGAATAAGAGCTTTGACAAAATCAGGAGATATCTTTCTAATGTGTTTTTGGAAATCTTGGCCATATTCAAAATCAAAAGATTCTCCGCTTTTTTCAACTGGCAAGCAGATTCTTATTTTTTGTTTTTTTGCTTTGTCTAAAACAGATTGGCCCAATCTTTCATCAACAAGAATGGCAAAATCTTTTTTATTTTTAAAATCTTTAGAGGACATTAAGAAACCTTTGAAGATTAATTCTTTTAATTCTTGCGCTAAAACTAAATCTTTTTTTTTGGGTTTTTGTGAAATATTTAAAATATTTTTTAAAAAAGAAGAGCGATGATCAAAGGGAAGGATATAAAGATTTTTATTCATATGTTTTTATTATATTATTTAAATCGAGCAGAATCAAGGCTTGACAATATTGTTAGTTTAAACTAACATTTAAATATAAACAAAAAATAATTTTTAAAAATATGAACGTGAAAACATATCTTTTTTTAAGACTTTTGATAATTATATCTTTAGCCATGATTGTTTCTAATTCAATTATTCTGGGCAACTTTTTTTTGCCTGTTGTTGCCATGATTGCGGCAATGCTTTTTTTGTGGGCAAGCAAGAAAAAAGTAAAAGCAATTTTGCATGATGAATTTGATTATAAAGTAGCTGGAGATTCTGCTCGCTATTCAATTTTTATTTATACGATTATTTCGGCTATTTTAGGAATATATTTTATGGCTAATCGTGGCCAAAATCAAAATTATGAACTTTTAGGATCGATTTTCAGTTATTCGGCTTGTTTTCTCCTTATTTTACAATCTTTGATTTTTAAATATTTAAGAAGCAAGAATTATAAAAATATTAAAAATGAAGACTAAAATAAAAGAATATCGTGCTCGTTATAATTTAACGCAAGAAAAATTAGCGGAAATCGTAAAAGTAAGAAGAGAAACAATTTTATTTGTGGAACAAGGAAAATATGTTCCATCTCTTAAGTTGGCCTATGATATCGCCCGGGCCCTAAAAGCAAAAATAGAAGAAATATTTTTCTTCGAATAATAAAAAGAAATAAAACTTTTAAAATCGAGCAGTGTAAACTTTTAGCGGCGGGATGCCATTAAATTCAATAGAGCTATAGCTGGCCGTATAAGCTCCAGCGGTTAAAATATAGATTCGATCTCCCTCTTTGATATTTTTGTCAAAACGATAACGAAAATCTTCATACATAATATCCATACTGTCGCAAGTTGGTCCGGCCAAGATAACCTCTTTTAAATTTTCCGGAATTTTTTCATATTCTGTAAAAATCGGATATTTAATGGCTTCGTTGATGGTTTCAATCAAACCGCCAAATTTTCCTACATCAAGATAAACCCAGCTATAATGATTTGAAGTTGATTTTTGGGAAATCATAATTATTTCCGAAACAATTGTTCCAGCGTCGCCAACAATGGATCGCCCCGGCTCAATTAATATTTCCGGAAGATTATCCCCAAAATCTTCTTTTAAAAATCTTAGAATTTCTTTTGCGTAAATTTCGATATTATTCGTGGGCTGGAGATAATCAGAAGGAAGCCCGCCCCCAAGATTAATCATTTTTAAAGATATGTTTGCGTCTTCAAGCGAATCAAATAAATATTTGCATTGAGCAATGGCATTGTCCCACTGACCGATATCTCTTTGCTGGCTTCCAACATGAAAAGAAAGCCCATAAGGAATTAAATCCATTTTTCGGCACTTTAAAGCTAGGCGGAAAATCATATCAGGATGAGCACCGAACTTGCGAGAAAGAGGCCAGTCGGCTCCGCTTCCATCGGTTAAAAGCCGGAAAAAAACTTTTGATCCTGGAGCCTGCCGACAGATTTTATTTAAATCGCTTTCCGAATCAGTGGCAAAAAGACGAACCCCTTTTTTGTAAGCATAAGCAATATCTTCTTCTTTTTTAATAGTATTGCCAAAGCTTATTCTTTCTGGGGAAATATTTAATTCCAATAACTGATCAAGTTCGAAAATGGTGGCAAAATCAAAGCAAGATCCTTGGGCAGCCAAAGCTTTGATAACTTCTTTGTGGGGATTGGCTTTGACAGCATAGTAAATTTTTGCAAAGGGCATTTGCGTTTTCAGATCAGTATAATTTTTTTCTATTTTGTTTAGATTAACTAAAAGAAACGGGGTTTTTTTATCTTGGGCAAAATTTTTAATGGCCGTAAACTCATTAGGCCGAAGATATTCGGAAACATCTTTTTGAATATCCATAAATCTTATTTTTAAAAAAGAAATTAATTTATAATAATAGCAATTATATGCCGAATTTTTGGCAATGTAAAGCCTAATTGGCTTAACCCCCCCCTGTTAAAAAAAAAGAGAAAATGGTATGATTATAAAAAAATAATTAAATTTATTTATTATGAATAAAAGAATAACAAATGCTTTTACTTTAATCGGATTCATTATTTTTGTGCTTGGGGTTGGATTTTTAAGCTCTTTTTTTTCCGGCTCAGCAGTTAAAGAAATTTTTCTTTATTTAAATAAGCCGTTTTTTGCTCCGCCAGCTTGGGTTTTTGCTCCGGCCTGGACTATTCTTTATATTTTAATTGGCATTTCTGCTTTTTTAATTTGGCAAAAAAAAGATGAAAAAAATATCAAGCCAGCAATTGCTATATTTTTTATTCAGCTTTTTTTAAATTATATTTGGTCTATTATTTTTTTCGGAAATCTTAATTATTTTTTAGCTTTTATTGATATCAGCCTTTTATGGATCTCAATTGTAATAATGATGACTGTTTTTTTAAAAATATCAAAACCAGCGGGGCTTATTTTAATTCCTTATTTGCTTTGGGTAAGCTTTGCTTCGATTCTTAATTATTATGTTTGGATTTTAAATCCTTAAAATATATGAATGACCTTATTTTAAAATTAAAAGAATCAAAATTAACTGGTCGAGGTGGGGCTGGGTTTCCCGTGGCTTTGAAATGGGAAAGCGTGATTAATGCTTTGGGCGAAAAAAAATATGTGATTTGTAATGCTTCGGAGGGAGAACCCAATGTTTTTAAAGATGGATTTATTTTGGAAAATTATGCCGAAGAAGTGATTAATGGTATTGTGCTAGCCATGGAAATAATCAAAGCCTCAGAAGCTTATTTATATATGAATCCTGATTATTATGATCGTTTTGAGGAAAATTTGAAAAAAATAATAGAACAAAGGCCAATTAAGCTTTTTAAAAAGCCTCATTATTATATTGCTGGTGAAGAAACCGTTATTTGTAATTTGATTGAAGGAAAAAGAATGGAGCCAAGACAAAGGCCACCCTTTATCAGCACGGTTGGATTGTTTGGTTGTCCCACCCTAATGAACAATGTGGAAACATTTTATTATGCGAGCAAGATAAACAAAGGGGATTATAAGCAAACCAGATTTTATTCTTTAAATGGTCAAATAAAAAATCCCGGGGTTTATGAACTGCCGGAAAATTTGACTATTTCTGAAATTTTAAAACAAACCAACAATTTTCCTGATTTTGAATTTTTCCTTCAGGTCGGGGGAGGCGCAGTGGGAGAAATATTATTAGACAAAGAATTAGATAATCAAGCCAAAGGAGCAGGATCGATTACGGTTTATGAAAAAGAAAAGGCTGATCTTTACCAAATAATGGAAAATTGGGCAGATTTTTTCTTAGAAGGGAATTGTGATAAATGCACTCCCTGCCGAGAGGGAATTTATCGACTAAAACAAATGATTAAGGAAAAAAATATTGACTTATTAGAAATGGAGCCAATTTTTGAAAATTTAGAAAAAGCCAGCTTTTGCGCTTTAGGCCGAGGAGCAGCCGCTCCTTTTCGTGGTTTGATTAAAAAAATTTTAAAATAAAATGTCAAAAGAAATAAAAATAAAAATAAATGGAATTGAATATTTTGGTGAACCAGGAGAGACTATTTTGCAGGTTGCCAGAAAAAATTTAATAAAAATTCCTACTTTGTGCGAACATTCTGATTTAGAGCCAAAAGCTAGTTGTCGGCTTTGTTTGGTGGCGATTACAGGCCGTAAAGGATTGTTTACGTCTTGTTCGACATTAATTGAGGAAGGAATGGAAATTACGACCGAATCAGAAGAAATTCGTCGACTAAGAAAGAAAAATCTAGAATTGCTTTTTGCCCAGCATATTGAAAGATGTAATTTTTGCGTTCAAGAGCTTAATTGCGAGTTTTTAAAATTAGCTAAAGAATATGAAATTGATATTAAGAAATATGAAGATAGAAAAATCGGATATCCGAAATTAAGATTTGGTCCATCAATTTGTTTTGATTCTTCAAAATGCATTGATTGTCGGAATTGCCTAGAAGCTTGTGAAAAGCAAGGCGTGGGATTTTTAGATCTTGAAAATCATAATTCTTTTTTAGAAGTTACACCCTCAAAAAATCCTAAACGTGATTGTGTTTATTGTGGCCAATGTGTCCTTCATTGTCCAACTGGCGCTTTAATGGAAATTGATTCTATTGTTCAGGTGGAATCGGCCCTAGTTGATAAAGACAAGTATGTTGTTTTTCAAATTGCACCTTCTATCCGAACAACATTAGGAGAAGAATTTGGTTTGCCTTATGGAACAGATGTGACTGGGAAAATTTTTGCTGGGTTAAAAAAAATTGGAGCAAAAAAAGCTTTTGATGTTTCAGTGGCAGCTGATGTAACAACCATTGAAGAGGCTGAGGAATTAATTGAGCGATTAACTCAAAAAAAGACATTACCCATGTTTACTTCCTGCTGTCCGGCTTGGGTAAAGTATGTTGAATTTTATGCCCCAGAATTTATTCCTAATCTAACCACGGTTCGTTCCCCGCAAATAATTTTAGGAGGTTTAAGCAAGACTTATTTTGCCGAAAAAGATAAAATTGATCCGCAAAAAATAATTGTTGTTTCGATTATGCCCTGCACGGCCAAAAAATATGAAATAACTCGAGATGAGCTTAAAATTGATGGACTATTTCCGATCGATTATGTTTTAACCACTCGGGAATTGGCGCGGATGTTCAAAAGAAACAATCTTGATTTGGCTTTGCTTGAGCCTGAAAAAGGAGATACTCCTTGGGATGAGCCAACCGGAGCTGGAATAATTTATGGAGCTTCTGGAGGAGTAACAGAATCAGCCCTACGAACAGCGATTTTTAAATTAACCAATGGGCAAAAAATAGGACAATTAGAGTTTAAAAATTTACGCGGAATGAATGAAGTTAAAGAAGCAATGATTGAAATAGGAGAAATAAAAATAAAAGTAGCCATTGTTAATGGGCTAGGAAACGCTAAAGAAATTTTGGAAATAATTAAAAAAGAGCCGAATCGTTATGATTATATCGAGGTAATGGCTTGCCCAGGAGGTTGTATCGGTGGCGGGGGACAACCATTGCCCACTACCGATGAAATAAGAAAATTAAGAGCTCAAGGGCTTTATAATATTGATGAAATTAAAAATATTCGTTTGGCTGATGAAAGCTTGATTATTAAAAAAATATATCAGGAATTTTTAACTAATCCTGAAATAAGGCATAAGGTTTGCCACACTCATTATTCTATTAAACAAAAAGAAAATAATTTTTAAAATAAAAAATATGGAACAAGTTAAAACAACATCCTTAAAAAACATTAGAACAGAATCTATAAAATTTATTATTTTATTGGGATTAGCGATTTTAGCTCCTTTGCTTCAGAATCAATTTATTACTGGGACAATCGTCAACGCAATTTTATTTATTTCAGTTTTTGTTTCTGGAATTAGCGGAGCGATTGCTATTGCTTTTTTTCCAAGTTTAATTTCTTTGGGATTAGAATTTTTACCCGGAGTAATGGCGCCTATGGTTCCCTTTATTATTATGGGGAATATTATTTTAATCAGTATTTTTTTCTGGTTAAAAAATAAAAATTATTGGCTAGGTACGATAACAGCCTCAATATTGAAATTTGTTTTTTTAGCTTTAACTAGCCAGACAATAATCGGCTTGTTTATTCAAAAACCAATTGCGGAAAAAATAGCAATAATGATGAGCTGGCCACAATTAATTACTGCCTTGTTGGGAGGTTTTTTAGCTTATGTTTTTTTAAAAAAAATTTTAAAAAATAATTAACAATAAATTAAAATAAAAAAAATGACATTTGAAGAGTATCAAATCGAAGCGAGGAAAACGGCAATTTATCCTAATAAAGATAACAATTTTATTTATCCTACTTTGGGCTTAGCTGGTGAAGCTGGAGAAGTGGCAGAGAAAATAAAAAAAGTTTTACGAGACAATCAAGGAATCGTTTCTGAAGAAAAGAAAATAGAAATCACCAAAGAATTGGGTGATGTTTTGTGGTATGTGGCTAACCTTAGCCAAGAATTAGGAATTTCTTTGGAAGAAGTTGCTCAAAAAAATATTGAAAAATTAAAATCACGCCAACAAAGAGACGAGCTTCATGGAAGCGGTGATAATAGATAGTTTATGGAATTAACTCTTATTTTAGGCCCAATGAAAAGCGGGAAATCATTTGAGATGATTAGTAATTTTATGCCCTTAGCTTATACAGATATTAATTATGGCATCTATCAGCCTCAAAAAAATATAAGAGAAGAAAATCTTTGGTCGCGAAATGGAGTATCAATCCAGGCAAAAAAAATAGAAACCTTGTTTGAAATTTTAAACAAGCAAGAAGCGATTGTTGGAATTGATGAAATTCATATGTTTGCGGAAAAAGATGCCGAAGCTATAAATTCTTTAATAAGTCGGGGAACTAAAATTTTTATTTCCGGGCTGGATATGGATTATCAGGGAAAAATATTTCCGATTATAAAAAAAATATTTGAATTGGGCCCTCAAAAAGTAAATTATAAAAGAGCGGTTTGCGAAATTTGTAAAAAACCAAACGCGATTTATACTCAAGTTTATCAATTTGGGATTCCAGTTGTTGATGGCGTCCCGTCGGTTTTACCAGAAGATGGCACTTATGAATATAAGCCGGTTTGCCGGCAGTGTTTTCAAAAAAATAATTAAAAATAATTTTTTAAAATATGGCAGAAGAAAATAAAAAAGAAAATGGTTTTGTAATCGGAATAATCGATAACTATATCAAAGAAGTAAGCAGTAATTGGTCCTTGATTTTTTTAACAGGAGTTTTGTTTATTATTTTTGGTCTTATTTTTTTTATTTGGCCAGAAAAAACATTGGTTTTTATCGCTTCGGCTATTGGTTTAATGGCGATTTTAGCCGGGCTATGGATTGTTGGCATTGGTTGCCGAGTGAAGAAAATTGAAAATAATTATAAAAAAATGAAAGAAAAACTGCATTCTAAGTTTTTTGAATAAATTTTAAAAAATGCCTCAAATAATAAAAGTTATTGATTCTTTGGGAAGGGAGGAAAATTTTTCCGAACATAAAATTTTGCGATCTTTAAAAAGAGCAGGCACGCCTAGAGAAAAAGCAAAACAGGTTTTAAATTACATTAGGCCCCGTCTTTATTCTGGAATTACCACTACGGAGATTTTTAAAATATTAAAACAAGAGCTTGATAAAGTTAATCCAGGGGCAGCCCTAAGATTTAATTTAAAAATAGCAATGCGGGCCTTGGGGCCGGATGGATTTTCTTTTGAAAAATATATTAAAGAAGTTTTTGAAAGCCATGGCTATGCGGTAAAAATAAATCAATATCTTCCTGGTCGATGTTTGTCTTATGAAACAGATTTGGTGGCGGAAAAAGACAATATTGTTTATTTCGGAGAATGCAAATATCGTAATCATGCTGGCGAACGGATTGATTTGTCTGTGGCTTTAAAATTTTTTGCTACGTTTATGGATGTTTCTTTGGTTGGATTTAAAGATCAAATTAAGCAAGGAAAAAAAATAATTCCCCTAATTATTACCAATACAAAATTTACCAGTCAGGCGATAAAATATTGCGAATGCCAAGGAATAAAATTATTAGGCTGGAATTATCCTAAAAATAATGGACTGGAAAGAATAATAGAAGAAAAAAAATTATATCCCATAACAATTTTGCCATCTTTCCGGCAATATATGAATTTGCCTTTTGGCAACGCTGGAATAATGCTAGCTTCAGAATTAATAAATCTTAAAGATATTAAAAATTTTTCTCAAAGGATAGGATTGCCTTTGAATAAAATAATCGAGCTATCTAAGCAAGCCGAAATGCTTCATAATGAGAAAAACCTTGTGAAAAAGAAATAAAATTGCTATATTTTAAAACTATATGCCGCTTCAAATCGGAATCGTTGGATTTCCTAATGTTGGAAAATCAACCCTATTCCAAGCCATTACAAAAAAACAAGTAGATCGAGCTAATTATCCTTTTTGTACAATCGACCCCAATGTCGGGGTTGTTGCCGTTCCTGATGAAAGAGTAGAAGAGCTGGCTAAATTAACTAATTCGGCCAAAAAAGTTTATACTGCCATTGAATTTGTTGACATTGCGGGATTAGTTGAGGGAGCAAGCAAGGGAGAAGGTTTGGGTAATAAATTTTTAGCTAATATTCGTGATGTTGATGCGATTGTTTATGTTCTGCGAGCATTTGAAAATAATAATATTATTAACACTCGACCAGAAATAAATATTTTAAAAGACAAAGAAATATTAGAAACAGAATTGATTTTAAAAGATTTGGAAACAGCAGAAAAGAGGTTAGCGTCTTTAGAAAAAGAGGTAAAATCCGGAGACAAAACATGTTTAAAAGAGCAGGAAATTTTAAAAAATATTTATGAATTGTTAAAACAAGGGAAGTCGGCTGGATTTTTTGAAGCAAAAGAAGATGATTTAAAAATAATAAAAGGTTTTCAATTATTATCTGCCAAGCCAGCGATTTATCTTTTGAATGGAAAAGAAAACGAAATCCCTGAAGAAGTAAAAAAGATTTTTCAAGAAAAAAATCAAGCTTATTTGATAATGGATATTCTTTCGGAAACTGATTATGCGGACCTATCAATCGAAGATCGAAAAGCCTTGGGTCTTTCCGAAGAAACAGGACTGAACGAATTGATTAAAAAATCATATGAACTTTTGAATTTAATTACTTTTTTAACCACTGGACCTGATGAAACCAGAGCTTGGACAATTAAAAAAGGAGATCGAGCGCCCCAGGCGGGAGGAGCGATTCATTCTGATTTTGAAGAATTTTTTATTCGCGCCGAAGTGATTAATTGGAAAAAGTTGATTGAGGTTGGAGGCTTTTCTTCGGCCAGAGAAAAAGGATTGATTAGAACAGAGGGCAAGGAATATATTGTTCAAGACGGAGATGTTATTGAAATAAAAAGCGGAAAATAAAATATGAAAAAAATAATTCCCAATCTTGATTTTCAAACAATAGTAATCGGCGCTGGTCCGGCCGGAATGATGGCGGCAATCCAAGCTTCTGCTTTTGGAAAAAAAGTGGCGCTTTTGGAAAAAAATTCCAGTTTGGGAAAAAAGCTTTTAATGGCTGGGGATGGGCGCTGTAATTTAACTCATAATTGTTTGACTAATCGGGACTTAGCTTCTCAATATGGCAAAGAAGGCGATTTTTTATTATCTCCCTTGACGCGCTTTGGAGTTAAAGAAACTATCAACTTTTTTGAACAGCAAGGATTAGACTTGAAAACAGAATCTGATGGCCGGGTTTTTCCTAAGACCGATAAAGCCCAAGATATTTTGCAGGCTTTAATAAAACAATTAAAAGAAAATAAAGTTTCTATTTTTTTAAATTGCGAAGTTATAAAAATTAATTATTCTGATAAAACCATTAAAAGCATTACCCTAGCTAATGGAGAGAAATTAAGCGCTGATAAATATATTTTTACTATGGGCGGAAAAGCTTATCCTATTACTGGATCAAGTGGTCAGGGATATAATTGGCTTGAAAAAATGGGACATACAATAATTAAACCTCGGCCATCTTTGGTTCCAATTCAAATTAAAGAATCTTGGATTAAAAAATTATCAGGCCTTTCGTTTAAAAATATTAAAGCTAGCCTAGCGATTAATGGAAAAATAATTAAAAAACAAAACGGAGATATTTTATTTGCTCATTTTGGTTTGACCGGCCCGCTTATTTTAGATATGAGCAAGGACATTGGTTTGGCTTTAAACAAGGGCAAAGACACTGATCTTGAAAAAAATCGAGGAAAATTAAAATTATTAATTGATTTGCATCCCGAAAAAAACCAAGAAGAAATGGAGCTTCTTTTTCAAAAATTAATTGAAAAAAACAGTAATCAAGAAGTTAAAAACATTTTAACTAATTTTTTACCAGTAAAAATAATTCCTTTTATTTTATATTTTGCTGGTGTTAAAGAAGACTTAAAAGGAACAAAAATAACCAAAGAGATGAGAGGAAAGATAATCAAAGTTGTTAAAAAAATCGAATTTAATGTTATTAGCTTGGTGGGTTTTGATCGAGCCATGGTCACAGCCGGAGGAGTTTCTTTGAAAGAGATAGACAATAAAAATATGAAATCAAAAATAATTGATAATTTATATCTTGCTGGGGAAATTATTGATTTGGACGGGCCATGCGGAGGGTATAATTTGCAAATGTGCTGGACAACCGGATATCTTGCCGGAAAAGACAAGTAAACCGATAATTTTATTTGACTTTTTTGTTTGTTTGTATTATTATTTTTAAAACAAACAAAAAAACAAAAGCTTTCTGCTTTTCGAGGCAGATTTTTTCATTTTTACTTTTATGGAAATTAGAAATATTGCGATTATCGCTCATGTTGACCACGGAAAAACTACTTTAACCGATGCGATTTTGAAGCAAACAAAAATGGTAGAAGAAGGTTTTAGTATGGATGTTAATGACCTAGAAAAAGAAAGAGGAATTACAATTTATTCTAAAAATGCTTCAATTTTTTACAAAGATACGAAAATAAATATTGTGGACACGCCCGGTCACGCTGATTTTGGATCCGAAGTAGAGCGAGTTTTACGATCTATTGACTCGGTTTTGTTGATTGTTGACGCTCAAGAAGGGCCAATGCCCCAAACAAAATTTGTTTTAAAAAAATCGCTGGAACTAGGGTTAAAGCCAATCGTGGTTATTAATAAAATAGACAAGCCCGCAGCTCGCCCCGAAGAAGTAAAAGAAATGGTTTTTGAGCTTTTTTTGGATTTGGGAGCTAATGATGAACAGCTTGATTTCCCAGTAATTTATGCCAATGGTCGGGACGGAATCGCAAAAAACAAAATAACTGATGAGTCAAAAGACTTAACCCCTCTTTTAGATTTGATTTTAGAAAAAATAAACCCAGCTTCTTCAGCTGATTTATCAAGCAAGCCATTAAGAGCTCAGCCCTTTAATTTGGCTTATGATAATTTTTTAGGACGTTTGGCTATTTGCCGAAGTTATGAAGGAACGATAAAAAAGAATGCCGATGTTTTTATTAAAGGGCATGATTTTGAGCCAAGAAAAGGAAAAATAGTAAAAATCATTAATTTTTGGGGAATGGAAAGACGAGAGACTGAACAAGCCGAAGCCGGAGATGTGGTTATTTTAGCTGGAATTCCGGACATTAATATTGGAGAAACTATTTGTAGTAATTTAGATCAAGAATCTTTACCAATAATTAAAATAGACGAACCCACAATTTCTCTTAATTTTTTAGTAAATAATTCTCCTTTTGCCGGCCGAGAAGGAAAATTTGTTACTAATCGCCAAATCAGAGAAAGATTAGAAAAAGAATTAGAAGTAAATGTAGGGTTAAAAGTTGATTTTAGTAATACAGATCATTATAAGGTTTTTGGAAGAGGAGAATTGCACATTGCTATCCTTTTAGAAAATATGAGACGAGAAGGATATGAATTGCAGGTTTCTCAACCCCAGGTAATTATTAAAGAAGAAAAAGGAGAAAAAACAGAGCCATTTGAAGAAGTGATTATTGATATTCCCGAAGAATTCTCTGGAGTGATTATCGAAAAACTATCCAAAAGAAAAGGGTTAATGAAAGAAATGAAGCCTGAATCAGGCCATGTTCGTTTAGTTTTTGAAATGCCAACTAGGGGGCTTTTGGGATATAAACCAGAATTTATTATGGACACAAAAGGCGAAGGAATTTTAGCCAGTCGAGTGATTGGTTTTAATTCTTTTGTTGGAGAAATAGAAAAACATAATTTAGGCTCAATGATTTCTATGTCTACAGGAAAAGCCTTGGGTTTTTCTTTATGGAATTTACAAGAAAGAGGTGCGCTTTATATTGGTCACGCCGAAGAAGTTTATGAAGGAATGGTTATTGGCAATGTTTCGAAAGGAAATGATTTAACTGTTAATCCCACTAAAGGAAAAGAATTAACCAATATGAGAGCCTCGGGTTCAGATGAGGCGATAAAATTAATTCCTCCTTTGGAGATTACTTTGGAAAGAGGGCTGAGCATTATGAATGAAGATGAGTATTTAGAAATTACTCCGCAAAGTATTCGTTTGCGAAAGCAATTTTTAAGTGAAATTGAAAGAATTAGGGCCAAGAGAGCAGGGACTAAATAATTTAAAACCGCCTTGAGGGCGGTTTTTAAATTGAGTATTTAATCAATTATTTGAAAATCTACTTTTTCTCCAGTTGAATCATTCATTTGGGCCCAAATTTTTTGAACCAACATATCGGGAAAATTTTCTTTAATCATTTTTTTTGATTTCTCTAAATCAGCTAATTGGAAATTTTTTTCTTCTTCTGGGCTTTTGAACTCATAATCATTTTTATAAGCTCCGCAATCACTATGATGAATTAAAATCACTTGTTTGGATTGATGAAGATCGTGAGATACTCTGATTTGATTTAAAAGCAGGCTTGTAATGGAAAGATCATTGCCAGATAATTCTTTGCTTGATCCGGCCAAAGAAACAATATCGCAATTTCCTGTTAAATTATTTTCTTGAAGCCAGCGTCTGGTTTCTTTTTCTAATCGAAAATCAATACATTTAAAAACAATAGCTTGGCAAGAATGATGGTTGTTTTCGCTCATAAATTTTTTTATTTTTTTGTTATAAACCGATTTTAGCTGATAATAATTTTTTTCGCAACAAGCAGAAAAATTTTTGACATTAAAAATTGAATAGACTATATTTAAAAAAGTAATTTATGGAGTAATGACCATGAACATTAAGCCGACTAAAATGATAGAGTCTATTCTGGTTGCGGTTGATTTTCTGGAAAAGATTCCAGTAGTCATTGAAGAATTAGAAGATCAAGACAATGTTATTGTTGTTGATCCAAACAATGGGCTTGAAGGGTATTATATCAATTCCTCGATTGATAATATGAAAATACCCTTAATCGATGCTGTGTCTTTTGCCGGACAAGCAGTAAGGTTTCGAGCGCAAACTGAAAAAGACCCCGAGCTTTTCCCTTTCGTGAATATCGAGCAAGCTGATTATGCCAAGGATTTTTTGCAAAAATTCATGGAAACAAGCCCGGGAAATTTATGGGAAATTGATTATGAAATTTTTGGTGGATTCTGCCGAGCGATTTGGCGGAAAAAAGAAATAAGCTCTTTGCCTTTAATCAAAGAGCTGGCTACTTCAGACGCCTCAGAAATTATTTTCAAAACAAAACCAATATTTGGCCATTAGGCCAAGTATTTGAAAATCGCCCAAAAATGACAAATTGTGCCGAGAAGTGTAAAAATATGAAAAATTTCATGAAATCCGAACTGATTAAAAAAGTTCGGCTTTTTTTTAGAATAAATAAAGGCGCCAACAGTATAAAACATTCCTCCGATTAAAAGCCAGACAAGAAAAGAAAAAGGAATATTTTTACTTAAAGGATAAAGCAATCCTAAGCTTAGCCAGCCCATTAAAACATAAAGTCCGGTGGCTAAAGAACGGGGAACATGAGTCCAAAATTTTTTAAAAAATACTGTGGAGATTCCGAAAAAAGCTAAAATCCAAATTAAAACTAAAGAAGAAATCCCTAGCCAGCCCCATAAAGCAATAAGGCAAATAGGCGTATAGGTTCCAGCAATAAGGATATAAATCATGGCATGGTCTATTTTTCGAAAAATATCCACTTCTTCCGGAGAGTGTCCAAAAAGATGATAAATTGTGCTAGAGGAATAAAGAAAAATCATACTAAACCCAAAAATAAAAAATGAAATAATGTTTACTAAAGAATTTTTTTCAAAGCCTAGATAAACTAAAATAATCGTGCCAAGAATAGATAAAAGCGCGCCCAAAAGATGACTTAATCCCGAAACAGGATCTTTGATTTTTATTTTAAATGCCATGGTTATTTTTGAATTCTTGGATTCTGTTATATGATTCGTTTATTTTTTCTTCTGAAATCTGGTTATTTTGAATTGCTTTGAAAATAGCGTCTACTGCTTTATAGGGAGCTTGCTCGTCATAGGTTTTGATATTGTTGCTTAAGATTAAAACATCACAGCCAGCATTAATAGCCTGGACCAGAGCTTCTTCAAAGCCAAAATTATCAGCAATCGCACCCATTTGCATATCATCGGAAACAATCAAGCCCTTAAACCCCAAACCTTTGCGCAAAAGAAGATTTAGGAAAACAGGCGAAAGGGTGGCCGGATAATCAGGATCGATTTCTGTATTCATAATATGAGCAGTCATAATCATATCAGAATAACCATTTTTAATTAAAAGCAAATAAGGAATTAATTCTTTTGGGGTCCAAGTTTTTGTAATATCAACTAATCCTAAATGGCTGTCGGTTGTAGAACTGCCGTGACCAGGAAAATGTTTTATCGCCGTAATAATTCCATGTTGTTGGAGTCCAGCGATAAATTCTTTACCATGGGAATAAACTTTTATTGGGTCAGAAGAAAATGATCTTTCTAAATATCCGATTACTGGATTGTTGGGATTAATATTTACATCAACCACTGGCGCAAAATTCATATTAAAACCCAAAGACGTTAATTCCATACCTAAAAGATCGGCTTTTTCGCTGGTATTAGCTAAACTCCCTTGGCCTAAATTTTCCGCGCTGGGAATTTTAAAAAAACCATATTTTTCTTTTAGCCGATTAACATAACCTCCTTCGGCATCAAGAGAAACAAAAAGATGCGATGATGAGAAATTTTTTAAATCAGAAATTAATTTTTTGGTTTGTTGGGGACTAGCAATATTTCGACTAAGCTCGCCCCGAGAGGGATTATCTTTATCAAATAGAATTACGCCCCCAAGATTTAAATCATTAATTGTTTTAACAATATAAGAATCAGAATTTATTTCTAGGTCTCGGAATCCTACAATCAGCATTTGACCGATTTTTTTTCTTAGTTCAGTGTCTTTTTTTTCTTTAAAAGACTCAGCTTTGATTATAGAACCAACAAGACCAAAAAATATTATTGAGAAGATAATTAATAATTTTATTTTAAGATTTTTTTTAAAAAACATATGATAATATTTAATTTATGCGCTTATTATATCAAGAAAAGCAATTCTAATCAAAACGCTTTGCTTTATTGACTTTATTCTTTTGTTGTGTCATTATTTATTCAATACTTTTTAAAGTGTTCGTGCTCTAGCTACCTTGTTAGTCGGCTGAGAGTAGGTCGGGTTAAATAAGAAATAAAAAAAGAAAATGGAAAAAAAGCTGTACATAGGCAATTTGCCTTATTCAACAACTGACGAATCCTTGAAAGATTTATTCTCTCAAGCTGGAACAGTTGTTTCTGCTTCTATCATCATTGACAAGTTTTCTAAAAGATCAAAAGGTTTTGGTTTTGTAGAAATGTCTACCGAAGAAGAAGCTGCCAAGGCAAAAGAAATGTTTAACGGCTCTGAAGTTGAAGGAAGAAAAATGCTTGTTGACGAAGCAAGGCCAATGAAAGAAAGAACCTTCAATGATGGAGCTAACGACTAATCAGCCGAATTAAAAATCAGAGCCCTTTCAAAGGGCTCTTTTTTTAAAAGAAAATTGATTTTTGAAAAAAAATAATTTAAAATATTATTATGAACTTAATTAATTTTAACGATTTTGAAAAAATAGATTTACGCTTAATTAAAATTATTTCCGCGGAAAGAGTTGAGAACTCAGAAAAGCTTTTAAAAATTTTAGCTGAAATTGGAGGAGAAAGAAAACAAATTATTGCTGGAATTGGAAAATTTTATTCCCCTGAGGATTTAATTGGAAAAATAGTAGTGGCGATAGTTAATTTAGAGCCGAGAATGATTGTTGGCCTAGAAAGCCAAGCCATGATTTTAGCTGGAAAATCAGAAGATGATTTGTCTTTGATTATTCCGGAAAAAGACTTGCCTTTTGGGCTAAAATTAAGTTAAAATAAATTATCTAGATAATAAATAAAATAATTAATAAAAAATATGTCTGAAGAAATCAAAAAAGGAATTTTGCCACAAATCTTAATGATTATTACGGCAATTTTATTGTTTGTCATTACTTTTTATTTTTTAGTGGCCATTAACACTAAAATAAAAGAAGCAGAAAATATTGGAGAAAAAAATACTATTTCTGTTGCCAAAACTGGCACGATTTATGTTAAGCCAGATATGGCTACAACCACTATCACTGTTACTACAGATGCAACAACCGCCTCAGAAGCAATTACAAAAAATCGAGAAAAATCTTCAGCGGTAATTTCTTTTTTAAAGGAACAGGGATTGCAAGATGCTGATATCAAAACCGTAAATTATAATGTTTATCCAAAATATGAATATTATGACCTTTCCAGCTCAGCTTATTATCGTAATCAGCGGATAGCTGGTTATACAGCAACAGAATCATTGGAAATAAAAATCAAGGATTTGGAAAAAATAGGAGACATTACCACTGGAGCAGTTTCAGCTGGAGCAAGCAATGTTGGAGATTTGAGATTTACGGTTGAAGATTCAGATTCAATTAAAATGCAGGCCAGAACTCAAGCAATTGAAAAATCTAAAATAGACGCTCAGAGCATTGCTAATGGCTTAGGTGTGGTTTTGGGAGAAGTAGTTGGTTTTTCAGAATCAGGTTATTTGCCTGTTTATTATGATACGGTCATGAAATCTTCGGTTTCGGGTATGGGAGGAGCAATCGAATCCCAACCAGTCTCTGTAGGAGAGAATAAAATAGAAGTAACGGTTACTGTTACTTACGAGATAAAATAATTTGCTTTATGAAGAAAAGTATTTTAGTTTTTTTGGCACTGATTTTAATTGTTTTAATTGTCTTTTTAATTTATTTTTTTACGCGCACTTCTGTGGAAGCGCCGGATTTAATGGCAGAAAACAATGTCAGCCACATCGATCTTAACAGTTTGGGCAATAATCAAGCCCAGGCTAATGCTGCGGAATCTCTTAATCAAAATAAAGAAACAGAAATGAAAATAGAAATATTAAAAACAGGAACAGGAGTAGAGTCAAAAAAGGGAGACACTTTAACTGTTAATTATACTGGAACCTTAATTGATGGAACAAAATTTGATTCCAGCTTAAACCCAGGGCGAGAACCATTTGTGTTTACTGTTGGCGCTGGGCAAGTAATCCAAGGATGGGACCAAGGATTAATTGGAATGAAGCAGGGAGAAAAAAGAAAGTTAATAATTCCTCCAGAAATGGGTTATGGCGCTTCTGGGGCTGGTGGAATAATTCCACCTAATGCGACATTGATTTTCGTGGTTGAGCTTTTGAAAATAAATTAATTTTAATTTTTTTAGCCGTCTTAAAGGGCGGCTTTTTCTTGCTTAATAAATGTTTTTTATGTTATTATTGTAATAATGTTAATAAAAGTTAAGGCATTTCCAGGGGTAAGTAAAACAAAAATAGAAAAAAAAGATCAAGATTTTTTAGAGGTTTATGTTCGAGAAAAACCGATTCAAGGCCGGGCCAATCAAGCTATTATTAGCGTCTTGGCGAAATATTTTAATTGTTCGGAAAGTGAGATAAAGCTGGTTAAAGGATTTCAAGAAAGAAATAAAATTTTTTTAATAAAAAAGCATGACAATTAATGAATTTATTCTTGTTTTATTCCAAAATAAAGCGCTATTAGCAGCAATTTTAGCTTGGTTTGTTGCCCAAACAATTAAAGCCTTGGTTTTGTCTTCAAAAGACAAAAAGTTTCGTTTTAACTTTTATTCTTTGCCTGGAGGATTTCCGTCATCTCACAGCGCAACCTCTATTGCCTTGGCGGTTTCGGTGGGGTTAATTAATGGATTTAATTCAATATCTTTCGCGATCGCAGCTGTTTTGGCTTTTTATATTATTTACGACGCTAGGGTAATCAGAGGAGCGGCCGGAAAGCAAGCTCAATCCCTTAACCGTTTGATTGAAATATTAAATAACGATATTGACGATTCGGAAGATATGGAAAAAGTAAAAGAAGTTATCGGCCATAGCTTGTTTGAAATATTTGCCGGGGGGTTAATTGGAGTTGCAATTTCTTTTTTAGTTGTTTATGGCTTATAATGATTTGCCCGAGGCCTATAAAAAGGGTTTTATTAACTTTCTAGGAATTAAAATCGGATTAGAAAATCGTCCCTTGATTCCCAGAGAAGAAACTGAATTTTGGGCAAGTCAAGCCTTGAAAGACATTGAATTTTTTATTAAGAAAAACAAAAGAAAAAAAATTTCTTGTCTTGATATTTTTTCTGGTTCGGGTTGTCTTGGGATTGCTTTATTAAAAAAAAATAGCCAAGCTAATTGCGATTTTGGAGAAATCGAAGATTCTTTTTTAGAGCAAATAAAAAAAAATCTTAAAGAAAATAAAGTTTCTTTAGGACGCTATCAAATTATTAAATCAGATATTTTTTCTAATATTTTAAAAAAATACGATTTTATTCTGGCTAACCCCCCTTATGTGGCGGAAAAAAGAATCGCGGAAGTAGGCGAAGATGTAAAAAAATATGAACCAGCGATTGCTCTTTTTGCCGGGCCAGAAGGAATGGACGTTTTAAAAATATTTATTGTGCAAGTTTTTGATTTTTTGAAAAAAAAAGGAACAGCATATGTTGAGATTGATTCTGAGCAAGTTAAAGAAATTGAAAAAATTATTAATCGCTTGCCGATTGATAAAAGATATTCGCAAAAAGAATTTTTAAAAGATCAATTCGGAAAAATAAGAGTTTTAAAAATAATAAAATAAATTTATGTGGGAGTATATATTAGCTGGAATTTTACAAGGCGTTTTTGAATGGTTACCGGTTTCGAGCGAAGGCATTGTCGCCTTGTTTTCAAATTTTTTTGTTGAAAAAATAAATAGCGTTGATTTCTCTTTATTTTTACATTTAGGCACTCTTTTAGCAGTAATTATTTATTTTTGGAAAGACCTTCGAGATTTAATTCTTTTGAAAGATAAAAAATTTGTCAGATTTTTCATAATCGTTACCCTGATTTCCGGAGGGTTGGGATTTTTTGTTTATAGGGTTGCTAATAACTTTGCTTTTGGACCGGCACTGCTTATTATGATGGGTGTTGGGCTTTTTTTAACTTCTTGGTTTCAGCAGAAAAAAATAAAAATAAAAATTTCTGACGATGTTTCGGCTATTATTGTTGGATTGCTTCAAGCCCTAACTCCAATTCCCGGGCTTTCTCGTTCCGGAGCAACGATTTTTGGGTTATCTTTATCAGAAGATAATCCAGAAAAAATACTAAAAACATCATATCTTATTTCTATTCCCGTGGTTTTTGGAGCTAATTTTTATATTTATTTAAAGAATTTAGGAGAAACTCAAATATTTTTTTCCCGAGAAATGGCCTTGGCTTGTTTTTTTAGTTTTGTGTTTGGAATTATTACTTTAAAATTTTTAATGCAACTAAGCCGAAAGATTAATTTTTCGAAATTTACTTTTTTCTTTGGCTGTCTTTGTCTCTTGGGTGCTTTTATTTATTTTTTAACTTAAATTAAAATGCCAAATTCAGTAAAAAAAATTTTACAAAAAAAAAGAAATAAGGAAAAAGCTATTTTTTTGCTTCGATTTTTTAAAACTCAAAAAGGGCAATATGGCGAAGGAGATGTTTTTTGGGGAATCACTGTTCCAGAACAAAGAAAAATTGCCCAACAATTCAAACATATTTCGCTTTCCCAAATTCAAGAGCTTTTAAATGACCAGATTCATGAGTGCCGACTAACTGGTTTATTAATTTTGATTGAAAAATATAATAGCGCAGAAGAAAAAGAGCAAGAAAAAATTTTTAAACTGTATTTAAAGAATTATCAAAACATAAATAATTGGGATTTAGTTGATTTATCAGCTCCAGCAATTGTTGGAAATTATTTATTAGATAAAGACCGAAAAACTCTTTATGATTTAGCGAAATCTAATAACCTTTGGAAAAAAAGAATTGCGATAGTCTCGACATATGCTTTTATTAAAAATAAAGACCTTGAAGATACTTTTAAAATCGCGAAAATTTTATTAAATGATTCTCATGATTTGATTCAGAAGGCAGTTGGCTGGATGTTGCGGGAAGTTGGAAAGCGAAACAAAGAAAAGGAGGTTGAATTTTTGAAAAAATACGCCTTGAAAATGCCAAGAATGATGCTTCGATATTCAATTGAAAAATTTTCTGGCCCAGAAAGAGAAAAATTTCTTTCGTTGACATAAATATTGATTTTTGTTATAAAATATTTAGTTCTTGAGGAACAAAGAGGTGAAAAAGTGGAGCTTGAAAAAGCGTTTACTGTTCTTGGATTAATGAACAGAAAACACGAAGCACAGTTGCTTGCCAAAGAATTTTCTAAAGTTCTAATTGGGCTGGGTAGGCACAGGCGAAATATGCCAGTATCGCAACGAGAACAAATTCAAAAACAATGGGAAAATCACATCAAAGATCATCCTAATGATTTTGATGGAGTTTTGGCCAGCTTGAAGTCTGGTAAAATACAAAACAATGTTTTGTATTTGGAAACAAGACCAACAAATTTTTCCATATATTGGGCAACTCGTAAAACCGAGTCGGGTAGCTTATTGGTTAGGGCCACTGCGTTTGATCGTGAGCGCCCCTTGCCATTATCTTTTGGTGCAATTGCAGTTACTGCCCCAAGCGAAAGCTATCCCGAAGGATGTATTGTGGTAGCAAAAAGAGGCCAAACAGCTTTTAATGAGGCAGAATATACTTTTTTGCCAGGAGGATATTTTGATCCTGGAAAAGATCAAATCCGCGAAGCAAGGCAAACGTTTCTTTCTTTGGAATCAGCAATTATTCGTGAAGCTAAAGAAGAGCTTAATTGCCGGCCAAATTTGCCCCCCCAATGTTTAGGCTTGGTGTTCAGCCGAATTGGATCTCAACAGCCGTTAATTGCCATTCAATTAAAGTTGTTTGAAACTACAGAACGGCTCAAGAGCCTTAAGATGACAGAATGGGAAAATCAAGAAATTTTTTTTGTTCCCAATAATCTGAAAAGTTTGATTTTTCTTTCTATAAATTATCGTCTTTGCACCCATGATTTGTGGAAACTGGCCCTTTATGTCAGTAAAAATTATTAGAGCAAATATTTTAATGCTCTATTTTTTTTGAAAAAAAATTGATTTTAACCTATAATGCCTTTATATGGATTTAAGTAAATTAAACAAGGAACAAAAACAAGCTGTTGAAACTATTGATGGTCCGCTTTTGATTGTGGCTGGCGCTGGAACCGGAAAAACAACAGTTTTAACCAACCGCTTGGCTTATTTAGTGAGTGAGCAAAATATAAAACCAGAAGAAATTTTAGCACTTACTTTTACGGAAAAAGCAGCCCATGAAATGGAAGAAAGAGCGGAAAAATTATTACCTTTTGGGTATTATGATTTTTGGATTTCTACTTTTCATTCTTTTGGCGATCGAGTTTTAAAAAATTACGGCCTGTCAATTGGAATTCCTACGAATTATAAATTACTAAATGATAGTGGCAGCTGGATTTTGATGCGTAAAAATTTTCATAAATTTAATTTTCTTAAAGAATATCGACCATTAGGCAATCCAACCAAATTTATTCAAGCTTTAGTTAATCATTTTCATCAATGTAAAAACGAAGGAATTTATCCAAGCGAATATTTAGAATATGCCGATTCCTTAAAAACAAGTTTAAATGATATTCCTATTCGAAAAAGCCCTTCAAAGACAAAATTAAAAAAACAAGCCACGGATGAAGAAAAAATTTTATTTGCCCAGTCTGAATATGAGCGAATTAACGAAATCGCCATGGCTTATCATACTTATCAAAAAATTTTATTAGACAATAGCTGTCTTGATTTTGGAGACTTAATAAATTATACCATTGATTTATTCAAGAAGCGTCCGGAAATTTTAAAAAAATTTAGAGATAGGTTTAAGTATATTATGGTAGATGAATTCCAGGATACTAATTGGGTGCAATACGAATTAATAAAAATTTTGGCTGCCCCGAAAAATAATTTAGCGGTTTGCGCCGATGACGACCAATCAATTTTTTCTTTTCAAGGCGCTTCTTTTAATAATGTTTTACGGTTTAAAAAAGATTTTCCCGAATCCAAGCAGGTGGTCTTAACAGAAAACTATCGATCTTCTCAAAATATTTTAGATTTGTCCTATAATTTTATTCAGTATAATAATCCGAATCGTTTAGAGTTTCAATTAAATGAAATTTCTGATTTGCAAAAACAAGCCAAAGAAAAAGGAATTAATTTAGAAAGTTTTGAGAAAATCAGCAAGAAACTAAAAAGCAATAAAAAAGGGCCAGGCCAAATTTGTTTGCTTGGTTTTCAAACCGGAGATGAAGAAATAACCGGAGTGATTAATAAAATTTGGGAACTAAAAGAAATAGATCTTGAAGCTGGTTTTTCTGATTTTGCTATTTTGGTCAGATCTAATGAATCAGCCAATTCTTTCAGCCGAGCATTGGAAAGAGCGAATATGCCTTATCAATTTATTTCTTCGCGGGGATTATATACTAATCCTTTAATTTTGGACGTTATTTCTTATTTAAAAGCAATTTTAAATTTTTATGATTCTTCTAGCCTTTATCGAGTTTTAAGAATGTTGCCCATGGATTTAAATGCCGAAGAAGTAGCAAGAATTACTCAATATAGCGATAAGAAAGGAATTCCTGTTTTTGAAGCAATCCAGGATAAATACTTAATGACTAAATTACAAACCGAAACGCGGATTAAGCTGGGAAAACTTGTTCAATCATTAAAAAAACATTTTGAAATTTCTAAACAAAAAAATACCAGTGAAATTTTTATCAATTTGCTTTCTGATTTGGGTTATGATAAAAAATTATCCGAACCCTGCGAAGAGAATTTAAAAAATTGGGATTTGCTTTATCAATTTTTTCAGAAAATAAAAAATTTCGAAGAGTCTCAGTCTGATGGAAAGCTTTTGGCTTTTATTGAAGAACTGCAAATGGAATTAGAAGCAGGAGAAGAAGGTTCTTTATCTTCAAGTTTTGAAAATGATTGCGAGGCAATAAAAGTAATGACTGTGCATTCAGCCAAAGGATTGGAATTTAAATATGTTTTTCTTTCTAATCTTGTTCATCGCAAATTTCCCAGCGATCAAAAAAGCGATCCCATTGCTTTGCCCGAAGAATTAATCAAAGAAGTTTTACCAAAAGGGGATTTTCATCTTCAAGAAGAAAGAAGGCTTTTTTATGTAGCTTTAACCAGAGCAAAAGATGGGCTATTTTTGACTTGGGCTGAGGACTATGGGGGCAAGCAAAGAAAAAAGCCGTCTCGATTTTTAATAGAAGCAAATTTAATCAGCGAAGAAGTTCTCCAAAATCATAAAATAAAAGCAACCAATAGCTTTTGTTTTAGCAAATCAAGAAATAATAATTTTAAACTTGAATCAAACGAAACAAGCGACAACAAAGCGATTAAAAAATTTTTACCAGACCATTTTTCTTTTTCCCAATTAACTGCTTTTTCTAATTGTCCCTTGCAATATAAATTTGCCCATATTTTAAAAATTCCTACTCGTGGACGGCCTAATTTTAGTTATGGCAAAACCATTCATAATACTTTACATAAATTTATTGGATTGGCAGCCAGAAATATTGAAATAAAACAAAAAGATTTATTTGGCAATGCCTTGGCCAAAGAAAAAGGCCTTAATTTGTCTTTGCAAGACTTATTGGAAATTTATGATAAAGAGTGGATTGATGATTGGCATGATGGGGATTCAAAAAAAGATTATTATCTGAAGGGCAAAGAAGTTTTAAAAAAATTTTATAATGATTTACTTTTAAAACCATTAAATATTTATTTTTTTAATGAAGAGCCAGCTTTGGAAAAAACATTTTCTTTGAAGATTGATAATGATTTATTGGTAGGTGCAATTGATCGAATTGATAAAATTTCTGAAAATGAGGTGGAGTTAATTGATTATAAAACTGGAAACCCGAAAGACTCTTTAAGCACAGACGACAAATTTCAATTATTAATTTATCAGCTGGCAGCTTTTAAAATTTTTGGATTAAAAACCGGCAAGCTTTCTTATTATTATGTTGATGACAATTCAATAAAATCATTTATTCCCACAGCTGACGATTTGTTTAAAACCGAGGAAAAAATAAAGGAATTGATTTTAAAAATAAAAAGAAGCAATTTCAAACCTTCTCCTGGGTGGAATTGCCGATTTTGCGATTATAAAAATATTTGTTCGCACAAGAAGATTTAACTCTATTGTTTTTATTTTTTTTTTTGATATAATTTTATTAATGTTTTCAAAAAAAGCTTTTACTCTAATCGAGCTCTTGGTCGTGATTGCGATTATTGGTGTTTTGTCAGCATTTGTTTTTGTTTCTCTTAATTCTGCGGCTAACGCAGCAAACGATGCCCGGCGTAAATCTGATATTGCCACGATTAAAAACGCTTTAATCCAATACACTGTCCAAGGAGGAACCTTGCCAACAGGAGATTGCAATTTTGGCATTGAAACCAATTCTTGTAATGACTTATTGGGAGAAGCTCTTAATCCATATTTGCCAACCCTTCCCTCTGATCCCAAATCAGGGCTTTTTTATACCTATTCTTCTTCAGGAAACAATGAGTTTGTAGTGGAATCAGTTCTTTCTGATACTTATGCTTATGGTTATGACAGCACGGTTGGATTTTTCTACGAAGCGCCTGCTGATGGTGCTTGCGGTTCAGCTCACAATTCTTCTTTTTATGAAATTCCAGGAGAAAATCTTTGTTTTACTGGAACAGCCACTGAAGTTTCTGGAACCGGACCCTGGACCTGGAACTGTCTTGGAGCTTATGGCGGAAACAATGATTCTTGTTCAGCTAACAAAAAGATTGATGTTAACTGCGGTTCAGCCAATGGCGAACAAACTTATACTATTCCAACTGAAAACTTATGCGATGACAATTCTTTGCCTCCTGTTTCAGGCACTGGACCTTGGACTTGGGAATGTTTAGGTATTAATGGCGGAACTGGAGCTTCTTGTAGTGCGGGAATTATTGTTAATGGTGAATGTGGTTCAGCGAATAAAAATTATTCTTCTTCTGATACAACCTATGGGACTGATACTTTTTGTTCTGCTGGAAATCCTAATCCTTCAAATCCAGACTTTCCTGCTTTAGGCAGTTCAACAAATTGGGATTGCGAAGGCTTGAACAGCGGGACCACGGCTAATTGCCAAGCTACCAGGAATTTGCAAATCGTGAACATTGCTGCTATTCCTGGAGTAACTGCTCCAGCCACTGGTGCTACTCCTGATACTGCCATAACCGAAACCAGTCAATACACTGGAACAATTTCTTGGAATGGTAGTCCTGTTACTTTTGCCGGGGGCACGATTTACACGGCTACGATTACTTTAACAGCTAAGACTGGTTATACTTTCACTGGCGTTATTGCTGATTTCTTTACTGTAGCTGGTGCAACTTCTGATTCTAATTCTGTCAGCTCGGGCACAGTGACTGCTGTTTTTCCAGGCACAATACTTAATGGTGCTTGTGGTACGGCTGCTAAAAATTATTTATCTTCAGACACTAGTTATGGTTCTGATACTTTTTGTTCTGCTGGTACTGCCAATCCCTCTACTCCAAGCTTCCCAGCTTTAGGTGGATCAGTTAGCTGGTCTTGCCAAGGAGTTTATGGTGGCACTACGGCTAATTGCCAAGCTACCAGGAATTTGCAAGTCGTGAATATTGCTGCTATTCCTGGAGTAACTGCTCCAGCCACTGGTGCTACTCCTGATACTGCCATAACCGAAACCAGTCAATACACTGGAACAATTTCTTGGAATGGTAGTCCTGTTACTTTTGCCGGGGGCACGATTTACACGGCTACGATTACTTTAACAGCTAAGACTGGTTATACTTTCACTGGCGTTATTGCTGATTTCTTTACTGTAGCTGGTGCAACTTCTGATTCTAATTCTGCTAATTCTGGCGTGGTCACGGCTGTTTTCCCAGCTACCGGAGTTCCGGTTAACGGCGCTTGCGGCACGGCTGCTAAAAATTATTTATCTTCAGACACTAGTTATGGTTCAGATACTTTTTGTTCTGCTGGCACAGCTGTGCCAACCACGCCAGCTTTTCCAGCCCAAGGAAGTTCAACCACTTGGACTTGTCAAGGTTTACATAGTGGAACTAATGCCAGCTGTACGGCAACCAGAAACCCAGCTTTAAGTGCTTGCACTACTTCTGGCGGAATAACTTGCACCAGAACCACTAGCGGACTTTATACAATTGATCAATTCACTGGAGCAGGCACAAGAACCTGGGCCACGCCTGTTGGAGTAACTTCAGTTGAATATTTGGTGATTGGCGGAGGAGGTGGAGGCGGTAATGGCACTGCTTCAAGTTATCGTGGCGGCGGCGGCGGCGGCGGCGGATTTTTAACTGGTACTATGTCTGTTTCGGGCAATAAAACCTTAACTGTGGGCGCTGGGGGAACAGCTGGTGGAGGAACTGGTGGTAGCAGTGTTTTTGGATTAGTAACAGCTTCTGGTGGTGGCGGTGGAGCTAATGGATTTGTTGTTGGGGGAAATGGATCTTCTGGCGGCGGCGGCGGAGCAAATTCTACAAGTGGTTATAGGGCTGGCGGAACAGGTATTTCTGGTCAAGGTTATGCAGGAGGACAAGGGGGATCAGATAATACAAACTTTAGAGTTGGTGGCGGCGGTGGTGGGGCTGGTCAAGCTGGTTATCCTGCTGCTAACAATAATACTACTTCTGGAAATGGTGGAAATGGATTAACTTCTTCAATAACAGGCACAAGCACTTATTATGGTGGTGGTGGTGGCGGCGGCGGTGTTCATAAAGCCGGTGGAGTTAATACGGTTGGTGGGCTTGGCGGCGGCGGTTCTCCTTCAGGATATGTGGGTGGTGCTGGAACAAATGGGCTTGGTGGCGGCGGATCTGGAGCAGGGAACCTTGAAATTGGTGGAGCTGGTGGTTCGGGAATAGTGATTTTAAAATATTTTACTCCTTAAAAATGCTATTGATTTTTTTGGGTTTTCCAATATGATTATTTTATGGATAAAATTCAAAAAACAAATATAACTATTCTAGGCGATGGCGCCTGGGCAACTACTTTGGCTATTGTTTTGTCTAAAAACAAGCACAATGTTTTTGTTTGGAGTGCTTTTCCAGAATACCTAGAAGAGTTAAACAAAAAAAGAGAAAATAAAAAATATTTACCAGGAATTAAAATTCCGGAAAATATTGTTTTTGAGAAAGATTTAAAAACAGCAATTGAAAAATCAAATTGGATTATTTTTGCCATTCCTTCAAAATTTTTTCGAAGCGTGGTTCAAAAAATAAAAGCCAGCCAAATTCACTTAAAAGATAAAGTTTTTGTAAATGTTGCCAAAGGATTGGAGCAGAAAACTTTAATGAGAATGACTGAGATTATAAAAAGTGAATTAGGAAAAGTAGGGGTAGCTGTGTTAAGCGGACCGTCGATTGCTATCGAGGTTGCTCAAGGATTGCCAGTTTTGGTTGTGGCGGCGTCAAAAAAACATGAAATTGCCAAAAAAATCCAGCAGATTTTCAGTAATGATTATTTTCGAGTTTATACTTCCACTGATATTGTTGGCGTAGAATTGGGCGGTCCTTTAAAAAATATTATTGCTGTTGTGGCTGGAATTTCTGATGGGCTTGGTTTTGGTAGTAATGCCAAGGCAGCGATTTTATCTCGTGGATTGGCGGAAATTCAACGCTTAGGGTTAAAAATGGGCGCTAAGAAAAAAACATTTTCCGGCTTGGCTGGCTTAGGGGATTTGTCTACTACTTGTATCAGTCCGGAAAGCCGAAACAGGACTTTTGGGGAAAGAATTGCCAAGGGCGAGAAAATGTCAGAAATAATTAAATCAACAAACAGCATTATTGAAGGGGCAACAACCGCGGAAGCAGTTTATCAGTTAAGTAAAAAATATAAAGTGGAAATGCCGATTACCGAGCAGGTTTATCAGATTTTGTATAAAAATAAATTACCACAAGCTGCCTTAAAAGAATTAATGACTCGAAAAAGAAAACCAGAATAAAAATATTGAAAAATATATTAATTCAAGATAGAATATTAAATGTTTCAAATCCTTTTAATGAAAAAATAATAAATTAAAAATATGGAAGAAAAAAAATATCAAGTTGATAAAGAAAAATGCATTGGTTGCGGAAGCTGTGCCATGGTTTGCCCTGGGGGCACGGAAATGAAAGATGATGGCAAGGCAGAAGTTATTAGTTCTTCAAAAATTGAAGAATGTGGAGGAATAGAGCTTTGCCCTTATGGTGCAATTATTGAATTAAATGGGGCAATTGAAAACGATGAAGAAGAATAAAAATATGAAAATTACCAAAGATACTCTTCTTGCGGATATCATTAATCAAGAAAAAGCAGAGTCAGCGCTTGGAAAACATCAGGTTCCTTGCTTATCCTGTCCTTTTGCCAAAATGGAAATGCACGAATTAACCATTGGTCAAATTTGTGAAAATTACGGGCTTGATTGCGAAGAGCTTTTAAAAGATTTAAACAATGATTTAAACGGGTCGGATGAATAAGCCGGCCTTTTTAATTTTTAGTTTTTTAATTATTAGTAATATTATTACTTGGTCTATTTGCGTTCCTTTATTTTTTGCAACCAATGAATTAATGGTTGAATTTATAGACGTTGGCCAAGGGGATTCTTGTTTTATTAAAACCTCTGAAGGTTATAAGATAATAATTGATGGCGGGCCTGATTATCACAAAGCAATTGAAGAAATAAACCAGGAAATCCCTTTTTGGGACAGAGAAATAGATTTAGTTATTCTTACTCATCCGGAACAAGACCATTTTACCGGCTTATTTAGGATTTTAAGTTCTTATCAAGTAAAAAACATAATTTGGAATGGAGTAGAAAAACAAAATCAAGCTTTTGAAAATTTTAAACTGGCCGTCAATCAAGAAAAGCAGGAAGGATGTCAGGTTTTTGAATTGTCAGCTGGCGATAGGGTTATTGCCGGGGAAACAGAAATGAACATTCTTTTTCCTTTTGATTCAACAGATAGGGATCCGCAAGAAGCTAATTCTTCGGCCATTGTTTTAAAAATGTCTTTTGATAAAAATGATTTTTTATTTACTGCTGATATCGGATTTGAACAAGAAGACTTGATTATTAAAAGCAATCAAAATATTAAAGCCGATGTTTTAAAAATTGGACATCATGGATCAAAATATTCTAGTTCTGAAAAATTTTTATCAGAAGTTTTTCCTAAAATAGCAATAATTCAGGTAGGAAAAAATAGCTATGGCCACCCGGCAGAAGAGACGCTATTACGGTTGCAAAAAAATGAAATTAAAACCTATCGAAACGATTTAAATGGCAATATTAAAATAATCTCTGATGGCCAAAACTTAAAAACAATGGTTGAAAAATGATTTTTAAATTTTGATATTTTTTGCTATAATATAAACAGCCCCGGAATTCAAAAATTCCGAACACCTTTTCAAAGGGAGCCATAATTTTTAACCGCCTTGGCTGTTAAATGAGGCGCCCACTTGGACTCTTCGGATTCCATTTTGAAAAGTCCGGGGCGATAAAAAATAATCCACCGCTAGCGCGGTGGTTTGTATTTTTTTAGATTAAGTATTAAAATATAATAAATAATCTTTTTAAAAAAATATGGACTTTCCCCATAAATATGTTTCTGAAGAAAAAATAGAAATTCAGCCCAACGAAAAACAAAAAGAAAAAAAATCTGTTTCGCCCTTTGCGCTTGGTTTGTTTTTGTTGGCCATCCTAGCCGCCGGTGGTTTTTATTTTTTTCGGTTTTATTTAAATCCAGCCCCTTCTTTAGAAAAAGAACCAGCTAAGAATATTGATCAAAATTTAAGCCAAGAAATAAGCAAATTTGCAGCTTACGAAGAATTGCCGATAATAATCAATCCCCAAGTTCCAGATTATTCGGTTCAAAATAATTTCAATAATGTAATTAATAAAGATGATTTTGTTTTTTCTGTTGAAGCCGAAGCTTTATTGAAAAAAAATAATTTTGTTGTTATTCCGGCCGAATACCGCGAATTTTATTCTCTTTACGAACAATCTCGCTATCAACAAATTCCGAATTTTGTTACCACAGATTCAATGCTTCATAATTATCATTTACTTTTTGACTATGCTTTGAAAAAAACAGAGCAAGAAAAATTAATTCCGGAATTAGAAAGTCTTAATGAGATAATGCTAGCTGAAGCTCTTAGCCAATACGAATTATTAAAAGATACAGAGTGGGAATCAGCAGCGAAAAAAAATGTGGGGTTTTTTAGTGTGGGAAGTAGGCTTTTGGAAAAAAATATTACTATTTCCGAATTTGTAAAGAAACAAGTCGAGCAAGAGTTAGCTCTTATCGAGGATCATCAAGGTATTGAAATTTCTCCGATTATGGGAATAAAAGAAGATTATTCTCAATATGTTCCTCGAGGGCATTATGATCAGAGTCAATCATTAAAAAACTACTTTAAAACAATGATGTGGTATGGTCGGTTGACTTTTGTTTTTAAAGATTTAGAAGCAATTAAGTCAGCTGTTTTAATCGTGGCTGCCCTTGATAAAAATAATAATTTGCAGTCTTGGGATAAAATTTACGAACCTATTAATTTTTTTGTTGGCAAAACAGATGATATTAATTATTATGAATTTAAAAAAGCAATTACCGAAATTTATGGCCAGGAAATAAATTTATCAGACATTGATTCTGATAAAAATAAATTTTCAGGATTAGTCGCCTTAGCACAAAAAATGGATCCTCCACAGATAAACTCTATGCCTATTTTTAATTCTGAAATAGAGCCGAACAGAGAAGAGGCGATTAAAGGTTTTCGATTTTTAGGACAAAGATTTACGATTGATGCTTCTATTTTTCAAAGACTAATCGACCGAGAAGTTCCAGATCGAATGCTTCCAAAAAGTTTGGATATTCCAGCCGCTTTAGGATCAACTGAGGCTTTAAATATTTTAACGGAAATGAAAGAAGGGGAAAAGTATCCAGCTTATTTGGGAAATATGTCTAAAATTCAATCTTATCTTTTGCAATTGCCAAAAAGCGCTTGGACTCAAAATTTATATTGGGGCTGGCTTAATGCCTTAAAACCGTTATTAGAAGAAAAATCCAATGGATATCCTTCTTTTATGCAAAATCAGGCCTGGATAAGAAAAGATTTGAATACTTTTTTGGGAAGCTGGACAGAGTTAAAACATGACACTGTTTTATATGCGAAACAAGCTTATGCAGAAATGGGGGGAGGGCCTTTGGAAAAAGATTCTCAAGGGTATGTTGAGCCGAATGTTTACGTTTATTCTCGTTTAGCATCGCTATTGCGAATGACCATCGTAGGCTTAGAGGCGAGAGGATTGATGCCAGCAGGCTTAAAAGAAAACTTAGAAATAATGGAAAAATTAGCCTTGTCCTTAAAAACAATTTCAGAAAAAGAATTAAACAATCAATCTTTAACACAAGAAGAATATGATTTGATTAATTCGTATGGTGGGCAATTGGAAGAATTTTGGATTAAAACAAACGAAGGAAATTTAAATGTTGATTCAACGGCTGTTGTCACTGATGTGGCAACCGACCCTAATGGCTTTGTTTTAGAGCAAGGAGTAGGATTTGTTTCTGAGATTTATGTTGTTGTGCCAATTAATGGAAAATTAAAAATTACTAAAGGCGGAGTTTATTCTTATTATGAATTTCCTTGGCCCTTGTCTGATCGATTAACTGATAAACAATGGGCGGAAATGTGTGAAAAAAAAGAGCCGAAAGCTCCTGAATGGACAAAGACTTTTACTTCTAATGCTTTTGCGGAAAAAGAAGATTAATGAAAAAGAGAAATTTCTTTGTTTTTTTATTTTTTTTCTTTGTTTTTTTATTTTTTTTAAAAATCAATAATTTTATTTTTCAAAATAATCAAATTTGTTTTTTTTGGAATAACGAAACTTTAAGTTTTGAAAAAGACGAAATGGAATTCCTGGCGAAAGACCAGGAATTTTTTAATCAAAATAAAATTAAAAAAATAAGTCTTGATCAAAGTTTTGATTTTGCACAAATAGAATTAAAAAATAAAAAAATAGAAATCAAAAATAATAATAAGCTTATTTGGGAAACCCCAGTAGAATGGAAAGTAGAAGATTTTATTTTGGCAGATTCGATTAATAAAGGAGAGACTTATCTTAATCTTTTAGTTTGGAAGTCTGGAAGCTATGGCCCTCATCAACCAATTTGGATTAAAGAAAATGACCTTAGCATTAAAAATCATTTATTTATTTTTAAAATAAAAGATTTGAAAATAGAACCAATTTGGCAATCTTCTGCTCTTTTAGCGCCTAATTGTGAAATTCTGATTACTGATATTAATAATGATCAAGAAAACGAGTTAATTGTTTTGGAAGGGGATTATAAAAATCAAAAATGCGAAGGTCAATATGTGGCTGTTTGGAAATGGCATGAATGGGGGTTTCAAAATGAGTGGCGCAGCGAAAAAGGAAATTATCAGAAATTAAGAATAGAATTCTTTAATCAAAAAAATTATATAGTGGTAAATTAAAAAATTTTATTAAAAATTCCCATCAGCAAAAAAAACAAAATAACCAGAAGTCATTTTATTTTTAAAGTCGGGCTGCTGGGAATTGAACCCAGGTCTTACGCACCCCATGCGCAAATAATACCGTTATACGACAGCCCGAAGAAGGGCTTTTGCGGAAAATTTATTTGGCCAAAGCTTTGATGCATTTTGCGCAAGCCAAGATTCTTTTACCGGCAAATTCTTTGTATTTTTTCTTTGTTGTTCCAACAGGAACAGACACCCACTGAAGATTGGGATATTTTCTTTTCAAAGGAGAAGGATTATATCGAGAAATTAATTTCTTGTATTTTCCACCTAAATGAGAAGATTTGCCGCAAATTGTGCATATTTTTTCCATATAAAAGTATCTTATCAAAAAAATAAATAAAATCAACCCCCTGGCTTGTTTTGATAATTTTTAAATTTTGTTTTTTGCTATTTTCAAAAATTTTTGCTTATGTTATATTTGATTATATGGAACTAACAATCTTAGAAACAATTATTGGTTTTGCAATTTTAATTTTTTCAATCATAATCCATGAAATTTCTCATGGCAGCATGGCTTATTATCTTGGCGACAATACTTCTAAAGACCAGGGACGTTTGAACCTTAATCCGCTTAATCATTTGGATTTTATCGGAACAATTATGTTGCCAGCTTTTTTATTGCTTGCCGCCAGTCCAGTAGTTGTGGGATGGGCCAAGCCGGTTCCAGTTAATTTTAGCAATATCAGGGATAAAAGATGGGGCGCCTTGAAAGTATCTTTGGCTGGGCCAGTGGCTAATTTTATTGTGGCAATTATTTTTGCCTTAATTATCAGATTTATTCCAGCCTTAAGCTCTGATTTGTATCTTGTTTTTAAACTAGTGGTTATTTATAACCTGGTTTTGGCAATTTTTAATCTTATTCCAATTCCTCCACTAGATGGGTCTCATATTTTATTTGATCTTTTGCCCCAAGAACAATGGTTTTATAAAGCCAGAGAAATTTTAACCAAATACGGATTTTTAATTTTAATTTTTTGTATTTTTATTTATCCTGGAATTAATTGGATTTTTGTTTTGGCGGAAAAGATTTTTTTCTTTTTTTCCGGCCAGTTATTTATTTAAAAAAATTGACAATTATTGATTCAATTGATAGCTTAAAAGACAAGGACTGCTTGTCCTTTTAAAATCAATAACAAAGGAGGCAAAGATTGATCGAACTTGTCCAGGTAAATCAAATTCGAGAAGAAAGTTTTCTTCGCGCTTGGCAGAAAGCAGCAGCTTTTATCGACGACGAAGGAGTTTTTCGAACCATTGGCGGACCAAAAGAAAAAGGGTCTGAAATAATCGAAAGAAAAAAAATCAGAGACGCTTGCCAGATGATAATATTATCAGGCAAGGCCATTGTTCAAATGGAAAAAGGGGTTATGCATCCCAAATTTCCGTTCGGCCCCAAACAGCTGGAAGAATATTGTTTTCAGCTAACCCCTGAATATGTGGAAAAATGGCAAAAAATGCCAGACACAGACGTTCACAAATTCAGATATCTCTATTGGGAGCGCTTTACGTTTCCTTTTAATCAAATCGAGGCCCTAAGGATTAATTTATCCAAGTTGGTTGATCATGACCTAAGCTCAAATCGGGTCCAGGCCATTACTTGGCGACCAAGCGAAGATGCTTTCAATGATGAACCGCCATGTTTGCAGAGAATCCAAATTATTTATCTTGGCAAAGATCAAGAAGGCAGGGGCCAACTGGACATTCGGACTGATTGGCGATCTCGAGACATCAATGCCTGGCAATCAAACCTTATCTGTCTTTATCGGGCATTTAATCGCCATGTTTTTCAGCCGAATAATTGCCAAGTAATGAGGTGGATTGATTATTGCGCCTCGCTTCATTGTTATGAAGACCGGCTAGACAAACTGCACGAAGCAGCTTGGTACCAAAGAACCGGAAATCAGTTCTTTGTTGAATAAAAAATTTTTATTTTATTCCGATTATTAAGTTAATCGGTTTTTGTTTAAACTAAAAAGATAAAAAAATTAGGAATTAAAATCAAGTTTTTTAAAAATTAAGCAAGAAAAAATGATTTTTTGACCTAAAAAGTTGACATTTTTCTTTTTATTTGCTAACTTTATTACATTATATATAGATAAAAGCATTGTTAATTTTTATGCCAACCATACATCAATTAATTAAGAAAAATAGAAAACCAATTAAAAAGAAAACAGCCAGCCCGGCTATGGCTTTTGGTTTTAATCCTTTAAAAAACAGGCCGAAAACTTACGAATCTCCTTTTAAAAAAGGGGTTTGTTTAAAAGTTTTTACTGCTACTCCCAAAAAACCAAACTCTGCTTTAAGAAAAGTGGCTAGAGTAAAATTAAGCAATGGCATGGAAGTAACTGCTTATATCCCAGGCGAAGGGCATAACTTACAAGAGCATTCAATTGTTTTAATTAGAGGCGGAAGAGTAAAAGACTTGCCTGGCGTACGTTATCATATTATTAGAGGCTCTTTTGATTGTTCTGGCGTTGAGGGCCGAAAAAAAGAAAGAAGTAAATACGGAGCTAAAAAACAAAAGAAATAGAAAATTATGGCAAACAAGAAAACATTCAAAAAAATGGCAATAATGCCAGATCCTGTTTATAACGACATCATGCTGTCTAAGTTTATCAATCAATTAATGTTAAACGGAAAAAAGACAGTGGCACAAAAAATAATGTATGATTGTTTGGAGATAGTGAAAGAAAAAACAAAACAAGAACCTTTGGATGTTTTTCGATTAGCCATTCAAAATGTTTCTCCTATGCTTGAAGTAAAACCAAAAAGAGTGGGAGGCGCTACTTATCAAGTACCCATGGAAGTAAAAGGAAATCGAAAATTAAGCCTGGCCATGAAATGGATTATTACAACTTCTCGTTCGAAAAAAGGAAAGGCAATGAAAGAAAAATTAGCTGAAGAATTAATCGAAGCTTCTGAAAATAAAGGTGCTTCAGTCCGAAAAAGAGAAACTGCCCACAAAATGGCTGAAGCTAATCGAGCTTTTGCTCACTTTGCTTGGTAATTTTAATTTAAAGCCTATTTTAAAAAATAGGTTTTAAGTTTGTAAACAGAAATAAATTTAAAAAATAAATTTTAAAAAACATGCCCCGACAATATCAAATTGAAAAATATAGAAACATTGGTATTATTGCTCACATTGATGCTGGAAAAACTACAACCAGTGAGCGGGTTTTGTTTTACACCGGAGTTTCTCATAAGATTGGCGAGGTTCATGAAGGGGCAGCCACTATGGACTGGATGGAACAAGAAAGAGAAAGAGGGATTACTATTACTTCGGCCGCTACTACTTGTTTTTGGGTTCCCGGAGATTATTTTAAAAAAGACAAAACTAATGAATATAGAATAAACTTGATTGATACTCCTGGGCATATTGATTTTACAGCCGAAGTTCAAAGAAGTTTAAGGGTTTTGGATGGAGCAGTCGTTGTTTTTGATGGAGTAGCTGGAGTAGAAGCTCAATCGGAAACAGTTTGGAGGCAGGCTGATAAATACAATGTTCCCAGAATTTGTTTTATTAATAAACTAGATAGACTGGGCGCATCTTTTGAAAAAAGTTTAAAATCAATTTGGGACAAACTTACTCCCAATGCTGTTGCTGTTCAGTTAGCAGTAGGAGAAGAAGCTAATTTTAAATCAGTAATAGATTTAATGGAAATGAAATTAGTTGATTTTGAAGGAGAAATGGGAAAAGAAGTGATAAAAAAAGATCTTCCCGAAGAGTTAAAAGCTAAAGCCGAAGAATGGAGAAATAAAATGATTGAAAAGATAGTTTCTGAAGATGAAATTTTGATGGAAAAATACTTAGAAGGAAAAGAAATTTCTCTTGAAGAATTAAGACAAGGTTTACGCAAAGCAACTATTGCTTGTCGCTTGGTTCCGGTTTTTTGCGGAAGCTCTCTAAAAAATAAAGGCGTGCAATTGGTGCTTGATGGAGTAATTTATTATCTACCAAGTCCTTTGGATTTGCCATCTGTAATCGGCACAGACCCTAAAGATGAAAATAAAAAAATTGAAAGACTGGCCAGCGACAATGAACCTTTTTGCGCCCTGGCCTTTAAGGTAGCCACTGATCCTTTTGTTGGAACATTAACTTATCTTCGATCTTATTCTGGGCAATTTAAAAAAGGTAATTACTTGATTAATACAACCAATGGAGAAAAAGAAAGAATTGGCAGAATTTTGAGAATGCACTCTAATGAAAGAGAAGAAGTAGAAGAAATTTTTACTGGAGATATTGTGGCTATTGTTGGATTAAAAAATACTTCTACTGGACATACTCTTTGCGAAGAAAAAGGACAGGAAATTATTTTGGAAAAAATTGTTTTCCCAGAACCAGTTATTAATATCAAAGTTGAGCCAAAATTAAAAGCAGATCAAGAAAAAATGGGAGCTTCGTTGAAAAAACTAAGAGACGAAGACCCTACTTTCCGCATTGAAACAAATTCAGAAACAGGGGAAACTATTTTGTCTGGTATGGGAGAATTACATTTGGATATTATTGTGGATCGATTAAAAAGAGAATTTAACGTTGAAACAGTAGTGGGTAAGCCCCAGGTTTCTTATAAAGAAACTATCAATTCCAATGCTGAAGCTGAAGCTAAATATATCAAGCAATCAGGAGGTCGAGGTCAATATGGTCATGTAAAAATAAGAGTTGAGCCCCAAGAAAGAGGAAAAGGATTTGAATTTGTTGATGAAATCAAGGGAGGAACTATTCCTCGAGAATATATCCCAGCCGTAGAAAAAGGTATTAAAGAGGCAATGTCTAAAGGCGTGGTTGCTGGCTATCCAATGGTTGATATGAGAGTGGCTCTTTATGATGGATCTTTTCATGAAGTTGATTCTTCGGAAATTGCTTTTAAAATCGCAGCCTCAATGGCGCTTCAGGACGCTAGTAGAAAAGCCGGAGCTCATTTGCTTGAGCCAATTATGAAAGTAGAGGTAGTTGTTCCAGCAAATTATTTAGGAGATGTTATCGGCGATTTATCAGCCAGACGTGGACAAATAGACGAAACATTAGATCGAACCGGATTAAAGGTTATTAATGTAAAAGTTCCTTTGGCGGAAATGTTTGGATATGTAACTAATTTAAGATCATTAACCGAAGGTCGAGGAACCTCAACAATGGAATTTAGTCATTATGAAAAAGTTCCGGGAAATATTTCTCAAGAAATAATCGAAGGAAAAAGATCATAAAAATAATCTTTAAATGGTATGGACATCAATGAAATAAAAAAAATAATCAAAGAAGATAAAGCCAAGATTATTATTGCCGATCAAGGAGAGCCGATTTTAGTGGTAATGAGCTATGAAGATTATCAAGCATTGAAAAAATCAGAAAATAAACCAGATTTAGCTAGAAAAAATATTCCAACCCAAGAACCAGAAAAAAAAGAAATAAAACAAACCATTGAGGACGATCTTTTAAAAATAGAGGATTTACCCTTTTAAAAGCCTTTAAAAAGGTAAAAAACAAGGCAAAATATTGACTTTTTTGAAAATTTAGTTAGAATAGATTTGTTAATCTTAACGGCTACTATTTTAGTTGCCGATTAATAAGTATTATAAATAAAATTTGATAATTTTTTAAAAATTATCAAGCTTATCAGCGGTTCTTAAAATCGCTGGAAATAAATAAAATAAATAAAATAAAATTATGGCAGAAACTTTTGAAAGAACCAAACCCCATCTTAACGTTGGTACAATCGGGCACGTTGATCATGGGAAAACCACATTAAGTGCAGCTATTTTGCACTGTTTGTCATTAAAGGGTGACAAGAATATTAAAGCAAAATCAGTTGACCAAATTGATTCTGCTCCTGAAGAAAAAGCCAGAGGAGTAACCATTAATATTTCTCATCTAGAATACGAAACAGAAAAAAGGCACTATGCTCACATTGATTGTCCTGGCCACGCTGATTATATTAAAAATATGATTACTGGAGCAGCTCAGATGGATGGAGCGATTTTAGTTGTTGCTGCTACTGATGGCCCTATGCCTCAAACCAGAGAACACATTCTTTTAGCAAAACAAGTTGGTTTGCCTTCTATTGTTGTCTTTTTAAACAAATGCGACATGGTTGACGATCCAGAAATGATTGATTTAGTTGAGGCTGAAGTAAGAGATCTTTTGAAGAAATATGAATTCCCAGGAGACACTGCTCCAATTATTCGTGGTTCAGCTTTGAAAGCTTTGGAAGCAACCAGCTTAGACGATCCTTGGGCACAAAAAGTAATTGAATTATCAGATCAATTGGATACTTATTTCCCAGAACCGGTTCGAGACACAGAAAAACCTTTTTTAATGGCTGTAGAAGATGTGTTTTCAATTGAAGGACGAGGCACTGTTGCCACTGGCCGAATTGAAAGAGGAATCGTTAACGCCAACGAAGAAATAGAAGTCGTTGGTATTAGACCAACCGGAAAAACTACTGCTGTTTCTGTTGAAATGTTTAACAAATCATTGAGCACTGGCCAAGCCGGAGACAATGTTGGTATTCTTTTAAGAGGATTAAAAAAGGAAGATATCGAAAGAGGTCAAGTTTTAGCCAAGCCAGGAACAATTACTCCTCACACTGAGTTTGAAGCAAAAATTTATGTTTTAAATAAAGATGAAGGTGGAAGACACACTCCTTTCTTTTCTGGTTACAAACCTCAATTTTTCATCAGAACCGCTGATGTTACTGGAGACGTAGTTTTAAAACCAGGAACAGAAATGGTAATGCCTGGAGATACAGTTGATGTGACTGTGAAATTAATCGTGCCCGTAGCCTTAGAAGAAAAATTTGGCTTTGCTATTCGGGAAGGAGGAAAAACAGTTGGTGCTGGAACAATTACAAAAATTATAAAGTAAGCTTGAAGATGGCCACAGCGAAAAAAACAGAAAATAAAGAAAAAACAGCGCGCCTTAGAATTAAATTGCGAGCCTATGATCATAAAGTGATTGATAAAAGCGCTCAGCAAATTATTGATATGGCCTTGCGAAACGGCGTAAAAATTGCCGGACCAGTGCCTTTGCCAATTGAAATTAGCAAATTTACTGTTAATCGATCAACTTTTGTTCACAAAAGTGCGCGCGAGCAGTTTGAGATGAGAATCCATAAAAGAATTATTGATATTCTGAATCCTAATCAAAAAGTAGTGGAATCATTAAAATCGCTGACATTACCGGCCGGAGTTGATACTGAAATAAAAAGCATACTTTAGAATTATTTAAAATAAAAAAAGCTAAACAAAAAAATTAATATCCGTTAACTAGCTTGCTGGGCTGGTGCCCAGTTTTTTATTACCGAATAAAAATATTATGAAATGCATTCTTGCGAAAAAAATTGAAATGACTCAAGTCTTTGACGATCAGGGAAATGTTGTTCCAGTGACTTTGGTTTTGGCCGAAGATTGTAATATTTTACAGGTAAAAACAAAAGAAAAAGACGGATACGAAGCAATAAAAGTTGGAACTGAAAATCTACCAGAAAGAAAAATAAAAAAAACCGCTACTCCTTTTCGATTTGTTAAAGAATTTCGAACTGATATTTCTAATTATAAAGTTGGCGATATTATTCAAAATTCAATTTTTGATTTAGGAGAAATAGTAAAAGTTTCTGGAATTTCCAAAGGAAAAGGATTTCAAGGAGGAGTAAAAAGACATGGGTTTAGTGGAAAGCTTACGGCTTCTCATGGCAATAAACATGAACATCGAACAATTGGATCAACTGGTTGTGCTACTCCTTGCCGAGTTTTGAAAGGGAAAAGAATGCCTGGCCGAATGGGAAGCGACAGGGTAACTGTTAAAAATTTAACTATTGTTGGAATTGATAAGAAAAATAAGATTATTGCTTTAAAGGGTGCAGTTCCTGGAAGGAGGGGCACGCTTTTAGAAATCGTAAGCGCAAAATAGTATGAAAAAAATAGTTGCCAAAAAAGATAGTCCAGCCAAGGGAAAAAGCAAAATAATCGACTCTGATTTGCCGAAGGGGATTTTTAATGTTCCAATGAATGCTAATTTGGTTCATCAGATAATTACTTCTCAATTAGCTAATCGTCGACAAAATATTGCTCACAGTAAAAGCCGGGCGGAAGTAAGTGGAGGAGGAATTAAGCCTTGGAGACAAAAAGGAACCGGACGAGCCAGGCATGGATCAATTCGTTCTCCATTATGGATTGGTGGTGGGGTTGCCTTAGGACCAAGAAATGATAAAATTTTAAGCAAAACAATTCCTCAAAAAATGAAAAGAAAGGCTTTGATGATGGTTTTGAGCTCTAAGGCTCAAGATGGTTATTTGGTTGTTTTAGATGAAATAAAAATAGATGAACCAAAAACAAAAAAAGCCATTGAATTTTTAAATAAAAATTCAATTAATGGCGAAAGTTGTTTGATTGCTTTGAATAGAATGGATAAAAACATTATTTTAGCCATGAGAAATATTCCTCGAGTGGAAACTATTCAGGCAAAGGACTTAAATTGTCTTGATTTATTGTCTCATCGTTATTTGATTTTAGACAAGAAAGGGATTGAAGAAATTAAAAAGACTTTTAAAAGAGGAGAATAAATATGGCGATAAATATTTTTAAAAAATCAAATAAGGAAAAAAAAGGAGCCAAAAAAGAATCAGCGATTAAAACTGAAACAAAAATTTTAAACGAGACAAAAGGAGGAAAAGTTTTGGCTGAAAAAGATAATCACGCTTGGAAAGTATTAAAATTTCCACACGTTACAGAAAAATCAGGATTAATGGCCTCTGATAATTTTTATGTTTTTCAAGTAATGCCAAGAGCAAATAAAATTGAAATTAAAAAAGCAATTGAAAAGGAATACAAAGTAAACGTACTAGACGTAAAAATAATAAATATTCCGCGAAAAGCAGTTCAAAGAGGAAGAATCCCGGGATTTAAAAACGGATATAAAAAGGCTTGCGTAAAATTAAAGTCAGGCCAAAAAATTGATATAATAGCGCAATAATATGATCAGAAAGCAAAGAATGGACAATTTAAAAGTTTTAACCAAAGGAAAAAAACCGGAAAAGTCTCTTTTGGTTAGAATTAAAAGAACCGGAGGCCGAGGAAGCGATGGAAGAATTACTTCTAGGCACAAAGGGGGTGGAGCCAGAAAATTATATCGCTTGGTTGATTTTAGACAAACCAAAAAAGATATTCCAGCCGAAGTTGTTTCTTTGGAATATGATCCTAATCGAACAGGCTTTATTGCTTTATTAAAATATGAAGATGATACAAAAAAATATATTTTAGCCCCCCAAGGATTAAAAGTTGGTGAAAAAGTTATTGTAGCTGATAAGGCTGAGGCAAAATTAGGAAACAGAATGCGATTAAAAAATATTCCCGAAGGATTAATGGTTTATAATTTAGAATTAGAACCAGATCGAGGAGGGAAGTTGGTGAGATCAGCCGGCGCTGGAGCAACTATTCTTAATTATGATCCGGATTCAGGATATTGTAATATAAAAATGCCTTCTTCGGAAGTAAGAAGAATATCAGGAGAATGTTTTGCTTCGATCGGTTCAGTTTCTAACGAAGAATATCGATTTATCAGATGGGAAAAAGCAGGAAAAAGCAGGAAAAAAGGAATTAGGCCCCATGTTCGAGGAACAGCTATGAATCCTTGTGATCATCCTCATGGAGGAGGAGAATGCGGATCGCCGATTGGTATGGCTTATCCAAAAACTCCTTGGGGAAAACATGCTTTAGGCGTTAAAACCAGAAGCAAAAACAAATGGACGAACAAGTTAATTGTTTCCAGAAGAATTAAAAAGAAAAGAAAATAAAAAAACATGTCAAAAAGTTTAAAAAAAGGTCCAAATATTGATCAAACTCTTCTTAAAAAAATAAAGAATTTGAAGGTTGATAGCGCTCCAGCCATTAAAACTTGGTCTCGAGCTGCGATTATTGTTCCAGAAATGATTGGATTTATTTTTGCCGTGCACAATGGAAAAGATTTTATTCAAGTAAGAATAACAGAAGAAATGGTTGGTCATAAGCTTGGAGAATTTTCTTCAACAACAAAATTTGTGAGACATGGAGGAAAAATGCAAAAAGATCAGGAAAAAGCAAAACCTGCCAAATAAAATAAAGAAAAAATAATATGGCTTTTGAAGTAAAATTAAGACATTTAAAAATATCTCCCCGAAAAGTAAGATTAATAGCAGACATGATTAGAGGGAAAAAAATTGATGAAGCTCAGGCCATTTTAGGTTTTGTTGTAAAAAAAGGAGGAGACCCAATTTTAAAGCTTTTAAATTCAGCTGTGGCCAATGTAAAAAATAGTGGCAAAAAAGAAATCGCAGATTTGTTTATTAGCAAGATTACTGTTGATGAAGGACCGATTGCTAAAAGAATAATGCCTAGAGCTAAAGGAAGAGGAGACCGGATTATGAAAAGATCTTCTCATGTTACGCTTGCCTTAGACGAAAAAAGAAACAAAAAAACCAAAAAAACAGCCGAGAAAAAAGTTGTTAAGAGTTTAGAAAAAAAAGAAAAAAAAGAAATTAAAAAAGAAAAGAAAAAATAATTATGAGTCACAAAGTCCACCCGAAAATTTTTAGAATCAAAGGAATTGGCGATTGGTTATCGCACAGTTTTTATGGATCTGAGCCGAGAAAATATTTAAAAGAGGATTTTGTTATTCGTGAATTTTTAAATAAAAAATTAAAAGATAGCAGCGTGGAAAAGATTGAAATCGAAAGATCAGGAAATAAAGTTATTGCTATTATTAGTTCAGCTAGGCCGGGAATTATTATTGGTCGGGGAGGAGAAGGGGTAGAAAAATTAAGATTAGAGTTGTTAAAGAATATTTTTAAAAAAAATAAATTAACCTTAAAAGAATTGAACGATTGGGCGAAAAAAATGAAGTTGGAAATTAAAGAAGTCTCCAATCCTTGGACATCTTCTGAATTGGTAGCTCAATGGATTGCTCAAAGAATAGAGAAAAGAACCCCTTTTCGAAAAACTATTAAACAAGCAATCGAAAAAGTAATGGGAAATAAAACTGTAAAAGGAATCAGAGTAGAAGTAGCTGGCCGACTTGATGGAGCGCAGATTGCCAGAAAAGAATGGTTAGAAAAAGGGCGATTACCTAGACAAACAATTAGAGCTGATATTGATTATGCCCTAGAAGAAGCACGATGCACCTATGGGACGATTGGAATCAAGGTTTGGATTTATAAAGGTGATAAATTTGAATAAAAAAAGAATTAAGAAATTTCGGAAAAATTTTGATATAACTTGTATATAAAAATATGTTAGCCCCAAAAAAATTAAAACATAGAAAACAACAAAAAGGAAGAAAAACAGAAAGAACTTTTGAAAGCCGAGGAACGAAAATAAGTTTTGGCAGTTTTGGATTAAAAGCCATGGGAGCAAAATGGATAACAGGTAATCAAATTGAAGCCGGAAGAAGAGCAATTATTAGATATTTGAGAAAAGGAGGAAAATTATGGATTCGAGTTTTTCCTGATAAAGTAATAACCAAAAAAGGGCAAGAGGTTCCGATGGGAGGAGGCAAAGGATCTCCAGACCATTATGTTTGCCCCATTAAACCCGGCCGAATGATTTTTGAATTAGAAGGGATTAGTGAAACAGATGCCAAGGAAGCCCTTCGAAAAGCAGGAGACAAGTTACCGATCAAAACAAGGTTTGTTAAAAAGCAATAAGGATTATGAAAAGAAAAGATTTAACCAAAAACACAATTGAAGAACTTTCAAAAGAATTGGAAGACCTAAGAAATAAAATTAAAGAATTGCGCTTTAAGGCTTCTTCTGGAAGTTTAAAAAATGTTAAAGAGTTTAAAGAAAGCAAGAAACAAGTTGCCAGAATTTTAACCATTATTAATAATAAAGCCTAACCATAATAATTATGCCAAAGAAACAACTTATCGGAATAATAGTTTCAGACAAGATGCAGAAAACTGCAGTGGTTAAGGTTGAAACAATCAAAGAGCATCCTTTGTATCGCCGACGATATAAAACTCATAAGAAATACAAAGCCCATTTTGAAAACCAAGGAGAATATCAGATTGGAGATACGGTTTTGATTCAAGAAACAAAACCAATAAGCAAAGACAAGAAATGGGAAATAGTGGAAAAAGTGGTTAAATAAAAAGATATGATTCAAACAGAAACATTATTAAAAGTAGCTGATAATTCCGGAGCGAAAACCGTAAAATGTATTCGGGTTTTAGGCGGAACTAGAAAAAGATATGCCTTTTTAGGAGACATTATTGTGGTGGCGGTAAAAACAGCTGAGCCAAGAAAAAATGTAAAAAAACATCAAGTGGTTCGAGCTGTGGTGATTAGACAAAAACAGGCCCGTCGAAGAAAAAACGGCACCTATATCAGATTTGACGATAACGCAGTAGTAATTTTAGATGGACAAACAAAAGAACCAAAAGGAACTAGAATTTTAGGTCCAGTGGCCAGAGAAGTTAGAGAAAAAGGGTTTGAAAAAATAGGCACCATGACTAAAGAATTAGTATAAAAAATCAGATTATGAAAATAAAGAAAAACGATCAAGTTTTAATAATATCTGGAGACGACAAAGGCAAAAAAGGAAAAGTTTTGAAAGTGTCTTCAAAAACTAACCGGATTTTAGTTGAAGGCGTGAATATGGTTAAAAAACATATTAAGCCAAGAAAATCAGGGCAAAAAGGGCAGACTGTTCAAGCTCCTAATTTTTTAGCTGTTTCCAAGGTAAAAATTATTTGTTCGAAATGTGGAAAAAGCTCACGAATTGGATTTGAAATTGGAGAAAAAGTAAAAAACCGTATTTGTAAAAAATGCGGAGAAAAAATATAAGGATAATTTTATGAAAACCATTAAGGAGAAATACGAAAAAATTGCGATTCCAAAAATGAAAGAAAAATTCGGTTATAAAAATAGGATGGCGATTCCAAAAATTTTGAAAGCAACCGTGAATATTGGTTTTGGTAAAGCCATGGGTCCAAAAACAAAAGATGAACAGAAAAAATATTCTGATTATATTTTAAGCAATTTATCCCAAATTACCGGACAAAAGCCTGTTTTAACAATGGCCCGCAAATCAATTTCTAGTTTTAAATTAAGAGAAGGCAGTCCGGTTGGAGCTAAAGTAACTCTTAGAGGGAAAAGAATGTATGCTTTTTTGGAAAAATTAGTTAATGTTGTTTTGCCTCGTTCAAGAGACTTTCGAGGAATCTCTTTGTCTTGTATAGATAATTCCGGAAAATTGAATTTAGGGATAAAAGAGCACATTATTTTTCCAGAAATTTCTCCAGAAAAGTCAGTAATTATTTTAGGATTACAAGTAAATGTTACTACTAGCGCAAAGAATAAAGAACAAGGATTAGAATTATTCCGTTTACTTGACTTTCCTTTGAAGAAAAGTTAAAGTCATAATATTGTTTTAATAAATTATGCCAAAATTATCACAAATAGTTAAATCAGCAGAAAAACCAAAATTTTCTTCTCGAACCGTTAGAAGATGTTTTCGTTGCGGAAGAAAAAGGGGCTATATGAGAAAATTTGATTTATGCCGAATTTGTTTTAGAGAAATGGCTAACCGGGGAGAAATACCTGGGGTTAAGAAAAGTAGCTGGTAAAATAAAAATACTATGGATCCAATCGCAGACATGATTTCAACAATTAATAATGCTCAAGCAGTTTCGAAAAAAGAAATTGTTATTTTCCCTTATTCTAATTTTAAGTTTGATATTTTAGAATTATTAAAAAGAGAAGGATTTATTGTTGATGTTCAAAAAAAGGGAAGATTAGCAGGAAAAAGAATTGTTGTAGAATTAAAATATGACGATCAAGGCAAGCCGGCAATTGGTAAAATAAGAAAAATATCAAAGCAAGGCCAAAGAATTTATTCTCCTTTTTCAAAATTAAAAGCAATTAAATCAGGATACGGAATTTCAATTATTTCTACCTCGAAGGGGTTGATGACCAATAGAGAAGCAAAGCAGAAAAAAGCCGGGGGAGAAGTAATTTGTGAACTATGGTAATTTGATGAATAAATATTTATGTCAAGAATAGGAAAAAAACCAATTCAAATAACATCCGGAGTAGAAGTAAAGACTTTAAACGGAGTAATCGAAATAAAAGGACCAAAAGGTTCTTTAAGTATAAAGCCTGCTCCTGAGGTGGAGGTTGTGATTGAAGAAAAAGAAATTAAAGTTAATCCTAAGGATATCAATGACAACAAAGCAAGAGCTTTGTGGGGTTTAAATAGAACTTTGATTGCCAATATGATCGAAGGGGTAACCAAAGGATTTGAAAAAAAAATGGAGATAAATGGAGTTGGTTTTAAGGCCAGAGTAGAAGGTAAAGATTTGATTTTAGATGTGGGGTTTAGTCATCCAGTAAAAACTGTTGCTCCAGAAAATATTTCTTTTTTAGTGGAAAAAAATATTATTACTGTTTCTGGAATTGACAAAGAATTAGTTGGTCAAATTTGTGCCTCAATTAGAAAAATTAGACCACCAGAACCATACAAAGGAAAGGGAATTAAATATACAACAGAAATAATCAGAAAGAAATTAGGTAAAAAAGCAGCTGGAGCAGGTTAATTTTAAAGAAAATATATGTTAGCAAAACAAGAAAAAAGAATTAAAAGACATAAAAGCATCAGAGCAAAGATTTCGGGCACAGCGGAAAAGCCTCGCTTGTGTGTTTTTCGTAGCAATATTCATATTTATGCTCAATTGATAGATGACCTTCAGAAAAAAACAATTATTTCTGCAAAAGATACTGAAATTGATTTAAAGAAAAAAGATAAAATTTCCATTGCAAAAGAAGTGGGGTCGCTTTTAGCAAAAAAAGCAGTTGAAAAAAAGATAAAAGAAGCGGTTTTTGATCGGGGAGGATATAAATATCATGGCCGAGTAAAATCTTTGGCCGAAGGCGCCCGAGAAGGGGGTTTAAAATTTTAATATTTTTATGAACAAAGAATATCCAAAAAGAAAATTTGAAAAAAAAGAAAAAGAAGTAGTTAAAGACGGATTTGATTCAAAGCTTTTGGATTTGGCTCGAGTCACGAAAGTTACTGGCGGAGGAAAAACAATGAGGTTCAGGGCCGTAATCGTAGCGGGCAATAAAGAAGGAAAAGTTGGCGTTGGCGTTGCCAAAGGATTAGATGTTTCTCAGGCAATAGACAAAGCAACTAGATTTGCGAAAAAAAATCTGATCGAAGTTCCGATTTTGCAGGGCACGATTCCTCACGAAGTAGAAGCCAAGTACGGACCTTCTAAAATTTTATTAAAACCTCAACAAAAAGGAAAAGGATTAGTTGCCGGAGGCACAGTAAGAATAATTTGTGCTTTGGCTGGAATCCAAGATATTTCTTCGAAAATCTTAAGCCAAACTACGAATAAGCTTAACAATGCTCGGGCAACAATTAAAGCATTAGAGCAATTAAAAACAAAAAAGAAAGTTATTGTAACAGCGCCGAAAGAACCTGTTTTGGCTGAATAAAAATATGCAATTACACGAACTACAACCAAAAAACAGCTTTAAAAAGAAAAAAAGAGTTGGCCGAGGAGGAAAAAAAGGAACTTATTCTGGTGTTGGCGGCAAAGGGCAGAAAGGGAGAGCTGGATCTAGATTTAAGCCATTAATAAGAGAATGGTTAAAAAAATATCCTAAATTAAAAGGTTATAATTTTAATATTATTGCTGAGCCATCTGCACCTGTTGATTTAAGCAATCTAGAAAAGAATTTTGAAAACAAAGAAATAGTTAGTCCGAAAACTTTGGCTTTGAAAAAAATTATTAGTTCAAAAAACGGTAAATTGCCTTTAGTTAAAATTACAGGTTTGGGCGATTTAACAAAAGCAATAATTATTAATGGCTGTGCTGTTTCTAAGAAAGCAAAAGAAAAAATAGAAAAAGCAGGCGGGGAAATAAAAACTAAGCCAAAAATAAAAAAATCAGAATCTAAAAAGCCAGTTTCTAAAAAAATAAAGAAATCAGCTAAATAAAATTATTCATGATTTTCGATAAACTTATTGAAATTATCAAAACGAAAGAAATTAGAAACAAGATTCTTTTCGTTTTGGGAGTTTTTTTGGTTTTTAGAATGATGGCAAACATTCCGGTTTTGGGCGTGGATGTGATAAAAATTTCTAATTTTTTTGCCAGTAATCAATATTTTGGATTATTAAATGTTTTTACAGGAGGAGCTTTGGACAGAATGTCTTTAGTGATGCTTGGCTTAGGACCATATATTACCGCGACCATTATTCTTCAGCTTTTAACTTTGATTTTTCCCCAATTCGAAAAACTTTATAAAGAAGAAGGCGAGCAGGGAAGACAAAAATTTAATCAATATTGCCGAATTGCGGCCGCTCCTTTGGCCATGATTCAAGGCTATGCCATGATTATGCTTTTAAAAAGCCAAGATCTTTTAGTGGGCGATCTTTCATTTTTAACAATTGTTATTTCAACCTTAACTATTACCGCCGGTTCAATGATTATGATGTGGCTAGGAGAATTAATTTCAGAAAAAGGCATTGGTAACGGAGTGTCTCTTTTGATTTTTGCTGGAATTGTTTGTGATTTTCCAAGCAACGTAAGAATGCTTGGTGCTAGTTTTGTAGAATCGCAAATAATTTATTATATCTTATTCTTTTTAGCGGCTTTATTGGTTATTCTTTTGGTTGTTTTTGTTAATGAGGGCCGCCGAAATATTCCAGTTTCTTATGCAAAAAGAGTGCGAGGAAATAAAATGTATGGAGGAGCTTCTACTTTTTTGCCGTTAAATATTAATCCAGCGGGAGTAATTCCGTTAATCTTTGCTATCTCTCTTTTAATGATTCCTGGGATGCTGGCTTCGGCTTTTCACTGGACAATGTTAAACAATATTTTACAAAATCAGCTTGTTTATGGAATTTTGTATTTTGCTCTAGTTTTTATTTTTACTTTTTTCTATACCGCTGTTACTTTTGATCCTAAAAATATTGCTACTAATTTGCAAAAAACAGGAGGGTTTGTTCCTGGAATCAGGCCCGGAGAAGCTACTACTTTATTTATTAGAAATATTTTAAATAGGATTTTGGTTATTGGTGCTGTTTTCCTTGGCTTGATTGCTATTTTACCATCAATTATCCAAGGGTTAACCGATGTTAAACAATTCCAATTTTTAATCGGAGGAACATCACTTTTGATTTTAGTTTCTGTTGCTTTGGAAACAATGAAACAAATTGATGCTCAGCTAGAAATGATGCATTACGAAATTTAACTTGATTTTCGCTAAGGGTTGGATGATAATAAAATCCAGCCCTTTTGTTTTGCTTTTTTAATAATTATTAACTAAATTTATTTATGGAAAAAAATCCTCTTATTGTTATTTTTTTAGGAAAATCAGGAGCTGGCAAGGGTACTCAAGTTAATTTAATTAAAGAAAAATATAATTTAGAAAAAATATCCAGCGGAGATCTTTTGCGAGAAAGAAAAAAAACACCTGATTTTACTGGAGAGAAAATTTCTAAAACCATTGATAACGGGGGCATAGTTTTAACACCAGTGATTTTCAAGCTTTGGATGGAAAAACTTGAAGAATATAAAAAAAATAAAGATTTTCAAGGATTGATTTTTGACGGCTCTCCTCGAAAAATAAAAGAGGCTTATTTAATGGAAGAAGCTTTGGAATGGTATGAGTGGAATAAAAACATTAAAGTAATTTTATTGGATATTTCTGACGAAGAAGTGGTCAAAAGAATCGCTCTTCGAAAAATTTGTCCTCATTGCGGAAATATTATTATTGATGCTCCTGATGGAATCGAAGAGCTTGTTTGTTCTCAATGTGGAAGCAAATTGGAAAGACGGCCAGAAGATACCGAAGCTGGAGTCAGAAAAAGACTAGAATGGTTTCAAAAAGAAGTTCAACCAGTAATTAATTATTACGAAGAAGCTGGGTGTTTGATTAGAATAAATGGCGAGCAAAGCATTGAAAACGTTTTTCAGGATATTATTAAATCCATTCAAGAAGATTAATTTTTATGATTCCCATTAAAACTTTGGAAGAAATAGAAATAATGAAAAAAGGCGGTTTTGTTTTGGCCCGAATAATGGAGGCTTTGGGGCAGATGGCTATTCCTCAAGCCAGAGGAGAAGATTTAGAAAATCAAGCTGAAAAATTAATTCAAAAAGCAGGAGGACGATGCAGCTTTAAAGGTCAAGATGGTTTTCCTTCTTGTCTTTGTTTTTCAGTTAATCAAGAAATTGTTCATGGTCTACCGAAAGAAAAAATATTAAAGCAGGGCGATATTGTTTCGCTTGATTTGGGTATATTTTTTCCTTTAGAGGTTTTTTTAAAAGGCAAAATAGAATTAACGAAATATCCTAATTTAAAAAATGGTTTTCATACTGATATGGCCCGAACTTTTTTGGTTGGAGAAGTTGATCCCGAAGTTCAACGCTTGGTTCGAGCAACAAAAAAGGCTCTTAAAAGAGGAATAAAAAAAGCAAAACCAGGAATTACATTTGGAGATTTAGGGGAAACAATCGGGCGGTATATCGAAAGCCAAAATTTTGGCACTGTTCGAGAATTGTGCGGGCATGGAATTGGAAAAGATTTACACGAAGATCCAGATATTCTTAATTATGGGTATCGGCATTCTGGCGAAAAAATAAAACAAGGAATGGTTTTTTGTTTAGAGCCAATGCTAACCATGGGAAGCGAGAAAATAAAAAAGAAAGGATTTTCTTTTGTCACCGAAGATGGATCTCTTTCTGCTCATTTTGAAGATATGGTGGCCATTACTAAAGATGGGGCGATTGTTCTTACTGAATAATTTTTAATTATTTATTTCAAAACAAGGAAAAAATATAATATAATTAATTTAGAATAATTAATATTTTAAAAATGTATAAAATAGTAATTGTTAGACATGGAGAAAGTGTTTGGAATAAAGAAAATATTTTTACTGGCTGGACTGATATAGAATTATCGGATTTAGGGCGGGAGCAGGCGCAAAAAGCAGGAAAAATTCTTAAGCAAGCAAATTATAATTTTGATTTAGCTTTTGTTTCAGTTTTAAAAAGAGCAGAAGATACCTTAAGCTTAATTTTAAAAGAATTAGATTTGGATATTCCCATTGAAAAAGCGTGGCAATTAAACGAACGTCATTACGGGGCCTTGCAAGGCCTGAATAAAGATGAAATAAAAGAAAAGTACGGAGAAGAATTATTTAAGCAATGGAGGCGAAGCTATGATGTTCGTCCTCCGGCCTTGGAAAGAAATGATTCAAGACACCCAGGAAATGATCCGCAATATATTTCTTTGTCTGAAAAACAATTACCAGAAACAGAAAGCTTAGAAGACACGGAAAAAAGAGTAATGCCTTATTGGAAGAAAAAAATTGTTCCTGAAATTTTTCGAAATAAAAAGATAATTATTTGCGCTCACGGCAATAGTATTCGGGCCTTGGCTAAAAATATAGAAAAGATAAATAATCAGGAAATTCCAAGTTTAGAAATTCCGCTTGGCCAGCCCTTTGTTTATGAATTTGACCAAGATTTAAATTTGGTTAAAAAATTTTATTTATAAAATTTTTTCTAAAAAAAGAAAAGGCTTGATTGGCACTTGGGTTTATTGACTGATAAATTAATAGTGCTATAATCAAAAACAATGCTTACTCAACGACAAAACGAAATATTAAAAGTTTTAATCGGAGAATATATCAAAACAGCCGAGCCAATCAGTTCTGATTTTTTAGCAAAAAAATATGATTTTGGGCTTTGCTCTTCGGCGATTAGGATTGAAATGCAGAATTTGATTAAAGCTGGATTTTTGGAACAGCCCCATACTTCTGCTGGCCGAATTCCAACCGATCAGGCTTATCGGTTTTTTGTGGATAGTATTATCAGAAGCTATGAAGCTGGCCAAAAAAAGAAAATTGAGAACGAACTAGAAGAGTTTTTAAGCCAAAAATCAAAAAATCAATTCGAGCTAGCTTCGCATTTAGCTAAATTTTTAGCCGATATTTCAAATAATCTAACCATTGTTCATTTTGTTGATGATAATATTTCTTGGAAAGAAGGCTGGGATGAAATTTCTAGAGAGCCAGAATTTTCTGATCAAGAATTTATTTTTGATTTTTTTAATTTTTTAAATGATTTTGAGCAGAAAATAAAGAAATTGAAAATTCAAGGAATAAATATTTATATTGGCCACGAAATTCCAATTTCTCGGGCTGAAAATTTAAGCTTGATTTGTTCAGCTTGTCCGATTTCAAAAAATCAAACCGCGTTTATTTCTCTAATCGGACCGCGTCGCATGGATTATGATAAAAATATTAATTTGCTTTATTCTTTAAATAAAGCCCTAAGAGAATTATAAGAAATATGTCCCAAAAAGATAAAAGCGATAAAAATAAAGAAAACGCTTCCCAAGAAGAAAAAACCGAAGATTTTAAAAAAATAATTTCTCAGATTGAAAAAGAAAAACAAGAATATTTTTCAGGGTGGCAAAGAGAAAAAGCTGACTTTATTAATTATCAAAACAAAGAAAACGAAAGGTTGAACGATTTGATGGTTTTTCAAAGAATCGATTTTTTTAAAAAAATATTACCCATTATTGATAATCTAAACCGGGCCGAAAAAGCAATCGATTTGGAAAAAAAGCAAGATCAAAATATAAAAGGACTTTTAATGATTAAACTTCAATTAGAACAATTTTTAAAAGATCAAGGCTTGGAACAATTAGATCGCTTGAATAAAAAATTTGATCCAGCTCTTGATGAGGTAATAGAAATCAGAGAAGACGAGAATAAAGATCCAGGAATGGTTGTCGAAGAAGTTGAAAAAGGATACAGTTTTAAAAATCAATTAATTCGGCCAGCCAAGGTAAAAATAATTAAAGAAAATGATGTTAGCAGTCTTGACAGTTGAGTGCTAATCTAATAATATAATCTTATAATTAGGTAATAAAAAAATTATTATGGCAAAAATTTTAGGCATTGACCTAGGAACCGCAATCACAAAATCAGCTTCAATAATTAACGGAGAACCAAAAGCTTTGGAAAACAGAGAAGGATCAATTCTTACCCCTTCGATTGTTGCTCATACCAAGGGGGGAGAAAGGGTTGTAGGAATTTTAGCTCAGAGGCAAGCAATTACTAATCCTCAAAATACTATTTCTGGCGTAAAAAGGTTTATTGGCCGAAGATTTTCTGATTCAGAGGTGCAAAAAGAATTAGCTCTTTTGCCTTATGAAAGCAAGGAAAGAAGCGACGGAGGGGTAGAAGTGAAAATGGGGGATAAATGGTATACGCCCATTGAAATTTCGGCCATGATTTTACAAAAAGTAAAAGCTGATGCCAAAGAAAAAATCGGAGAAGACATTAAAAATGTGGTTATTACTTGTCCAGCTAATTTTGATGATTCACAAAGAAAAGCAACAATCGCTGCCGGAGAAATAGCTGGATTTAATGTGCTTCGAGTAATTAATGAACCTACTGCAGCTGCTTTGGCTTATGGCTTTGGCAAAAAAGAAGCGCAAAAAATATTAGTTTATGATTTTGGAGGCGGAACATTTGATGTAACGATTCTTGATGTTTCTCCAGAAATAGTGGAGGTTCTGGCCACTGGAGGCGAGGCTCATTTAGGGGGAAATGATTTTGACCAAAGAATTATTAATTGGCTTTTAGAAGAATTTAAAAAAGATCAAGGCCTTGATTTGTCAAAAGACACCTTAGCGTTGCAAAGACTAAAAGAAGCAGCAGAAAAAGCAAAAACCGAATTATCAAGTGCCTTAGAAACAAATATTAACTTGCCTTTTATTTCTTCAGATGCCAATGGTCCAAAACATTTGGAATATAAAATTACCAGGGCCCAATTTGAAGGTATGACCAAAGATTTAATCGAAAGATCGATTGAAAGGGTTAAGAAAACAATGGAAGAAATTAAAATTGATAAAAATGAGATTAAAGAAATTGTTTTAGTCGGAGGAACGACTTTGATTCCAGCAATTAGAACAGCGGTTAAAGATTTTTTTGGAAAAGAACCGAACAAATCAATTAATCCCGAGGAAGTAGTGGCAGTAGGCGCAGCGATTCAAGCAGAAATTTTAACAGCCAAAGAAGAGGGTCGAACCCCAGAAGGAGATATTAAAAGTGTTTTGCTTTTAGATGTTTTGCCTTTGTCTTTGGGAATAGAAACTTTTGGAGGCGTTGATACAATTATGATTGCCAAAAATACCACGATTCCTACCTCTGGATCACAAATATTTTCAACTGCGGCAGATAGTCAAACATCAGTAGAAATTAATGTTCTTCAAGGGGAACGGCCAATGGCGAAAGACAACCGATCTTTAGGGCGATTTATTTTAGATGGAATTGCTCCAGCACCAAGAGGATTGCCTCAAATAGATGTAAAATTTGATATTGATGCTAGTGGTATTTTAACTGTTGTGGCCACAGATAAAGCAACCAATAAAAGCCAATCCATAAAAATTGAAGGTTCGATTGGATTGTCCAAAGAAGAAGTTGAAAAAATGAAAAAAGAAGCAGAAATAAACGCTGTTGAAGATCAGAAAAAGAAAGAACTAATTGAAGGCAGAAATATGGCCGATAATTTAATCTATGCTTCGGAAAAAGCGATTAAAGACGCTGAAGGGAAAATTACCGAAGATTTAAAAAAAGAAATCGAAGAAAAAATAAATAATTTGAAAAAAGTGAAAGATAGTGATAATATAAACGACATTAAAGCCAAGAGCGAAGAGCTTTCGGGAATTATTCAAAAAATAGGAGAACAGGTTTATAAACAACCAGAAGGGGGCAATCAAACCAATCAAGATTCTGGAAAAGAGCCTCCGGAAGCAGAAACTGAAAAAGAAGAAAAACAGAATTAATTAATTTTTTCAGAATGGCAGAATCAATTGATTTTGCTATTCTTTTTTCAAAATGCAAAAAGATTATTATAAAATTTTAGGAGTTTCTAAAGAATCCGGAACCGAAGAAATTAAAAAGGCTTATTATAAATTAGCCCATCAATTTCATCCTGATAAAAAAGGCGGAGACGAAGAGAAATTCAAAGAAATAAACGAAGCTTATCAGGTTTTGTCTGATAAAGAAAAACGAGCCCAATATGATAAATTTGGCAGTGCTTTTAATTTTAACAATGCTCGTCAAAATGGAGCCGGAGCAGGGTTTCAGGGGTTTAATGGTGCTAATGTCAATTGGGATGATATTATGGGCAATTTTGGCGATATAGAGGATATTTTTGATATGTTTGGGGGTGGATTTGGGCCTCAGCGTTCTCAAAAAGAAAAAGATATTAAAAGAGGAAGTGATATTGAAGTAGAAATGGAAATTCCTTTAGAATCAGTTTTAAAAGAACAAGAGCGGGAGATAAATATTTTGAAAAATGTAAAATGTTCTCGTTGTGATGGATCTGGAGCCGAGCCAGGAACAAAGATAAAAGAATGTTTTACCTGCCGGGGCACTGGTCGAGTTCAGCAAATGAAAAAAACAATTTTGGGAACTTTTACTCAGTTTACGGTTTGTCCGGAATGCCGAGGAGAAGGTTCTCGTCCGGAAACTCCTTGTAATGTTTGCCACGGAGAAGGAAGAATCAAGAAACAGGAAAAAATTGTTATTAAAATTCCAGCAGGTGTTGACAATGAGCAAATAATTAAGGTAAAACGAAAAGGTGATGCTGGAAGACGAGGGGGCGAAGAAGGGGATCTTTATATTAGGATTTTTATCAAGCCTCACGCATTGTTTATAAGAAAAGGAGATGATCTTTATTTGAATCAATCTATTTCTTTTTCCCAGGCTGTGCTTGGAGATAAAATTAAAATTTCCACATTGGAAGGTGAAGGTTTAATTTTTAAAATTCCTAGCGGAACAATTTCTGGAGATGTTTTGAAAATCTCAAAGCAAGGAGTGCCTCATTTTTCTGGAATGGGCCGAGGCAATCTTTATGTAAAAATGAATATTGAAACTCCAAAGAAAATAAGCAAAAAACAAAAAGATTTGTTGGAAGAATTAAAAAAACAAGGATTATAATTTTTTACCCGCCCCAATAGCTCAGTTGGTAGAGCAACAACCTTTTAAGTTGAAGGTCACAGGTTCGAGTCCTGTTTGGGGCACTCCTAATCTAAAAGACACCTTAAGGTGCCTTTTAGATTAGGAGTGCGTTTGTTTGACGAAATCCGAACCTTTTTTGAGCGAAACTGACGGCGCGCTTCGCGCGCCAAATTGAACGCTCGGGCGGGCAAAAAGAAAGGGGGTTGGGGGGAAGGAATTTTTGCCCGCCCTCGCTTTCCGATTCCGATTTTTCCGCCGCCGCCGAATTTCGTATTTCGCTTTGCGAAATGCGCCGCCAATAAAAAAGGTGTTGCCCTTGTCCCTCCCGCCCATACGCGGGTAACGGTAAGGAACTCCCTTGAATTTTGTATTTGCTAAAATTCATTTTATTTGGTAGTATAAAAATACAAATAATAACCTTATATACTACAATACTACCAAAACTTTATTTATATGACAAGTGGAAAAACAATAAGTGAAAATATAAAGAGATTACGCAATAAACTTGGCTTGACTCAAGACGATTTAGCCAAGAAGGCGGATATCAAATATACAACACTTATGAAGGTCGAAAGCGGAACAGTTAACAAGCCAAGCGTTCAAACTATGGCAAAAATCGCCAAAGCATTGGGCGTTTCGATTGAGGACTTAATAAAGTGATAATTTTAATAATATTAATTTAAGCAATTTTTTCAAAAGAAAAGAGAATCAAGATGACATAAAGGACATGAGCTACTTTAGAGTTGGTATCAGTCTCGGAGCAACATGGTCTTGGGGGGTAAGTATGATAGCAACAATCGCCTTCATGTATACCTATGGAATAATCCCAGCGCTTGTTTGGGTTAGCGGCAATGTTTTAGCTATGCCATTATTTGGTTTCATAAAAGTGAAAATTAGAGGCTTCGAAAAATGGATCAATTTTATTCCTCTTATTTTATTTTCATTATTTATTGCGGCAATGGCTATTATAATGAATATGCAGGCTTTACTTATAGGATTAGGCGGAGGCCATGACGTAGCATCCTTCCATTTTCTAGATAACACTTATAGTGTGCCCTTTATTATATTTTTATCGCTAGCTATTTTATTATTTATTTACAGGTACGGCTTAAGAGGGGATGTTTTATCCGATTTAGGATATTATTCTATACAAATTATTTCGGTTGTTCTATTAGCCATATCTTCGATTGTGATAAGTAATTTTAACATTAATCCAAGTTTGCAACTCATAAACGAGGTGGGGATTAAATGGGTTTTTCCTTTGGGGCTATTAGGAATTATAACCGGAGTATTTACCGACCCTATGATGTGGCAAAGGTTTGAACAAAAAGAAAATCAAATAAAACTTAGTCTCTGGGGTGCCTTTTGGTTTGGATTATACATGATTTTTGTTGTGCTAACTGGTTTATTTTTTAAACCAACGCTATTTTTAGGCACTTTACTTTTAATTGTTATCTTTGCGTTAGCTGTTTCCACTATAGGAAGTGCGACTAACGCAATACAATACCTAACCAAAAAGATCGGCATTGGAAAAGCAACAGGATTAATTGTTGCTTTTATAGCTGTTATTACTTGGCCATATCTTATGGAACATGGCATGGCAAAAATTTGGAATATATATGCTGGTTATAGATGGAAAGTTGTAACCGGCATGATTGTAATTTCTCTTATAGGCCAATACATGATTAAGAAAGAACATAAAGAAAAAGTTATTAATTTTTTGAAGAGGATCAAGTTGTTTTATAAGTATGAACAATAAAAATCGTTTAAAATCAATCAGCCGTTTTAAAAGCATATATCCCGATGAATGGATAAAATACCAATATGTTCAAAATATAGTAGAGAAGACCGTAGAAGGTTTTGGTTTCAAAAGAATAAGCGCGCCATCAGTAGAAAGAAGAAGTTTGTATGAGGTTAAGCCGCCCTGGTCCGAAGGGTTAATTAGTCAGACATTTAGTTTCTTTGATAATCAAAAAAATTATCTAACGCTTATCCCGGAACAAACCCCAACGAGGGCCAGAATGGTACAAGAATTAAAAAGAATTGACTTGCCAATTCGTTGGTATGACACATCTAAACGATGGAGGCAGGAAGATAAAGTTAAAAATGATAGGGCAAAAGAATTTTGGCAAACAGATATAGATGTAATAGGGTACAATACCGTTGAAAGCGACGCGGAGATATTGGCATGTGCTGCCTATATTTATAAAAATCTTGGACTCGATAAAAAAGTTGAGATAAGTATCAATGATAGAAAACTTTTAGAAAATATTTTATTCAGCGCGGGCGTAAAATTAAGCGATTGTTATACCGCTGTTAAAATAGTTGATGATAAAGAAAAAATTAGTAAAGCCGATTTTTATAAAAGATTTAAAAAAATTAATTTAACAAAAGATAGAACTGATTTTATTTATAAAATGATTTCTTTGAATGGGTCGGTTGTTGATTGCGTCAAAGAAATAAATTCGAAAAATAAAGAAATTGCAAAAAAATCAGACAAAATTCTTAAAAGGTTTATTCAACTTTCAGAGCTATTAAAATGGTACGGCATATATGATGTGTGCAAACTTGATTTATCAATAGCTCGAGGTTCATTTTATACAGGAATAATATTCGAAGTCTCTGATAAGAATAAAAAGCTTGGAGCGTTATCAGGAGGAGGAAGATATGATTGGTTAATAAGTATGTATGGAAAAAGGGATCTGCCGGCAATAGGTTTTGGATTTGGTTATATGGGAACCATGGAAAAATTGAAAGAATATAAACTTTTGGATTCATCGTCTTCAAAATTAGATATATTTGTATCCTGTGAGAACCCCCAAAAGAATTATAAAATGGCGATAGAATTAGTTAACATTCTAAGGAAAGAAGGTTATGTTGCGAAAATAGATATAATAGGAAAATTCGATAATATAGACAGATTTAAGGTTTTTATTCTTCTTAAAAACAATTTTTATAAGGATTCTCTGGCCGAAATTATTGTAAAGGGAAAGAAAAATATAATAAAAATAAACAACTTTTATTCTTTTTCTAAAAAATTAAGAATAAGGTAAAAATAGAAAATTTTATATTTTTTATGATATTACAAAATGTAAAAAAACGAATAAACTTGATTGTGGCGAATATTATTGACGTAAAAATGATTTTATGTTATCCTATAATATCGTTCCTTAACAATCCAAAACAATCAGGAGGTAAATGATATGAAAGAGACTAATGTACAACCCCCGTCGGGGACAAGGGATTTTCTCCCGAAAGACGTGAAAAACCGTGAATGGGCGCTCAATGTGATCAAGCAAGCGTTTGAGGTTTTTGGTTTTGCGCCGATTGACACTCCCGCATTTGAGAGAATTGAAACGCTCACGGGTAAGTACGGCGAAGAAGGCGAAAAGCTGATGTTTAAGATACTAAAGCGGGGCGATCAAGCAATAAGTGGCGAAACTGATCTTGCTTTGCGCTATGACTTCACTGTTCCGCTTGTGCGTTTTTTCGCAAAGTATCAAAACCAGCTTCCTCGTCCCTTCCGCCGTTATCAAATCGGTCCTGTCTGGCGAGCCGATCGGCCCGGCAAGGGACGTTTCCGCGAGTTCTACCAGTGTGACATCGATGTCATTGGTAGTTCATCGCTCGTGGCTGATGCCGAAGTCATACTCGCTCTGACAAAATCACTCTCTCGTCTTGGTCTGCCCGGGTATGTTGTACGCCTCAATTCCCGCAAGGTACTTGCAGGGCTTCTTGAAGCATACGGCATTCCAGAAGCCTCAAGGCAAGATACGCTGATCGCACTTGACAAACTCGACAAGATTGGCGTTGCAGGTCTTGTTGAAGAGCTGAAAAGTCGCGGACTCACCGAGGCGGTCATTAGCCAGATAAACGACGATTTCTCTGAGAAAGATATGACGAGAATAAGAGACCGAGTAGCAACGTCTCGTATCGGGCAAGACGGCCTTCAAGAAGTAGATGAGATCATCTCCCTGGTTTCGCCGTTGATGGCGGATGGAGGAATTGAATTCTCTCCGTTTCTGGCGCGGGGACTTGATTACTACACCGGTCCCATCTTTGAAATCTACCTGAAAAAGGCAACAGGTGCGATTGCTTCTGGCGGACGATATGACAATCTTGTCGGAAAGTTTGCGGGAGCGCAGGTTCCAGCGTGTGGCGGATCCCTCGGTATTGACAGGATTCTTTCTACCTTGACGGTAGAAAGTCCTGACAGCGAAATCGGTTTAAAACCGCAGGTGTTTATCACTGTTTGGGATCGTTCAATGCGACCCGAAGCATTGCAGATCGCAGAAGAGTTGAGAGACGCAGGAATTGTTACTGAGATTTTTCTTGAAGAAGGAAAGATCAGTAATCAGATTCGTCTTGCGTCCAACCGCGGTGCCAAGTATTGCCTTTTGTACGGGCCTGACGAGCAAATGAAAAAGGAGGTGGCGGTTAAGAATCTTTCTACCAGTGAACAGATAAGCGTTAGCCGTGAAAAAATCGCGGAAACACTTCAAAAACTGGTTCAAGAAAGATAGTCCAAGAGCGATAATGGTTTTTACTGTTATCGCTCTTTTTTCAAAGCGGCACGCCAACTTCGTTGGCACGAAATTCGGCGGCGGCGGAAAGCGAGGGCGGGCAAAAATTCCTTCCCCCCAACCCCCTTCCTTTTTGCCCGCCCGAGCGTTCGGTTTGGCGCGCGAAGCGCGCCGTCAGTTCCGCTCAAAAAAGGTTCGGATTTCGTCAAACAAACGCACTTCTAATCTAAAAGACACCTTAAGGTGTCTTTTAGATTAGATAGGCACTGCCCCAAACAGGACTCGAACCATAGCTTTTTAAAATTGACAATTATAATTTATTTTGTTATATATTGAATTGCAAAGCAGTTTATTGCCACCTTGATTGTCTGCTTTGCAAAAAGCAAGTTGGATTGTTTTCATCCTAAAACCCCCCCTATCTCCAACTTGCTATGATTAGCTCATTGTTTCTAGATCCATACTTCGGTATTGGATTTTTTGTTGAAAAACATTTGTTTTTAAGGTAAGATTTCAAAATAAGCGAGATTGGTACAGTGGTAGCACATCTGCTTCCCAAGCAGAAGACGCCGGTTCGATTCCGGTATCTCGCTCAATTTAGCCCTTAGTTATTGGCATTTACTTTTCTATCTAATTACGTTAGTTGGCGAATATGAAAGCGGGGTGCATATATTATTTTAGTAAACAAAATTTGTCCACAATCCAAATTGTTTTTTTTTTTTTTAAAACGTGATATGATACGAA
>JBAZJL010000005.1:0-54615 GCA_041651335.1 Minisyncoccota bacterium
CACCAGCCAACATCAGTCTCGTTAACCCAGGTTTCAGAACTGCAACCATTATCATAATCAAGGTTTTCTTTCATCCAGCATTGAGTGCCAATTTGGACAGTATTGTATGTTTTTGAATTACGAGTATCAGTAAAAGGATTACCGCAAACAAAAGATCCAAATCCATCAGAACTGGAATAGGAATAATAATCACCCGAAGAAAGCATTGCCGAAACAGTAAAGTTTCCGTCAGCATAGTTATAGGTATAATAGCCGCCATTAGGATCAGTTGGTAAGCTAGCGATGTATGGCAAAAGATCAGTGGCTAAATTAGTGCAAGGCGTTGTTCCTCCGCCAATCGTGCAAGGATAAGTATCAGTGCTAGGATAGGTATTGTTGTTTTGCACTCCGTAAATCATTAAGCTGCGTTGAAGTGTTCCGATATCTGATTTTCTTTTTGCATCTTTCGAGGCATTGATGGCTGAATTCATTGAAACAATAATAAAACCGGATAAGATACCGATAATCACGATGACAACCAAGAGTTCGATTAGGGTAAAACCTTTTTTATAAAACATAAATTTATTTTTTAGTTTGTTATAATTTAATTATATTATTTATTTTTTAAAATTCAAGAATTTTATTCTTCTATGCTTTTTTATTTTTTTTATTTTATTATAAATTAATTATAATATTTATATTTTTAAAAACAAGACATTAATCCTCTAAGCTCTTTTTGATTTCTTCAAATTCATTTTCTGCCTGTTCAAAACTTTTTTTTGTTTCTTTGATTATTTTTGCTGCTTCTTTTATTTTTTCCAAACCTTCCTCCACATCAATTTCTTGCTGTTTTTCAAACCATTCAGCAATTTTGGTAATTTTTTTTAAATTTTCACTTAAATTTTTTTCTTTCATATTTTTTATTATATTATAATATCTTATATATTATTATTTTATTATTGTTTTATTTTTAAAACATTCATTTACCCATGTTTGGGTGCTAAGCTACTAAACATCAACTTGTCTTGATTTTTTGCGCTTTTGCTTCAATTGTGCCATCTGAAACCTGAAGATTTAAATCATTATCAACTTGAACCTGATTAATTGACTTGATAATTTTTCCATTTTTTCTAATTAATGAATACCCTAGTTTTAAATTTCTTTCTGGATTATTTTGGCTGATAATACTCTCTGCTAAACTAATTTTTTGCTTAAACGAAGCAAGGTTATTTTCTAAAATCTTTGGTAGAATCTTCTTAATTTTATATTCCAAAACTTCATAAGTTTTTAAAGATTGGCGCAGATATTTTTCCATTGAATAAAACAAAATCCTCATTCTGTTTTTTTCATTAAAAAAATAATCCGCAAAACTAGAAAAAATAATATTTTGCTGTTCTCTGATTTTAAAATGAAATGTCTGCCAGCCCTGGCTAAGCAAATTTGCAGCCGCAGTGGGCGTGGAAACCATTTTGTCTGCAGCCAAAGCCAGCAAGGGCACATCTTTGTCGTGCCCCAGGGCAGCAATTATTGGAAATGGATAATCAATAATTTCACGGATTAAGGCTTCGTTATTAAAAGCCAAAAAAGATTCCAAAGATCCTCCACCCCTCATAATCACTAAAACATCGATTGTTTGTTCGCGCATTGTTTTTATTGCCATTAACAAATCTTTTGTAGCTTCTTCGCCCTCAACCCGAGAATCAATCATTTTTATTTTAAATCCATATCGGCCAATATTGTTTAAAAAATCATTAATCACTGCGCCTTGCTTGCTGGTAATCACTCCGATTGTTTGGGGAAATTCTGGAATATCTTTTTTTCTTTCTTCGGCAAAAACACCTTGGTCTTCCAATTTTTTCTTTAATTTTTCGTATTCTTTTTTTAAATCACCCTCGCCTACCAACCTAATAGTTTTCGCTTTAAAACTGATTCGGCCAGTAGGTTTATAAATATCAGGCAATCCTGTGGCAATAATTTCCATTCCGTCTTTTAAATCTAATCCGCAAATTTGATAATCATATTTCCAAATTACGCAATTAATTACACTGCTATCTTTTTTGTCTTTCAATGAAAAATAAACATGGCCGCTGCTCCATTTTTTTACTTCAGTTACTTCGCCTTTTATTTTTGCTTCGCACGTATTTAAAATATTATTTAAAACAGTTAAATACGCTGAAACCGTAAAAATATTATTTTCCAAAAATTCTTTTAAGAAAGGTTTTTCTTTTTTTTCCATAAAATTATTTTAGCCTTTTTCTTAGAAAATTAAAAGCAAGCCAATTGGGCTTGCTCTGAAAACTATTTTATTTTTTTACTGATTTCTAGATAAGCTTTTTTGCGATAATTGCAATAATCACAATCTGGATTCATTTCTGGAACCTTGTCACTCATTAAACATTCTTTAATTTCTTTCAAAGATCCATCAATCCAAGAATCATCTCCAGTATAAGGGATTACTTTAATATCAAATTCCAGTTTTTTATCAAAAAATGGCTTGCCAGTGTCGCCATTGCAATAAACAAAATATCCAGTTGGCAATACATCAAATCCATTTTGCCTAAAAAGCCATTGATAAATTTCCATCTGCCGTTTATATCCTCTTTGCCAGTCAGCGTCAATATTTACTTCGCTGGTTTTGCTGGTAGCTTTGTAATCCACAATAATCAGCTGACCTTGCGGATTTATCCAAACATCATCAATTGCTCCAGTAATTAAAAGATTGGTAGGCTGATGGATAAATTCAATTCCTTTAAAATTATTGCGCCAAACATCCAAACGCTTGTCTTGATAAGGAACTGCATCAATACCAAATTCTTCAATCAAGGGGTGCGGAGTTTTTTCCTGGCGATGCAAATCAAATTCTTTTTTTAATAAAGCGTCAACCGCGCTATTCAAAGTAAAAGGAAATCCTGGCGGACGGCCTACGCCCATACGCCTATCTAAATAAAAACATTGCGGACATTCCATAAATAAATCGATTTTTGAACGGCTAAGCCTAAATGGTTCTTTTAATTCAGGATTAAAAAGATTGTTTGATTTTTTATAATATTGAGACATATAATTTATTTTCTCAACAATAGCATATTTTTTTAAAAAGGAAAAACGCCAAATTTAATCTGGCGTTTTTTGGTCATTATTCTTTGCTGGTTCGGACAAGGGAGAATATTTTTGCTTTTGTCCTTTTTGGGGTTTAAGGTTTCCCGCGGGTCGAAACGACCAATGCTGGCACATTTTTTCACCAACGAACTACAATTATCAAATAACACACTTGTTGTTCTAAGTCAATTTTAATTTAATTGCCTCTGGACATTTTAAAGAAAAAATGTTATACCTAATTCAGCCCCTTGTGATTGCTAATATTTCTATTCAGTGACTCTTGATTTCAGGGGCATTGTATCGGAGTTGGAAAATGCGCAAATTGGCACAAAAGGCCATTGTTCTGGCTATCTTGGGCCTAATCGCTCTATGTGGATCTGGCTTGCTGGCAAATGCCACAGCAATTGTCCCGGCTAGGGCTACTTTTGTAGCTTCTTCCGCAGAGCATAAGCTCTCCGCCAAGCCAAATTGCCGATGCCGCAGCGAATTGTTGTATACAATGGACTGCCCCGGCCCCCCGATGAAAAAAACGAATCCAAACACCGCTACTGTAGCATCCGAAGCCCTAGTTGGTAACGAACCAGTGTTGTTTTCCGCCACTAAAATTCTCTGCGGAAATCACAACCCGTCATGTTTTGCCAACAACTTACACTCCCCAGGGCCTCCTGCTGCACAGCTGACTCTGTCCTGATCCTAAAAAATAAAAGGAGGACCTGCTTTATAAGCTTGCCCTCCTTCTTTTTTTACAAAAAATTAATTAACCAATGTTCCGAAAGAATTGCCTTTTAATGCTTCGCCAATTTTATCTAATTTTTCCAAGTTAAAAACAATAATCGGTTTTTGATTGTCTTCGCACAAAGCAAAGGCTGTGCTGTCCATTACATTTAAATCTTTTTCTAAAGCCTGTTTGTAGGTTATTTTTTTGTAAAGTTTAGCATCAGGATATTTATTTGGATCTTTATCAAATACTCCATCAACATTCGTGGCTTTTAAAATAAGATCGCAATTCAATTCACAAGCCCTTAACGCGGCTGCACTATCAGTGGTAAAAAATGGATTACCTGTTCCGCCAGCAAAAATTACAATCCTGCCTTTTTCAAAATGACGCAAAGCTTTTCGACGCAAATATGGTTCAGTGATGGCGTCCATTTCAATAGCCGTCATCATTCTGGTTTCTTCACCTATCCGCTCTAAACATTGTTGTAGGGCCAGGCCATTAATAATCGTGGCCACCATGCCCATTTGGTGAGCCGTAGCCATATCAAAATTTTTATCTTCAGCAAAACGTCCGCGAAAAATATTTCCAGCGCCAATCACCACGCCCAAATTAATTTTATTTTCTTTTTTTATTTTCACAATCTGTTTGGCCATTTTTTCATAAGCAGCCAAAGAAATTCCTTTTCCGTTTTCCCCAAAAACCTCTCCGCTTATTTTTAAAATTACTCGCTTGTATTTTAAAGTTTGTTTCGCCATTTTATTTTTTTATTATTTTTTTATTAATGATTTTTGTCTCCGGCTAATTGACCGCACGCCGCCTTGATATCTTGGCCAAATTCATATCTTTGAGTAGCAAAAATTCTCCGCCTTTCTAAATAATCTTTAAAATTTTTAATTGTTTTCTTATCCGAAGGCTTGAAGCGATCCGCTACATTTGTAGAATTATAAGGGATTAGATTAACCATATATAACGGCTTGTTCATAATTTTTACCAATTGTTCTGCGTTTTCCATAGAATCATTTACGCCCTTAATCATTAGATATTCAAACATTACCTTGCGGGAAGTTTTTAAAATATAATCATCTACTGCTTTTAATAATTTTTTTAAATTATACTTTTTTGCCACGGGCATTAGTTTTTCCCTTAACTCATCTGTGGGGGCATGCAAAGAAATAGATAAATTAATCTGTAATTTTTCATCACTCATTTTTTTTATTCCCTCAACAATCCCAGAGGTGGAAATAGATATTTTTCTTGCTCCAATATTAAAGCAATCTTTATCATTGATTACTCTAATCGCTTCCCAAACATTGTCATAATTTAAAAACGGTTCGCCCATTCCCATAAAAACAATATTGGTAAGTGCTCTTTTTGGTTGAAATTCATTTTTTAAATAACGAGCTAAAAGTAAAATTTGATCTAAAATTTCTGCAGTTGTTAAATTTCTCTTCAGGCCCATTTGACCGGTAGCGCAAAAAGCGCAATTAAGCGGACAGCCAATTTGGCAAGAAACACAAACTGTTGCTCGTTTGTCAGTATGAATCATCAATACGGTTTCAATCTTGTTTTTGTCTTCAAGTGTGATTAAAGCTTTAACTGTATTTTTATCTTTAGAAAAAAATAACTCGTTTTTTATTTCCAAAGGACATTCTTTTTTTAATTTTTCCCTTAGCGCCAAAGATAAATTAGTGGCCTGATCCCAATCAGTGATTAATTCGTGAAAAACAGCCCTCTTTACTTGTTTTAAACGAAAACTTGGCTCTGATTTTAAAATATTCTCTAGCTTTTCCAAAATCATAATTAATCGTCTTGATTTTTAATCATTTTGTTTTCTTCGGCCTCTCCTTTTATTTTTTCTACAATTCCAGATAATTTTTTGGTACGAGTAGTGGCCACCACATCAAATTGGTTAGCTGTTGATTTTATTCTGGCACCCAAAGTTTCCAATTCAGTATTATATTTTTCATATTCCATTTCAAACATTTTAATCAGTTTAATAATTTCATATAAATTTTCTTGGTATTTAAAATTGCGAAATGATTGAAAAATCATTCTTAAGATTGCCGTAAAACTAAACGGCCCAGCCAAGATTACTTTTTTCGCCATGGCCTCATTCCAAACCTCGGGCAAATTCTCATGGATAAAACTAAAAATCATTTCATTGGGCACGAATAAAATTACAAAATCAACTGTTTTTTCTTCGGGATTGATATAATCACGAGTACAAACATCTTTTATTTTTTGTTTCACGTCTTGGGTAAATTCACGCAAATATTTTTCTTTGCTGATTTTATCTTCTGATTCTATATATCTAATCAGTGATTGCAAAGGAAATTTTACATCAATATTGATTTTTGTTTTATCAGGCAAAAAAACCGTAAAATCAGGCCGATTGGCATTAGTTTCTTGGGCAGAATTAGAAATATAATTTTCCCCCTCTACGAACCCAATACTTTTTAATAAATTATCTGCGATTTCTTCTCCAAACGCACCCCGTAATTGATTATTGGATAAAATATTTTTTAAATTCTCAGTAGATTGTTTTAATTCTCCCGTGGCTATTTTATGCTCTTCTAAAATTGTCTTTAAAGCAGAAAATTCGCTCACTCTTTCTTTTTCGCTTTCATTTAATTGCCTTTTAGTTTTTTCCAATTCAGAATTAATTTGTTCAACCAATTCTTTGATTGAATCTTTGTTAAATTTTAAAGATTCATTAATTACTTCTTTTTTGGAATCTAATTGTTCGGACATTCTTTGGCGCTCATCACGAAAAATCCGAAGCATTAAAAAAGTTGTAGCCGAAAAAGCTATAAGAGCAATAATTAAAATTATAATAATTTCTGTGAGCATCTTTTGTTTATAATTTACTTGACAATTATTTATGGTTGGTTAGAATATAGTTAAGATACTTCATTTAAAGCAGTTCGCTTAATGAAACGTGCGAAGTTCGCACTTCCTTAAGTGGATAGTTGTAGCGGATTGCTTTGAGTGAAGTATTTTTTATTACAAATATCTTGAATTTTTCCAATTTTATCTTTAATTATATTATAATAATCATATTTTTTATTTTCAAAAACTTGAAAAATAGCATACGCAACATAATCGGCTATTTGAAGCGCTCCATGAGTATAATGAGGATTGTGTTGATAAGATAATAATAATTTTGAATTCAGGTTCGGATGATTTTGCAAATAATCTAATCTTATTCTTTCAACTTCAAGTTCTAGCTCTTTTCTAAGTTTTAATTTACTATCTTTCCTTGAAAAAATTATTTCGGTTTCTTCGGTTTGATGACATATATTTTTTAATAATTGCCCGGCCATTACGCCATACATTTTTCCAGGACTTTCTTTGAGTGATGGATAACATTTTAATTTTTCAACTACGATAATATCAATTTTTAAATCATCTAACTCACTAATAAACTTATAAAATCTTTCACGAACCTCTGGATAATCATTATGAGCATGAAAAGCGTCTAAAACATATGCCGAAGAAAAAATATTTTCTAATTCTTTTTCTTTTAATAAAGAAGCTTTAAAGTCTGTTACTTTTTGTTGAAGCAATAATTGATTACTTGTTCTAATCGCAGCTAAAATTAAAAATTTAGTTGCTTGTCCGTTTGCAACTAAATTCACACCTTTAGCAGAATATACCTCTGGTTTTCCTGATTCATCTATAAAGATATATATTTTTTTATCTATCATTATTTTATTAAAAATACTTTATCGTGTTCGCGAACCTTGTCTTTGAATTTAATTGCTACTTCTTCGCCCTTTTTTCCTTGCCTGACCGGCTTGTTTTTTATTTCCATGGTTTCGATTTCTTGCTCTAAAAAAGTGTGCGCACCTTGCACAATAATTTTATCATTAATTTTTAGACCGCAATGGCTTAAAATTAATGAACCAGCTTTGGCTTTAGGATAATAATGAACAATATTGCCGATATAAATCTTTTTTGTTTCGGAATAATTATCGGCCTTATCATAACCAATGCCTTCTTTTCCTGGAGTGCCAAAATAAAATCCAGTAGAAAATCCGCGATTATAAACCGCACTTAATTCTTGTTTCCATTTTAACACTTTTTCTTTAGTAAAGGTATGCGCATAATATGCATCAATGGCTTCGCGATAGCACCGCGCTGTAACTTGAATATATTTAGGATCGCGTAATCGGCCTTCAATTTTAAAAGCATTGATTCCTGCTTTGATTAATTCTGGAATATATTCAATCATACATAAATCTTTGGCGCTTAAAAAATATTTTCCATAATTAGAAATTTTATTTCCTTCAGCGTCTGATAAAATCCATTCTTTTCGACATGGCTGAGCGCAAGCTCCACAATTAGAAGATTTACCAAACAAATAGGCCGATAAAATACATCGGCCAGACACAGCCACGCACATTGCGCCATGCACGAATGTTTCAATTTCTATTTTTGTTTTTTTTCTTAATTCTTTAATTTGCGCCATAGTCATTTCCCTGGCCAAAACAATTCTTTGGGCTCCTAATTTTTTATAAAATTCAGCAGACATCCAATTACTGATATTGGCTTGGGTAGAAATAATTATTTTCACACCTATTTTTTTTGCAATTTCAATCACTGCTGGATCCCAAATAATTACCCCGTCTATTTGGGCATTTTTGGCTTTCTCAATCAGGTCTTTGGCTTTTTTGATGTCAGGATTATAAACAGCAGAATTAACTGTTAGATAGGCTTTTAGGCCGTAATTATGGCATTTTAAAACTATGGCCTTCAAATCTTTGGCCTTAAACCCATCTGCCCGAGCGCGCAAGCTTAAATCGCTTGTTCCAAAATAAACCGCATCAGCATAATTTTTGCAAGCCTCTAACCCGCTAAAATTTTTTATCGGGCTCATTAATTCTGGTTTTTTAATTTTTTTAATTTTAATTTGTTTATTCATATTATTAAAATTAATTTACCACGCTTTTGTTGTTTAAACAAATTTGATTTTTAAGTTTTTTTCAATAAAAAAATCCGCTTTATTCTTTAAAAAAAGAAAGCGGACTGGGTATTAACAAACGAATCATAGATGCTTTTGTATCCATCATAAGTTTGCTGTGCAACTTCAGCTGAAATTGCACATCCAGGATTTTGTTTTACAAAATTACGAATCGGCTGTTTGTCTAGGCTGATTTGCTCTTTGCCTGGGCAATAAGCATCTCTAGGCCAAGCCCGGAATGAATCAGGGCTGATTTCATCGATTAGTACCAACTCTTGAACGCTGGCAGTTGGAAATAATCCAAATTCCAGCTTCAAATCAGCAATAATATTCCACCGAGAATAGGCATAAGAATGCAAAGCGCTATAAACCGCCAGCGCAGTTGATTTTGCTGTTTGTGAAACCATGGTGGCATTATAGCCAGCGCTTTTCAGCAAATAATCGCTTTGAATCCATTCATGGATATGAGCCAGCATTTGGCTATATTCCAAGGGCTGATCTTTTTCTCCAACCTTGCCTTTGGTCGTGGGCGTGAAAATTGGAAAATCAAGCTTTTCGCCTTCGCACAATTCAGCGGGCAGAAAATTGCCTTGATAGTATCCGGCCTGAAAATCATTTTCCGAATACTCTTTCCAAAGAGACCCAGCAAGATATCCACGCACAATGAATTCCACAGGAATGGCTTTTAAGTGATAGACCAGAGAAACTCGGCCTTCGAATTTTTTTAAATCCATTCCCATTGGAATACACCGCGAAAAAAAAGTCAAATCATCGGCAAGAAAATCATTGGAAACAATTGGTTTTACCAAGTTTTTACAAAATTTGGTAAATTGATTGCGAAGAATCCCAATGCCTGGAATCTCTCCTACGATTTGGTCATAAGCTGATACCCGGTCAGTGGTTACCACTGCCAAAAGATCATTGTAATGATCTGGCGGAATGTAAATATCTCTTACCTTTCCGCTCCAAGCTGGCTTAAGTCCAGCCAAAGAAAAATCAGTCATCTTATTCCTGCTTTTGTTTTTCAATGAGCAAAAGCTGATTTAGGTATAACATAAATAAACAAAAAAGCAATAATTTTACTTATTGCTTTTTTTGTTTTTTTTATTTGCAAGAATATGTATTTTTCGTGCAATTATTAGATAACCCTTTATATCCCGTATGATCTACACACCACCAAGAATCTTTAGTGTCTGGTAATTCTTTAGTAATGCAATATTTGTCTTTGGCAGTATAAACAAAGGCTTGTCTGCCACCCAAGCTATTCATTTCATTAATCAACTCTGCCCCACCGCCCTTGCTGATAAATCCAATATAAGTATTATTTTCTGCTTTATAAATATTGGCTAACATAGCAGTTTGATCAAGTAAGGCTTTTGTTAGCGAATCTTTGGATGATGATTGAGGCTGTCCATAATCTATCTGCATCAAAGATTCCATTGCCTGCTCTAATGTTTTTGTTGATTCTGGGATATAAACAACAACTGAATTTGAATTTAATTTTTTATAAGTGCCGTCATAAGTAAAAAAAACAGAAGAAAATGGCGAGGAGGGATAATTTTCAAAATTATCTTCATAAGCCAAAGAATACTTTCTGAAAATAGGATCGTTTTTGGTAACCCAAACTTTCATTTCTATTTTTTCTAAAGATGGCCAAACCTCATTTTCAAAATTATCTTCATAAAACTGTAAATTATTTTCAAAAATTTCCGCCGAATAAGCATAATAAGAAGCAAAATTCAAAAATACTTTTTTCATTTCCACTTTGTTGAAATTGATTTCAAAAACAAAACAATCATCATTTTCTATTTTTTCCGAGCCTATTTTTTTAATTTTTGCTACCTTGATAATATCAGCCCGATTAGCTTTGTAAAAATCAAATAATTTTTGCTTTGCCTGCTCATAAGATTGTTTTATTTCCGCATAAGTTTCTAATTGATAGGCTGAAATCGGAGCAGATATCCATTGATTAGAAAAGTTTTGAATTAATAATTGAGATGTTTCAGCAGCCTGCTCGGGATTGTCTCCAAAAAATTCAAATGCTTTTTCTAAGCCAACTATTTCTTTTGCTAAGAAAAAAACAATATTATCATCTGTTCTTGCTTCAAAAGAAGCTCTGGCCTCTATTGTCCCGCCTTGGGTTTCTTGAGCCAAAACTTTTAAATCTCCAAAAGCATTGGCCACTAATTTTTGATCATTATTAAAATCAATTTCGGTTTTTAAATTTAATTCCAGGGAGGCATTATTTATATTTTTTTCATAAGCCTGATAAGGTTCTTTTAAAGAAACATTACCCACAAAAGATTGGGATAATTCCATTGCTCGAGTATCTAAATTATCAGAAATATTGTCTAGAGCTTTTAAAAATAATTGCTGAGGAAAAATATATTCATAATAAGCAAAAACTCCAGCACCGGCAATTAATAAAAATAAAATTAGACTGATAATTATTGCCATTAAGTTTTTCTTTGGATTTTTCCCAACAGAAATCGGAGAAACCTGTTCTGGTCCTTCGGCTATTGGTTGCTCGATAGGATTTTCCATTGCTCCCCCTAAATCTCTTTCTTCTTGGTCAATTGGTTCGGTAGCATAATCCTGAGCTGGGGTTAAATCATTTTCTTGAACCTCTGGGTAATTATATTTTTCAATTGGTGAAAAATCAGGTTTTGCCTCGCTTTCATTAAATAATTCAACAGGTTCTGATTCTAATGGCTGGTCTTGCTTAATAGGTTCAATCAAATTTTCTTCCACTGCCAAATCTTTTTCTTCAATGGGCTCGCGATAAACCGCTGAACCAGCTATTTTTTCTTTTAAAATTTGCTGGTAATTTTCTTCCAAATCAGCATCTGGCCAGCCAGCATCTAACAAATCTTTTTTTATTGTTTCCCAAAAAACTCCTTTTTTCAGATGAAAATTTATATAATTAATTATTTCTTGATTTATCATCTTTTATTTTTTTATTTTTATGATGTTTTAATATTATCATAAAATATATTTTAAGAAAACAAGTGCTAGAAAAAAATAGCCTGATTGGCTATTTTTCTTTGCTAATTTCGTTTAAAATTTTCTTTACTTTTTCAATGCTGTCGTAATCATAAATAGAAATTGGTATTGATTTTTTCTTAAACTTTTTCATTCTGTCTTTTAAAATTTCTGGAGCAACTAAATCACTTTTGGTAATAAAAATATATTCTTGTTTTTCCACTAATTGTTCATTATAATCTTTTAATTCTTTGTTAATAACTTCATAATCAGCTTTATAATCTTCTGATTCTGCGGAAATAAAATGAAAAATAATCCGAGTGCGCTCTACATGCCTTAAAAATTTAATACCCAAACCCTTACCCTCAGACGCACCTTCAATTAATCCCGGAATATCAGCCAAAATCAAATCATAATAAACCCCTAAGTTTGGTTCTAGGGTGGTAAATGGATAATTGGCAACTTTAGGATCGGCATTAGTCAATTCTTTTAACAAACTGGATTTTCCAACATTAGGCAATCCCACAAATCCAATATCAGCAATCATTTTTAATTCCAAGCGCAAATCAAAAATATCACCAGAAGTCCCGGGTTGAGATTGCAAGGGCGTGGTGTTGGTAGAAGATCGAAAAAGATAATTTCCCCATCCGCCTTTCCCGCCTTTGGCAATCAAAACCGGCTCACCCACTTTTACAATTTCTATATCAGTATTATTGGTAAGATTATGAATCACTGTGCCAACCGGAACTTTTAAATACAAATCTTCGGCATTAGCTCCATCTAAGCGCTGGGCTTTTCCATTTTCTCCTTTTTGCGCTTCAATTTCTTTTTTAAAACGAAATTGCTTTAAAGCATCCAATTCTGAAACTCCAATAAAATAAATACTGCCGCCATTACCGCCAGCTCCGCCCGTTGGTCCCAAAAAACCAGGAAGCTTGCTAAAAGTAACCATTCCTTTTCCTCCGTGCCCGGCTTTTACTTTGATTGTTACATCATCAATTAACATAAGTTTATCTTACCACTTTTTATTTAAAAAAATAGAGCGATCTCTCGTTCTATATAATTTTTGCAATTAAACAAAAAATTAACAGATCAAAAAATATTATTAAAAAAAGTGCTATAGATTCAAAGATGATTAATACTCTAAGTTCTCGCTTAACATCTTCGTGCATCTAACCACCTAATAACCTTATATAGTAAATTATAATTTTTGTAAACAAAATATTCGTGTTTGAACGGTCATTGTTTTTTGCACCCATGTTTGGGAGCTTAGCTCCCAAACATTCTTTAATTTCGTTGTTTTGTTCTTGCGCCCATGTTTGGGAGCTTAGCTCCCAAACATGGGCCTAAGTATTTTTTTAAAACAAAGGAAAGGAAGAAAAAACAAAAGAAAAGAAATAAAACAAAAATAAAAAAGGAAATAAAACAAGAAAAATCAAATAATCAAATAATAAAAAAATAAAACAAAAAAATATTAAATATAAAAAGAAACCGCGAGCGCGGTTTCTTTAATTGCCTTGTTTTTGTAATTACAAACTAAGGGCTTGAAGTCTTTGGAGAAGAATAATTCTTAAAACTACATTAATTAATTCATCACGATTCATTTCATTTAATGGTTTGATTAAATTAAGAGCCACACCATTAATTACTAAACGCAATCCGCTACTTGTTAAGCTATTTTGATAAGCTTGAATTGCAGACTGAGTAATTGAACCAAAGTATCCAGTAATTTCAGGATGATTAAAGTATCCCATATTCTTTAACAATTGCTGCAATTCGCTAACATTAGCACTGCTTTCGCCAAAACTAGTCACGGAAATAAGATAATTTACTCTGGCTAAGCTGTTTTCTGTTGTTTGGCCAGTTCCAATAATTACCGTACCTTCTGGAGCTTCGCCTAAATAAATTGAAGCGCAAACATTGTTAGAAAAATATCCAGCAGTGTTATAAAATTTAATACAAACTGTTTTTAATCCATCTCCGGATGGCAAGGTCCATTCTTTGGTTGTGGCATAAGTTTCTTGGCCAGCACTGGTAGCAAAATTAGTGCCATTGGCAATTGCCATTTTTACAGCTTCTGGTCCACCATCAATAGTTAAAATAACATTTTGGCTTAAAGTGCTAGTGGCGCCATTATTAATCTTTAAAACATATCCACCAACAGGAGGAGCAGGAGGATTAGAAGTGGTTGATCCGCCACCGCCACCGCCACCACTAACAGTTGTGGCAGTAAAAGAAGCAAATTTGGTAAAGTGTTTTGTCCAAATTACTAAGTCTCCGCCAACATCTATTTTACAATCTCCATCTACTGCCAAGGCATCGCCAGTGGCTTGATTATCAGCTGCACAAACCGCAGTTATTTCAGTGAAAGTAATTCCGGTTCGAACATAACCAATTCTTTTTCCAGCTTCTCCAGGGATTAAAATTCTGACAGCTTTATCAAATGATAATTTTGCTCCAGTAAAACCAACTTGAATAGCTGTGCTTAAGGTTCGATCTTCAGTGCCAGTGTCAGGAACGCTAACCGTGGTCACAGTTGGCGCAGCAATTACTCCGTTCCAGGCAGGGTCAGCACTGGTAACAGTGGTTGAATCAGGGATAGCAACATTGGCATCAGGAGTATTAATGTCAATTTGAGGAAGCGTTCCAGTTCCACCAGTAATTAAAGCATCAACATTTACTTCTGGATTAGTTGTGCCAGCGCCAACAGTTACAGTCACTGCTTGGGTTGGAGAAGTAATTATTACTTCTGGAGTAGTATTATCCAAATCTGCATCTCCATTTCCATCAGGCACTGTTTGATCTGCTTCAGCCACAATAACAGTTACTTCATAATTTTGGGCTGAGGTATCATTAGCGGTTACATTGTAAGTAACTGGATTGGTAAAATCTTGAGCCACGCCAGTATTTGGACTGATTGAAGAGCCATTAATTACAATTGTTGGAGTAAGACTAGTAACATCAGTGCCATTTGGAACAGTCACAGAAACAGTATGGTCGGTATTATTTATTGCACCCACTACTGAAGGGGTATCAAAATCAAACGAAACAATTGTTTTAGTTGATAAATCAACATCATATCTGGTAAAGTGGCTAGTGGTAAAAATCAAAGTTCCACCATTAATTCCACTATCATAAGAAAGATTTGTTAAACTTGGATGATCAGGATTAAGTGGATCAATAAAGCTATCTTCATCGTTGTACACAAGAATATTTGGCACAGCATTAAATCCTAAAGCATTTAATCCGTAAAGCATAATTGTGGCTCCAGCATTTTTTAATACCAATCCGGTTCGAGCGTCAAATTGAATACTTCCTACATCAATTGAATCCATTAAAGTATTTAAGTTTTGAAGAAAAGTAATTGTATCTTCGTCAGTCAAATCCAAAGTAGCAGTAAAAGTTATCCTGCCTCGGCCGGTTTTTTCAAAATATAAATTTGTGCAAGCATCAGGAGTGTCGGCACAACCAGTTAAATTGGTAGTAATATCTGCAGCATTCAAATCTGTTTCTACATCACCAAAAATTTCTTCATAATTAGGTAATTCACTATTGTTTGTGGCTGCTTCATCGGTAAAAGCTGCTAGAACTCCGCCTTCAGCTGACACAACATCTCCTGGAGTATAACTTACAGTAACCACTTGGTTTTCAACAATGTCTGTTCCTAAATTTAAATGATAAATATCAGCTCCGCCATATTCAGCTGAAGAAATAGTTATTACGCTTCCATCTGCTTCTACAGTAAATTGATTGTGTTTGCCAGTTGGGTCATCCATTGTTTTGCTAAATGTAATCGCTAAAATATTTCCTCCAGCATTCACAGCCATTTCAGTAACTTCTGGTGCTTCTGGATTTACAAAAATAGTATAAGCAATTGTAGGCGCTCCGATTTCTGCAGTAGAAGTTATAGCATCACCAGTAACAATGGGGTCGCTCAATCCGCCAGTGCCCCAATTTTGATCAGGATCATCAGGAGTTAAATTAGCCAAAAAGTCAGCTTGGGACGTGCCAAAAGGAACATTAGTAATTGTTCCTATTTCTGGACCGGTTTCTGTGATGGTATATTCAGTTGATGATATAGTGGCCACAGATGATCCGCCATAGCCAAAAACTTTTTCAATACCAAAAAAACTTCCAGCCCCTTGGCTAAAAACAGTGATTGCCATCAATAATGTTATTGCCGGCAAATAGAGAATTTTTTTTAACATATTTCTTTTTTAATTTTTATTATTAATTAATAAAAACAATTAGGGCTTGATTTCGAAAACCGAAATCTCGCTCTTGTCTAATTCTTTTTCCAATTTGCTTGACGACAGAAAATTATAATGCAAATTATCCACGCCAATTAAATCGTGCGAATAGACTATATATTTAATCTTATACTCATCAAAAAATATGTCAAGTATTTTTTCATTATCAATATTTTCACTTCGAATCAATTCATCCAAAGCTAAATAATTTTTATCAGATTCCTGATCATAGATTCCGTTCATTTCCACGCTTCGGCTAGAAATTATTTTCTGGCCAAAGAATCGGCGCGCTGGATTAGCGCTAACCAAATTATTATTAACCTCCAAAGAATAATATCCATGCCAGGGTAAAAATAAAACTTTAAAATCTGATTTATCATTTTCAATTATTTGTTTGGCTTCAAACCATGATTCTGGATACCAGACTGCTTGCACTTGTTTATGAAAACCGCCCCACACCAAAAAACCAAAAACAATTGGAATCAAAAAAACAAAACCCAAAAAAATATTCAAACTATTCTGCCCTTTATTTTTAAAATATTCCCAAGCCGTTTGAAATCCAAACCCAGCAAAAATTGCATATCCCAAAGCCAATATTCCGCTAAATTTTTGGCTATCTCGAAACCCAGACCAAAAAGGAATATTTTCAAATAACCAGATATTGAATTGCTTAAAAATCGTGTTTCCTGCGCCTGTAGCAAAAACAAAACAACAAATACTCATTATGCTAACAAAAACCGCTAAAAACCGCGTTTTTGACGATTTTAAAGCATATTTAAACCCAAGGATAATCAAGCAAATAATTAAAGCAAAGGAAATCCAGAAAAAAGCATTATCTTGGGGCCATAAGAAATAATTTGCCCAAGTATTGCGCTCGCCCCAAAAACCATTCAAAGAAAGCACATTCCAAAAAACATCAATGTTTTTATAGCCCGAAGCAGAAAATCCCTGCCAATGATTAATACCAATTCTTTGCTCAATTGGATTTGATCTATTTAAAGCTGGAATTACCCAATAACCAATAGAAATCAAAAGCATTAATCCCCCAATCATCAAGTTTTTCGCTAAAACCTTGATTTCTACTTGTTTTTTCTGTAAAAACCAAGAAAAAACCAAGAAAACTAGGAAACAAGCAAAAATCAAGCAAGTAATTACAAAAAAGTGCACAGAAAACAAGGAAATCAAGAAAATAACAGCCAAAACCCTAATTATTGCTTTAAAATCAATGCTTTCCCGCAATTTCAACAAATAATGCAGAAATAAGGGCAAAAAAGCATAAGCCATTAAGTGCGTCCATTGCCCAGCCAAAAAACGAGAATAAACAAAAGGATTGGCCAAGTAAATCAAAGCACTGAATAGACGCGCTTCGTTGTTTTCGCCAATAGGTAAATATTTAAAAGCCAGATACCCAATATTAAAAAATAAAACCAATAAAATTATTTTCTGCACTAGCCAAGCAGGAATAATCAAACTTAAAAAATAAATTAAATAATTTACAGGCAAAGCATTTAAAAAACCATCGGTATTTAAGTTAACATTCATTTCCGAGCCAAAAATCATATCCAAGCCAAAAATATATCCAGGCAAAAGCGCTTGCCATAAAATTAATATCGCTAAGCCAAGAAATATTAAAATGTAATTATTAATTTTCATTTTTGCTTGTATTTGTGGGGTGTTTAGGAGCTTAGCTCCCAAACATGGGTCGTAAAGTTTTATTTCTGATGTGTTTGGGAGCTTAGCACCCAAACATGGGTCGTAAAGTTTTATTTCTGATGTGTTTGGGAGCTTAGCACCCAAACATGGGCCTGTTATATTAGTCGGAGGAATTGGAATCAGCGGAGGATTCAGCGGAGGATTCGGGGGCAATGGATGAATCGGAATCGTCAAGGGGTTCGGGGTTTAGTTTGGAGTCGCGGCGGTATTCAAAAATTTGTAAAAATACAGTCATTGCCAAAAAGAAATATGCATAAACAGCCATTGTTTCTGCGGTATCGTCTTTTTTCATTTGTAATAGCACTGGGCAAGATGCCAAACAAATCAAAGCTAAAAAAGCAATCACCCGACTATCCCAAGTGCAAAACAAAAAAACTAAAAATAATAACCAAAGCAAAGCGCTAGATAATCCCCATAAGAAATACGCGCCAATTGATAATCCAATAGCTAATAATATTTTCCATTTTTTGTTTTTAATATCATTCCCTAGCCATTTAAAAAATTTCAAAACATTAAAAACAACCTCTTTTATTTCTATTATTTCAATTTTTATTATAATTTTTTTCACTATGTTTAAATTTATTTCTTTTCCAATAATGCAAAAGGCAACAAATACAAAATAATAATGTTAGGCCGCTAATAATCAATCCTAAATAAAAACATTTTTGAGGGTAAAATTCAACTATGATCTGTAATTTATTTCTTGTATTAATGTCTTGATCAATAACCCAACCATTTGAAAAACCATTAGCTAAAAAATGATTTTTCTCATCAATTTCTGTTTCTCTCCATAAGCCTAAAAATCTTTTGATGTGATCAAAATAATTTTTTGGCATACCGTTTTCTTGAATAAAAGCCTTCCATCCTGGATGAAATGATTCATTGAAAACAAAAACCCCATTATTATCTTCTAGATTAAATTCTATATTATATAAAGTAGGGTTGATTTTTTTATAATTAATTAGATTGTTAAATTTTTTAGAATCGACGCTTTTAATAATTAAATTACTGGAATTATAATTATTATTAATGTTGTTAAGTTTTATATTATCAAAAAAAACAGATCCTGAATTTTCTTCATTTGGTAAAGAATATAAGTAAATAATAATTGTATTAGAATTTTTATTGGGACTAAATGCCATTGTGTAGGTATTCCAATTTTCGTTTTCTTTATTTAAAAAATATTTTACAATACATTTTTTGCCGTCCCACAAACAAAAACCAGCATTTCCACTTTTAATTTTATAATCAAAAGAAAATAAAAATTCTTGTTCTTTATTTTGTAGATTAATCGCATTAGATTTAGTACATGCCATATCTTTTTTAGCAAAAAGATATAAAGAATTCTTTCCATCGCTTGCGTCCGAAGAAATTTCCATTCTAATGTCGGCCATTCTGTCTGTTAATTTACAATTACCAACCTCTTTAGTCCACAACCCAGACTCAAATGAAAAATTTTTTAATAAATTATTTTTTTCAATAAATAATTTTTTTTCAAAATTTAAATTTCCTTCGGGTAAAGAAAAATTACAATTATTTATTTTAAAACCATTATTAACGTTTAAAAAATTATTTACAGATTCTTGACAATTTAAAATTTCATATTGTCCAGATTTTGGTAAATTTAAAATAGACGTGATGGTATTATTTTCAACTAAATTATCTTGTTTAAATATTTTTTTTAAAAAAATGCTATTATTTTTTAAAAAGATATTGTTAAGACTTTCTTCTGTAACAATTAAAATATCTTTATTTGAAAAATTTAAAATATCAAAAAAATCATCAATATCTTTTGCGCTAAAAATATATTTTGGTGAATAAAATTTAGCAGATACGTGGGTGTTGTTGATTTTATACAAATCCAACATTCCAAAAGAAGAAGACATTTCAATATTACTATTTGAGTTTAAGTTTTTTTTAATCTCTTCTGGACTTTTAGAATTATAAAATTTATAATCAAAATCATTTCGTTGTAATATATTTGAAATACCCCATAAACTTAATAATTCGTCAATACTTTCTGAGTCAAGATTGTCATAAACAAAATTAATGGCTTTATTGCTATAATACATACCACACCCATTACATGTTTTATAAATATTTTCTGTTTTAAGAAGGGTGTCTGAAAAACTTGCACGAGAAGTTTGAATTTTCTCGTCCCAGTTAAATATATTAAAATATTGATCTGGTAAAAGTAAAATCCTTGGAGTTTCTTCTTTGAAAAAATATTCTTGAGCGTTTTTCCAATAATCAGGAATTGTATTAATTTTAGCACGAGAAGAAAAAATGTTGCCTAAAAAAAAAGGAAAGCTCATAAAAATAATAACGCCAATAATAACAAAAAATGAAAAAATTTTAAAAAATTTTGATTTATTTTTTAAAAATTCAAAAAAAACATAACCGAGAAGTAAAGAATAAATTAAACAAACCAAAGACATAAATTTATATGTATTTCTAAATATAAAAAGGATTGGAATGTTTTCAAAAATTTTAGAAATTAAATCACTAGAAAACCAAAACTCATTTATTCCGCCAATTATTGGTAATAAAAAAACGATTAAGCTTAATAAAATAATTATTTTTTTTCTGTCTATTAATGAATTTTTTTTAAAAAAAGAAGAAAGTAATACAATTAAAGGAATTATAAATGATAAAAACGATAAAAAAATATTATTTTTATATTTTGAAGCAAATTCAACATAGGGGGTTCCTTTATATGAAGAGAAAAAAAACCATGCGCCAAAATTTCTAAAAACCTGAATCGGAGAAGTATCATAATTTTGAAAATGCTCACTATCTAAAATATAATTTGTATTAATTTTATATACAAAATTGCTTAAAAAATAAGGTAAAAACCACCATAATGTTAACAATAAAGTAATTAAACATGTCCAAAATAAAAATTTTATTGATTTTAAAAATTTTTCTTTTTTATTAGCATATATAAATAAAACATAAACAATATAAACAAATAGCAATATAAAATCATAAATCAAGTTTACTCCAAAGGTTAAAATATTTATTAAAGATAATATAATTAAATATTTAATCCATTGTTTTTCATTAATTCCTTTTATAAAAAGATATATTTGTAAAGGAAAAAATGCATATGTTATAAAAATAAAAAATGTATTATCGGAAATGAGAGTTATAACGTAAAAATTAAATACATAAAATAATGAAGCTATGAATGTAGTTAAAAAATCTTTTATACTAAAAATTATTCGAAATAAGATCCCAAAAAAAATAAACCCGCAAGTAAACAATAATGCAAATATTATAATTTGCGTATAAATTGCGTTAATACCAATTAAATTAAAAAAATAATATAAAATCGCTAGCGGAAACAATTGCCAAATAACATTTGAATTATTATTTCCAAAATTATTTCCCTCTCTCCATGTATAAAAAAGGTTTTTAATTCCATCTTGAGGAGAAATGGTAAAATCTAAATTGCCCTGAGATAAAAAAATAGCGTCTTTTAATAAAAAAATAAAAAGACAAAAAAAGGCTAAAAAAATAATTATCCTAAAAAATAAATTATTTTTTAAGACTTTATTAATTTCTAATTTTATTAATTGTAATTGCATTCTTACTATCTAAAAAATTAATTGATTTTTTTGCACGCAATAAAAAAATATCTTCCTAAAAATTTTTTACCAAAAATTAACTCTAAAAAACTTTCAATAAATAGAAGTGTCTTGGTATAAAAATTAGAATTGTTTAAATTATAAAGAAAATCTGGAACTCTACTAAAGGCTTTGATTTCGATAATTTCAAAACCTATGTCCTTAAGTATTTTTTTTAATTCTGAACTTGTTGTATATATTATTGGAAGCTTGTGTTCGGAAAAAGTATCTCGATGAAAACCAGAAATCGATTGACTATTGGGCATTGTAAAAATAAAAATGCCATTATTGTTTAGTTTTTCATATATATTACCTACTATTTCTATCCAATTTTGATTATATTTTAAAACACGTATGGCTGATATAAAATCAAAATTATCAATAAAACAAATATTGTCTTTTGCTATATCGCACGTTTTAATTTCTTTTACTTTTAACTCGTTGATAAATAATTCTTTGCAATAATCAACCATGTTGGGCGCAACATCAATTCCATATATTTTTGCATCTGCTGAAGAATTGTTAATATAATTTGTTACAACTCTTCCATTTCCCACACCTATATCTAATATAAGTTTTGGTTTTATAATTTTTAAATAATAAGAAATAAAAGCCATTTCTTTTTTTGATAACTCTTGCTTGGCCTTACTCTTCCAAACCTCTGAATATTTTTTATTTAATTTATCCCAATGTTCTTTGTTCAATTGATTATTATTCATTTTTTTTAAAAAAATTATATTTAAAATTTTTAATGCTTACAAATTTACAGTCGCTATCAAATATACTAATTTTATCAATTTTTGCAACAACATCAGAAAGAATTCCGTTTTCAAATATAAAAGATTTGATAAATAAATTATCTAAAAAATACAAAGAATTAAGCATTAAATATTCTCTAATATTTTTATTATGTGCTATAATATTTGAAGTTGAATTTTGAACAAGCAATAATTCTGTAAAATTTTTTGAATTTTTAACTAAAATATTTTTTTTAAATAATCTTTTCAAAACATGATTAAACCCTTTAAGGTTCCATAAATTTTTAATAAAAGGGCATGTTGGATAAACCTTTTTTTCAAAAAAAGAAATCAATAAATTATTTTCTGCTATATAACTAGCTCCATTTTTTAATACATCGCCCATCATAGACGTTTTTCCGTTAAACCCAGGAGCAGTAATACATGCCACAGTACCATTGTAATCAAACGAACAACCTCTAAAAAGAATATAGTCATTTATAAATAATTCCAGATTGATAAAATCACTTATGTTGGTGCCAACTGGTAAAATTCCTCCGATAGTAAAAGGAAACAAGGTATATAATCTATTGATATAAAATATTTTTTTCTCGTAATCATATTGAAGTTTTAATGAAAATAAAAAAAATTTCCTTTCATAATACCAGATATTCCCTTTTTTTAAAAAATATTCATTTCGAAAGTCGTATTCTTTTGGAATTTGAATATCATTTTTAATTATAATTTTATAATGATATTTATTTTTAAAATCAATTAGATCAAAAAAATTAAAATTTTCAGATAAATAAAATCCATTTAATCCATTGATTTTGGTATCTAAAGATACTAGTTGTGGGATTATATTTTTATACATTGTTCTTTTTTATCCTATCTAAATCAGCTTCGACCATCATCTTAACTAATTCATCGAATTTTATCTTGGGCTCCCATCCTAATTTCTCTTTAGCTTTATCTGATTTTCCGTGTAAATAAAATAATTCAGCGGGGCGCTTAAAATTAGGATCAATTTTGACGTATTTTGACCAATCACCAATACCAACATAATTAAATGCTATATCTAAATAATCTTTTATGGAATAAGTTTCTCCTGTTGAAATAATATAATTATCAGGCTTTTCTTGTTGCATCATCAGCCACATTGCTTCTACGTAATCTCCAGCAAATCCCCAATCTCTTCTGCTATCAATATTTCCAAGTCTTATTTCGTTCTCTAATCCAAGTTTAATTTTGGCAACACCGTCACTAATTTTTCTAGTGACAAACTCTTTGCCCCTAATTGGTGATTCGTGATTAAAAAGAATACCATTGGCACAAAACATTCCATAACTTTCTTTAAAATTAATTGTCATCCAGTAGGCATATAATTTTGAAATAGCATAAGGACTTCTTGGATTAAAGGGTGTTTCTTCTGTTTGTAAACCATTAATATGGCTGTTTCCAAACATTTCACTAGTTGAAGCTTGATAAAATTTTGTTAAAGGAGAAAAATATTTTATTGCATTTAATAAATATAATACACCTAAGGCATTGACTTCGGTTGTAAGCCTAGCTTGATCCCATGAAGAACCAACAAAAGACTGAGCAGCTAAATTATAAACTTCATCAAAATGAATATTTTTAATAATGTTTATTAAAGATGCTTCATCGGTCATGTCTCCGGAAATAAAATCTATTTGATCGGTAATTCCAAGATAATCGGTATTACTAAAATTTGGATTAGAATATCTTCTCATTAATCCATAAACCTTGTAATCTTTTTCTAATAATAATTTTGCCAAATACGGCCCATCTTGACCAAGTATTCCTGTGATAAGCGCTGTTTTTTTCATATATTGATTTTAATATTATTTATAATATTATTAAAAATTTTATAACTTTTTTCATAATCATAATTAAAACTATCTTTCCAAGAATTTAATCTATATTTTTGATATAAATCATTGTCTTTTAAAATTTTTACTATATTTTGGGCAAATATTTTTGGGCTTTCTTTGCAAACCACCCCTGTAATATTATTTTTGCAAGCATCTCGCAACCCATCCACGTCATACACAACAGCGGGCGTGCCTTGGCTGTTTGCTTCCGTAACAATCAATCCCCAACCTTCTTTAATAGATGCCACGCAAATCAAATGGCATTTTTGCATTAATTCTATTTTCTTTTCTTGGCTAACTCGGCCTAAATATTCAATGTCTTTTTTGTCTTTTGATTGACTGATATAATCTAAAACTTTTTTACCATAAACAGAATTACTATCTCCGGCAATAATTAATTTTAAATCAGGAATATCTTGCTTGGCAATCTCAAAAGCTTTTAAAATATGATCTGGTCTTTTCATTGCTCGAAGAGAGCCACAATAAAGCATTGTTGGATTTGTTTCTTTTTTGAAACAAAATAATTCTTGTTCATCGATCGGTTTTGTTTCTAATCCAATAGGAAAAACAAAAACATTTTCTTTTTTAAATCCATATCTTTGAAAATCTAATTTTGCACTTTCTGATTCAGTTAATACAATTTTATCTTTCAATAGCCAAAGGTAAATTGGTTCAATTAAATATCCAATCAAATTTAAAGGAAAAAACATTTCGTAAAACCAGATTTGGCGACAAAGCTGATAGCTTAAAATAATGTTTTTTTCTTTCACATAAAATTTGGCAAAGAACGGAATCGTGTTTACTTCATCAATCACTAAATCAGCCCAATTTTTCAGATTCTTTTGATAATAGCGAAAGGCTTGCCAATAAACTGTCCAACGATTACCTAGGCGAATCACTTTATACCCGTCAATTATTTCTTGTTTTTCTGCGCCTTTAAATCCAGCTACTAAAAATATTACTTCGTGCCCATCCTTAACTAATCTTTTTGCTAATTCTTCATTGACTAGTTCAGCGCCTCCAGCCAAAGGATTTTTCCTGTCTTTCCAGGTAAACCAAAGAATTTTCATATTCCTAATCTTGTTTTTTAAAGTTTTTCTTTCTAATTACATAAGTTGGGCGGTTTGCGACTTCGGATCTGATATTGGCAACATACAAAGCAATCAATCCTAAGCAAGTTAAAACCACACCAATCAAGAAAATATTCAAAATCGCAAGCAAAGAACTGCCGGAAAAACTTTTGGCAAAATCACTATGCAAAATATATTTACTAAGAAATAAAATAAATCCAAAGCTTCCAAAAGCCAAAGTAATAATTATTCCCAAATAACCAGCAAATTTTAAAGGAAAAGTGCTGTGCGCTACCAAAGAATTAAAAGCCAAACGAAATAGCTTTATTTTATCATAAGCAGCCCGGCCGTTTAATCTGGGGCTGGCCTCAAAACATACATAATCTCGCTTGAATCCCAGCCAATCAATCAGCCCACGGGCAATACGCTCGTGCTCGGTAAATCTTCGGAACGACAAAACAACTTTGCGATCTAATAATCGATAATCAGTGGCTCGGGGAATAATTCTTGTTTCCCCGATTAATTCCATAATTTTGTAAAACAAAATGGCCCCGTATTTTTTTACCCAACCCTCGCCATTGTTTTTGTCGCGAACGCCCACCACTACATCAGCACCAGCTTGCCATTTTTTAATAAATTCTGGAATCAATTCTGCTGGGTGCTGTAAATCCGCATCAATCATTAAAACCGCGCATCCGCTGGCTAAATCAAGGCCAGCTGAAATAGCAGCTTCTTTGCCAAAATTACGAGAAAATTGAATATATTTTACGTTTTTATCTTGATTAGATAAATCAGTTAATATCTTTTCAGTTTGGTCAGTGCTTCCGTCGTCAATAAAAATAATTTCAAAATCATATTCATTTTGCAAACAAGCAATATTTTTTTTGATTTTTTCATAAATCAAAGGCAAATTTTCTTGCTCGTTGTAGGCTGGAATTAGGATTGAAATAAGTTTTTTATTTTCCATTATCTTTAAAGAATAATTCTTTGATTATTTTAATTAAAAGCAGGAAAAATGACACTAAACTGCCAATTAGGAAATTATTAATAATTATTTCCACGTTATTATGAGTAATATAACATAAAACCAGCACTGTCAACGGTCCGAGTAATGCTGGCCAAATAATATAATTTTTGCGCAAAGCCAAAAAATAATAAAAAAACAAACTGGAAAAAGACACAAAAAACAAATAAAGGCTGATTTTAGGAAGCAAATGGGCATAAGATTCATAGCGAGCTCCGATTAAAATCTTAGTAATTAATCCAGGGAAAATAGAAAAAACAGCCAAAGCGCTTCCGCCTAAAATTGCAGTTAGGCCTATGGCCTTGAACATTGTTTTTTTGTTCTCTTGGTTTTCATTATTTAATTTTATCGATGGCAATAATACTGCTGGAATAGAAGAAACCAAAAAATAAATTATTCGGCCAATAATAGCCATGCCACTATAAAATCCAGCTAATTCTGGAGAAAAGTATTTTTTCACCACTACCACATCGCACGAATATAAAAAAGTAATCGCCAAAGACACCAGCAAAAAAACACCAGCATACCAAAGCTCTTTTTTAATCCGCGAGTCTATTTTAACAGAAAAACATTCATAAATTTTAAAAAATTCACGATTTGCCCAGATTAAATATAAACAAGAAATAATACTGGATAAAACAATTGCGCCAACAACGCCAAAAACAGCCCAGCCGATTAAAACAAATAAAGCCGAAAGAATCAATTTAGACAAACTGCCCAAAATTCCAGACAAAGAAAGAACTTTAAAGTTTTGCAAGCCTTGGGTAATGGCTTGATTATTTACATTGATTACCCCAATTAAAACAAGAATCGCAAAAGCTGGAAAAAAATAATAAGAACTGAAATTGAAAAAAGAAGCAAAAAAATTACCAAAAATAATTAAAATCAAAGATAAAAAAACAGCGCAAAGCAAACTGAATTTTTGAAGCATGGCGACTAATTCCCTATCTTGGTCATTTTTTAAATTAGCCACAATTGTGGTAATCACATTTTTAAAAAATCCGGTAAACACGCCAAAAATCAATAAAAAAGAAAGAAAAACTTGGACTTCCCCAAAATCAGCCACTTTCATTAGCCGACCCATTACTGGATGATAAAGATAATTTAAAAAAGCCACGCTAATAGTGCCAATAAAATAAATAGCATTGTGCTTTAAAAATTTATCCTGTTTTATTCTTTGAATTATCATAATTAACAAAAAATCATTTTGCAACAATTATGTAGCTATTGTAGCAATTATGCAACAATTACCCAATAATCATGCAACAATTATTGCAACAATTATGCAACAATCACACAATAATTATTTCAATAATTTAAATCTCTTCTTTCCTTTTCCGCCCATGTTTGGGTGCTAAGCTCCTAAACATTCATCGAACACTAATTCATTGGCCCATGTTTGGGTGCTAAGCTCCCAAACATCAATCTTTCAGGTATTTTCTTTTCTTAAGTTTGTCTGGAAAATATTCTTGGTCTTCTTTATATCCAAAATTCGGACTATATTTATAATCCTTGCCATAACCTAATTCTTGCATTAATTTCGTGGGCGCGTTTCGGATGTGCAAAGGCACGGGCAAGTTTCCATATTGGCGAACATCATCAGCTGCTTTGTTGTAAGCAATATAAATTTCATTTGATTTCTTGCATTTAGCCATATAAACCACGGCTTGGGCTAAAATAACATTACATTCTGGGTATCCAATAAAATGACAGGCATTGTAAGCGGCTACGGCTTGTTCTAGGGCCCGAGAATTAGCAATGCCGATATCTTCCGAGGCAAAGCGAACTATGCGCCTAGCAATGTATAATGGGTCTTCGCCAGCTTCAATCATTCTTGCCAGCCAATAAAGTGAAGCATTGGCATCGGAGCCACGCATTGATTTATGAAGCGCAGAAATAATATTATAATGCTCTTCGCCTTCGCGATCATAAAGCAAATTTATTTTCTGCGAAGCTTCTTCAATTATTTTAACGCTAATGTCTCCCTTACTCGCAATGGCAGCATATTCCAAAATATTCAAAGCAATCCTGGCATCACCATTGCTAATTCGACTAATCACCCCGATTTCTTTGTCTTTAATTTTAATATTTAAATTTCCCAATCCACGCTTTTTATCTTTAATGGCTTTTTTAATAATTATTTTAATACTGCTTGCATCTAGTTGTTTAAAAACAAAAACTCGACATCGGGATAATAAAGCGGCTCGCACTTCAAAGCTGGGATTTTCCGTAGTAGCACCAATTAAAATAATTAAACCGCTTTCAATATGAGGTAAAAGCCCGTCTTGCTGGGTTTTGTTCCAACGATGAATTTCATCAATAAATAAAATTGTTTTTCGGCCAGCCAAATTATTGCTCTTGGCCCGATTAATTATTTCGCGCAAATCTTTTAATCCACTGCTCACTGCGCTGATTCTAATAAAGTCGGATTTAGTTTGCTTGGCAATAATCATAGCCAAAGTAGTTTTGCCTGTTCCCGGAGGACCCCAAAAAATCATTGATGGAATAGCATCAGCTTTAATGGCTTCGCGTAAAAGTTTTGTTTCGCCCAAGATTTCTTCCTGGCCTAAAAATTCCTCCAAAGTTTCGGGCCTGATTCTGTCGGCCAAAGGAGTGACTTGCTTCAAAATAGATGATTTTTCTTTTTGGTCCATTATTTTTATTCTACTCTTTTTTGGAAAAAAATAAACCCATTAAATTGGGATAATAAAAATGTTTGGGAGCTCCCTTACATAAACTTCTGGTGAAGTTTTGTTCGGGTCCCGGCTCGCGACCGTCGTCGCTCCGCCTTTGATTGAGTACAATCAAACCCCCAAACATGGGGTCTTATTATAATCGCAGAAAAAGAAAACCGCTAACGCGGTTTTATTTTTTAAATTATTAAGGATGAGTATAGCGAATAATTACCACTCCACTACTTCCGGCATAAGAATAAACTGGGTCAGGGCCACTATTCCCTCCATTTCCTGTTCCGTTTTGAGTATTCTGAACTGCTGCATATCCCCCAGCAGCATACGTAACTGCTGATCCAGTAATAGAAAATGATCTGCCTGGGGCTTGAACTGTTCGTTCATCGCTTATACCTCCAGCTCCACCGCCAGGGCCACCATAACCACCATTTCTACCTCCTCTATTTCCATAACCAGTTAATGTCCCAGAATTAGTTTGGATTGAGTTTCCATAAGCCCCAGTAAAACTTCCGCCACCACCACAACCACCATTAAGGCCAGCGGAATAATCTCCTCCGCCTCCACCACCAACAATCAACAACGTAATATCATTAACACCTGTAGGAACTGTCCAAGTAGTTTGTCCTGCTCCACTGAGATAAATACAGCGGCAAACTTCTTCGGTGGCACTAATATCTGTTTTTTGACACTGAACTTGAGCGTTAGTGCTCGACTCACAGGTACTAGTATAACTATTAGTAGAAAATCCATCAGAAGAAGAATAAGAATATGTCTCTTCATTAGAAAGAATAGCTGATAAAGTAAAAACTCCATCTTCGTAAGAATAAGTATAATAACCACCGTTAGGATCAGTTGGTAAGCTAGCGATGTATGGTTGAAGATCAGTAGCTAAATTAGTGCAAGGGGTTGTTCCTCCGCCAATGGTACAAGGATAAGTATCAGTGCTAGGATAAGTATTATTGTTTTGCACTCCATAAACCATTAGCGCCCTTTCTAATGCGCCGATATCTGATTTTACTTTCGCATCTTTGGCTGCGTTCGTAGCGCCGCTCAAAGACACAATAATGAAACCGGATAAGATGCCGACAATCGCGATTACAACTAAGAGCTCGATTAGAGTAAAAGCTAGATTAGATTTTAATTTCATAAATAAGAATTTTTTTCTTTTTTGTTTTTTTATTATTAACAATATTATATCAAAAAATAAACAAAGCTTTTGATTCTTGATTCTTTGTTTTAAATTGTATAAGATAAATCATATGAATCAAACGAAAAAGATTGGAACTGATTTTCCCAAAATCTATGATTTTAAGGAAGCGGAAAAAAAATGGATTAGGGATTGGGAAAAAAACAAATACTTTGAATTCAATCGCCAAAATTCTGGCGAGCTTTTTGTGGTAGACACTCCCCCGCCTTATGTTTCGGCTGACCATTTGCATGCTGGGCACATTATGTCTTATGCCCAAGCAGAATTTATTGTGCGCTATAAAAGAATGCGCGGCTACAATGTTTTTTATCCCATGGGTTTTGATGACAATGGCTTGCCCACAGAAAGATTTGTGGAAAAAAAATATAATATTGATAAATCAAAAACCACGCGTTCAGAATTTATTGATTTGTGCTTAAAGGAGACTGAAAAAGGAATCCAAACTTATAAAAATCTTTGGAATAGTTTAGGCATTTCTGTGGATTGGTCTAAAACTTATAGCACGATTGCCCCTTTGGCTACAAAAGTTTCCCAGAAATCAATTTTGGATTTGTATAAAAAAGGATTGCTTTATAAAAAAGAATTGCCAATTTTGTGGTGCCCCTTTTGCCAGACAGCAATTTCCCAATCTGACCTGGAAGACAAAACCAGGGATTCGAAAATGAATTATCTTAATTTTTCTTTAGCCAATAAAGAAAAATTATTAATTGCTACCACTAGGCCAGAGCTGATTCCGGCTTGCGTGGCGCTATATGCTAATCCCAATGACCCAAGATTTAATAAATTAATCGGACAAAAAGCCATTGTTCCTATAATGGATTATGAGGTGCCGATTTTAGGAAGCGAAAAAGTAGACCAAGAAACAGGAACTGGATTAATGATGGTATGCACCTGGGGAGATCAAGAAGATTTAGAAAAATGGCGAACAGATAATTTAGAAACTAGAAATATTTTAACTATTGATGGAAAAATGAATTCTTTGGCTGGAAAATACCAAGGATTAAGCATTAAAGAAGCGCGCGAACAAATTTTAAATGATTTACAAGAAAAAGGATTGTTGGAAAAACAAGAACCAATTGAACAAACAATCAATGTCCACGAAAGGTGCGACACGCCCGTGGAACTAATTCAAAGCAAGCAATGGTTTATTAAAATTGCTGATCAAAAAGAAAAATGGCTGGAATTGGGGCGCCAAATAAAATGGCATCCTGATCATATGATTAATAATTATGAGCTCTGGGTAAATTCTTTGAAATGGGATTGGTGTGTTTCGAGGCAAAGATTTTATGGCGTACCCTTTCCTTTTTGGGTTTGCGCTGATTGTCAAGAAATTATTTTACCTGATGAACAAGACTTGCCAATAAATCCTTTTGAGCAAGAAGCGCCCGTGAAAGAATGCCCAAAATGCCAAAGCAAAAATATCAAACCAGAAACTGATGTAATGGATACTTGGGCCACTTCTTCGTGCACTCCATTTTTATTGCGGGAATTAGGGCAAAGCAATGATTTGTTTCCAGTTAATCTTAGGCCTAATGCTCATGAAATTATCAGAACTTGGGATTTTTATTCTATTGTAAAGGGTTATTATAATTTTAATACTATTCCATTTAAAAATATAATGGTTTCTGGGCATGGATTAGACGAACAAGGTAAAAAAATCAGCAAACGCCTGGGCAATTATGTGCCCTCGGATAAATTAGTAGAAGAGTATGGAGCTGATGCTGTGCGCTATTGGGCTACAGGTGCAGGATTAGGACAAAATCTAAGATTCAGCCCCACGGAAATTAAAAAAGGAAAACAAATTGCTACAAAGTTGTGGAATGCTGGAAAATTTATTTTAACCATGAGTCAAGATTTTGATGAAAAAGATAATCTTGTTTTTGAACCAGCTGACTTATGGATAATTGAAGAATTGAATAAAACCATTGCCGAAGCAACCGAATATTTTGATGAATATCAATACGCCAAAGCTAAAACCAGTATTGAAGATTTTTTTATGTCAAAGTTTGCCGACTATTATCTAGAGTTTGTAAAATACCGATTATATGGCGAAGAAATAGAATCAAAAAGAAGCGCTCAAAAAACTTTGAATAATATTTTTCTAAATATTTTAAAATTGTATGCCCCGATTATTCCATTTGTTACTGAAGAAATTTTCCAATATTTTTCTAATGAGCCAACTATTCATTTATCAGCCTGGCCAGAAAAAATAATTATTGATACTAAAATAGATATCAGTGATTTTGATAAAGCAGTTGAAGCAATTGATGAAATTAGAAAATACAAATCGGAAAACAAGATTTCTTTGGGTGCAGAACTGGAAGAATATGAATTAAAAACAAAAGTTGATTTAGATAAATACGAATTATTCATTGCCAAGGCCATTAAGGTAAAAAAAATAAAATAAACAAAAGCCCCCTCTTCGGGGGCTTTTTGAATACTAAATAAATTATTGCTGAATAGTGAAATATTTATCTCTGTTTAAGGCAATTGTTGCCTGCTCTTTTTGGGTAATTTTTTTCACAATCAAGTAAATGATAAAGAAAAGAATTAATCCCACGATTAGGCCAATGATTAGCCATAGCAAGCTCCACCATCCGCCAGCAAATAAACTAACTGCAGCCATAGTAGTTTGCTGTTCTTCTTCTTCAACTGGAACAGCGCTAACATTAATAGACAAAGAGCCTCGGACTGTTTCAATATTTTTTGCATTTACCTCAGCGTTATCTGACAAAGTTGTAGCAGTGTCAAAAAATTCAGGAGCAGCAACGCTTAAAGTAAAGCTTATTTTTCTAGTTTCATTAGCTTTGATATTGCCAAGTAAAATAGTTCCATTAACATCACCAACATAAGGCTGGTCGTCTAATTGAACATTGGAAACATTGCCGATTTTTTCCGGTAAAATATTACTTAAAATAACATTTTCCAAAGCTTTGCCATCAATAGAAGATACAGAAATTACTACATCAATCTGGTCGCCTGGCTCTGCAGAAACAACGCTTGTCATGGCTCCAGAACAGCTGATAGAAGAATTCCTTCCAGTAACTTGCAAGTTCAAAGTTCTTGGTTGAACAATTACTGGAACCTGAGAAACTGGTTGTTCAATAATTGTAGTTGGAATAATTAAAGTTGGAATCTTTACAGCTTTTTTAGTGTAAACACTATCTGACCAGGAATATAATCCTTGATCACAACCCAATGACCAAGCGCGATAATAATATGTAACACCTGAAGATACTTCAGAATCAAAATATAATGATCCTGTTCCAAAGTAAGCGATAGAACCATCAGTGGCAGAAATCGGATAAGAATATAATTTCTTGGTAATTACAGTATAACAAGCGCCGGCGCCAGGAGTCCAAGTTAGGTTAACTCCATTGGTAGTGGCATAGGCATTGAAATTATAAGGAGAATCCGGATTAGTAATAAATCTTAAAGTATTTCCGTAAACTGTGGTTCCGCTATTGTTAGTGGCTTCAGATCGGAAAGAATAAACTTTTCCTTTTTCTAAACTATAAACAATTGAAGAAAAGTTTTCACCAGCTCTTTTGCTTGTAAGGTAAGGTGTGTAATATCCTAAATTATCAGAACGGCCATAAGCAAAGCGAACACTAATATATTGACCATTATCGCCTTCTAATCTTCCGTTCAAAGTAGCGCTAGTGGTTTTTATATCAGTAGCATTCCAAGTTGCAACAGCTAAATTAGCATTTTGATAAATTATTGAAGTTTTGTTTGCTGAACAGCTGGCATTGCTTCCGCCGCCTGTTCCATAACAAGTCCAATACCATGGGCCTGAACCGCTCATTCCTGAGAAGGTTCCAGCATTACATAAATTAGATGTTGGAGCATATTCAAATGTTTGACCATTAGAATATCCGCATTGTCCAGTTACTTGATAAGTAGTAGTTTTGTTTGCTGAACAGCTGGCATTGCTTCCACCGCCTGTTCCATAACAAGTCCAATACCATGGGCCTGAACCGCTCATTCCTGAGAAAGTTCCAGCATTACATAAGTTTGTAGTTGGGGCATATTCAAATGTTTGACCATTAGAATATCCGCATTGTCCAGTTACTTGATAAGTAGTAGTTTTGTTTGCTGAACAGCTGGCAGTAGTTCCGCCATTTTGACCGTTACAAGTCCAATACCAAGGGCCATAACCAGAAATAGATGATGCAAAACCAGAAGAGCAAAGCAAAGAAGTAGATGGAATATATTCATAGGTCTGACCATTAGCTGATCCGCATTGCCCATTGATAATATTAATTTGGGTTTTGTTTGCTGAACAGCTAGAATTGCTACCACCATCAGATCCATAACAAGTCCAATACCATGGGCCTGAACCGCTCATTCCAGAGAATGTTCCAGCATTACATAGATTTGTAGTTGGAGCATATTCAAATGTTTGGCCATTAGAATATCCGCATTGTCCATTAACCGGATTGCTAATTTTATTAGCAGAACAACTTACATTGTTACCGCCATTAATTCCATAACAAGACCAATACCAAGGACCAATTCCGCTCATTCCAGAGAATGTTCCAGCATTGCACAAACCAGTGGTTGGAGCAACTTGATAAGATCCGCCATTAGATGATCCGCATTGTCCATCAGTTCCAGCAGCTTGAGTTTTGTTTGCCATACAACTAACATTGCTTCCGCCATTAGTTCCATAACAAGACCAATACCAAGGACCAATTCCGCTCATTCCAGAGAATGTTCCAGAATTACATAAGTTTGTAGTAGGAACAATATCAAAGGTTCCGCCATTAGATGATCCGCATTGTCCGTTAGTTCCCGAAACAGCAGTTTTGTTAGCATAACAACTGACATTGCTTCCGCCATTTTGTCCGTAACAATTCCAATACCATGGGCCTGATCCAGTCATTCCCGAGAAGGTTCCGGCATTACATAAGTTTGTAGTTGGAGCAATATCAAATGTTTGAGTATTAGAAGCTCCACATTGTCCATCAATTGCTGATGGAGCGGTTTTGTTAGCTAAACAATTAACAGTAGTTCCGCCATTTTGGCCGTTGCAAGTCCAATACCATGGACCAACGCCGATTAAAGATGATGGCAATCCGCTTAAGCAAAGCAAAGATGAATCTGGGGCAGTATCAAAAATATTATTGTGAGCTGCTCCGCATTGTCCGTTAGTAACAGTAATCTGAGTTTTGTTTGCCATACAACTAACATTGCTTCCGCCATTTTGGCCATAACAAGACCAATACCATGGACCAGCGCCAATCATTCCAGAAAATGTTCCAGTGTTACATAAGTTTGTAGTAGGAACAATATCAAATGTTCCACTGTTGGATGATCCGCAGGTTCCATTAATTGGAGATGGTGCAGTTTTGTTAGCATAACAACTTACATTGTTGCCACCATTAATTCCATAACAATTCCAATACCATGGACCTGATCCAGTCATTCCTGAGAAGGTTCCAGCATTACATAAGTTTGTAGTTGGAACAACATCAAAAGTTTGAGTATGAGATGATCCGCATTGTCCATCAGTTCCAGCAGCTTGAGTTTTGTTTGCCATACAACTAACATTGCTTCCGCCATTAGTTCCATAACAAGACCAATACCAAGGACCAATTCCGCTCATTCCAGAGAATGTTCCAGAATTACATAAGTTTGTAGTAGGAACAATATCAAAGGTTCCGCCATTAGATGATCCGCATTGTCCGTTAGTTCCCGAAACAGCAGTTTTGTTAGCATAACAACTGACATTGCTTCCGCCATTTTGTCCGTAACAATTCCAATACCATGGGCCTGATCCAGTCATTCCCGAGAAGGTTCCGGCATTACATAAGTTTGTAGTTGGAGCAATATCAAATGTTTGAGTATTAGAAGCTCCACATTGTCCATCAATTGCTGATGGAGCGGTTTTGTTAGCTAAACAATTAACAGTAGTTCCGCCATTTTGGCCGTTGCAAGTCCAATACCATGGACCAGTACCGATTAAAGATGAAGCCAGCCCAGTAGAGCATAGATTTGTAGTTGGGGCAACATCAAAGGTTCCATTATTAGATGATCCACATGCGCCATTAATTGGAGTAGGTGTTGTTTTGTTTGCAACACAGTTAGCGTTTGTTCCTCCGTTTTGACCATAACAATACCAGTACCAAGGACCTGAACCCACTATTCCAGAAAATGTTCCAGTATTACATAAGTTTGTAGTTGGTGCAGTGTTGAAAGTGCCTCCATTAGATGATCCGCAAGATCCATTAATCGGAGTGGGTGCAGTTTTGTTAGCTGAGCAAGTAGCACTAGTTCCGCCATTTTGACCGTTACAAGACCAATACCAAGGACCTGATCCAGAAACAGAAGAAGCTAATCCAGTAGAACATAAATTAGTGGTTGGCGCAGTGCTGAAAGTAGCACCATTAGCTGAACCACAAGATCCATTAATCGGAGTAGCACTTCCAATTGTTTTTGTTAAAGTGTTGTTGTTTTCATTAGTTTCCGCTACTCTGCTTTCCCAATCAATCGTGGCTGTAATATTAGCTGAATTTCCACAAGTAAGACCAATCAAACCGCAAGTAAATCCTCCAGTAACAGTGCAAGCTCCAGGAGCAGGAACAGAATATCGGTAAAGACTGCCTCCGGTAAATTCTTGGCCAGTAGCATTGTTGCGAAGCTTAATTAGAAAATCTCCGGTACCGGTTCCGGCGCCGTTGTTACAATAGCGAACAACAATATATCCTCCTTCGTAATAGAAATCAGAAACAATAAGATCTGGTAAAGATGTAACTGTTTTTTGAGCAGTACAGCTAGCAGTAGTTCCGCCATTTTGGCCGTTGCAAGTCCAATACCATGGGCCATAACCAGAAACAGAAGAAGCTAATCCAGTAGAACATAAATTAGTGGTTGGCGCAGTGCTGAAAGTAGCACCATTAGCTGAACCACAAGATCCATTAATCGGAGTAGGGGCAGTTTTGTTAGCTGAACAGCTAACATTGCAGCCGCCATTTTGACCATAACAATACCAGTACCAAGGACCTGAACCCACTATTCCAGAAAATGTTCCAGTATTACATAAGTTTGTAGTTGGTGCAGTGTTGAAAGTGCCTCCATTAGATGATCCGCAAGATCCATTAATTGGAGTAGGGGCAGTTTTACTAGCTGAACAAGTAGCATTTGTACCGCCATTAGTTCCATAACAATACCACAACCATGGGCCCGATCCAGTCATTCCTGAAAAATTTCCAACATTACATAAGTTTGTTGTTGGCGCAGTACTAAAAGTGCCTCCATTAGATGATCCGCATTGTCCATTAACAGGGCAAGTATAACAATTTGTATCAGTAAGCTGACCGCTATATGGAGTAGTGCCAATTGATTTAGTTAAAGTATTATTGCTTTCATTAGTTTCCGCTACTCTGCTTTCCCAATCAATCGTAGCTGTAAGATTTACTATATTTCCACAATTTACACCAATCAAATTACAAGTTAGCCCCCCAGCAGTAGTACAAACACCAGGAGCAGGAACAGCAAAACGATAGTTATAGTTTCCAGCAAACTCTTGTCCGGTTCCATTATTGTGAAGTTTGATTAAAAAATCTCCGGTGCCGGTTCCAGTGCCATTATTACAATAACGGATAATAATATATCCTCCATCATAATAAAAATCAGAAACAATAAGATCTGGCAAAGAGTCAGCCATGGTTTCAGAAGCAGAAAAAGGACAATAAAGTAAAATTGCCGAAAGAACAATCAGACATAAAGAAACTATTGTTTTGTTTCTTAAATATTTTGATATTTCCATATATTTTTTTACTTTTATTATACAATGTTTATAAAAATATAATTGCAGAAAAAATAATTATTCGAATTAAATTATATTTATTATTTTTCGATATTTTATAACATAACAGATATCCTTAATTTTGTCAACAACCAAGAATAAACACCCCTCTTTGTTTAAAAAACAAAAAACAGCTTGATTTTTGCTGTTTTTTTCTAAAATTTGAATAAAATAAATTTTCTTTATTCTAAAGCACATTTTTGTCCTTTTTGGCATAAGGCTGCCGTGTTTCCATATCTTAATTCAATATATCTTAGATTATCTAAATTATCAAAATAATAGCTCTTTTCTAAAACCGTAGCCAATTTTTCTGCTTGCCAGTCTAAATCTTCAGTTGGATCAAAAAATATCTGGCACCCACCATTTAAGTTAAAAGAAATCTTATCTTTGGCAAATAAAGATAAATTATTAAAAGAAATCTTTAGCTCAACTATTTTTTTAATCAAATTTTTTGCTTGAGTTAAAGTATTTTTTTTAAGCTCTAAATTATCTTCAAAAATATTATTTTCTTCTTTTATAAGAATCAAGCCGTCAGCAGAAACACAATCACAGTTTTTAATAAATGTGCCATTTTTATCCACAAAATAACAATTATTTTCTTTATAAGCTTCTTGCCAGATTGCAATTGGCTGTTTTTCTTTTACTTCAAATAAAATATTTTTTTGAAAATAATCTCTTTTGATATCAATACTTTCAATTTCTGGAAATTCGGATAAAATTAGGGCCAATTTTTTATCTTGAGGAATTAAAAAATTACGGAAAGAATATTCTTGACCGAATAAAGAAAAAGACCAAGTTAATTTTTCTTTGATAACCTCTGCTAATTTTTCCTCGGAAGAATCGGAAAGACTGGCGCTTTGAACATCGCCAATCGTAAACTGGGAAGAAAAATAAAAAAATCCATATCCCAAAATCCCTAAAAACAAAAACCCTCCAATCAAAGAAAAATAAAATTTAGATAAAAAGCTGGTTTTTTTTCTTTTTCTTCTGGTGTTTTTAATTTTTCTTTTTATTTTTCTCATTTCTTTCTTTTTTAGAGATTCCTTTTCTTTTTGCGAATTTGTTCAAAAATATAAGTTAACCAATAATATAGAGAAATAGGATAATCTTTGGTTTTCACATATTCTTTTTTCTGGCCCCCAAACCCTTTTTTAAACATACTTAGCCCAAACCAAGGATGATTTTTATTTTTCTGCAAATCCTCTTCTGGGGCAATTCCCCAGAAATTATAAACCAAGCATCCCCTAGCCTTAGCCTCTTTAATTGCTTCCCATTGAATTAAATAAGAAGCTGGAATTTTAGGATATTTTAAAGAAGAAGCACCTTGATGATAAAAAGCTTTGCCAGACCAATAAATAACCATAGCCGAAGAAACTATTTCTCCTTGATATTGGCCAGAAAAAATAACTATTTCATTATCATTTTTGAAAGAAGCCAATTCTTTTTTTAAATAATCAAAAGAAAAAGGTGTAAAAGAATGCCGATCAGCTGTTATCTGATAAACGTCTTGAAAGTCATCTAAATCTTTTTCGTTTGTGCTTTTTATTATTTTTAAATCCGGCTCTTTTTCTGCTTGTTTAATTAAATAGCGCGTTGTTTTGCGCATATTTTTTAAAAGATCATCTAGGCTAGGACTTAAGTCCAATTCCCAAGTAAGCTCTGGGTGCATATGGATTGGTGCATTAAAAAATCCTAAATCTTGAAAAATCTTATCATTGTCTGGCGTTCTTAAAAGAATCGGGCTAATTCTAATAAAAGAGGCCTTTTCCTGGCGAGCTAATTCTTTTAATTTTAATAAGCAAACAGCTATTATTTCTTTTGTTTGTCCGCTTAAAATAACCGGGCCCATGGGAACAAAGATAAATTTTCCTCTTCGGGCAGAAATTTTTAAAACCTGCATTCCAGCAATAATTGAAGAATTAGAATCTTGTTTTACAAAAAAACGCCAAACCGGATCTCCCATCACGCTATTAAACTCGCCCCAATTATAAGATTGGCAAAAAGTTTTTTCTTTTACTTTTTTTAAAAAACTTTCCCATTGTTCTTTGCTTTTTGTTTCTTCAATAATCATTTCCCTAAAATCCTAAATCTTTAATTCGAACATCCCGACCCTTTAATAATTCTTTAATATATTCGATGGCTTCTAATTGATCGGCAATTTTATTATCAAGCTCTATGGCGCAAAAATCAGAAAAATATTCAAAAGGATATTTTTTTAAATAATCAAGCTCGCTCCGATGGTTAAGCGTATGGCTGGTATATTGCATTTTTCCTTGCTCATCTAAAAAAAACTTTTCTTTAATAGCGCTAATATGGTTACAACGAATCGGATATTTATCAATAATCGCGATATCATTATTATATTTTTCTTCGTTTAACAAAAGATCATTTTCCAGATGGCTAAAATCTAAACAAATCCCACCCCACTTTTTAACCTCATCTTCATTTAAAAAAACTCGCGGAGTATTTTCCAAGCAAATAACATTATGATATTTTTTCCATTCGGGATCAATTGGATAGGCTTTTTCCGAATGAATATTAAAAATCTGAGTATCGTATTTTTTAATCAAATATTCCAATTCTGATAATTTCATATCGCTTCTTAAATGCACAAACGGAATTTGCTTGATTGGAGATTTTAAAATTTCAGAATATAATTCTTTGCGATCTTCTTCATTTAAACAAGTTGGAAAAAGCGCCACTTCTGTTAATCCAAAGCTTTTGATTTCTTTTAATTTTTCTTTCCAGTTTGATCCGCTAGTAGTGGTAATGGTGGGTAAAAATTTCATTTTTAAAGGCCGAAGCCTGTTATTTGGGCGGCTTTTTGAGCCATTGCCATTTTTGATTTATTGCCTGCTTCGTTTAAAACATCTTTTAAGATTATTTCTTGCCTTTCTTTTGGTAAATCAGGATTCAAACAAATACTGATTATTTCTGAACGGCCGTTTATCGTTACTTTTATGCCCTCTTTTTCTGCTTCAAAAATTTCTTTGCTTAGTTCAGAATCAAGATCTTTTAATTTCTTTAAATCTTTTAATTTATCAAACATGCCCATGGTTTTTTGTTTTATTTTTATTATTATTCCTTTATTTTAACGATATTTTCAGTTTTTAGCAAATCAACTATTTTCTTTGCCTGGGCCAAAGAAATATTGATATGCGTGGGCAAATAAATTATTTCTTTAACAATACTTTCAGATAAGGAGCACGAACCAGCCAAATAAATCATTTTTTCTAAATTAGTCATTGGTGGCATAATCGCTGAGTCTCGCCATCCGTCATTCAGATAAATATTATTTTTTTTCATTTTTTCCATTATGTTTTTACTATTTTTCGTTAAAAGAGGATATTTTAAATAAATCGGATAATCATTATTTTCCAAATTAGAAAAAACAATCTTATAATCAGGCTCTGCTTCTAATTCTTTATTGTAAAACATTGCAATTTTTCGACGATGAGTATTGAATTTGTCTAGTTTTTCAAATTGGTTCAAGGCCATGCTTGCTAAAGCATTGGGAAGCCTATAAGGAAAATATTCTGGAAGAATTCCTTGATTTTCATTTTTTGTTACTGATTTTGATAAAATATTCAAATTAACAAAAAACGCCATAAAAATCTTCCCAATGATTATTCCGTAAAAAGGCAGAATCAGCAGGTTGGTTAAAATCGGATGAAGGATCTGCTGGATTATCCAAGAATTCTTAGGATAATTAATCTGGTGGTAAAAATCAGAAACCTTTGAAGCCAATTCTTTATTATTCGCGCAGAGCATTCCTCCATAAACCGAAGAGATTATTTTGTCCCGGCCAAAACTGAAAAAAGAAATATCGCCAAAAGAACCGCAAAATTTTCCATTTCTTTTTGCGCCTAAAGCATGAGCGCAATCTTCTATTAAAATCAATTTATGTTTTTCGCAGATTTTTTTAATTTCTTCGATTTCAGCTGGCCAGCCAAAAGTATGCTGAGCAATAATAGCTTTTGTTTTCGGGGTAATTTTTTCTTCAATTTTATTTAAATCCATGTTTAAATTCGGCCCAATATCAACATAAACAGGCTTAGCTTTAAATTTTAAAATAGGATTAATAACTGCATTACAGGTAAACGATTGAGCAATTATTTCATCACCCTCGCCTATTCCCATTGCCGAAAAAGCAGCCAAAAGACAAGATCTGCCGCTATTAAAAGAAAAGCATTGGCCTAGGCCCATTTTTTCTTGAAAAATTTTTTCTAAAATTTCAGTTATTGGCCCCTGCTTCCATTTCCAGGGCTGGAAAATAAGGCGCATTGCTAAAAAAACATCATCTTTTTCCGTATTAGGAGATAAAGAAATAGAAATTATTTTTCGCATAATTTATCAATTAAATATGAAGAAGCTCGACCCTCTAAAAAAACAAGATAGTCTTTTTTTGCCAAAGATTGAATTTTTTCGTATTGAACAATTGGAGATGGAATCAAAAAGATATTTTCTTGTTTCATTCCCGTACTTTTTGCCCCTTGTTTTAATTCAGAAAAATAATCCCTGGAAATAACAATCAAATAATCACAAATTTCGCCTATTTTTTTTCCTATTTCATAATGAGATTTTCCAGCTTCTCGGCCCAATTCAATCAAGCTGGGCATTACAAATATTTTTTTCGATTTCCAAATATTTAAATAATCAAGATGTGCAAAAATTCCCTGAACATTAGCCGAATAGCTAGAATCAGCCACGTAAAAATCATTTTTATTTTTAAATATTTTTAATCCATTTGAATCCGAAGAAATTTTTTCCAAGCCATTTAAAATTTCTTTATTATCCATCCCTAAACGTTTAGCCAAAGCGATTACGGGTAAAAGATTGATGATGTTGTGTCCGCCGGATAGATTCAGTTTGATTTTTATTTTGTCTCCGGTTTTAAAAACAGCAGTAAAGGAAAGTGAAAATTTTTCAATTTTAATATCATCAGCCCAGATATCATTACCAGGCCCTAATCCATATTTTAAAGAATTCTTATTATTTTTAAAATTATTCCTAACTAATTCGGAATCCCAATTTAAAATCGCCAAGCCTTCTTCTGGCAAGGCTTGAATTAATTCCATTTTGGCTTTACCAATATTTTTTAACGAACCAAAAGTCGCTAAATGCTGATTTCCGATTCCAGTTAAAATTCCTATTTTGGGCCGAACGATTTTTGATAATAATTTAATTCCTCCCCGATTGTATGCCCCCATTTCGCAAATAAAGATTTCGTGCTCGTTGGTTAGTTGATTTAAAATTATCTCTGAAATTCCCATTTCGGAATTTTTATTTTTTTCCGTAGCAATCACTCGAAAAGATTCAGAGAGAACAGCTTGCAAAAAATTTTTTACTGATGATTTTCCAAAACTTCCGGTAATCCCAATTGTTGTAAGATTTTCTAAAGATTCGATTTTTTTCATTGCCTGATTAATAATTTTATTCCTAAGAATTATCGTAACGGGCTGGAAAAGTAAAATAATTCCAGAGACAATAATTGGCACAATTAAATCAAAAGACAAGGCAGTTAAAGAAAAAATTGTGCTTAGGGTGAAAAGATCAAAAACATTATTTTGTGAAGCCCTGATAATTAAAACAAAAAAAACAATTCCTATAGTTGCTAAAGGAATGAAAATCAAAGGCAGTAAAAAAATAATTTTAGAAGTAAATTCTGGAAGCTTGGCTTGTTTTTTAAAAAAAGATTTTAAAGAATAAAGCCCTTCGAAAAAATAAAGTGCAAAAATTAAAACCATGGTAATCCAAGCATAAATTTCATTGATTTTGATTCCTAATAAATCAATATAAAAAAACAAAGAATATAAAATCCAAATTAAAACAGCCAGGAAAACCGTTTTTATTAAAATTAAATTATTGAATAATAATTGTCGGCCATCATTTGTTGAAAAATGCGCCCAAAATCGGCCAAAATGATAATTTTTCAATTGCCATAAATATGTCCAGAATAAATTAGCCTTAGCCCGGGAAACAAGCCAAAGCAATAAAATCAACAAAATAATTAATGACCAGAAATGAAAAAAAAGGTTCAACATACTAATTGTAAAATTAATTTAAAAAATATTATTAATTTTTAAAAAACTTTTCCACGGCTTCAAAAAATTCTTTTTCTTTTTTTCGATAAGGATTGTGCCCCACATCAGGAATTATTTTCATATACGAATCAGAAACCAAGCTATTTAAAAGAATCCCATCTTCTAAGGGAGTAGCCAAATCCTTCTCTCCCCAGATAATCAAACAAGGGGCAAGAATTTTTGGGGCCAAATAAGATGTATCTTCGCTGACAACTTTTTTAAAAATTTCCCGAAGCATTGGGCTGGCTCGATAATAATCAGAAACCCCGGCAATTTTATAAACAATTTTTTCAAAAAATTGCAAACCAGGAAGTTTTTTAAAAGACTGCGGAACCAAACCAGCTAAAAATTTAGAGGTTTGCTGGCGAAAATTTAATCTTTGACGTCGAACAAAGGCAGCATCACAAAAAACAATTTTAATTATTTTTTCTTTATAGCAGGCGCCTATTTTTATGGCCAAAGATCCTCCAAATGAATGGCCGATTATACTAAATCGGTCAATATTCTTTTTCTTTAAAAATGCCATTACAAAATCAACATATTCATTGTTTCCCCAAACTTCGGTTGGGGTGCTGCTTTTTCCAAATCCAGGCAAATCCAGGGCAATTACTCGAAAGCCGGCTTGAGCTAATTTTTCAGAAATAGAAAACCAATAAAAACTGCTCATTCCCCAACCCGGCAAAATAATTATTGGATCCCCTTGGCCCAAATCAGTATAATTTATTTCCAAACCATTGATTAAAATTTTATTTTCCGCGTCTTTGATTTCCATTTATTTTACAGGTTTTATCTCTTTAAAATTCAAATATTTTTGTAAAGCTTTAGGAATTTTAATGCTCCCGTCTTTTTGCTGATTGTTTTCCAATAAAGGCATTAAGATTCTTGGCGTGGCAATTCCTGTATTATTCAAAGAATGGGCAAACTTTAATTCCCCTTCTTTGGTTCGATATTTTATATTCAATCTTCTGGTTTGAAAATCAAAAAAATATGAAGAAGAATGGCTTTCACGATATTTATTCTGCGAAGGAACCCAGCATTCGATATCATATTTTTTAACTTGGCCCAAACCTAAATCTCCAGAACAATTAACAACTACGTGATAAGGCAATTCTAATCCTTGTAAAATTTCTTCAGCGTTTCTGGTAATTTGTTCGTGCAAGGCAATTGATTCTTCTTTGTCGTTTCGGCAAAGAATCACTTGCTCGATTTTCATAAATTCATGCACTCTGAATATTCCTTGCGTGTCTTTGCCATAGCTTCCAATTTCTGTGCGAAAACAAGGTGAAAAACCAGCATACTTAATCGGCAAATCTTGTTCTTTTAAAATTTCATTAGCATGATAACTCATTAAAGGAACCTCTGATGTTCCGGCTAAATACATTCCGTCTGTGGTGCCATAAACTTCATCTTTAGCTTGTGGTAAATAGCCTGTACCAATTAAAGCTGCTTCATTTACCAAAGAAGGAGCAGCCATAAGGTTAAATCCTTTTTTACTTAATAAGTCCAAAGCATAATTCCAAATAGCAAAACAAAGTAAAAATCCCTTGTTCTTTAAAAAATATCCACGAAAACCAACAACTTTTGTTCCTCTCTCAAAATCAATTAAATCCAAATTTTTAGCCAACTCAATATGGTCTTTGGGCGTAAATTTGAATTCTGGTATCTTGCCCCAAGTTTTTAATTCAATATTATCGGCATCGCTTTTTCCTTCGGGTACTGATTCGTCTGGAATATTAGGAATTAAAAGTAATAATTTTTGAAACTCTTCGTCTAATTTTTTAAATTCCTGCTCTTTGTTGTCTGAATTGCGATCCAATTCTTGCATTTGAGAAATAATGCTCTCGCGCTGTTCTTTGTCTTTGGCGTTTTGAATTTCTTTGTTGGCTTGATTTTTTATTTTATTCAATTCTTCCGCTTCTTTCATTAATTCTTTTCTTTTTTGATCAATTTCCAAAAATTTGTCCAAATCAAAATCAATCATTTTTTTTCTAATTGCTTCTTTTACTTTTTCAGGGTTTTCCCTGATGAATTTAATGTCTAACATATTTATTTATATAATACTGTTTAGTGATTTATTCTTTGTTTTTCATAATCGGAAACAGAATCACTTCTCGCAAAGACCCAGAATCAGTAATCATAGAAACGATTCGATCAATCCCCATGCCAAATCCAGCAGCCGGAGGCATTCCATATTCTAAAGCATCGATAAAGTCTTCATCTGATCGTTGAGCTTCTTCAAATCCTCCTTTAAACAATTTTTCCTGAATTTTTAATCTTTCGCTTTGTTCAATTGGATTGTTTAATTCAGAAAAAGCATTAATTACTTCCGCACCAGCCACTACTAATTGAAAACTAGCTAATTTTTCATTGTCTAGCCCCTTAGCTAAGGGCTGAAAACCATAAGGATGATGAATCACGAAACAAGGCTGGATAATTTTCGGCCGACATAATTTTTTATAAATTTCATCAGCAATATTTGGTTTATCTGCTCCTTCGGGCAAATCAATGCCTAATTCAATGGCTTTTTCACACAAAGCCTGCTCATTTAAATCTTGATATTTAATGCCAGCATATTTTTCCAATAAAGCAAAAAATTCAATTCGCTCATATTCTTTGCCAAAATCAATTTCTTCTCCTCGATAATTTATTTTTGTTGTCCCAATTGTTTTTGTTAAAATTTCTTTTAACATTTGTTCTGTGGTTTTCATTAGTTGCTTGTAGTCTGCATAAGCCCAATAAAATTCAAGCATAGTAAAATCAGGGTTGTGAAATTTATCCACGCCTTCGTTACGAAAACACTTGCCAATTTCATAAACTTTTTCCATTCCGCCCACTAACAATCTTTTTAAATATAATTCTGGAGAAATGCGTAAAAATACATCCAAATCCATGGCATTGATATGGGTTAAAAAAGGCTTAGCTCTGGCTCCGCCATAAATAGTTTGCAAAATCGGAGTTTCCACCTCCAAAAATCCTTGCTGATTAAGGAATTCTCTTAAGGCAGTAATAAAATTAGAACGGATAATGAATTTTTCTTTTGTTTCTGGAGAAAAAAGCAAATCTAAATATCTTTTTCGGAATCTTTCTTCAATGTCTTTTAAACCATGCCATTTTTCCGGCAAAGGCTTAAGTGATTTAGAAAGCATTTTATAATCAATGGCTTGGATTGTTTTTTCGTTTCTTTTTGTTTCGAATAAAATACCCCGGATTTGAATAAAATCACCAATATCAAATTTTTCTACAAATTCATTAAAGCTTTTTTCTCCAACTCGATCTTTTGCAAAAAAAGCCTGAAATTTTCCAGTCCCATCTTCAAAATCAAAAAAACACAAAGCCCCATGAAGTCTTAGGGTACGAATTCTACCCACCAAAATAACTTCTGTTTCTGATTTGGATAAAGAATCGAAATCAGCGATTGCTTGTTTTATTTCATGGGTTCTTTTCGTTTCCAAAGGATAGGCCAAGCCCCCGTCTTTTTCAATTTTTTTCAGTTTTTCGATTCTATTATTTCTGATTTCTTCAACAGTAGACATATTAAATAAATATTATTTAAATTTTATTTATCATAACAAAATTAAGGGTTGAAAGCAAATCAAAGATTAAATTATTTAAAAACCGCCCCTAATGGGCGGTCTTGATTTTTTTACTTAATACTAACAATTTTATACTTAACTGATCCTTTTAAAGTTTTTACTTCTACGACCGCACCCTTTGGCTTATCAAGCAAGGCTTGGCCCAAAGGAGATTTGAAAGAGATTCTTTTTTCAATTGGGTTGGCTTCTTCCTCTCCCACAATCTGGTATTCAATTTTTTCTTTTCCGTCGTCTACAGTAACAAAGGTTCCAACTTTAACCCAGCCCTGATTACCATTACTTTCTTCAATCACCTTAGCATTATTGATTAGTTTTTCTAATTCCGCTATTTTTCCTTCTAAGAAAGCCTGGTTTTCTTTGGCTTCGTCATAGGCTGCGTTTTCAGACAAATCACCAAAAGATATCGCTTCTTTTAATTCTTCGGCAATTTTAATCCTTTCTTCTTTTTTTAGGTGGTCTAATTCTTGTTTTAATTTTTCCAGACCCTCTTTTGTTAAATACTTATCCATTCTTTTGTTTTTTTAAAAAGGGCGGCTTAACGCCCCTTGTTTTATTATTGTTTTCAAGCATATCATATCTTTCTCAGAAATCAAGCCCAAAACATTATTTTAATTAGAAGTGCCCTCTCCGTCTGGCAAACTTGCTGGAGGAACTTCATTGTTTAAATTTTCTTGATTCTCTTGCTCAATATTATTAATCTCTTCTTTTGGTTTATTTTTATCAGGATTAAAATAATATTCCATAATTTGACGTGCCAATAAATTAGCTACTCCAGTTTCATAAGGAACGCTTTCAATAATAATAGTGATTACAATTTCCGGATTTTCATACGGCGCAAATAAAGTGATTAAGTTATGATAAACTTCATTTTTTCCGGTTTGTGCTGTTCCGGTTTTTGCCGCTGAGCTAACTGGCATCCATTGCAAACTTCGAGCCGTGCCAGCATCTGATAAAACTGTCTGCCTCATGGCTGTGCGCACCTGTTCTAAATAATTTGAATCAATGGAAACCTGGCTCATTAATTCTGATTCAAAGGCTTTGATAATATTATTGTTTTTATCTAAAATACTGCTTACAACCCAGGGCTTGTATAATTTTCCGCCATTAGCAATCGCGCTAGTGGCAATCGCTAACTGCAAGGGCGTGGCTTTCATATATCCCTGCCCAATACTAATATTATATGTATCTCCCGGATACCAGGTTATTCCTGTTTTTTCTTTTTTCCAATCAGGTGTAGGAATAAAACCAGAAGTTTCGCCCGGAATATCAATTCCGGTTATTTCACCCAAACCAAAATCATTTAAATAATAATCTATTTTATCTATGCCCAAACCTTTAAAATTCTGATAGCCTCCACCCACCATATAGAAATAAGTGTCGCAAGATTCAGCAATCGCTTTGTTTAAATCAGTTAAACCATGAACAGCCCAATCTTTTTTAAATGTTCCGTCTCCTAAAAGCAACCCCCCCTTATCGTCATTAATAATTGTCTGGGCTGTAATTATTCCCTCTTGAAGAGCAGCCGAGGCAATAATCGGTTTGATTGTAGAACCAATAGGATATTCTCCAGCAATAGATCGGTTATAAAAAGAAGTATTGGCGCTATTAATCATTTTGTTATAATCTTCAGCAGATAAGGTTTTAGAAAAAATATTACTATCAAAAGAAGGCAAGCTAACCAAAGATAAAACTGCGCCAGTATTTGGATCAAGCACAACCACGGATCCAGCCTTGGCCTTGTAATCAGCCAAATCTTGTTTTAAAAATTCGCTGATTTTTTTCTGTAAATCCATATCAATATTTAAAACAAGGTTATTCCCTGGCTCTGGCGCTTTAACTATTTTTTCTTCTGTTGATTCGTCTGCTTGTTTTCTAATTTTTTCAAAAATCCCAGGCACTTCTTTTAAATATTCATCATATTGTTTTTCTAATCCTAATTGTCCTGATTTGCTGTCTCTACTAACAAATCCTAAAAGCAAAGAAAAACTTTCCGCATCAACGTAATTCCTGGTGCTTTCTTTTATCACATTAAACCCAGGCAAGGTTTCTTTTTTTGTTTCCAGAATAATAATTTTATCAATCTCTAAATTGTTAAATATAATGGTTTGATTATTATTTTCATTTTTTTCAGTTTCAATTTTTTGCATTATCTCGTTTTCAGAAATTCCCAAAAGCCGAGAAAGAAAAATAACTTCGCTTTTAAATAAGTCTTGGTCTTCGGGCAAATCCGAAAAATTACAGGCCAAAGAAAAAACCTGAGTATTGCTGACTAGTTGATTAAAATTTTTATCATAAATTATTCCTCGTTCGGCTTCGATAATTCCAGAAATATACCTATTCTTTTCCGATTTTTCAGCATAAAAATCATGTTTAAATGTTTGAAGATAAAAAGAAAAAACACCAAAAAAAATAATCACCAAAAGAAAAACGCCATAAACCAGGGTAAATGTTTTTTGAGAAAGCGCGGTTTCTATCTGGCCGTACCCCGGACTTTTATATCGCTCTTTCTTTTTCTGCATCGCAGCATCCAAAAAAATATCTTCGGTTTTGATATCATGTTCAGTGCGCCTAACTTTGAATTTTTGATAACCATTGCCACGACGGAAGTTTAACATATCGATACAAAAATAATTTTATAATAACTGCCAAAACCATAAGCAAAACCGTAAAAAATCCGAAAAAATAAGAGCTGGAAAAAATATCTAAAAACAATCCTGCCCAAAAAGCGCAAAAAATGCCCAAGAGCTTATTTGATTCTTCTAACAAACAAATTAAAAGGAACAAGAGCAAAGAAAAATTTATTTTAAATAAAAAAAACTCAAACAAGGAAAAAAAACTTATCTGGACAATGGCCAAAAAATAAAAAAGAAACCCGATTAACAAAAAAACAATAATGTTTTTTTTACTCATTGGTAATGATTATATTTTTTATTATAAATACTGTTTTTAAGGTGTTAAGATTATAGGCTGGCTCTATTTCTGCTTTTTGAAAAGCTTCGCTATCAATATTACTGATTTTTCCAATAGTGCCAATAACCAATCCAGCTGGATAAGCGCTTCCTAATGCGCTTGTAATTACTAAGGCGCCTTGTTTTAATTCCTGATCTTTTGGAAACATATCTAAAATCACTTTTTGATTACCCTGGCCCTTGCTTAAAGCAAGATTAGCATTGTCTTCGATTTGAACATCAATTACACTTTCTTTCCCAGAAATCATTAAAACTCGAGAAAAATTATCATAAACATCAATCACTTTTCCTAAAAGCACCTTGCTTCCCAAAACAACAACAAATCCTTTTTTAATTCCCTGTTTGGTGCCCTTATTAATAAGCAGTGAATCACCATAAGCAATTCCACTGATATTAATATTATTTTTAGCAGTTACCTCAGCCATAATCAATTCAAAGTCGCTATTCAAATCCAATCCCAAGGCTTGATGTAATTCTTGGTTTTCTTTTTTTAAAGAATCCAAATCAGCCAATTGAGACAAAAGCTCTTGATTTTCTTTGATTAATCTTTTATTCAATTCTTGCTGATCTTTATTTCCGAAAATAAAACTATTGGCTTGATTCCAAAAAAAAGATTGCCAATTAAAAGATCGATCATAAATAAAACTTTTTAATTGTTGTCCTCCCCAAAAATTAAGACCCAAAAAAATTACAGCAATTGCTAAAATAATCAAAAACGCTTTTTTGGTAAAACCCATTTTCATAGCTTTATTATAAACAAAAAACCAAAAAAAGCAAAAAAAGAGCATTGCTCTTTTAATAAGAAAAAATTATGGTCACAACAACTGCCACAAGCAACACCACTAAGACAAAAACTAATTTGCCCTGACATTGCCAAAAACTAATTCCGCATCTTTCTTTGCATCCCATAATTAATCACCTCTTGAGAACTATTTTTTAATTAGCACAATTTTATTTTTTTATCAAACTAAAAAGAGCGAAAACGCTCTAAAAAAGTTACAAATGATAGTTCCAGGGATTATCCTGGTTTTTTAAAGAAGCAATTCCTTCCCAGGCCTTGGCATGAGGATTTGGACAAAAGGCTGCAGCAGTGCTTTTAAAAGCATACAGATTGCCATGATTTGGCCAATTTTCCATTGCCTTGGCAAGGCTTCGAAAACGAGAACCCTTTAAATAAGATTTTTTCTGAAGCTCTTGAAAAATATTTTTGATGCGATCGTGCGCATTTTTAATATTAGCTCCCTCAGCATTCTGATATTTTTCCAGCTCGCTGGTTAGGAGCCAAATTAAATCAGGATTCTTTTTTATGAGCTCAGTAATTTGCCGAGCCAGTTTTTCGTTGCGCCGGCCAAGACTGCCATTCTTGGCGGGACAGAAAAGCGTAAAAAGCTTTTCCCTGATTTGTTCTTCCGACGATTCAATGATTAACGGTTCTAATTCAAAATCAGAATCAAAACCAGATAAAACCTGTTGCTCCATTTTTTCCTCCAAAGAACTAATTAATAAATTAATAATACAATATAATCATATGTCTGTCAACAATAAAATGTTTAGGAGCTCCCTTACATAAACTTCTGGTGAATTTTTGTTCGGGTCCCGGCTCGCGACCGTCGTCGCTCCGCCTTTGATTGAATACAATCAAACCCCCAAACATGGGTTCAAATATTCTTTAGGGTGTTTAATTATTAGTTGTTTTGTTCAGCGCCAAAGGATGAGGTTGGTTCAGATAAAACATATTCATGAATAGCAACCCAATCAAATAATCCTACAGGTGCCCCAGATGTCGCCCACGCAACAAAAGATATATTATAAGCGCCACTAATATAGGGTGTTGTCCATGTGTACCAAGATGATGCATGATTTTTTCTAGTGCGTAAATTATTATCACCCCACACTAATTCCATAACATAATATGTGCCAAGAGAAGGATTTTCAAGAACAGACCCCCAATTTCCAGAGGCCCAATTATACATTTGATAATATATCGGAGATGAACTCCAATGAATAGCACATCCTTGCCATGAATTAATATTCATAGCAACGGCCAAATCTTGTCCAGTGTGCCCAGCCTCAGCATTAAACCTTGACATTAAAATATTCGGTTGCGCAAAACTATCTATTGTTCTAACAGAATTTCCTGTTGATATTCTTAATATACCACCGGTTATTGTTGGCGATCCAGTTGGAACCCATTTATTAGTATCTAATAAACCCGCATCAAAATCATCAAAAAACTCAAACGTATTATCCCCGTTCGAAGCAGTAACAACAGATGCATTACCGTAATGTATATAAATGGTGTTATCTCCAGAAGATAGGCTGGGAACCTTTACCCAGACTGTCGCAGTAGTGGAATCTGTTTTTGATTCTAGCCAATAGCTTAGTTCGGTTATTTTATCTGAAGCAGTAAAGCGCAGATCATCAAAATCAGGTTGCATATCAGAATCATAGGTAATAGTTAGCTTTACTTGGTAATCTGTTAAAGCTGAGGCGGAATTAATAGTAATGGGCTGTCTTTTAGCATAGCCAGGTAAGCCATTTGATTCAATATATCCTGTTTCAGAATTATAAGTTAAGATTCGTTCATTGGTTAAGGCTCCGGTAAGCGTAAAACTGGTTCCATCGGAAGAATAATGATAAGGATTATTGTTAAAATCAAGAGGAAAGGATTGAAGATGATTAGGAATCAATTCGTTTAAACACGTTCCATTCCCAATATCGCAAGGGGTTTCTTCAATAGGATAAGAATTGTTCAAAGCTTGATAAGTGAGAATCGCCCGAGAAATGGCCGATAAATCATTCTTTGTCTTCACGTCTTTAGCTGAATCAGTGGCCGAATTCAAAGAAACCAGAACAAAGCCAGATAAGATGCCTACGATCGCAATCACGACCAAAAGTTCGATTAAAGTAAAAGCAATAAACTTTTTAGATTTCATTTGTTTTAATTAAAATATTTTTGTTATTAATAATATTATATCAAAATATATTAATCTTGAAAATGGGATGTGGATAAATAATAAAAAATGTTTGGGAGCTCCCTCGCATAAACTTTTGGTAAAGTTTTGCTCGGGTCCTGGCTCGCGCTCGTCAGCGCTCCGCCTTTGGTTGGTTACAATCAAACCCCCAAACATTCTGCTTAGAATTTTTTCCAAACAAAAAAATGGTTTCAATCTTTAATACAAGGACTCATCGCAAACTGAACCCAAAATTTTTATTGAATCCATGTTTGGGAGCTAAGCTCCCAAACATTCTGCTTAGAATTTTTTCCAAACAAAAAACTCCTTTCAATCTTTAATACGGGGACTACCTACTTTCGCGGAATCCACTATCATCGGCCATGAGAGATTTCACTTCCGAGTTCGGAAAGGGATCGGGTGGAGCACTCTCGGCAAAATCCCCATATTAAAAATAAAAAGGAGTTGATTAAATAGAAATAATAAATATAAACAAAGAATAAAGCTAATAATTGCTAGTCAAAAAGTATAATACCCAATTAGTAAGGCTCGGCTCAATTCCTCACGGAACTTACACCTGCCTCCTATCAAGGTCATAGTCTTTAACCTGGGTAAGAGTCTTAATCTTGGAGTGGGCTTCGAGCTTAGATGCTTTCAGCTCTTATCCCTTCCCAACGTAGCTACTCAGCGGTGCCGCTGGCGCGACAACTGATACACCAGAGGTTAGTTCATCCTGATCCTCTCGTACAAAGGACAACTCTCCTCAAGACTCGACGCCTGTGGTAGATATGGACCAACCTGTCTTACGCATGTTACTCACTTGTTACCAAGTGCACGGACTATACCACCACCCGGTATTTACAAAATAAATACGGGGGACCGACGTGTTAGCCATTCTGTATAAAAGAATGACTCTCGCTTTAAAAGCTCAGTCTCTACGGGGTTAATAAGCCTATTTTTATGAGATTATCTAATACTTGTTTAGTGTTTAAATTTTCTCATAAATGACTTACAACTTCCCTCGGTATTATCCTACCATTTGACAGGTTGAATATCAATAGTAGGACTTCACCGATATGAGTCGGTTTTGCTAACCCGATTACTCGGGAAAGCCGCCATTTTTGACGGTCTGAACCCAGCTCGCGAACCACTTTAATTGGCGAACAGCCAAACCCTTGGGGCCTTCTACAGTCCCAGGATGTGATGAGCCGACATCGAGGTGCCGAACAGTGCCGTTGATATGGACTCTC
>JBAZJL010000006.1:0-46478 GCA_041651335.1 Minisyncoccota bacterium
TCCAGCTTGCGGTTCAGCGCATAATAATTCTTTCACTTCTGCGCCAACAGCTGATTTATGCAGCGCGGGAACAGCAACCAATCCAATAACCAATACCATTGGCTGGTCTTGGATTTGCACAGGATCAGCTGGAACAAATCCAGTTACTTGTTCAGCCAAAAGAACAACCACTTCAATTACTCCAGCTTGCGGTTCAGCGCATAATAATTCTTTCACTTCTGCGCCAACAGCTGATTTATGCAGCGCGGGAACAGCAACCGAAGTAATTACTAATGATTTAGGAAATTGGAGCTGGCAATGTAAAAATAATAATACGGCTGTTAACTGTTTAGCTATTTTTAAACAGCAAGCCCACCCGTTAAGTTTAAAAATTTCTGCAGAACTTATTTCTGCTTCTAATCAGTTAACAAATAGCGCTTCTTATAAAATAGTTGTTTCGCTTGATCAGGCTTCAACTATGAGTAAGATAAAAATTAAAGCTTCTTCTGAAGGGGTTTCTTCTCTTGAAGACAGTATCAATACTCCTGCTTTTGGGTCTCAAGGGAAAATATGGAATACTATTTTAACTTTGCCAAAAAGTACAGTCGATCGTGATTGGACGATTAAAATAATTTCTTATGATTATGCCGGGGAATTAGCAACTGTTCCTTTAAGTTATGATTATTCCGAAGTCGAAAGTCCGATGACAACAATTATTGTTCCGGCAATAAAAGTTATTACGCCTTCAATAGAATGCGTTGTTGCTGAATATGAAAAAAACTGGTCTTCTTGTGTTAACGGAGAACAAACTAAAAAACTTATTACTAGTCCGGCTGGATGTGTTACTGATAAAGAAAAAATTATTAAACAACCTTGTTTTGAAAAAATCGAATGCATTTATGTTTATTCTGAATGGACATCTTGTTTGAATGGAAAAAGAACTAGAACGATAATTTCAAAACAACCCAATAATTGCAATTTTGGAAATCCGTTAATCGAAGAAGGCTGTATTCAAGAAAACATTATTAGTTCCAGTGAACCAAAAACAGCTGAAGAACCAGAAAAAACAAATTTAGAAATAACGCAGAAACAGGCGGAAATTGATTCAATTTGTCTTCAGGCTGGAATTAATAATCAGGCTGATTGCCAGCTTTATTTATATCAAAAAAACATTGTTTCAGAATGTTTGGCCAATAATTTAACAAGCTTAGAAAAATGCCGAGAATATTTTTTAAATAAATACGGGACTCCTTTAAAATGTGTTGGCTTAGAATCAGCTAAATGTGGTTCATTGATCAATGATGTTATTTTGCCTTATTTTAAAACCCTACCCATTACCGAAGAAACAAGAAAAACATTAAGCGAAGAAGCTGGAAAATCAGTAATTATTAATACCCAAACAGAAACATTAATTATTCCTTCTTTAGAAATAGAACCAAACGAACAGCCGATTGAAGTAAAAATTCAAAACCTGCCCTTAGCAGCTTCAAACGGAGAAGTTTCTGTGGCTTTGGTTGCAACAGAGCTAAAAGAAGAACAAAAGACTTTAGCTCCAGTAGCAATTGTTTTTGATAATAATAAAAATGGAGTGTCGGATGATTTTGAACTTCGTTTGGGAATTACTCCAGAGAATAGACAAGCAGTAGATTCTTCAAAATTAACAGGAATTGACAAAGCCATTATTGAAGGGCAAAGCATCGAACAGCCGAAATTTAATAAAACTGCAACAACAAGTGATGTTTTGAAAGTAGCGGAAATTAAAAATATCGATTCAGAAGATGTTGGCGGTTTGAGAAAAAATATTAGATTTGAGGGCAAGGCTTTGCCGAATCAAGTTGTTACCTTGTATGTTTATAGTGTTACGCCTATTATTTTAACGGTTCAGGCTGATGAAAATGGAAATTGGGTATATGATTTGGATAAAACATTAATCAATGGAACCCACGAAGTTTATGTGGCAATTAATGATGACGAAGGAAAAATAATCGAAACTAGCTTACCCAAACCATTTTTTATAGAAGAAGCTTTGGCTGTTTCTATGGAAGAATTTTCTGGAATTCAAGACGCAACCTCGATTCCTGATCAATCAAAAATAATTTTAATTTTTTATGCTTTGGCTGGATTAATTTGCGTTTTAGTTTTTGTTTCCTTGTTCTTATTGGTTAAACAAAGATTGGGAAAATAATTTTATTATGGAGAAAAAATTATCAATAAAATTTTTACAAGACAATCGGCAGGTTTTTTATTCGATTGCCATAATGATTCTTATTCCTACAGCAGTGATTGTAAACTCTTTATTATTCGGCCAGTCATTTCGAGAGATTTTAGATGTTAGCCTTTGGGATCGGGGAGTGGGTATCGGACAATCCATTAATGTTGCTTTGGCCGATAAGCTTGATTCTCCAGAAAAAATGCAAGACTTTGTTGATAATTGGAAAAATTATAATGATAATACGCGGTCTTTAGATATTTTTTATCCGCAAGATGGAAAATTTAAAGTTGTGGCCAGTATGGACAGTAATCGTTTAGAAGAAATGGAAAATTATGGAGATTATGTTTTGGCTTGGAGTAGCGAGAATCCGATTGCTCATAAAATAGTAATCAAAGAAACCAACGGAAGCAATACTTATTGGCTGGTGGTGACTCCGCTTAAAAATTTACAAGGAAAAACACAAGCCCTGCTTTCGATGCGCTTCTCTGCCACAATCGTTGAATCAAAATTAGTGGCTGTTTTAACCGCTTCTTTTTGGGTTTTACTTATCACTGTTTTTTTTATTGTTTTGCTTTTGCTTGGAAATTCCCGCTTATTTGAATATTCAATTCTTTATAATAAAATTAAAGAAGTTGATCAGATGAAAGATGAATTTATTTCCATGGCTTCGCACGAATTAAGAACCCCGATTACGGTTATCAAGGGTTATGTTTCTATGGTTTTAGAACAAGGGCAAGGGCTTTCCGAGCAAACTAGAAGCGATTTGTCTATTATTGGAAATTCAGCTGACCGCTTGGCGGCATTAATCGAAGATATGTTAAACGTTAGTAGAATCGAACAAGGCCGATTGAAAATAGAAGTTAAAGAAATGGAGTCTTGGCCGATTATCGAAGAAACCGTTCAAGAGCTTAAAATCAAAGCAGATGAAAAGAACCTGGCTTTAACTTGTCTTTTAGAGACAGAAGCAAAGACAACAATCAAAATCGATAAAGATAAATTTAAACAAGTTTTAATCAATATTGTTGGCAATTCGATTAAATATACTATGAGTGGAAGCGTGGAAGTAAAAGCGTTAAAGAGAGACAAAAATTTTGTTGTTTTAATAAAAGACACTGGCATTGGAATGACGGCGAAAGAAAGAGAACATTTATTTGAAAAGTTTTATCGGGTAAAAAGCAAAAAGACCGAAGAAATAATGGGTACAGGTTTGGGGCTATGGATTACCAAACAAATTGTTGAATTAATGAATGGAACAATTGCAGTTGATTCTATGGAGGGCGTGGGAACCCAAGTAACAATCGAATTTCCCTTGGCTGATGAAAAAAAATAACACCCCTTGTTTTATTTAAGAATATAAATTATAATTTTTTCGGAAATATGGATAATTTATCAGACGAACAATTGGTGGAAAAATATCTTCAGGGTGATAAAAGCGCTTTGGAGTTTTTGATTTCAAGATATTTAAAAGTTATTTATAATTTTGCTTATCATTATGCGGGAAATAGCGCTGACGCTGAAGATATTACCCAGGACGCTTTTTTAAAAGTTTGGAAAAATATTAGAAAATTCGATTCGCAAAAAAAATTCAAAAATTGGATTTTTGAAATAACTAAAAATACGGCTATTGATTTATCCCGTAAAAAAAAGATTATTCCTTTTTCTTGTTTCGAAGGAGAAAATGGCGAAAATTTTTTAATAGAAACTTTGTGCGACAAAAATCCCTTACCTTTGGAAATTTGTGAAAAAAAATATTTATCCGCTCAATTAACCAGTTCATTGGAAAAGGTTTCTCCCCAAGGAAAAAAAATTATTTTTATGCATTTAAACGAAGATCTTACTTTTAAAGAAATTGCCGGGATCTTAGGAGAATCAATCAACACTATCAAAAGCCGGTATCGGCGAGCTATTCTGGAACTAAAAAAAGAATTTTCTAATTAAAATTAAAGCGCCTCAAGGGCGCTTTTTTAAAAGCACCAAATTTGATTTTTTATTCGTAGTAATTATTATGAGTAAAAATAATCAAGAAATAGAACCCCCGGCTCATCTTTTAAATAAAATAATGGGTCGGATAGAACAAGAAGAAAGACTTCTTGCTTTAAAAAGAAGAATTTTTGGATTTTTTATCAGTTTAACCGGTTTAATTGTTTTCTTTTTTTACAGCCTGAGGGTAGTTATAGAAACCTTTACCAGCACTGGCTTTAGTAAATATTTTTCTTTGATTTTTACGGATACAGCTATTGTAATTAATTATTGGCAGAGTTTTTTTGCCACTCTTTTAGAATCATTTCCCGCAGCCGAAACAGCGATTTTTTTAGTTATTATTTTAGGATTATTACAATTATTTAAGACTATTTTAAAAGATTTAAAAAAATATAAAAAAATACAAAATATTTATGGATTTAAATAATTTTTTACAATCAAAAAATTTTAATATTATAACCTGGATACTTTTAGGAATCATTATCCTTTTATTGGTTTTTAAATTAGGGATGGACGTTGGTTTTAAAAAAGCTGAATTTTCTCATCGTTGGGGAGAAAATTATTATCGAAATTTTGCCGGACCAGCGGAAAGGTTTCCCAAAAATATGATGGGACCCGATGATTTTATGGATGCTCATGGGGTTTTTGGACAGATTATAAAAATAGATAACTCTGCGCTTATTATTAAAGATCGAAACGATATGGAAAAAATAGTTTCAATTAACGAAAAAACAATAATTAGAAATTTTGATAAAAATATAACCCAAGAAGAATTAAAAATTGATAACCACGTTGTTGTTATCGGAGAACCAGACGAAAGCGGAAAAATTATTTCTCGATTGATTAGAATTTTGCCCTTACCGCCAGAAATGAAAAAATAAAGAATAAAAATTATTATATTATGCTAAATGTATTTAAAAAATTATTAAAAATTATTGTTTCTCATAAGATAATCTCCGGAATATTATTAGTGATTATTGCCAGTGTTTGGTTTTGGAGCGGAACAATTAACAAAGATCAAAATATAGTAAAATATGTTGTTTCGCTGGCTAATAAGGGAACCTTAATTACTTCTGTTTCTGGAACCGGACAGGTTTCTTCTTCAAACGAAATTACGATTAACTCCAAAGCCTCAGGAGAAATAACTTATCTTGAAGTTTTGGCTGGGCAAGAAGTTGAAGAAGGCAAACTTTTATTAAAAATAAATTCTTCTGAGGCCGAGCAATCGATTAAAGACGCCCAAACCAGTTATGATTTAGCGTTTTTATCTTTAGAAGAATTAGTTGCTCCTCCGGACGAGCTTTCTTTAATGCAGGCTGAAGACGCTCTTACTTCAGCCAAAGATTCAAAAACAAACGCCGAAACTTCTTTAGAAAAAGCTTATGATGATGGCTTTACTTCTGTTTCCAATGTTTTCTTAGACTTGCCGGAAATAATGTCTGGATTAGATGATATTATTTACGGCGATACTTTTAATGATTATCAGGGAAACGCAGATTATTATGCGGGAATTGTTTCAGGATTAACAGGCAAAGAAAAAATTAATCAATACAAGCAGGATTGTTTTGATAAATATTTTTTAGCCCGCGAAGCTTATGACAAAAACTTTGAAAATTATAAAAAAATCAGTCGATATTCTTCTGAACAGGAAATAGAAAATTTAATCAATGAGACTCAGGAAACAAACATTTTAATATCAGACGCTATTAAAAGCACTAATAATTTGATTCAATTTTATAAAGATGAGCTTGTGAGCAGAAGATTGAATCCGAATCCTGTCTCTGACACTCATCTTTCAAGCTTAAATAGTTATACTAGCAAAACCAATAATTTTATTTCTTCTTTGCTTTCTTTGAAGCAAACAATTCAGAATGCAAAAAATTCCATAATTAGCGCGGAAAGAAATATAATCGAAAAACAGCTTTCTTTAGATAAAATAAAAGCAGGAGCAACCGAAATTAATATTAAATCTCAAGAAATGGCAGTAGCGCAAAAGAAAAATGCGCTTTTAACTGCTCAGAAAAATTTAGCTAATTATTATGTTTACGCTCCTTTTTTCGGAACTGTGGCAAAAATCAATGTTACCAAAGGAGAGACAATTTCTTCGGGAAATTCTTTAATGACATTTATTTCCAAAGGAAAAATTGTCAACATTTCTTTAAACGAAGTTGATATTTCTAAGGTTAGTATTGGGAATTTAGCAAATTTAAGTTTTGATGCTATAGAAGGGTTAACGCTTGTTGGAAAAGTTTCCCAAATTGATACTATCGGCACGGTTTCTTCGGGAGTAGTGAATTATAATGTGGAAATAAGCTTTGATGACGATTCCAATCAGGTTAAACCAGGAATGAGCACATCGGTTTCTATTACTACCGAAGCCAAACCAGATGTCTTGTTGGTGCCTAATTCAGCAATTAAATCTTCTAATGGCGGTTATTATGTGGAAGTTCCAGGCATTAAAGTTGAAGAAAATTTATTGGATAACAACAAAGGAGTAGTTATTTCTAGCACAATCGGAACGAAAACAGTAGAGATAGGATCAGCTAACGATTCTTATACAGAAATTATTAGCGGTTTAAGTGAAAATGAGCAGATAATTTCAAGCACAATTAATAGTGCCACAGCAAATAAAAGCACATCTTCAAATTCGAAAACCTCTACTTCAACAAATTCAAATTCGGAAAGAAATATCAATACCAATATGATGATTCCTGGGGCAGGGGGACCTCCTAATTAAAAAAACAATCATGATCGAGCTTAAAAACATAACAAAAGAATATTTTACTATTGCTGGATCGGTTCCGGTTTTAAAAGATGTTTCTTTAAAAATTTTTGATGGAGAATTCGTGGCTATTACCGGTCCGTCTGGTTCTGGAAAGTCTACTTTGATGAATATTATCGGCGCCTTAGATGTTCCAACCAAAGGAGAATATATTTTAGATAAAAAAGAAGTTTCTCAATTATCAGACGATGATTTAGCGGAAATTAGAAATAAAAAAATAGGATTTGTTTTTCAAACATTTAATCTTTTGCCAAGAGCTACTGTTTTGCGCAATGTTAGCATTCCTTTAATTTATGCAGAAACGTCAAAAGCAGAAAGAGAGATAAGAGCTAGACAGGCTCTAAAAGATGCTGGTCTAGATGAGGCTTTTTATAACCATTTAAGTAACCAATTATCTGGAGGACAAATGCAAAGGGTAGCCATTGCTCGGGCCTTGGTTAATAATCCTTCTTTGATTTTAGCTGACGAACCAACTGGAAATTTAGATTCAAAAACAGGCGAAATAGTTTTGAAAACATTTACTGATTTAAATAGAAATCAAAACAGAACAATTGTTTTAATTACCCATGAACGCGAAGTAGCCGAGCATGCTGATCGGATAATTAGCATTAGAGACGGAGTGATTGTTTCTGATTTTGGTGATTTAAAACAAAAAGCATAATTTTATGAAAATTCAAGACTTAATTGAAGAAATTTTTTTTGCATTATTAGCCAATAAAGCTCGTTCTTTTTTAACGATTTTGGGGATTGTTATCGGAATCGGTTCGGTGATAGTGATGATTGCTATCGGCCAAGGATCGCAAAGCAAGATTACCTCAAGCATTGAATCTTTGGGTGCTAATTTAATTGTTGTTAGTCCGGGGACACAAAGAGGATTTGGCATGATGGTAAGCGGGGGAAGAGGTTCGGCTCAAAGTTTGACAATCGATGACGCCGAAGCGATTAAAAATGAATTGAGCTTAGTAAAAGCAATTGAACCAGAAGTTTCTTCTCGATATCAAGTTTTAGCTAAAGGAACAAATACCAATGTTTCTGTGGTTGGAACAAATAACGATTATCTTTTAGTGAGAAACATGCAGATCGGAGAAGGGTCTTTTATTTCCGAACAAGACTTAAAAAATAAATCAAAAATTGCAATTTTGGGCACAACTGTTCGTGATGATTTATTTGGAGAAAACGCTGAAGCAGTCGGACAGACTATCAGAATTAACGGGATTGAGTTTAAGGTGACTGGCATTACTATCGCCAAGGGCGGAAATACTATGAATAGCCAAGACAATATGGTTTTTATTCCTATTACTACAGCCCAGCAATATTTGTCTGGAAGTAAATATGTCAGCAGTATTTATGTTTCAGCCATAGATCAGAAATCAATGACTATTTTGCAAGAACAGATAACATCTTTGCTTTTAGAGCGACATAATATTTCTGATCCTGATAGTGCTGATTTTTCAACTACCAATCAAGCGGATATTACCGAAACCGCTACCTCGGTTGCTGATACTTTTACCATTCTTTTAGCTTCCGTGGCTTCAATTTCTTTAATTGTTGGCGGAATTGGAATTATGAATATGATGTTGACGACGGTTACAGAAAGAACCAGGGAAATAGGGCTAAGAAAGGCTGTGGGCGCAAAAAAGAAAAATGTTAATTTGCAATTTTTGGGAGAGGCAATGGCTTTAACTTTTTTGGGCGGATTGATTGGTATAATTTTAGGATGGTTAGTTTCTTTTGGGCTTGATTATTTTGCGATAACCACAACCAAGGTTTCTTTTTGGTCGATTATTTTAGCTTTTGGAGTTTCGGCTTTGATTGGAATTTCTTTTGGTTATTATCCAGCTAGTCGAGCTTCAAAATTAAATCCTATTGAAGCATTAAGATACGAATAAATAAAAAGGTCGAAAAAGATTAATTTATTGTTAGAGATAATTTAATAATAGCTCTGGGGGGTTCGGGCAAATTTCAGTAAAACGGCTTTGCTTATACGACCCCTTAGAGCATGATTTTTTAAAAAGAGACAAAATGAAAAAAAATATAATTATTAAGGGAATATTTTTGATTATTTTTATTGGAGGAATTTGTTTTTACGGTGGGATGAAATATTCAGAGCAAAATAAAAAAACACCTGATTTTAAAAATCTTCAAAACACAGAAGGATTTTCAAAAACAAGGCCAGCGGAAGATAGCAGGGGAGGAATTATTAATGGAGAAATTATTGATCAAGATGAAACAAAAATTATTATTAAATCAGCCGATCAAAGTTCTAAAATAATTTTTTTGTCTGAAAAAACAATTATTAGCAAAACCGTAGAAGCTAATTTGAATGATTTACAAATCGGGAAAAAAATTATGATAAGCGGAAAGACAAATGAAGATGGAAGCATTACCGCCGAATCAATTCAGCTAGCTAGTGATTTAATCAAACAGCCAACAGCGCCAAACAATTAAAAGTTATTGGCAGAAAAATAAAAAACCGTTTTTGCGGTTTTTTAAAATTTGTTTTTTTCTAAATAATTAATGCCATTAAAATATTCATCTGCTCGTTCGGTTATTTTTTTCATAATTTCTACGGCTTCAATCGGATAATTGCCCATCGCGGTTTCGTCAGACAGCATTACTGCATCAGATCCGTCAAAAACAGCATTGGCAATATCAGTCACTTCGGCTCGGGTGGGATGGGGCCGGTCAATCATTGAAGAAAGCATTTCCGTGGCTACAATAGCTGGTTTTTTATGCCAATGGGCTCGGCGGATTAATTCTTTTTGAATAATAGGCACTTCTTCGATTGGAACCTCAATGCCCAAATCTCCTCGGGCAACCATTATTCCGTCAGCGTGTTTTATGATTTCATCAATATTTTTTAAAGCCAGAGCTCTTTCTATTTTGGCGATAATCAAGGGTTTTTTATTGGTTAAAATATCTTTTAGGGCAAAAATATCTTTTTCTGATTGAACAAAAGAAAGGCAGAGATAATCTGCTCCATTAAGAGCTCCGAATCGAGCATCAATAATATCTTTTTTTGTTAAAGCGCTTTGAGAAAGATTGGTTTGGGGGATATTGATGGCCTTGCGAGAGAAAAGCATTCCGCCCCGATAAGCCTTGGCAAAAATTTTTTGATTTTTTATTTCCGAAATTTCCAATTCAATCGCACCATTAGCCAAATAAAAAGGTTCGCCGATTTTAACATCATTACAAAGATCAGGAGAGTCAATTGGAATTTCGTTTTTTTCAAGATCAGCCTTTCCAAAAAGAAAAGCATAGGTTTCTCCTCGGACTATTCTAACAGAATGTTCTAGTTTTTCGACACGGATTCGGGGCCCCTGTAAATCAAGCATCATTTTCACGCGAATTCCGGTTTCTTTTTCAATTTTTAAAAAAGAAGATCTTATTTTTTTCCATTGTTTGTCTGTGGCGTGAGAAAAATTTATTCGGGCAATATTCATTCCCGCTCTGGCTAAAGATTTTAAGGTTTTATAATCTTCTGATTTTGGCCCAATAGTAGCAATAATTTGAGAATTCATATCGATTTTCGATTAGTTCAATTTTAAAGCTTTCATCACTAAAGTCAGGGTTTCATTTGCGTTTTCAGAAGCAAAATCTTTTCCTTGTTTTAAGATTGATTTTATAAGTTCTGGATCTTTGGTTATTTCTTTTTTCTTTTTTTGAAAATCTTCAATAAAGTTTTGAACAATTTTTGTTAATAGTTTTTTAAATTCTCCCATTACCGGAAGGCCTTGTTTGTGTTTTTTGATAATTTCGTCGATTTCTTTTTCTTCGTTTTTGGTTTTTGCTAGGTTTTTAGCAATCAAGATGTGGCTTTCTAGTTTTTCATTCATTATGCCTTCTAGGGCTGTTTCTGCGCTTTTGATTTTTTTTGCAATTACTTCTTTGCTGTCGCTTAGAAAGATTGCTCCTTCTGGTTTGCTCTTGCTCATTTTTCCTTCGCCCTTAAGAGAAAGAATATTAATATTTTTCATCTGGAGAGCTTCAGGAACAACAAAAGTATCCCCATATTTTTTATTAAATCTTTCGGCCAACTTTCGGGAAACTTCTAAATGAGATAACTGATCTTTTCCCACTGGAACGTTTTTTGCTCTTTGAATAAGAATATCTGCGGCCATTAAAACTGGATAAAAAAATAAAAGAGCATTGGCGTTTTCCGGTTGCTCTGAATTTTTGATTTTTTCTTTTAAAGTAGGAACACGTAAAAGCTCAGCGACAGTAATATGCCTAGCCAATAAAGCTGTTAGGGTCATAATTTGACCAGCAATATCTGATTGTAAAAATATTTTAGTTTTTTTAGGATTAATTTCTAAGGCTAGATAATCAGCTACGATTTCATTGATATTGTTCTTAACCACCGAAGGCTCATTATCGGTTAAAGCATGGAAATCAGCCACAAAAACCGCAATTGATAAATTGCTTTTTTGCATTTCAATAATTGGAGCAATCGCTCCCAAAAAATTAGCCACGCTTATATTTCCGGTTGGCCGGATGCCGGTAAAAATATCAATTTTTGTTTTCATAAGAAAATTATACCCTATAATTAATAAATAAAAAAGAGATTTAATGCTTTTAATCTTTAATTATTATATTGACAAAACAGATAAATTATGATATTCTATAAACAATATTGAGATTAAAAAACGGAGTCCCAGTATTATTCGGGAATCCGTTTTTTTAATTAAATAAATTACTATGAATCATAAAACATTTCGAAAACAAAATGGCTTTGGGTTTCGTTCAAGCGAAGATCATTCTGGATCCTTCCACTCTAAACGTTCTCAATCAAGCTTTAAAAAAAGACCTTCTTTTAAAAGAAAAAGAAGCGGTTTTGCTAAAAAAATAGATGTTTCTATGTTTATTCAAAACAATACTGTTGTTGATCAAGAGATTATCTATTCTCCTAAAAACAAATTTATTGATTTTAAAATAGACAGTCGATTAAAAAACAATGTAATACGCAAGGGTTATCAGAATCCAACCCCAATTCAAGATCAGACCATTCCTTTGGTTTTAGAAAATAAAGACGTGGTTGGAGTTGCTAATACTGGTACTGGAAAAACAGCTGCTTTTTTGCTTCCAACAATCAATAAAGTGCTCTTGAATAAAAAAGAAAAAATAATCATTCTTGTTCCAACGCGTGAATTAGCTTTGCAAATTGAAAAAGAATTTAAAGAATTCACCGTAGGATTAAGCATTTTTTCCGTAGTTTGTATTGGTGGAACAAATATTAAAAAACAATTTTTTGATTTAAGAACAAACCATAATTTTATTATTGGAACCCCAGGCAGAGTAAAAGATTTAGTCCAGAGAAAATCATTAAATTTATCCGTTTTTAAAACAGTGATTTTAGATGAAGCCGACCGAATGTTGGATATGGGTTTTATTGATGATATAAAATTTTTAATGTCAAAAATGCCAGAGAATAAACAAGCTCTTTGTTTTTCTGCAACAGTTCCTTCGGAAATTGAAATTTTAATTAATGAATTTTTAAAAAATCCAATTAAAATATCAGTGAAAAGCCGAGAATCATCAGCTAATGTTAGTCAGGATATTATTCGAGTGCCAGACCAAAAGAAAAAAACAGAAACCTTGTGTCAGCTTTTGATTAAACAAGAATTTTCCAAAGTTCTTATTTTTGGAAAAACAAAATTTGGAGTTGAAAGACTTTCTCGAACCTTGGTTGAAAAAGGATTTCAAGCTGTTTCTATTCATGGCGATAAAAATCAATCAAAAAGAGAAAAAGCCCTTAATTCATTTCGTAAAGATCAGGTAAAAATATTAGTAGCAACTGATGTGGCAGCGCGAGGCTTGGATATTAATGATATTAGCCATGTTATTAATTATGACCTTCCAGCGACCTACGACGATTATGTTCATCGAATTGGACGAACCGGCCGAGGGTCAAAAAAGGGAATTGCCATTACCTTTGTTTAACGAGAAAAGATTAGGGCCTGCATTTTTAAAAATTGCAGGCTTTTTTGAAAATGCTATAATAGAAAAATAGAATCAAAAAAATGAAAGAAATATTTTTTAAAGGCATCAAAGCCGACAATTTAAAAAAAATAGATTCCTTGCAAGATGGATGCTGGATTAATATTGAAAACGCAGAAGCAGAAGATATAAGTTTTGCGGCTCAAATAACCGGATTAGAATTATCTGACCTGGAAGATTCTTTGGATTTATATGAATTGCCCCGAATCGAGCGAGAAGGCGAAAACATAATTTTATTTATTAGAGATGCCCAGGAGCACGATAAAGAAGATGTTTATACTTCACCTTTGACTGTGGTGATGGGGAAAAACTATTTAATTACTATTTCTCCGGAAAAAAATAATACAATCAGGTCTATTATTGAAGAAAAACCTGTTTTTTCTACCACTCAGCGAAGTAAGTTTTTGATTTACCTTTTATTGCTTGTTTCTAAAAATTTTACAAAAGGGATTAAAAAAGTGAAAAACAATGTTTTTAATCAAAAAAAAGAATTAAAAAAAATTAAAAGTTTGGAAATTGTAAAATTAATCGAAGGAGAAGAAATACTAAATCAATATATTTCTGCCTTAACTCCGATGAAGATATTAATCGAAGCTATTTCGAATGGAGGATATGTGCGCATATACAGTAATGATAATGATTTATTAGAAGATATGATCATTGCCATTAGACAGTCTCTTGATAATTGTTTGGTCAGCGTAAAGAGTATTAAAAATTTAAGGGATTCCTATCAAGCTATTTTTACTAATGATTTGAACGACACCATCCGCTTATTAACTTCTTTGACCGTGATTTTAACGGTTCCAACGATTATTTCAAGCTTATATGGGATGAATATTGGCCTTCCTTTTGGTGAGAGTAATTTTGCTTTTTTGTTTGTGATTTTGTTGATATTTTTTATTTCTTCTATTTTTTATTTTATTTTCAAATCAAGAGATTGGATTTAATATTTTAACAGCCAATAGGCTGTTTTTTTGTTTTTAAATTTATTGATTTTTTTGCTTGACGTTCTGGCAAATTAGTGAAAAAATCATAATATCCTCTTTATTGGCAAGAAAATTAAAATTATGAAGATACTTTTAACAAAACAAGCAGAAAAAGCTTTTAATTATTTTAATAAAGCGCAAGAAATTGCCTTAAAATCAAGCTGTTTAAGGTCTCGTTGCGGATGTATAATTGTTAAAGATAACGAAATAATCGGGCAGGGATATAATTCTCCCCCCAAAGATATTATTTTAACATCTTGTCGAAAAGATAGTTTGCCAGATGATTTTAAATCAGACAGGACCTGTTGCGTGCACGCTGAACAGCGGGCAATTATGAATGCTTTAAAAAATAATTCTGAAAAAATAATCGGTTCTAGTTTGTATTTTATTCGAATCAATGAAAAAGGAGAAAAAACTTTTTCCGGAGAGCCCTATTGCACTATTTGTAGCAAAATGGCCCTAGATGTTGGGATTTTTGAGTTTATTTTATTCAGAGAACAGGGTATTTGTGTTTATGATACCGAAGAATATAATAATCTTTCTTTTGAATATCAAGAAGACAATAATTAAAAATTATAATTAAAAAATAAAAAATTATTAAAATGAATTTTAATTTTATCAAATCAAAAAAATTTATCATTATCAGCTTAGTGGTAATTTTGATAATAGCGGTAGTTGGAATTATGTTTCAGGCAAAACCTCAAGCTAAATATGAAACCGTTAAAGTAGAAAAAGGAAATTTAGAACAAACCGTAGATGTTACCGGAAATTTAAAATCAGCCGAAGAGCTATCTTTGAATTTTCAGTCTTCAGGTGTTATTAGTTATGTTGCGATTAAAGAAGGAGATTTGATCAAAAAAGGGCAATTAATCGCCAACCTTTCTTTGGCTGAGGCAGATGCCGCGGTTGCCCAGGCCCAAGCGAATTTAAATCAAAAATTAGCCGGAGCCACTTTAGAGCAAATTAATTCCGCTCAAAAACAAGTTGATTCCGCTGAGACTGCGCTTTTAAATGCTCAAACCTCGGCAGTCGCCAATTTAAATTCAAAATATGAAAGCGCTTTGGCTTCTTTAGAAGATATTTCCGTTAAAATAAATAATACTTTTAAAACAGTAAAAGAGATTCAATTAAAATATTTTATCGGAAGTAGCCAAGACGCAATAAAATTTCAGAATAATCTTGATTTAATTAATAATGCTCAATTTAAATTTAATAGTGCCTTAACCTTAGCAAAAATAAGTAAAAGCCAAGCAGACATTGATTCAGCAATTAATAAGGTGGCTGAAGAATTAGACGTTATTTTAAGCGCTTTATTTTCTAATCGAGAGATTTTAGACAAAGAACCTTATAAATCAACTGTTCTTGAGTCGGAAAAAACTTCCCTAGATAGTCAGAAAACAATAATGAGCACAGCAAAGATTACAATTTCTGGAATAAAAAACGATATTATGGTTTCTAGATCTCAAAATGAAAACAATATCAATGCTGCCGAGGCAGCTTTAAATCTTCAAAAAGCAAATTATGATTCTTTGATCGCTAAGCCTAGAGATGTGGATATTGCTTATTATGAAGCTGTTTTGGCTCAAGCCAAAGCTAATCGAAACAAAGCCATAATTTTTGCGCCTATTAGCGGAGAAATTAGTAAGGTTTATAAACAAAAAGGGGAATTAATTTCTTCAGCCGAACCAATGGTTCAGTTGTTATCTCCTCATTTTGAAATAGACGTTGCTGTTCCGGAAACAGATGTGGTGAAAATTAAAAAAGAACATTTGGCAATAATTACTTTTGACGCCTTGGGTACGGAAATGAAATTTAGTGGAAATGTAATGTCAATCGAGCCAGCTTCAACAAACATTCAAGACGTGGTTTATTATCGGGTAAAAGTAGGAATAGAAGATACCAGCAATGGATTAATTAAGCCAGGAATGACTTGTAATATTTTAATAGAAACAGATGCTCGAGAAAATGTTTTATTTATTCCTTCGCGGGCGGTTTTAACTAGAGCTTCTACTGGAGAAAAATATGTTCGTATTTTGGAAAATAATAATTTAATCGAGAAGAATGTTTCTTTGGGATTAAAAGCGGACGATGGTTTAGTGGAAATTTTGTCAGGACTAGAAGAAGGAGAGATAATTATTTTAAAAACATTATAAGCCAATGCTAATTAGCGTTAAAAATTTAAAAAAAGATTTTGGCGAAGGAGAAACAATTACCAATGTTCTCAAGGGTATTTCATTTGATGTAAAAAAAGGAGAATTTATTTCTATAATGGGGCCATCTGGTTCTGGAAAATCAACCTTGATGCATATTCTTAGTTTTTTAGACAAGCCAACTGGCGGACAATATTTTTTTGAAGACAAAGAAATTAATAATTTTAGTGATGACCAATTAGCAGAACTAAGAAGCAAAAAAGTTGGATTTATTTTTCAATCTTTTAACTTATTAAACAAAGCCAATGTTTTAGAAAATGTAATGCTTCCAATGATTTATTCCAAAACTTCTAATGCTGAAAGAATTTTGCGAGCAAAAAAATACTTAGGGGAGGTGGGTTTGGATCACCGGATGTATTACAACCCAGCTAATCTTTCTGGTGGAGAAAAACAAAGGGTGGCTATTGCTCGGGCTTTGGTTAATAATCCAGAAATTATTTTTGCAGATGAGCCGACCGGAAACCTGGATTCCAAATCAGGATATCAAGTAATGAAAATTCTCCAAGAATTAAACCAAAAAGGAAATACCATTATTTTGGTTACTCACGAAAAAAATACAGCTGAACATGCAGAAAGAATTATAACCTTGCGAGACGGAATTATTATTAATGATAGTCCTGTTGCTCAAAGGCAGTTTTATAACAACGGCTACGAAGAATTAAGAAAATAATATGGATTTTCAGGAAGCAATAAAAAATTCTTATCGAATGATTTTAAGCAATAAAATGCGGTCTTTTTTGACAATGCTGGGAATTATTATTGGGATAATGGCAGTAATCGTGGTTGTTTCTTTAGGAGCTTCGGCTCAAAGCTTGATTTTAAGTGAAGTAAAAAGTCTGGGTTCTAATTTAGTAGGAATCTTGCCTGGAAAATCAGACCCCAAAGGGCCACCAGCCTCTGCTTTTGGAGTTATTACAACAACTTTAAAATATAAAGACGGGGAAAGGATTTTAAAAAGAGACAATCCCAATCTCGAAAGTTTGTGTATGTATGTTCAAGGCACTGATACGGTGGTTTGGAATAATAACAATCCAGTGGTTACTTTTATGGGCGTAACTTCAAGTTATATCGAAGTTGAAGATGCTAAGATTGCTAGTGGAAGGTTTTTTACTGAAGAAGAAAATAATTCTAATGCCAAGGTGGTGGTTATTGGAAGCGAGGCGGCGAAAGATATTTTTGGCGATCAAGATCCAATCGGCAATCAAATAAAAATTAAGAAAAGTATTTTTAATGTAATCGGGGTTTTTGAAAAAAGAGGAGGCGGATTGGCTCAAAGCCAGGATAAAGAAATTTTTGTGCCCATTAAAACAGCTCAAACATTACTTTTGGGGATTGATTATCTTGGCTTTATAAGAATCAAAGTTGATCGTCCGGAAAATATTAATAATGTTATTGCTTTTGTTGAAGATGTTTTAAGAGATAGCCATAATATTCAAAATCCAGATGATGATGATTTTAGCGTGCGAAGCAGTGCTTCGGCCCTAGACGCAATTTCACAAATAACCAATGCTGTTCAATTTTTTTTAACAGCCATAGCCGGAATTTCATTATTGGTGGGCGGTTTTGGCATTATGAATATAATGCTGGCTACGGTTCAAGAAAGAACTAAAGAAATAGGGCTAAGAAAAGCTGTGGGCGCGAAAAGTTCAGAGATTACTTTACAATTTTTAATTGAAACAGTTTTTATAACTTTTCTTAGCGGAATTTTAGGAATTATTTTAGGGGTTTTTATTTCTTGGCTGGTGGCAGTTGTTGCCCAGGCTTTGGGATATAGCTGGGAGCTTATTATTTCTTTTTGGTCAATCGGATTGGGCTGTTTCGTGTCTATTGGCGTGGGTCTTGTTTTTGGAATTATTCCAGCCAGAAGGGCCAGCTTTTTGAATCCAATTGAGGCGTTGCGTTATGAATAATATAATTAATTATTTTAAAATAGCTTGGAAAAGTCTGGGACAGCAAAAATCCCGGACTATTTTGACAATCATTGCTTTAAGCATTGGAATAGCTTTATTGATTATAATGTTTGCTGCCGGAGAAGGTTTAAAAGGAATGGTTCTTTCCGAGCTTGATATTTATAATCCTGATACAATCAGTATCGAAGTAAAGGTTCCGGGCAAAGGAAATATTTCTAGCGCTACATCAATGGCTGGAGGAAATAATATTACTACTTTTAAAAACAAAGACGTTGAAGCAATCGCTAAATTGGAAAATATAAAATCATATTTTTCTTATGTAACCGGCCAAGAGATTTTTAAATATAAAAATGCAAACCAATTGGGAATAATTTTTGGCTATGGGTTTGCTGCTTCTGAGATGCAAAAATTAGAAACTAAAGCCGGACTTTTTTATACAAAAGAGGAAGAAGATAGCTTGGCAACGGTTGTGGTTTTAGGATCAAAAATCAAAGAAAATTTATTTGGAGACCAAGAGGCAATCAATGAAAATGTTTATATTCGGGGCATGCCTTTTCGGGTGGTGGGGGTTTTAAAAGAACAAGGAGGGGGATTTATGGATATGGATTCTATTTCTTATATTCCTACCAAAACAATGCAGAAAAAATTATTGGGCACTGATTATGTTATCGGGGTTTTAGTAGAAGTGATGGATTCCAAAAAAATAAACAGCGTTAAAGACGATATTCAATTTTTAATAGATGAAAGGCACAATATTACGGATCCGGAAAAAAGAGATTTTCAAATTATGACTATGGCAGAGGCCAAAGAAATGGTTAACACTGTTTTAAACGCCATTACTTTATTATTAGTGGCTTTAACTTTTATTTCTTTGATTGTGGGCGGAGTGGGAATTACAAATATTATGTATGTTTCTGTAATCGAAAGAACTTTTGAAATCGGATTAAGGAGGGCGGTGGGTGCAAAAAAAAATGATGTCCGTTGGCAATTTTTAGCCGAAGCAATTATTTTAACATTTTTTGGAGGAGTTTTTGGAATAATTATCGGGGCCACCGTGGCTTTGGTTATTTATTTTTTAGCCATAGCCGTTGGCTTAAATTGGACTTATAATGTTTCTATTTTTTCAATAATTTTAGCTTTGGGATTTTCTAGTTGTTTGGGTTTTGTTTTTGGAGTTTTTCCAGCCCAGAAAGCAGCCCAATTGGATCCGATTATCGCGCTAAGAAAAGATTAATAAAAGTAGATTTTTTTCTAAAATTTTGCTATTGTTAGTTCATTAGATTTTATAAATTAATAATATATATGACTTTTAAAAAATATTTTCCATTAATCGTTTTTCTAGCGATTTTTTTTATTGCTGGTTTTGCTTTTTCCGCAGAAACGAATGACCCAATTGACGGAGTTTGCGGATCAGCCAATGGATTAGCCATTCCATATCCACCAAGTGATAATTTTTGTACGGCCGGAACATTTAATCCTCTTCCAAGTTCTGGGCCTTGGAAATGGACTTGCAATGGAGTTAATGGGGGAAAAAATGCAGATTGCGCCACTAAAGAAATGCCCTTAGAAGAAACAATAGACGCTAATTTTAAATCCAGGCAAATTGATTTTTGCTTAGAAAACCAAAAGCCGATTATTTATTATTTTGGATCAAATTCTTGTCCGCACTGCTCTTGGGAAGATCCAATTATCAGCCAAGTTGCAGAAAGTTTTGGGGACTATATTTCTTATCACAAAAATATAGATACTGGCGCTGATCAAAATATTTTTACCCAATATAGCGGAGGGAGTATTCCCTTAATTGTGATTGGTTGTAAGTATTATCGGCTTGGCTCAGGAGAGCAAATCGGAGTAGAAGAAGAAAAACAAGCCCTTGAAAAAATTATTTGCAAAGCCACTGGAAATAAGCCAGCTAGCATTTGCCAATCACCAGAAGAAACTGTTTGTACCGAAGAATATGCTCCGGTTTGCGGAAATAACGGTATTACTTATTCCAATAAATGTTTTGCTAGTCTTGCTCAAACAGTAATTAGTTATGAAGGAGAGTGTCAAAATAAAAATTCGCAAAATAAAATCGGAAACATCACATTGGAAAAACCATTGAATCAAATGAATAGGAATGAATTAATCAGGGTTTTGATAATGATTTTACAATCGATTTTAGCCAAAGCAGGAGAGGCTAACATCAATCTTTAATTTTTAATATTTTAAATTTTTAATTTTATTTTAAAGTTATTGCAAAATAATTTTAAAATGATAGGATAAAGCCCTATGAAGTTCAAGCTTCAGGCAAATATCAAGCCAAAGGGCGACCAGCCAAAAGCCATTAAAGAGTTGGTTCGCGGGTGGCAAAATGGTTTTCAAAAACAGACATTATTGGGAGTGACTGGCTCGGGAAAAACTTTTACCATTGCCAATATGATTGAACATATCCAGAAGCCGTGTCTGGTGATTTCGCATAACAAAACCTTAGCAGCTCAGCTATGTAATGAATTCCGAGAATTTTTTCCAGAAAATGCTGTGGAATATTTTGTTAGTTATTATGATTATTACCAGCCAGAAACCTATATGGCAGCCACAGATACTTATATCGAGAAAGAAGCTCAAATAAATAGCGAAATTGACCGGCTGCGTCATGCTTGTACCCAGTCCTTAATTAGCCGAAAAGATGTGATTATTGTTGCATCGGTTTCTTGTATTTATGGGCTAGGCTCTCCAGAAGAATATAAAGAAACTGTTTATCATTTAAAACAAGGTCAAAAAATAAGCCGGACTTCTTTGGCAAAAAAATTAATTGGTTTGCAATTTGAAAGAACCACTGCTGACTTAACTAGGGGATCATTTCGCTTACGCGGACAAATTTTAGAATTAATGCCGATTAATGAGAAAACAATTTATCGCTTTTTGATTTCAGAAAAAATAGATTTGATTGAAAAAATAGACCCTATTACCAGAAAAGCTCTAGGATTAACGAGCGAAGTGTTTTTATTTCCAGCCAAGCATTACATTATTAATGAAAAAATAAAAACTCGGGCGATTAAATCAATCCGCGAAGAACTGGCCGAACAATTAAATTTTTTTGAAAAACAAAATAAAATTTTAGAAAAAGAAAGATTAAAGCGAAGGGTAAATTATGATTTAGAAATGATTGAAAATATTGGTTATTGCCAAGGCATTGAAAACTATTCTCGCCATTTTGATAATCGTCAATCCGGACAACCCCCTTTTACTCTTTTGGATTATTTTAAACGAGCTGATAATGATTTTTTGGTAGTAATCGATGAATCGCACGCTACAATCCCTCAAATCGGAGGTATGTATTTTGGAGATTATTCTCGAAAAAAGTCTTTAATTGATAATGGATTTCGGCTGCCAAGCGCTTATGACAACCGACCTTTAAAATTTGAAGAATTTTCCGATCGAGCAAAAAGATTAGTTTACGTTTCCGCTACTCCAGGATCAGAAGAATTAAAACAAAGTGAACAAGTCGTAGAACAAATCGTTCGACCCACAGGATTGATTGATCCGGAAATAGTTATTTGTCCGATTACTGGATCAGCAAAAAATGATTCACAAATTCAAGATTTAATTAAAAGAATCAAAGAAAGGGTTATTGCTCAAGAAAGAGTTTTGGTTACTACTTTAACGAAGCGCATGGCCGAGGATTTAAATGATTATTTGGAAAAAGAAAAAATCAAAGTTAAATATCTGCATAGTGATATTAAAACTTTAGATCGTGTAGAAATAATTACTGATTTAAGAAAAGGAAAGATCGATGTAATTGTGGGCGTAAATTTATTAAGAGAAGGATTAGATATGCCCGAGGTGTCATTGGTAGCTATTTTAGACGCTGATAAAGAAGGATTTTTAAGAAACGAAACCAGTTTAATTCAAACAATCGGTCGGGCAGCTAGAAATGTAAACGGACAAGTTGTTTTATATGCTGATAATATGACAGGATCAATTACTAGGGCGATTGAAGAAACAAATCGGCGTCGAGAAATTCAAATAGAATATAATCGAAAAAATAAAATTACTCCGAAAACAATTGAAAAAGAAATCAAGAATATTCTAGAGCAATTTGGATTGGAAAAAAGAAATAATTCTGGAAAAGATAAAACCAAAGAAATTTTAAAAATGGACTTGGTTGGTGATGCTCGTTCTTTTTCTGAAATTTTAAAAGATAAAAAACAAAAAATGAAAAAAGCAGCGGAAATGCTCGAGTTTGAATTAGCAGCTTTATTAAGAGATGAAATTAAAGAATTAGAAAAACAAATAAAGAAAACAAATGCAAAATAAGATAATTATCAAAGGGGCGAAAGAACATAACTTAAAAAATATTTCTTTAGAGATCCCTCGCAATAAAATGGTTGTTTTTACCGGTGTTTCTGGCTCGGGAAAATCAAGCTTGGCTTTTGATACGATTTTTGCTGAGGGTCAGCGACGCTATATCGAATCTTTATCATCTTATGCCCGCCAATTCTTAGGCGGAATGCAAAAACCAGATGTTGACGAAATTGAAGGATTGTCGCCAGCCATTTCTATTAGCCAAAAAGCCCATAGTAGTAACCCTCGTTCAACGGTAGCAACGATTACCGAGATTTATGATTATTTAAGGGTTTTGTTTGCTCGGATTGGAAAACCATATTGTCCTGATTGTGGCTCGGAAATAAACAAGTTATCAATTGACGAAATTTTTAAAAAAATAGAAGAAAGCGTTAAGCAAAAAAATCAGCAAGGCAATTTAATGATTTTAGCGCCGATAGTTCGCGGAAGAAAGGGGGAATATTTTCAAATGCTTCAAGATACTTATGAAGCAGGATTTTTAGAGGTGAGAATCGATGGGGAAGTAAAAAGTTTACGTCAAAAAATTTCTTTGGAAAAAACAAAAGCTCATACTATTGAAATAGTAATTGATAAAATATTTTTTAATAAAATTGACGATGAATTTGAATTTCGCTTAAATGAAGCAATTGAAACAGCAGTTGATATGTCTAACGGGCTTTGTTCAATTATTTTTCCAAATAAGCAAGAGCAGATTTTTAGCACAGAATATTCTTGCCCAAAGTGCGGATTCAGTTTTCCCGAAATAGAGCCCAGATTATTTAGTTTTAATAGTCCTTATGGATTTTGCGAATATTGTCATGGCTTGGGTACGGAAAATATTTATTCCACTGCTCCTTGCCCAGTTTGCTTGGGGAAAAGGCTAAATAAAAATGCTTTAAGCGTAAAAATAAACGAAAAAAATATTTGGGAAATAACAATTTTGACAGTTGAAAAAGCAGTTGAATTTTTTAATAAATTCGAAAAAGAATCAAGTAAAAAAGATAAAGAGATTTCCGGAGTAATCTTAAATGAAATTAAAAACCGGCTTCAATTTTTATTGGACGTGGGGCTTCATTATATTAATTTAAGTCGGATGTCTGGATCGCTTTCCGGGGGAGAAGCCCAAAGAATTCGTTTGGCTTCCCAAATCGGAACAAAACTAGTTGGGGCGCTTTATGTTTTAGATGAGCCAACAATCGGGTTGCATCAAAAAGACAACGTGATGTTGGTTAAAGCCTTGCGCAATCTTTGCGATTCAGGAAATTCGATTATTGTGGTTGAACATGATGAAGATACAATTATGGCCAGCGACTGGTTGGTTGATTTTGGCCCTAGGGCCGGAGTTCATGGGGGCGAAATAGTTTTTTCCGGCCCATTGAATGATATTTTTTTAAAAAATCAAGCTGAAAATAATTTTGATTGCAAAATAATCGGCAGTGCCAAAAAATCATTAACCGGAAAATATTTACGCAATGAAGAAAAAATTTTATTACCAGTAACAAGAAGAGGAATTCAAGACAAAACATTAAAATTAAAAATTAAAAATGCTTTTGAGCATAATTTAAAAAACTTAAACGTGGAAATACCTTTGGGCCGATTTGTTTGTTTGACTGGAGTTTCTGGTTCGGGAAAATCTACTTTGATGAATGATATAATTTATCGATATGTAACTGGAAAAATAAATCATGTTAAGCGCGAAATCAAAGTTGAAGAAATAAAAAATGTGGAATATCTGGATAAAGTAATTCGAATTGATCAATCTTTAATCGGTCGAAGTTCTCGTTCTAATCCAGCCACTTATACTAAGATTTTTGATGAAATCAGAGAGCTTTTTGCCATGACCCCGGAAGCAAAAATGAGAGGATACAAATCTGGAAGATTTAGTTTTAATAAGCCAGGAGGAAGATGTGAAAATTGCGAAGGCAAGGGAACTTTGGAAATAGAAATGCATTTTTTGCCAAACGTAGAAATTGTTTGCGATGTTTGCAAGGGAAAAAGATTTAATAAAGAAACCTTATCCATTAATTATAAAAATAAGAATATTGCCGAAGTTTTAAATATGACCATTGAGGAGGCTGTGGAATTTTTTCGCGATATTCCTAATATTTATGATAAATTAAAAGTTTTAAATGAGGTGGGATTAGGTTATTTGACTTTGGGTCAGCCAGCCACTACTTTAAGCGGAGGCGAATCGCAGAGAATCAAATTAAGTCGAGAGCTTTCTAAGCGAGGAACAACCAGAACGCTTTATCTTTTAGATGAGCCAACAACTGGCTTGCATTATGACGATATCAAGAAATTAATAATTTTACTTCAAGACTTGGTTTCTTTTGGAAATACGGTTTTAGTAATTGAACATAACCTTGATTTTATCAAATGTGCCGATTGGATTATTGATTTGGGTCCTGAAGGCGGGGATCAAGGCGGGCAGATAGTGGCAGAAGGCACTCCAGAAGAATTGGCAAAAAAGCCAACTTGGACTGGAAAGTATCTAAGAAAAACATTGTTAAAAAATGAATTGCCTAATAAATAAAATAAAGGGTTTGCCGGATCGTCCCGGAATTTATCTTTTTTATAATCAAAAAAAAGAGCTGGTTTATGTTGGCAAAGCAACTTGTTTAAAAAATCGAGTTAAAAGTTATTTTTTAAAATTAAAAAATTATCGACCCATTGAAGCACTAATTTCTCAGGTAACAGACATAAAATGGCAAGAAACTGATTCTGCTCTAGAAGCCTTGATCTTAGAAGCTAATTATATTAAAAAATTTCGACCAAAATATAATGTTAAAGAAAAAGACGACAAAAGCTGGAATTATTTGGTTATAACGAGCGAAGATTTTCCTAAATTGCAATCTGTTCGAGAACACGAATTGCTTGATTTTAAAAAAAAAGAACGAAAAAAATTCAAGTATTTATTCGGACCCTATGCCCAGATTAAAATAAAAGAAGTATTAAAAATACTTCATTCTTTATTTAACATCTCCCGCTGTTCGCCTAATCAAAAAAGACCTTGTTTTGATTATCAGCTTGGCCATTGTTTGGGTGTTTGCACAAATCAAATAACGAAAAAAGATTATCAAGAAAAAGTTATCAGCCCATTGGTTTCTTTTTTAAAAGGCGATAAAAAAGGAATGCTGAAGAATTTAGAAAAAAAAATGAAGCAAGCCTCTCAAGAACAAAATTTTGAAGAAGCCGGAAGAATAAAAAATCAAATTTTTTCTTTAAAAAAAATAAAAGACTTTTCTCTTTTGGATAAAAGTTTTTTAGAAAACGAAGGCTTTTTCTTTCAGCAAAAAAATATTCAAAGGATTGAGGGTTATGATATCTCTAATTTTGGAAGCGAGGCCAAGGTGGGCAGTATGGTTGTTTTTGATTCTCGTGGACCGCTAAAAAAAGAATATAAAAAATTTAGGATAAAAACCGTTATCGGCCAAAGCGATGTTGATTGCTTAAAAGAGATAATAGAAAGAAGATTAAAGCATGATGATTGGGATTGGCCACAGGTGATTTTGGTTGATGGCGGAAAACCTCAGGTTAATGTTATAAAAAAAATAATTAAAAAAGCTAATAAATTTGCTTTTATTATTGGAATAGCAAAAGGGGTAGAGCGAAAGAAAAACGAATTTATTTTTGATGAAACAGATTTAAGTTTTTTAAAATGGTTAAAGAATAATGAAAATTTATTAATTAGGGTTCGAGACGAGGCGCATCGTTTTGCAATTGCCTTTCAAAGAAACTTAATTCGAAAGCGTTGATTTATGGAAAAGAAAAAAATAGAACTATTGGCTCCGGCGAAAAATTTGGCAATTGGGATAATCGCTGTTAATGCAGGCGCGGACGCAGTTTATATTGGCGCTGAAAAATTTGGCGCTCGGGCTGACGCAAGCAATAATTTAGAAGATATCAAAGCATTAATTCAATATGCCCATCAGTTTCGGGTAAAAGTTTATGTGGCTTTTAATACGATTATTTATGATAACGAACTGGAGCAAGCCAAACAGCTGATTCAAAAAATATATGAGGCCAAAGCTGATGGATTGATTATTCAAGACATGGGAATTTTAGAAATGAATTTACCTCCAATACCCTTGATTGCCAGTACGCAAATGCATAATTATGATTTGGCAAAAATAAAGTTTTTAGAAAAAATAGGATTTAAAAGAATAATTTTGGCTAGGGAATTATCCGAAGCGCAAATTAAAAAAATAAGGCAGGAAACAAAATTAGAATTGGAAGCATTTGTGCATGGCGCTCTTTGCGTTAGTTTTAGCGGACGATGCTATCTAAGCGAAGCTTTATCAAATCGAAGTGCTAATCGTGGCCAATGTATTCAGGCTTGTCGATTGCCATATTCTTTAATTGATGGAAATAATAATGTTTTAATAAAAAACAAACACTTGCTTTGTTTGAAAGATCTTAATTTATCAGAAAATTTGGAAGATTTAATCAAGGCTGGCGTAACTTCTTTTAAAATCGAGGGTCGCTTAAAAGATGAAGATTATGTTGCCAACGTTGTTTATTTTTATCGAAAAAAAATAGATGAAATTATTGCTAAAAATAATAATTTAGTCAAAGCTTCAGAGGGAATTATTTTATCCGAATTAAATCCAGATTTAGCTAAAACTTTTAATCGCGGATTTATCGACTATTTTTTTAAAAAAAGGAATAAAAATATTTTAGCCATAAATTCTCCAAAATCTATTGGAAAATTTATAGGGAAAGTAAAAGAAATTTCTAATCAATATTTTGTTTTAGAGGGTAAAGAAAAAATCAACAATGGTGATGGATTGTGTTTTTTTGATAAACAAGACAATCTTTGCGGTAGCAATGTAAATAAAGTTTTGGGAAATAAAATATTTTTAAATAATAAACATAGTCTTTTTATTGGAGCAGACGTTTATCGCAATTTTGATATTAAATTTTCTCAAGAATTGGCAAGCTCTGGACCAAAAAGAAAAATTTTAATTGAAATGTCTATTTTTGAATCAAAAAACGGATTTGGTCTAAAAGCACAAGACCAAAAAGAGAACAAGGCTATTGTTGAATTGATAAGCGAAAAACAACCAGCTAAGAATAAAGAGACCGCAGAAAAGATTATAATTTCTCAGCTTAATAAAACCGGGGAAACAATTTTTATTGTTTCAGAAATAAAGATTGAATTAAGCAAGCCGTATTTTTTTAAAATTTCTTTTTTAAACGAATTGCGGAGGAAAGTTTTAGATTTATTGGCCGAAGAAAGGAATAAAAATTATAAACAAGACAGTTTTGTTTTATCAGGCAATAAGCAAGATTTTCCTCAAAAAGAATTATCTTATGAATTTAATATTGCCAATAAATTAGCCAACCAATTTTATAAAAAACATGGGGTTCAAAAAATCGAACCCGCTTTCGAACTGCTCAAACAAAGAAAAGAAAAAAAAATAATGACAACCAAGCATTGTTTAAGACATTATCTTGGCCATTGTTTGAAAGAAAAAAATAATCAATTAAAAGAACCGCTTTATTTGGTTAATGAAAGAGGTCAAAAGTTTTTATTGAAATTTGATTGCCAAAATTGCCAAATGGAAATTTATCTTTTTTAAAAATGTTATTTTAAATTATTTTAAGATATAGTATAATGTTTAAAAGCTTAAAATAAAATAAATGGCGAAAAAGTCCTTAAAAAATAATTGGCTTCTTTTCTTAGACTCTATCTTAATTGTTTTAGCTGGAGTTTGCATTATCAGCTGGAGCAATTATTTGGAATCAACCGCTATTAAAAGTAAGCTTTTGGCTTCTACTGAAACTTTGGCGTCAGCCATTGATCCAAATCTTCTTCAGGGCTTAATTGGAAAACCTGAAGATCAATCTAGTGAAAACTATCAAAATCTTTTAAATTGGCTAAAAAAAATAAATAAATCGATTGAAAAAGAAAACATTACTCAGATTTCAATTTTAAGCAAAGCTGATAACAATATTTTCTTTTTTAATATTGATTCTTCTCTTGAAAACAAAAGAACAATTGTTCCAGGAACTGTTTATAAAAATCCTCCCTTTGTTTTAAAAACAGCGCTTATGACTGGCAATTCTTTTGTGGCCGGCCCCTATAATGATGAATACGGGTCTTATTTGTCGGCTTTTGTGCCTGTTTTTGTGAGCAACGGCAGATACATGGTGATAACCGCTAGTATTGAGAAAGAAAAATATGAATATGTTTTAGGCAAAAGCCAAGCGCCTTTTATCGCCACGATTCTAATAATTTTATTTTTGGGAATTATTCTTCGTCGCGATAGAATTAGTCGAAAACAAGAAATGAAAGAAAGCGAGAACAGATTAAAGATTATTACCAATAGTATCTCCGAAGGTATTTTTACCACAAACAAAAAAGGATTGGTTGATTTTTGGAGCGGGGCGGCGGAAAATCTTTTTGGTCATTTATTTTCAGAAGTCAAAGGGAAAAATATTAAAGATATTATTTATGATGAAAAAGATAAAGCTTCCCGAAAAATGTTTCGAAGTTTTTATTTACAATTTATTGATAAAAAAAATAAAAAAAGTAAAGACACGATAGAAACAAAATTAAAGAAAAAATCGGGAGAATTATTTATTGCTGAAATTTCTTTAACCAGGCTTTTTAAAAATGATGAAGATTATACTGTTTGGGTGGTGAAAGATATTACTGACAAAAAAGACAATGCTATTGCCAGAGAAATAATGGAACAAGAGATGATTAACCGTTCGAACGAATTAGAAAAATCAAACAAAAAACTAACCAAAGCTTTGTCAAAAGTTGATAAAGAAAAAAACAAAGCCGAAGAAGCCCAAGCGAAAGACGAGGCCTATTTATCTTCAATTGGAGAAGGAGTTTTGGTTATTGACCAGCAAGAAAAAATTGTGCGGGCGAATCCGCAGGTTAGGGTGATTTTAGGGTATGATCCTGAAGACTTGATTGGAAAAAATATTCTAGAAAAACTTACTTTGGTTGATGAAAACGGCCGGCAAGTGAATATTTCTGATCGACCTATTAAATCAGCCTTGAAAGAAAATCGCAAATTATATTTTAAAAATTATTCTTATGTTTCTAAATCAGGAAAAATTATTCCCGTAACCATTACTTTGGCGCCCGTAATTTTAAATAATAAAATTATCGGGGTGGTTAATGTTTTTCACGATGCCACTGAAGAGCGAGAGGTAGACAGAGCCAAAACCGAATTTGTTTCTTTGGCTTCTCATCAATTAAGAACGCCTCTTTCTTCAATTAATTGGTATGCGGAAATGCTTTTGAATGGAGATGGAGGAATTCTTAATAAAGATCAAAAAGAATATGTTGAAGAAATATATGTTGGAAGTAAAAGAATGGTTGAATTAGTTAATGCTCTTCTTAATGCCTCTCGGATTGATATGGGAACGTTTGCCGCTGATTTGGTGCCAACTAATTTTGTGGAAATAGCAGAAGAAGCAATCAAAGAATTAGAGCCTCAAATTCAAAAAAGAGAACAAATAGTTGAAAGAGAATATGACCCGAATTTGCCCTTGATAAAATCAGACCCCAAAATGATTAAAATTATTTTTCAAAATTATCTTTCCAATGCCGTTAAATATACGCCCAAAAAAGGAAAAATAACCTTGAAAGTTTATGTTAAAAAGAAAGAGCTAATCATCGAAGTAAGCGATAATGGCTATGGTATTCCAGAAAACCAGCAGGATGAAATCTTTTTAAAACTTTTTCGAGCCGATAACATCAAAGATAAAAATACAGAAGGAACCGGTTTAGGGTTATATATTGTTAAATCAATTGTTGAGGAATTAAAAGGAAAGGTTTGGTTTGATTCAAAAGAAAATCAAGGATCGGTTTTTTATGCCAGCATTCCGTTAAATTAATTTATTTTTAAAAGAATCAATTGACCTTGAAAATTAAAAAAAGTATAATAATCATAATCAGGAAAAACGATTATTGTTATGAAAACCAATGCTTCTAAAAAAATTTTAATTGCTGAAGATGAGAAACCTTTGGCGAAAGCTCTGGAAATAAAGCTCTTAAAAGAAGGCCTGAGCCCGATTTGGGCAACTAATGGAGAAGAGGCAATCGAGGCAATCGAAAAAAATGATTTTGATTTTATGATTCTTGATTTGATTATGCCTAAAAAAGACGGCTATGCGGTTTTGGAATATTTGCAAAAAATAAATAAAAAAATACCAATTGCCATTTTATCCAATCTTACTCAGGGCGAAGATTTTGAAAAAGCCCGGTCATTTGGAGTTTTTGATTATTTTGTAAAATCAGACACGCCAATAATTAAAGTAATCGAGCATATTAAAAAAAGCTTGAATAAAAAATAAATGGAAAACAATCAGGAAAAAATCAAAGAGATATTGCTTGGAAGTGGATATATTACTTCCGAAGATATGAAAAAAGCTGAAGAATTCAGCAAAAAGAATCGGTCTTCTTTGATTGATTATTTTCTTTCCGAAGGATTAATTAGTAAAGATTTGCTTGGCCAAGCTTATTCTGAATTTGTTAAGGTTGATTATGCTGATCTTAACTCTAATCATCCCAGCAAAGAGTTTGTTTTGGGAATACCAGAAGAAATTGCTAGAAAATATAGAATTTTGATTTTTAAAAAAAATGCCAAAAAAATAATTTTAACCACTGATAATCCAGAAAGCGAAGAATTAAAAAAGGCCTTGGAAGAAGATCCGTTAAAAGAAATTTTTAAGGGTAAAAAAGTGGAATTAGCTTATTCTCTTCCTGAAGATATTGATAGCGCTTTTCTTCACTATCGAAAAGCCTTGGCCACAAGATTTGCTGATATTCTTTCAAAAAAAAGACTGGCTACTTCGGAAATAATCAATGAAATAATTGAAGATGCGATTCTTTATCGAGCCTCGGATATTCATTTTGAGCCACAAGAAAAAAATGTTTTAATTCGTTTTAGAATTGATGGTGTCTTAACTGAAGCAGGCTCTTCGCCAAAAGATTATTACGAAAATATTTTAAATCGAATAAAAGTTTTGGCAAACATCAGAATTGATGAGCATTTTGCCGCTCAAGACGGAGCAATTAGATATATTTTAAATGATAAAAATATTGATTTAAGGGTTTCAATTATTCCTACTATTAATGGTGAAAAAGTAGTATTAAGGGTTTTGTCGGTTTATGTTCAAAGTTTTTCTTTGTCAGAAATCGGATTATCAGATCAAGATAAAATTTTATTAGAAGAAGCATCGCAAAAGCCTTTTGGCATGATTTTGGTTGCCGGGCCGACTGGATCCGGAAAATCAACCACCCTTTATTCGGTTTTAAAAATATTAAATAGCTTGGAAGATAATATCACAACCATTGAAGATCCAGTTGAATATAAAATTTCTGGAGTGAATCAAGTTCAGGTGAATACCCGAACCGGATTAACTTTTAGCAATGGATTAAGATCTATTGTAAGGCAAGACCCGGATGTTATTTTGGTTGGAGAAATCAGAGATAAGGAAACAGCCGAAATTGCCGTTAATGCTGCTTTAACCGGGCACTTATTGTTATCTACTTTTCACGCTAACGATGCCGCAACAGCCTTACCCAGGCTTTTAGATATGGGTGTAGAGCCTTTTCTATTATCTTCTACTCTTGAGCTTTTGATTGCCCAAAGGCTTTCTCGAAAAATATGCGAAAATTGTCGTTATGGTCAGGATTATGAATTAAGTGAAATAGAAAAAATATTTCCAGATGCAAAAAAATATTTTTCTGGCAAAAAAATTACTTTATATAAAGGGAAAGGATGTCCGGCGTGCAATAACACTGGCTATAAAGGGCGAACAGCTATTTTTGAATTAATCAAGGTTACCCCTGACTTGAAGGACTTGATTTTAAAAAATCCTTCCACTAATCAGATTTGGAAGCTGGCTTATAAAAATGGTTCACGGTCTCTTTTTGAAGACGGAATCGAAAAAGTAAAAAATGGAATTATTACTCTAGAGGAATTATTAAGAGTGGTTAAGCCGCTTGATCTTGAATAAACATTTATGGAAAAAAAATTAAGTTCAAAGGAAAAAAAAGAAGACAAGCCAGCTTCTAGTTTGTTAAATTTTGGAATTTCTGAAGACAAGAAATATTTAATAGAAAATCTTTCAATGCTAATTGGGTCTGGATTAAGCATGTCTTCTGCTTTGGAAATAATCAAAGAAGGGGTAAATTCTAGCCGAATGAAAAGTCTTTTGGTAATTGCTCAAGAAGAATTAAATGGAGGATATCCGCTTTGGAAGGTTTTAAAAAATATGAATTTGTTTCAGCGCCAAACGTTATCTTTGATTAGAATTGGAGAAGAAAGCGGAAATTTGGCTCAAAATTTGAAAATTATTGTAAATCAAGACAAAAAGGATCGTTCGTTCAAATCAAAAATCCGATCAGCAACCATTTATCCGGTTTTTATTATGACCTTGGCTCTTTTGATTGGAATCGGAGTTTCTTTTTATCTTTTACCCAGATTGATGACTTTATTTTCCCAGATGGATATGGAGCTTCCTGTTTTTACTAAAATTTTGATTTTTGTTGGTACGATGATAAAAAATTATGGGTCGATTTTGTTGCCCAGCTTAATCGGAGGAATTATTTCAGTTTTATATTTTTTCTTTATTTTTGAAAAAACAAAAATAATCGGCCAATTTTTGTCTTTCAGTTTTTTTGCCACAAAAAGATTGATTCAAGAAGTAGAGCTGGCCAGGTTTGGATATATGCTGGGAATATTATTGCAATCAGGATTGTCGATTACCGATTCTTTGGAATCATTAAGCAAAACAGCCGAGTATTATAATTATCGGGCTTTGTATTTAAAGATTAAAAAAGAACTAGAAGAGGGAAATTCTTTTCAAAAAATATTTTCCAAAGATAAAAAAAATAAAAATTTGATTCCAGGCCCTATTCAACAAATGATTGTTGTGGGAGAGAATACTGGCAATCTTTCCGAAACTTTATTGAATATTGGCACTATTTATGAAGAAAAACTTGAAGAAACAACCAGAAACCTATCAGTGATTTTAGAGCCTTTGCTTTTGGTGGTAATTTGGATTGGAGTTTTATTTTTAGCCTTGGCAATAATTATGCCGATTTATGGAATCATTGGCGGGATAAATAAAATTTAAATATGACTCTTTTAGAAGTAATGCTTTCAGTTGCCATCATCATTGTTTTGGCCGGATCCTCTGTTCCGGTTTCTAATTATTTTCAAAATAAAAATGAAGTTGATGCCGAAAGAAATGCCATTGTTTCTAGCTTAAGAAGAGCTCAGGCTCTAGCCCAAGATATGTCTGGAGATTCAGCTTGGGGAGTAAAAATAGAATTGGGAAAAGTAACTTTATTTCAGGGAAATGATTATAACTCACGAAATGACTCTTTTGATGAAATTTTTGATTTTTCCGAAACCATTATTCCTTCTGGAATCAATGAAATAGTTTTTTCTAAAATTTGGGGAGAGCCGAATATTTCGGGAATAATTAATTTAATGGGTCCGAATAATGAAACTAGCCAAATTCAAATAAACACTAAAGGCATGATTGATTATTAAAATGAAATATTTTTTTAAAAAAGGTTTTAGTTTGATTGAAGCGATTCTTTCGGTTACTCTTTTGGGAATGATTGCAATTTCTTTGGGTTCAATTTTAATTTATAGCCAGCAAGGGTCGCGTTTGTCAGGAGACAGGTCCCAGGCTTCATTTTTAGCCGAACAAGCCCTTGAAGCAGTAAGGAATATTCGAGACAATGATTTTTCTGCTCTTAGCAGTGGCACTTATGGCTTAACAACAACAGGAAACAAATGGGCACTTTCTGCGTCTTATCCGGAGACAATTGATATTTTTACTCGGGAAATAGAAATTTCAGATTTGGCCCCAGACAGAAAAATGGTTACAACTACAGTAGGCTGGACAGATAATGGAAATTATCGAGAAGTGGAAGAAATTACTTATTTGACCAATTGGATGAAAGTAGGAATGATTATGGGCGATTGGTCTCTTCCCTCAATTGAGTCATCGGTGGCTTATTCCGGGGGAGGAGCAGCAATTGATGTAGAGACCGAAGGGGACTATGCTTATATTATTAGATCTCTTGCTAGCCCTTATTTTTCTATTGTTGATATTTCTGACCCAGCTAACCCTGTTACTATGGGCTCTTGTCCTAATGCAAATTGCAGTTTAAGCACCAGCCTTCAAAAAATAGCGGTTTCTGGAAACTATGCTTATGTCACTTCTACGAATGGCAATGAGGAATTGCAGATAATTGACATTACCGATAAGTCTAATCCCATTAAAGTTGGATTTTATAATACTCCGGGAACTACTGATGGAAACGGGCTTTATTATAAAGACGGACTGATTTATTTAACCACCAATCAAAGCGGGGTAAGCGGTCGAGATGAATTTTATATTTTTGATGTTTCTAATCCTGCCAGCCCTGTTTATGTTGATTCTTTAAGCTTAGAAGCTAATGCCAAAGATGTGGTTGTTTTTGGAAATTATGCTTATCTTGCCAGCGAAGATAATACTCGAGAATTCCAAGTAATTGATGTTTCTGATCCCTATAATTTATCTTTAACCAAAAGATATTCTATGAACATTATTGGTGCGAGTACTGGTTATAATGCCACAACCGTGGCTGTTGCCGGAAACACGGCTTTTATCGGTCGAGTAACAGAAAATAGATTTTATGCTATTGATATTTCCAATCCCACTACGCCTAGTCTGATTTCTTCTTCAGGAATCAGCGTTTCTGGAACACCTAATTCTTTTAGTGTGTTTAATAGTAATAATTATTTAGCCATAGCCAATGGCCAATCATCAGCAGAGATAAAAATTTATGATGTTTCGAATCCAGCCAGCATTTCTTTGTTAGGCGCATTAGATATTCCCGGAACTTTTAATGGTTATGGGGTTTGTTATAGTCAATTAAAAGATCGGTTATTGGCTGCTGGATCGCCAACAACTCAGAATGGTCAAAGTCATTTAATAATAATCAAGCCAGAATAATGCAACAAAAAGGTTTTACTTTAATAGAAGCTATTTTATATGTCGGGATCTCTTCTTTGGTTATTTTTGTAGTTTCTTTTTTTCTGATTTTTTTACTTCAGATAAATATTAAAAATCAAACTGTTGCAGAAATTGATTCTCAGGGTTTGTTTATTGTTAGATTAATTAATCAAACAATTAGAAATTCAATCAATGTAGAAGGTCCGATTCCCAACGAAAGCGATTCTGTCTTGTCTTTGGGAATGGCAGATTCTTTAAAAAATCCCACTGATTTTTTTACAGAAAATGGAGTTTTATATATTAAAGAAGGAACAAGCGAAAGAGTTGCTTTAACTAATTCATTGGTTTCTTTGTCAGAATTAATTTTTGAAAATTATTCAGTTAATTCCTTAAAAGATAGTATTAGTTTTTCTTTTGTTTTGTCTCGAATTAATAATAGTGGAAGAAATGAATACAATTATTCAAAAAAATTTTATGGAGCAGCATCAACAAGATAAATTTGGATTTGCTACGCTTTTTAGCTTGCTTATTGTGAGCGCGATTAGTTTAACTATTGCAATTTCGGTTATAATTTCCGGAGTCGGGACAATTAAATCAGCCCGATCATTAGAAACTTCGGCTGAAGCCAGAGCCCTGGCCAATGCTTGTGCTGAAGAGGCTTTGCAAATGATTAGAGATTTGGAAACATATTCTGGAACCGATACTATTATATTGGGAAACGGTTCTTGTACTTATACAGTTAATGATTTAGGGGGAGAGAGCCGATCGATTTCTACTATTGGAACGTCTGGAGAATCGATTAGAAAGGTGAATATTTTGATTAATGCCATTAATCCAGTTATTCAGATATCTTCTTGGCAAGAAGGGTTATAATTTTTTAAAACTTGTGGTATAATAATTTCAAAATAAAAAGGTCGGTAAAAATAATTTTTTAAAAACATTATGAATTACAAAAAAGGTTTTACTTTATTGGAAGTATTGTTGGTTGTGGCCGCGATTGCCATTTTAGCTGGAATCGTTATTTTAGCCATTAATCCAACCAAGCAATTGGCTGACACCAGAAATGCGCAAAGATCGGTTGATGTTAATACGATTTTAAACGCAGTTTATCAATACACTATTGATAATAAAGGAGTTTTGCCGGCAACAATTACTACTTCAGCAACTCCGATCTGCAAAACCGGAGGAACTTGCACAGGTTTAATTGATTTAGCGGTTTTAACTGCCAGTGGCAAGTATATTGTTTCAATGCCTATTGATCCTGCTGGCGTTGGCACGGTTAATGCCAATAGTGTTAGATACACTATCTTAAAAACCGCTGACGGCAGAATTACCGTAAACGCTCCTGATGCCGAAGGCACAACGATTAGCGTTACCAGATAATAAAAATAAATATTAATCAAATAATATTTAGATAAACAGAATTATGAATTATAAAAAAGGTTTTACTCTCTTGGAAATATTATTGGTTGTGGCCGCGATTGCTATTTTAGCCGGAATCGTTATTCTTGCTATTAACCCGGTAAAACAATTGGCTGACACCAGAAATGCGCAAAGATCGGTTGATGTTAATACGATTTTAAACGCAGTTTATCAATATTCAATTGACAACAAAGGAGCATTGCCAGATATTCCTGCGACTGCTACCGGGATTTGCAAAACCGGAACTTTGCCTGCTGATTGTGTAACTGATGCCTTGGTTGATTTATCGGTTTTAACTGATGATGGAAAATATCTTGTTTCCATTCCAGTTGATCCATCTGGAGCAACAGACAATGATGTTAATTATACTATTTTAAAATCTGCCACAACTGGCAGAATTACTGTGGCTGCTTCTGGAGAAAACGGAGCAACGATTACTGTTACCAGATAATTTAATCACTGTCCGATTATTAAAAAAATAATCGGATAGAAATTAGATTATTTAATAAAAATAAAAATGAGAAAAATAGCATTTTTACAGCTTTTAATCCTTTTCTTAGGAACTTTTAATGCCTGGATAAACTTTCCTCGGGATTTGGCTACTTTTGTCACCGAAGTGCCTTGCGTAGGCGATTGCAACGGTTTAATTAATGTTTTGATGTCGCCTCATTTTTGGGGAGCGATATTTTTTACCATTGCCACAATTTTAAGCGTTTTAATTTTAAAAGAAGAGATAAAAAATAATTCTTAAAATTTAAAAATTAAATTAAATGGAAACTAAATTAGACCCTGATAAAATAAAAAAGCCTTTTTGGGTAATCGGGGCTTTGCTCGGCATAGGAGCTTTAGTTTATGTTACTATTGTTAGTAGTTTTTCTTTAATTGATTCTTTTCAGAATTTTTCAAACAATGCTCCAGATTTAACTCCTAATTCAGAAAATTATTTTTTGGAAACTGAGGAAACTCCAGAAATTCAAGAAAATAATTTAAACCAGCCGGGAACCGAAAACGAAGAGCTTGACAGTCAAATTGAAAAAGAATAAAAATCCGAAATAGTTTCGGATTTTAATTTTTTTATTATTATAAAATTATGAAAATAATTAGTATTTTAAAGTTATTTGGATTTTTAATTTTCTTTTTTTGTTTGGCCCCAATAGTTTTGGCGGAAAAAATAGAAAATTATGAAGTAAAGATTGTTATTAATAAAGATAGTTCTTTATTAATTAATGAAAATATTGTTTATAATTTTGAATCCGAGGAAAAGCATGGGATTTTTCGGGATATTCCTGTCCGCTATCTTCGAAATAATTTAAGCTATAATTTAAGAATTTTGGAAATTTCAGTTAAAAACGAAAAAGGAGATAATTATAAATTTGAAAAATATTATTCTAACAACAACCTAAGAATAAAAATAGGCGAGGCAGACAAATTAATTACCGGAATTCATTCTTTTGTGATTAATTATAAAATAGAACAAGCCTTTAATTATTTTGATGATTATGATGAATTTTATTGGAATATAAATGGCTTTGATTGGCCGGTTTCTATTTCAAGCCTAAGCGCTTCGATTATTTTACCCAAAAGAATAATTTTTACCCCTGACGATTTCCATTGTTTTCAAGGGGTTTATGGAAGCCAAGATGCCTGTGATTTTTTTAAGATAGACAGTCAAGAACAAACAACGAATATTAATTTTGGCGGAATAAATATTTCTCCAAAAGAAAATTTGAGCGTATTAATTAAAATTCCTAAGGGCGTTGTTTTTGAATTATCCTCGGAGCAAGCTTTTAAAAATATTATTTTTGATAATTGGATTTTAGCTCTTCCTTTGCTGATTTTCATTGTTTTATTTTTTATTTGGTATAGGTTTGGGCGCGATCCAAAGGGCCGAGGCGTTATTATTCCTGAATATGATATTCCAAACAAATTAACTCCAATCGAGATTGGAACAGTCATTGATCAATCAACTGATCATCAAGACATTTCTGCGGAAATCATTTACTTGGCCATTAAAGGTTATTTAAAAATAATAAAAAAAGAAAAATCAGGAACATTTAAAGAAGATTATTTGTTTCAAAAAGAAAAAATCAAAAATCTTCCAGAAAATCAATTTGATCGCGATTTGATGGAATATCTTTTTAATGCCCGTGATGAAATTACTCTTTCAGAAATAAAAGCGCAAAATCAAAAACTTGAAATCAAAAAGAAAACATTGGCCGAGGTAATTGCCTCCACCTCCAAAGAACTGGAGAATAAAAATTATTTTAATAAAGACTTTTGGAAGCCGATTGTTTCCCTTATTTTAGTAGGAGAATTATTGTTTATTTTGCTTGTTGTTTTTTATTCTCAGACAGCAATTTTTTCAAATTGGTCTATTTTAGCAACTATTTTTTCCCAAGTAATTATTATAATTTTTCCTTTTTTAGTGTCGCGAAGAACAAAACAAGGAGTTTTGCTTAAAGAAAAAATTAAGGGATTGAAACTATATCTTTCTGTGGCCGAGAAAAGAAGGTTAGATTTTCACAATAGCCCGGAAAAAAATCCTCAAGTTTTTGAAAAATTTTTACCTTATGCCATGGCCCTTCAAGTGGAGAAACAATGGGCTGAGCAATTTAAAGGAATTGATATCCAAACAAGCAATCAATGGTATTCTTCGTCTGCTGGTAATAATTTCTCCGCTATTGTTTTAATGAATGACTTAAATGGATTTAAAAGCAGTGTTAATCCTGTTTTTTCCAGCATTGCTGCTTCTGGTCATTCTGGGTTTTCTAGTGGATCTGGTTTTTCTGGTGGCGGATTTGGCGGAGGCGGTGGCGGAAGCTGGTAATTAAAAAACGCCCATTCGGGCGTTTTATTTTTATTCGTAACAGCAAAGTAAATTATATTTAGTAACAAAATAAAAGAAAATAGAAAGAATAATCAAAGGAATTAAGGGCCAAACAACTTTTTGATAGCGGAACATTGATTTTCCTCTTTTTGCTCTCATATTTCGATACCATTTTTCAAAACCAAAAAAAGAAATACTTCCTAAAAATATTGTTAAAATCAGTTTATCCATTCCCCAGATTTCGTGGTATTGTTCTCCGATTACTTCGATTGAACGTAATGGCCAGATTATTAAAATATAATAAAGAACAATAATCAAAAATTCCATTCCTTTGAATTTGATATTTTTCTTCTTTAGCCATTCAATCGTCCAGGTGATTAAAACTATCGCCACCCCTCCAATCCAAAGCCCAGTAATAGTGTCGTCTATTTTTAGCCAGCGAGCCAGTCCAAGTCCGCTGGTTACGCCGACTACGCAAACAGGACAGATAGCAAAAACAGAAGAAGCGAAAAAAAGATTAAGCCCGGAAAAAAGAGAAACCAAAGTAATTTTTATTTTAGATGTCATATTTTTTTAATTTTAATATTTATATAATACTTGATAGTAAAAAAAATACAAGGGCTGGCTTGTTTGAAATTTAAAAAAGGAATATAATATAATTAGATATGGAAGGAAAAGAAATTGCTAAATTTTTATCCGGATTTTTTATGGCCGGCGTCTTGGCTAATTTGGGCCTTGTTTTTTTGTCTTCTTCATCTTCTTTTAAAATATTGGGGAATATTATTGATTTTAATCATTGGACTATTCTTTTGATAAGCTTTTTTATTTTTGCCATTATTTTTGCTTTTTTGGGTTGGGGAATCAAAAAAGGCCCTAAATACATTTCTTTTTTAATGGTTATTTTTGTTATTTTTTCATTTTATATTGGTTTTGATGTTTTAAAGATAAAAAATATCAATCTTTTTCAGGCAAATTTAATAAAAAATTCAGAAGAGAACATTATTTTACTAAAGATAGAGGCCATTAATCAAAACGACAAAATTTTAAATTCAAATATTTCTTTTTCTTTAGGATCAAATAGACAAGACGGGGCCAAGGATTTAGCAATAGACAAAGAGGGAAATATTTATGTTGCTGGTTATTTTCAAGGAACCGTTAATCTTGATCTTAAAGGTGGGATTTTTGAAATAAATTCTTTGGGAAATTCTTTAATTAATAGCGCTGTCGATATTTATGTGGCAAAATATTCTCGGGAAAAGGACTTATTGTGGGGATTTAGCATAGGATCTTCGGGAAAAGACATACCCTTGGCATTAGGTCTTGATTTTAAAGAAAATATTTATTTGATTGGATATTTTGGAGGTTTGGCTGATTTTGATCCTAATTTGGAAAACGAAAAAATTTTAGACGCTGTTTCTGGTCGAGACGCTTTTTTGGCTAAATATAATAATAATGGAAAATTTGAATGGGCAAAAAAAATAGGTAATTTAGAAAAAATACCATTTTTAGAAAATGACGACCGGTTTGAAGAAGCGCGAGTAATTGCTTTTGACAAAGATAATAATGTTTATTTGGCTGGAGTTTTTGACGGTACAATTAATTTGGATGAACCTAATTCTGGAAATACTTTAAATACCTTTACCAGCAAAAATAATTCTCGTGATGTTTTTATTGCTGTTTATAATGAACTTGGAGAATATCAAAAAGGGTTTATTTTGGGCGATACTGGAGACGATGAAGTTCAGGGTTTGATTATTAATCCAGACAAAGAAATATATTTAGCTGGTTCTTTTTCTGGAAAAACAAATTTTGACTTAAAAGATAAAACCAATAAAAAAACAATTTTTTCAAGCAATGGAAATTTTGATGCTTTTCTGCTTAAATATAACAATGATTTTGATTATCTTTGGAGCAAGAAGTGGGGAGGAAATGGAAAAGACGAGTCCTTTGGGCTTGCCTTGAACAAGAATAATGAAATAATCGTTGCTGGTAATTTTTTTGGACCTATAACCATTGGTACTAAAAAATTATTACTGGAAGGCGCGAGTAATGTTTTTTTCGCAATTTTTAATCAAAACGGAGAATTAAAAATAGCTAAGAGCTTTGGAAGCGGATCTGCCAAAGCTCTAAAAGTAATTTTTGATCAAGAAAATAATATTTATCTTAGCGGATTTTTTAAAACAATTTGTAATTTTAGCACAATTAAAGAAAACAAATCCTTGATTGCGACTAGCGAGGGAGCAGCTACTGACGCTTTTATTGCTAAATACGACCAAGAAGGTAATTATTTATGGGCAAATAATTTGGGGGGCAATGTTTTTTTGGAATCAGAAAATCAATTAGCCGAAGGATTAGTTATCGGAAAAAACAATTTTCCCATGATTGCCGGAGTTTTTTATAAAGATATTATTTTTCATTCCACCGAATCTTTGGATTTAATCAACCACGGAGAGGCGGATTCATTTATTGTTGAATATAATAGCAATGGAGAGATAGAATAGTTTTTGTGAATTCATAAATAATTAACAAGGGTTGACATTTTCGAAAATAATTGTAATATAATTTTAATTAATAATAATAAATAAAAATACATGGAAGAAATTCAAAATCCTTTTGCTCGGCCTGAAAAAAAGCCGAAAAATAAAAAAATTTGGAAAATTTTAGGATTAACTGTTTTAATAATATTTTTAGTAATAGTTATTTTTAATTTTTTAAGTTCTAAGATTGGATCCTCTGGAAGCCTGGTTTTTGAATCTTTATCAGGATATCCCCAGTCTTCTTTATCGAATAAAAGCTATGGGGTAATTTATTTTGCTGAAAATAAATGGCATGTTGAGATAAACAAAAAGAAAAATTCCTATGATTTAGCTCCAGTAATGGTTTCAGTTTCTGATCGTGGCTCAGGTTATGTTTATTTGGAAAATGGACAATGGCAAGCAAGCATTAATGGCAAAACTTATGGACCACATCAAATGATCTCTGACCTATCTGTTTCAGGAAATAATTTTGGCTATGTTTATCTGGAAAATGGACAATGGCACGTAAACATTAATGGCAAGAATTACGGCCCATATAATTATATTTTGGAAAAGAATATGAAAGTGTCGGAAAATAATTTTGGCTATGCTTATCAAAAAGATGGGCAATGGTATGTAAATATTAATGGCAAAGATTCTGGTCCATATCAAAATGTTTCCGCAGTTTCTTTATTCGAAAGTGGCTATGGTTATTCTTTCCAAAAGAATAACCAATGGAAAGTAAACATTAATGGCAAAGAATATGGGCCTTATACTAATATTATTTCTTTAACAGTAGCCAATAAAAAATTTGGTTATGTTTATGACAATCAAGGCAAACAATATGCCAATATTAATGGCAAAACTTATGGGCCTTATGATGTTTTAAGCTTGCTTTCAATTTCTGAATCATCTTTTGGTTTTGCTATTTTTTCCGAAGGCCAATGGAAAGTAAACATCAATGGCAAAGATCAAGGATCTTATAGTGCAGTAAAAGATGTGTCTGTCTCGGGAAATAAATTCGGGTTTATTTATCAAGAAGAAGGAAAATGGAAAGCAAAGATTAACAACAAAGTTTTCGGTCCTTATGAAAATATTGATAATTTAAGCGTTTTTGAAAGCAATTTCGGTTTTTCTTATCAAGATCAAGGAAAAATGTTTTTTACCGTGAATCCAGTAAAATAACTTTATTATAAAAAATAATTGATTTTAGCGCCCGATTATCCACGGGCGCTTCAATTTTTAAAAAGATATTTTCTATTTTTTAGGATAATGATAAAATAAAACAAATGTCCAGACGAAAAAAAAATAAAATAATAATTAATGTCCTAATTTTTGTTTTGTTAGGCGTTGCTGTTTTTTCTTTGTTTTATTTTTTTAAAACTGATTTGCCTGAAAAAAAAGACAATCCTTTTGAACAGATAAAAGAACAGGGCTTATTGGAAATTAAAGACGCAAATCCAATAATTGAAGATACAGAAAAATGGTCTATCAGTGTTTTTTATCCTGAGACCGAAAACGAATACATTAATCAAGAAATCAAGACTTTTATTTCAGAAGAAATAAATGAATTTAAAAATTCAATTTTAGATCCAATTGATTCTATCGATATTGAAGCCCAAGCGGTTTTTAATATTGATTATATGTTTCAAAAGCATAAAAATCGTTTTTTAAGCTTTAAATTTGATTTAAAAAAAGATACTGGTGGAGTTCACCCAGATCAAGATTCTTTTTCACTTGTTTTTGATTTAGAAAAAAAGAAAAAAATATTTTTTGATTATTTTTTTGTGACCGAAGATTATTTAAAAACAATTTCCGAACTTGTTATTCAAGAATTAAAAAAATCAGAATTTGCTGATGAAGAAATGATTTTAAGCGGTGCTGGCCCTAATTTGGAAAATTATAATATATTTTCCATTGCGGAAAATTCTTTGATAATATATTTTCCTGTTTATCAAGTTGCTTCGGCTGTAGCCGGAGAGCAGTCGGTAACCATTCCTTTGTCTCAAATCAAAAACATTCTTAATCCTGATTTTTTTCCAGAAATAGCGGAAACGACCAAGCTTTTTGCAATTGAAAGCAGTGATGATGGCCTTTTGCTTGATTCTTTAAAAGAAAATGATATTATTAGTTCTCCTTTAAGTTTAAGTGGCCTGGTGGCTGGTAATGGCTGGACAGGCTATGAGGGCCAAGCCGGGCGGGTTGATCTTTTTGATTATTCGGGTAATTTAATGGCTTCTGGTTCTTTGTCTGCATTAACAAATTGGGATCAATTGCCAGTAAAATTCAAAGCAGTTTTAACGTTCATTGTTTCCGAGGGAACAGATCAGGGGTATTTAATTTTTTATAACGAAAACCCAAATCAAAAAGAAGAAGATAGTAAAAAAATAATTTTGCCGGTTTTTTTTGAAAAACAAACCGATTAATAAAAATGATTTATTCAGAAAAGGTTTTAAAACATTTCCGCAATCCTCACAATCAGGGGGCGATTTCAGATGCTAGCGCTATTGGCGAAAAAGGAAATCCTGTTTGTGGAGATGTAATGAAAATATATATAAAAATAAAAGATGGAGTTATTAAAGATATAAAATTTGAAACCCTAGGTTGTGCGGCTGCGATCGCTGTTTCCTCGGCTTTAACTGATTTGGTAAAAGATAAAACCATTGAGCAGGCTTTAAAAATTACAAAAAACGAAATAGTTGATGATTTGGGTGGTTTGCCAAAGCAAAAGATTCATTGTTCTATGCTAGGAGTAGATGCTTTGCATGAAGCGATAAAAAATTATTTAAAAGAACAAAAAAAATGAAAATAGCTTATTTTGATCATAGTGCAACAACACCAATAGATCCCCGGGTATTAAAAGAAATGATGCCTTATTTTCAAACAAAATTCGGCAATGCTTCTTCAATTCATTATTTGGGAAGAATATCAGAATCAGCCATTGAGCAAGCGAGGCAAAAGGTGGCTAAGGCCTTAAATTGTGAGCCTTCAGAAATTATTTTTACTTCTGGGTCAACAGAATCAAATAATCTTGTTTTTAAGGGATTAATCGCTAATTTTAAAAAAGATCAAAAAATTCATATTATTGTTTCTTCAATAGAGCATGATTCTATTTTAGAGCCTTGCGCAGAACTGGAAAAGCAGGGAATAGAGGTTACTTATTTGCCGGTTCAAAAAAATGGAATGATTGAGATAAATGATTTAAAAAAGGCCTTAAAAAAAGAAACAGTTCTTGTTTCTATAATGACCGCCAACAACGAAGTTGGTATAATTCAGCCTATTAAAGAAATTGGAAAATTGTTATCTGAGCAAAAGAAAAAAATATTTTTTCATACTGATGCAACCCAAGCTTTGAACGCCCTTCAATGCGATGTTTTAAAAATGAAAGTTGATTTTTTAAGCCTTTCTGGACATAAAATTTATGGCCCCAAGGGTGTGGGCGCTTTATTTGTTAAAAAGGGTTCACCTTTAAAAGCCGTTCAATTGGGCGGGCATCAAGAAAATAACCTTCGAAGCGGAACTAGCAATGTTCCTGGTATTGTTGGTTTAGGAAAAGCAATTGAGTTAACGACAAAAGAAAGATTAAAAAATAACAGAAAGATAATAAAATTAAGAAATTTTTTAGTTAAAAATATTTTAGAAAAAATTTCAGAAGTAAAATTAAATACTGATTTAAACCATTCTCTTCCTTCTCATGCCCATTTTTCTTTTTTGGGTGTTGAGGGCGAGGCTCTTTTATTAGATCTTGATTTTAATGGAATAGCGATTTCAACCGGATCAGCTTGTTCTTCGAAAGATTTAAAGCCTTCGGAAACATTAATTGCTATGGGAATTTCTCCGGAAATAGCTCACGGATCAATTAGGTTTTCTTTGGGAAAAAATAATACTCAAGAAGAGGTTGAAAAAGTTATTAAAATTTTACCAAAAATCGTGGCCAAGTTTCGAAAAATGAATCCTCTTTATAAAAAATCAAAATAAAAAAGGAATTGTTAATGTTTGGGAGCTCCCTCACATAAACTTTTGGTAAAGTTTTGTTCGGGTCCTGGCTCGCGACCGTCGTCGCTCCGCCTTTGATTGAGTACAATCAAACCCCCAAACATGGGCCTAACATATCTTATTTATTCTACTTTTTTTGTTTTCAAGATTAATATATTTTGGTATAATGTTTTTAATAAACAAAAAATATCTTAATTATTAACAAATGAACTCTAAAAAGCTTCTTGCTTTTACCTTAATCGAGCTCTTAGTCGTGATTGCAATCGTGGGTATCTTATCTGGTTTTGTTTTAGTTTCTTTGAACTCGGCCACTGATTCTGCCAATGACGCTCGTCGGAAATCAGACTT
>JBAZJL010000007.1:0-42873 GCA_041651335.1 Minisyncoccota bacterium
AGAAATTATAAAATTAATTTAACATGCAGGCTATAATTTTAACCGCCGGAATCGGCACTAGATTTGTTCCTTTGTCTGTTGCCAGGCCAAAACCCCTTTTCTCTGTTTTTGGACAATCTATTTTAGAACACAACCTTAATCAGCTGGTGGGTATTGTTGATGAGGTTTTTTTAATTGTAGGTTATCAAAAAGAGAAAATTAAAGAACTAATCAGCGATAATTATAAAGGCTTAAAAATTAAATATTTGGAAGTTGAGCCCACAGGAACAGGATCGGCAGCAAAAACAGCCTTAAAATATCTTAAAAATGAATTTTTGCTTTTAAATGGCGATGATTATTATTTTCAAGAAGATATTAAAAAAGTTATTGCCAATTTTCCAAGTGTTTTAGTTAAAGAACATTCTAATCCTTCTGCTTTTGGTGTGATTTCAGCTGAAGAGGGAAAAGTAAAAGGATTAATCGAAAAGCCGGAAAATCCTCCAACCAATTTAGTAAACGCTGCTTTATATTTTTTGCCAAAATCAATTTTTGATTTTGAAATAGAAAAATCCTCTAGAGGAGAATATGAATTTACGGATTATCTTAAAAATTTTATTAAAGAAAATACTCTATATTTTGTTGTTGCTGAAAATTGGTTTCCAGCCTCTTATCCTTGGGAGGTTCTTGATGCTATGCCCATGATTTTTAAAAAAATAAAAAAAGAGAATAAAGGAAAAATTGAAAAAAACGCCTTTCTTAAAGGAGAGGTAACCGTGGGTGAAGGAACAATTATTAAAAGCGGGGCTTATATCGAAGGTCCGGCTTATCTTGGAAAAAATTGTTTGATTGGGCCGAATTGTTTTTTACGACCAAACACTTCTTTAGGTGATAATTGCCATATTGGCAATGCAGTGGAAATAAAAAATTCGATTATCGGTAATAATACCAATGTGGCGCATTTATCTTATGTGGGCGATTCCATAATCGGGGATGATTGTAATTTAGGAGCAGGAACTATTATTGCCAATTTAAGGCATGATCATGAAACCATTAAAACAAAAATAAAAGGGAAAATGATAGATACCAAAAGAGAAAAATTAGGAGCCATTATTGGAGACAATGTTAAAACTGGAATTGGAACTTTGATTTATCCTGGTCGGAAAATCTGGCCTCAAAAAACAACCCTTCCGGGGCAGAAAGTAGAACAAGATATTGAATAATTTCTGTGCCGAGGGAGAGACTTGAACTCTCACGAGATTGCTCTCATAGCGCCCTGAACGCTACGCGTCTGCCAATTCCGCCACCCCGGCTTTTAATAAAGTGATAATATAATATTTATTATGATAGTTCAAGCAATTTTAATTATAATTTAAAACCAGAAAGCAATTGCTTTCTGGTTTTTCTGTGCCGAGGGAGAGACTTGAACTCTCACGGGATTGCTCCCATAGCATTTTGAGTGCTACGCGTCTGCCAATTCCGCCACCCCGGCCAATTAGGCATTTAATTATTAATAAAGATAATTAAATATATAATCTATTTAGCACAAAAATAATTGTTTGTAAATTTTAAACCATTGTGTTAAAATTATAACAATGAGCAGAGTTATTGCTATTGCCAATCAAAAAGGGGGAGTCGGCAAGACAGCTGTGGCTGTCAATTTGCCGGTTTTTCTTACGGCTTTTGGTAAAAAGGTTTTATTGATTGATGCGGATCCGCAAGCCAATGCTACTTTTTCTCTTGGAATCAAACCCAGAGATTTAAACGATTCTCTCTACGAAGCTTTAATGGGTCAAATTTCCCCTCGGGAGATAATTAAAAGAACTCCTTTTTTGTCTTTTGATATTATGCCCACTTCGCATAATTTATCCGGAGCTAATATCGAGCTTGTCAGTATGGATAATCGAGAATTTAAATTAAAAGAAGTGATTGATATGGTTAAAAACGATTATGATTTTGTGATTATTGATTGTCCGCCCAGCTTGGGTATTCTTACTTTAAATGCTTTAGTTGCTTGCGATGAAGTAATTATTCCAGTTCAGGCCGAGTATTTGGCTATGGAAGGATTAAGCCAGCTTATTTATAACGTAAAAATGATTAATGAAAACTTGGAAAGAAATATTAAAATTTTAGGAGCGTTATTAACTATGTATATTCGGAAGAATAGGCTTTCGCAAAAAATTGCCAAAGATTTGCGTCGTACTTTTCCGGGATATGTTTTTGATACCGTGATTCCGCGGACAGTGGCCTTATCAGAATCTCCGATTTATGGCCGAACTATTCTTAGACATTCCCCGAATTCTAGCGCTGTTCATGCTTTTCGGGAATTAGCTCGAGAGATAGTTTACAAGGAAAACAAAGAAATTCTTCGTAATAAAAAAATAAATAATTAAATTATCAGAAAATGGTCGGAAAAGGATTGGAATCATTGATTCCTAAAAAAAAATCAAATAGCCAGCCGGCAAACCAGCAATCATCTCAAAAAGATTTTATTTTTTGGATTGAAATAGGAAAAATCAAACCAAACCCTTATCAGCCTAGAAAAGAATTTGATGAAGAGGCGTTAAATACTTTGGCTGAATCTATTAAAAAATATGGAGTTTTACAGCCTATTATTGTCCACAAAATAGAGAAAAAAGTTCCCACAGGAATAGTTGTTGAATATCAGATTATTGCTGGCGAAAGAAGGTGGAGAGCTAGTCAAAGAGCAGGATTAAAACAGATGCCGGTTATTATCAAAAGTCCAAGTAATCGAGAAAAATTAGAAATTGCTTTGATTGAAAACGTTCAAAGAAGGAATCTTAATCCTATTGATAAGGCCGAAGCTTATGAACAATTAAGAAAAGAATTTAATTTACTGGAAAAAGAAATAGCCCAAGTCGCTGGGGTTAGCCGGGAGGTAGTGGCCAATAGTTTAAGAATTTTAGCCCTACCAAAAGAAATAATCGAAGCTTTAAAAAAAGAAAAAATAACCGAAGGCCATGCCAAAGCTTTATTGGCCGTAAAAGAAGAAAATCTTCAAAAGCAAATTTTTCAAGAAATTTTAGATAATAATTATTCAGTTCGTGATGTAGAAAAAGCGCATCGAAGCGGAAAAATTATAAAAACTAGAACCAATGAGGCCTATGTTGTTCCTAATAAAGATTTCTTTGAAAAGAGGTTGAAAGAATACTTAAAATACGATAAGATAAAAATAGAAAGTAAAAAAGGAAAAATTCAGTTTGTGGTTGAATTTAATACCGAAACTGAATTAAAGAATTGGCTCAAGAGCGCGCTTCATAAAAATTAGTTTAACCATTCGGGCCGAAACGCCAAATCTAAAAACAGTTGCCTTTGTAGCTGTTTTTATTTTTTTAATCTTGTTATAATAAAATTGTGCAAAAAAGATTTTTTATTTTAACCGGATTTTTATTTTTAATTTTTTTGATCTGTTTTTTTATTTGTCAAATTATCAAAACCCCTTCTAATCAAGGAGATTGGCCGTTAATTTATGAAAAAATTCCCGAAGTAGAATTTAGTGGCAATTTAGCTTTAGTAAAAAATATTAGAAACTTTCGTTATGATGAAAAAGAAAACGTCATCAGTCCGGATTATTATGATAAAATTTATAATCTAAGCAAAGTAAAAAAAGTTTGGTTTATTTTCGAACCTTTTGGATATGCTGCTCATACTTTTTTAAGCTTTGAATTTGAGGATAATAATTATTTGACTATCAGCATTGAAGCTAGAACCCAAAAACATCAAAAATACGAAGCTTTTACCGGAATACTCAGATCTTATACTTTATTTTATGTTGTTGCTGATGAGCGTGATGCTTTTTTGGTCCGAACCAATATTCGAAAAAATAAAATGATTCTTTTTCCATCTGGATTAACCAAGGAACAAGGAAGCGCGCTTTTGGTAGATATGCTAATGGAAATAAATGACTTAAAAGATAATCCAAAATGGTATAATACCATAACCGCTAATTGCACTTCTGTTTTAGCTCAACATATTAATAAATTCAGGCCTCAATCTTTGCCTTTTTCTTGGGAATTGGTTTTTACAGGATTTGTTGATGATTTAGCTTATAACTCTGGATTAATAAAAACAAGCTTGATTTTAAGACAAGCAAAAACATATTACGATGTTACTGAAAAATCAAGAAAAATCGGTGATAATCTTGATTATTCTGTTTTAATTAGACATGGCTTGGAATAAGCTTTAATTAAAAAAAACGGCTTAGCCGTTTTTTATTTACAATTTTTATTCGAGCATTTTATTTTTTTGTTTTTTTCCACAAGCAAAGAATTGCATTTTGAACATTTTTCTCCGGTTGGCTTATCCCAAAGAGCAAAATCACAATCAGGCCATTTAGAGCAACCGTAAAAAAGCTTTCCCTTTTTTGTTTTCTTGCCAATAATTTCACCTTGTTCGCATTTTGGGCAAACTATACCCGTTTTAATGGTTTTTTTTTCTAATGGTTCGGTGTGTCGGCATTCTGGAAATCCCGAACAAGCTAAAAATTTTCCAAAACGTCCAAATTTAATAGCCAAGGGTTTGCCGCATTTCGGGCAGGTTTTTTCTACTAATTGTGTTTCCACTGTTTTCTTTTCTACTTCCGCGTATTTGGTTTCCAAATTTTTTGCAAAAGGATGATAGAATTTTTCCAAAACTTTTGTCCAGGATTCTTTTCCTTGGGCAACTTTGTCTAAATCTTTTTCCATTTTTGCGGTAAACTTTATGTCTACGATTTCCGGAAAATGATTAACAAGAATTTCATCTACCATCATTCCAATTTCTGTGGGGGCAAATCTTCGATCTTCATTTTTTTGCACATAATTTCGATCTTGAATCGTGGAAATAATCGGGGCATAAGTGGAGGGCCGTCCAATTTCATTAGCTTCCATTTCTTTAATTAATCCAGCTTCGGTGTATCGAGCCGGAGGCTGGGTAAAATGTTGCTCTGAATTTAATTTTATCAAATTTAGAATTTCATTTTCTTTAAGGCTTGGCAATTCAGTTTCTTCATATTTCATTTGATAAACTTTTAAAAATCCGTCAAATTTTAACAAAGATCCATTGGCCTGAAAAAGATAATCATTATTAGCAATAATTTCTGCTTTTAGTGAATCAAAAACTGCTTGGCTCATTTGGCTGGCAATAAAACGTGACCAGATTAATTTATAAAGCTTGGCCTGGCGAGGCTCTAAGGTAATTTTTTCTGGAGCATTTTCTGCGTTCGTGGGGCGAATAGCTTCGTGTGCTTCTTGAGCTCGATTTTTGGTTTTAAATTTTCTTGGAGCTTCAGAGCAGTAACTAGCCCCAAACTCTTTAGCAATAAAATCTTTAGCTTGCATTAATGCTTGGTTGCTTAGGTTAAGAGAATCGGTTCGATGATAAGTAATAAAACCTTTTTCATATAAATCCTGGGCAACCCGCATAGTCATTTTGGCCGGAAATTTTAATTTTTTTGAAGCTTCTTGTTGAAGGGTAGATGTAGTAAAAGGGGGAAGAGGATTCCTTTTGGTTTCTTTTTTTTCTAAATTAAAAACTTTATATTCCGCTTTTTCCAGGTTTTTTAAAATATCATCAATTTCTGCTTTTGTTTTAAGACCTGGCTTGGGGATTGGTTGGTTTTTTATTTTTGATAAAAAAACTTCAAATTCAACTGAATCGTTTTGTTTTTTTAAAACAGCTCCAAGAGACCAGTATTCTTCTGGCTTAAAATTTTTTATTTCATTTTCTCTTTGAACAATTAAGCGCACTGCCACTGATTGTACTCTTCCAGCTGATAGATGACGAGCCACTTTTTTCCATAAAAAAGGAGATAATTTATAGCCAACGATTCGATCCAAAGCTCGGCGGGCCTGTTGAGCATCAACTAGGTCCTGATTTATTTCTAAAGGTTTTTTTAATGATTCCGCAATTGCAGTTTTAGTAATTTCGTGAAAAGTTATTCTTTTAAAATTATTTTTGTTTTTTAAATCCAAAGCTTCCATTAAGTGCCAAGAAATAGCTTCTCCTTCACGGTCTGGATCTGTCGCCAGATAAATATAATCGCTTTTTGCCACTTCTTTTTTTAGCAGAGTCACATTTTTTTTAGCTTTAACCGGAATAATATATTTAATTTTAAAATTATTTTCCAAATCAATTCCTAAATCGCTTTTGGGAAGATCGCGAATGTGCCCATAAGAAGAAAGCACTGTATAATCAGCACCTAAAAAATTTTTTAAAGTTTTCGCTTTAGTTGGACTTTCAACAATTATTAAATCCATTTTAATTTCTGTTTAAGCAATAAGTATTATCGCCCAAATCAATAATTTTATTTTTTATTTCTAAAACCGACAAAAGGCCCATTATTTTATTCGGAGATAATTTTGTGATTTTAATTAAATCTTCTATTTGAAGAGGTTCTTTTATTAGGGCGTTGATAATTTTTTCTTCTTCATTTAATGGTTCTGTGGTAGGTTTATCATTTTTAAGAAAAAGAGGCAAATTATTTATTTTTAATTCCAAAAGAATATCATTTCCATTTTCAATCAATTTGGCGCCGTTTTTAATTAAAAAGTGGCAGCCTTTACTGGTGCTTGAATGAATATTTCCTGGAATTGCAAAAATTTTTTTTCCCTGTTCTTTGGTTGCTTTGGCAGTTAACAGTGATCCTGATTTTTCTTTTGCTTCAATTACAAGGGTGCCCATGCCCAAACCAGCAATTAATCGATTTCTTTCTGCAAAAGAATAGGGCGCAGTTACTTGTCCCGGGCCATACTCGGAAATAATCAGTCCATTATTTTTTAAAATTTCTTTAGCTAAAGGCAGATTTTCTTTTGGATAAATATTATCAATAGCTGTGCCTAAAACAGCGATTGTCCGAGCGTTTTTTCTTAAAGCTGCTAAGTGGGCAAAAGAATCAATGCCTTGGGCCAATCCAGAAACAATGGTTAATCCAGCTTCGGCAATTTGGCTTCCTATTTCTAAACAGCATTCTTGTCCGTATTTTGAGCAAATTCTTGCGCCAACAATTGCCAGGCAATTTTCTTGTTTATTTATTTTTCCGTAATAATATAATTCTTGGGGAGGATTTTTAATCTTCCGGAGAGAATCGGGGAAAAGGTCGTGATTAATTGATATTTTTTGGATTAGGAAATCCATTGTTTTCTTTGATAGTGGCAATTATGGTTTCAGCTGTTTTTTTAATTGTGTCGTTAAGTAAAGGAATCTCTTCTGAATCAAAATTTTCTAAAACAACAGCTTCCAATCCTTGGGAATTGATTCGATTTTGATAGTCAGGGCTTTTTGAATCAATCCCGATTCTAAATCGAAGGAAGTCTTTTGTGCTCAATTCGTTGATAATAGATTGCACCCCCTTATGCCCTGCGGAATTGGCATTTTGGCTTATTTTTATTTTTCCCAAATCAACATCCGCTTCATCCTGAACTACATATATATCTTTGGCTTTGATTTTATAAAAATTAGCTATTGCTTTTGCCGCTTTTCCAGATTCATTCATAAAAGTTTGAGGTTTTAAAAGAATTGCTTCGTTTTCTGCTAAAATCCCTTGGGAAACAAGGCCATTGAATTTTTTAGCAAATTCAAAAGCTGGGAATCCGGCTAATTCTTGCAATTCATCTAAAACCATAAATCCTAAATTGTGGCGAGTGGCTTGGTATTGGTTGCCCGGATTGCCCAGGCCGATAATCAAAATCATATAAATTGATTATACTTTTTTTCTTTCAGTTTGGCAAAAGGCATTGGCAAAACTGCTATTTTAGGGTATATTATTAACAAATGGAAGGAAAAAAATTGATTGCAAACATTTGGGATATTGGAAAGTTGGCGCTGATCGCGCTTTTAATAGTAATGCCGATTAGGATTTTTATTTTTCAGCCGTTTGTTGTGAATGGTCAATCAATGGAGCCAAATTATCATTCTTCTGATTATCTTATTATTGATGAAATTTCTTATCGATTTAATGCTCCGCAAAGAGGGGATGTGGTTGTTTTTAAATATCCCAAAAATCCCAACTTTAAATATATTAAAAGAATTATTGGTTTGCCAGGAGAAACAATAGAAATAAAAAACAAGGAAATCTTTATTACTAATAATCAAAATACTTTTAAGTTAGACGAAAGCGCTTATTTGCCCGCACTTGTTTTTGATGCTTGGGAAAGAATAGACAATATGGACCCTCTTATTTTAGGTCTTGATGAATATTTTGTTTTAGGAGATAATCGTAACAATTCTTCTGATTCTAGAATCTGGGGCGTATTGCCAGCTAAAAATATTGTTGGAAAGATTTTTTGCCAGCTTTCTCCTTTTGAAACCATAACTGGCCGAAAATCTCCGGTTTATTAATATGAGCAAATCAAAATTTCAAAATCCTCAAGGAATGCACGATATTTTACCCGAAGATCAGTTATATTATGATGCTGTTTTTCAAGCTGTTAAAGAAGTTTTTGATTTTTATCATTTTAAAAAAATAGACACTCCAATTGTAGAGAGCGCTGATTTGTTTAGTCGGGGAGTAGGCCAAGGCACAGATATTGTTCAAAAAGAAATGTATACTTTTAAAACAAAAGGAGGAAAAGATATTTTTACTCTTCGTCCAGAAGGAACAGCTCCTATTGTTCGGGCTTATTTACAACATGGGTTCCAATCCTTGCCTCAGCCTATTAAATTATGGTATTACGGCCCGTTTTTTCGACATGAGCGTCCTCAGGCTGGGAGATACAGGCAATTCTATCAATTTGGCGCTGAAATTTTAGGAGAAAAAGACGCTCTAGCAGATGCTCAATTGATTTCTTTGTCTTATGCTATTTTTCAAGAATTAAAATTAGGAGAAGTGATTATTCGAATTAATTCTATTGGCGATGATAATTGCCGACCAGAATATCGAAAAGCTTTAAACAAATATTTAAAATCAAAAAAATCAGGGCTTTGCGCTGAATGCCAAAAACGCTTGAAAACAAATCCCTTAAGAATTTTGGACTGTAAAAATGAAAAATGTCAAGAAGTGATAAACGCTGCACCCCAAAGTTTAGAATTTTTATGCGAGAATTGCCATACTCATTTTAAAGAAGTTTTAGAATATTTAGAAGAAATGAAAATACCTTATATTCTTGATCCGCATTTGGTTCGGGGATTGGATTATTACAGCAAAACTGTTTTTGAAATCGAGCCAGCTGATTTAGAACAAAAAGCCCAAGGCTCCTTGTCAGGAGGAGGAAGATATGATAATTTAGCAAAGATGCTTGGAAGTAATGCTTTGGTTCCAGCTTGTGGCATTGCCGGAGGAGTAGAAAGGATTATTGCTTTAATGAAATCCCGAGATTATAAATTTAAAGCAAAAGTTCCAGCCCAAGTATTTCTATCACAAATTGGTCCTTTGGCGAAAAAAAGAAGTTTGGCGATTATTGAAGAATTAAGGCAGGCCAATATCCGGGTTGCTGAATCTTTTAGTAAAGATTCATTAAAAGCTCAGCTTGGATTAGCCAGTAAATTAGGAATCAATAACGTGCTTATTATCGGGCAAAAAGAAGCTTTGCAGGGAACAGTGATGATGAGAAATATGGAATCTGGAAAGCAATCAGAAGTTGCTCGAGAAGAAATAATCAAAGAAATAAAACAAAGGTTAAAAGAAGATTAAATAAAAGAGATATGAAAATTCAAAAACAACAAAAAGAGACTTCTCAATCTTTAGTCTATCGTTTTACCAAAGCAGTGCAAAAAAGTGGAATTTTGGTTGAAGCCAGAAAAAGGCGCTTTACCAAAAGAAACAAAAGCCGCAATTTGCAACAAAGAGCTGCTTTAGTAAGAGAAGAAAAAAAGAAAGAGTTTGTTAAAATTAAAAAAATGGGCAAACCAGCCTAAAAAATATGAAAATCGAAGACATTAAAAAAGATTTAATGGAAGCGCAAAAAGCTCAAAACGAAATTGCGGTTTCTGTTTTAAGAATGCTTTTGTCTTCTATTATTAATAAACAAAAAGATAAGCGTCTGTATATTGCCGCTCACGAATCTGACTTAACTCAAGTAGATTTGGATCGAAGAGAGAAATTGGATGATAATGAAATTCTTGAAGTGATTATTGCTGAAGCAAAAAAAAGAAGAGACAGTATTTTTAGTTTTGAAGAGGGAAGTCGTCCTGATTTAGTAGAGCGAGAACAAAAAGAGCTTGATTTTTTGAAAAAATATCTTCCCGTAGAGTTAACAGAAGCAGAAATTAGAAAAATAGTGGAAGATGTTATTGCCAAACTGGAAACAACTGGGCAAAAAAATATCGGCTTGGTTATGAAAGAAGTAATTCCGCAGACAAAGGGCCGAGCAGATGGATATTTGGTAGGGAAAATAGTAAAAGAAATGATAGGAGAATAAATATATTTTTAAAAGATCCGCTTTGAATGGCGGATTTTTCTTTTTCTTTTTCTAAAAAATATTTTTTTTAAAAAAATAATCTAAAAAAATCATTATTTTTTGATTTTTTAGATAAAATTAAGATGATTTTTAGGAAAATGGCAAGGGCTTGCCATAAATTTTTTAATTTAGTAAAATATGATTACTAAAATGTTGGCAATTAATAATCTCACCGGAAAAAATAAAAAAATAGACGAAAAATTATTATTAAAAATTGCTAAAAAAGTTTTAGAAATAGAAAAAATCAAAGCAAAGATAAATTTATCAATCGCTTTGGTTTCTTCAACGGAAATTAAAAAGCTTAACAACAAATATCGCGGAAAAAATAAGCCAACGGACGTGCTTTCTTTTGGGGAAATCAAAAAAAACAAAACACAAATTGATTTTTTTGAACCAGAAATAATTATTTGCCCCGAAGAAGTGAAAAATAACGCCCAGCAATCAAAAGAACCGTTTAAAAAAGAGTTAATAAGAGTTCTTATTCATGCTATTCTTCATCTTCTTGGTTTCGAACACGAGCAAGGAGGTTTGGTTGCCGAAAAAATGATAAGAAAACAGGAAAAATATCTTTCGTTATTCAAATTTTAAAAAATTATGGCCAAAACACAAATTGTCATTGGAATAGATATTGGAACTGATACGATTAAAATTTTGGCTGTAAAAAAAGAAATTGAAACTGGAAAAATTTTGGAAACAATTTTTTTAAACAAGGTAAAGTCGTTTGGGGTTCAAAAAGGAAGAATTAAAAATATCAACGAGGTTGCAAAAAGAATCCAAGATTTGGTTGAAAAGATGGAGCAATCTCAGGGCCAGAAAAGATCAAATCATCAAGAATTTTTATTAAGCATTAATGGAAGCAAGCTCCAATTATTTCCTAGTCGGGGGTTGGTAGTTGTTGGCCGAGCAGATCAAAAAGTTTCTCAAGAAGACGTTGACCGAATTTATCAAAACGTGCGAGCAGTTAATTTACAATCAACCAATAAAGAAATTTTGGATGTTTATCCCAAAGAATGGATTTTAGACGGTGAACGCGACGTAAAAGATCCTTTAAATTTGCACGGCGCGAGATTAGAATTAGAAGCTTATTTACTTTCTGTTTTTTCTTCTGATTTAGAAAGCGTAGTTGAGGCTGGAATCAGTGCTGGCCTGGATATTGACGTTAATAATATTGTTGCTTGTCCAGTAGCTGATGCGCGCTCGGTTTTAACCCCTCAACAAAAAGAATTAGGGGTAGCCTTGATTAATATTGGCGCCGCCACAACCAGCGTAAGCATTTATGAAGAAGGAAAGCTTTTAAATATGGCGATTTTTCCGATTGGATCAGCCAATATTACCAATGATATTGCCATTGGCTTTAAAACTGAAATTGAAGTTGCGGAGCAAATTAAAAAAGAATACGGATCATGCTTTGATAATGAATCTGGCTCAAAAAAAATAGAAATAAATCTTGATGTATTTGCCAGAGAAGATGAAGAAATTGCTTTGCAAAAAGATATTGAAGATTCAGTTTTTGAAACCTTTGGTCGGGGATTAAAAAAAATAGAAAAACAAAAACTCAAAAAAGAAAAAGGAAATATTCTTGTTTTTTCCAAAAAAGATTTGAAAAAAATAATTAATGCTCGCGTAGATGAAATTTATAGCTTGGCAGTTGAAGAAATTAAAAGATCTGGCAAGCAAGGATTATTGCCAGGGGGCATAGTTTTAACTGGCGGAGGTTCAAAATTGCCAGGAATGATAGATTTGGCAAAAAAAGAATTTAATTTGCCTTGTCGAATCGGTTTTCCCAAAGAGCTTAATAATCAAGTCATGGATCCTTCTTTTGCCACGGTTTGTGGTTTGATCATGGATGAAGATGAAGAAAGCGGTCCGCAATCAGAAGGGGCAAATGAACAAGGAATTTTAGGAAAAATATTCAGAAATATTATTAATTTTATTAAAAATTTAGCGCCTTAAAATGATGCCAACAAAAATAAAAGTTATTGGAGTAGGCGGGGCTGGAGGGAATACTATTTCTCGGCTGTTTTCTGCTGGCATCAATAATGTTGAATTGATTAGCATTAATACCGACACCCAAGATTTAAAAAGAAAAAGCGCGCATTTAAAATTAAGGATCGGAGAAAAAACCACGAAAGGATTGGGGGCGGGAATGAAACCAGAAATAGGCAGTCTTTCCGCCAAAGAAAATATTAAAGAAATCGAAGAAATTTTAAAAGGAGCAGATATTGTTTTTTTAACAGCTGGGCTAGGGGGTGGAACCGGTTCTGGAGCTATGCCGATTATTGCAGAATTAGCGAAAAGAAATGGAATTTTAACCATTGGCGTAGTAACAATGCCTTTTTCTTTCGAAGGCCGAAAAAGAAAGAAAATTGCTCAGAATAGTTTAGAACAAATAGAAAAATTTATTGATACAATTGTAGTAATTCCAAACGATAAATTAATTGAATTAGTGCCTTTGAAATCATCAGTAGAAGAGGCTTTTGCCAAGTGTGATGAACTTTTAAAAGAAGCAGTTGAAAGTATAAGCAATGTTATTTTAAACCCTGGAATTTTAAATTTGGATTTTGCTGATATCAAAGAAATTTTGAAAAAAGGAGGAACCGCCTACTTCGGAATCGGTCGAGCCGAAGGCAAGGATAGAATTTTAAAAGCAATTGAAAAAGCGATTTATTCGCCGATAAATAATTTTTCTTTGGAAAAAACTAATGGAATTTTATTTAATGTTTCTTCTGGAATGGATAATTTATATCTTTCCGAAGTAAAGAAAATAGCCGAAGCGATTAAAAAGAAGGTGTCGCCTCAGGCAAAGATTATTTTTGGCGCTTGTTTTGATAAATCTCTTAAAAAAGACGAAATCAGAATTACAATTATCGCCACGAGCACAGAAAAATAAAAAAATAATAAATCTGTCCCGGTCGAGGCTTTGGCAGGGCAATTAACAAATCTTCTTTAATGAATGTCAAAATTGACAATAATTGAGAGGGGATTAGAAATACCAATATGATAAATAAAATTTTAAAAGTAGAAAAAAGAAATAAAGATATCGTTGATTTTAATGAGGAAAAAATCAGAAATGCTGTTTTTAAGGCGATTACAGCAACAAAAAAAGGAAATGGAGAAAAAAGTAAAAAAATCTCCAATAAGGTTCTTGATATTCTCAACAGAAGGTTTAAATCAGGAGAAATTCCTAATGTGGAGCAAATCCAGGATATTATTGAAGAAGTTTTAATTTTAGAAGGAGAAGTTGAACCAGCCAAAGCTTTTATTCTTTACCGAGAACAAAGAAGAAAAATTAGAGAAGCGCAATCTATTAGCGAAGAAGCAGTTGATCGAGTTGATGATTATTTAGACAAAATGGACTGGGAAGTTCAAGAAAATTCCAACATGACCTTTTCCTTGCAAGGGTTAAATCATTATGGGGTGAGCTATATTGTTAAAAAATATTGGTTGAATAAAATTTATCCCAAAGAGGTTCGAGAAGCAAACGAATCTGGAGATTTTCATTTGCACAACTTAGACACTTTGTCTTGTTATTGCGTAGGCTGGGATTTGTATGACTTATTGATTCATGGATTTGGGGGAGTAATGGGCAAAGTAGAATCAACTCCGCCAAAACATTTTCGTTCTGCCTTGGGCCAAATTGTTAATTTTATGTATACTTTGCAGGGCGAGGCAGCGGGAGCGGTTTCTTTTTCCAACTTTGATACTTTATTGGCTCCGTTTATTCGTTATGACAATCTTAGTTATGCCCAGGTAGAACAAGCAATTCAAGAATTTATGTATAATATGTCTGTGCCCACCAGAGTTGGATTTCAATGCCCGTTTACCAATATTACTTTAGACTTAAAGCCTTCAGCGGTATTTGCTAATCAGCCAATTATTATCGGAGGAAACCCTCAAAAAGAAACTTATGGAGAATTTGCCGAAGAAATGAAAATGCTGGTAAAAGCTTTTTATACCACAATGATTAAAGGGGACAGAAGCGGTCGGCCGTTTTCTTTCCCAATTCCTACTATTAATATTACCAAAGATTTTCCTTGGGAGGATCCAGCTCTTGATTCTTTGTTTGAAGCTTCGGCTAAATATGGGATTAATTATTTTGCCAATTACATTAATTCAGAAATGAAGCCCGAAGATGTCCGTTCTATGTGTTGCCGGCTTAGGTTAGACTTAAATGAACTAAGCAATCGAGGGGGAGGAGGATTATTTGGATCGGGATCATTAACTGGCAGTATTGGTGTGGTTACTATTAATTTGCCTCGAATCGGTTATTTATCAAAAACAAAAAAAGAATTTTTTGAAAGATTGGGGAAAATAATGGATATTGCTAAAGAAAGTTTGGAAATAAAAAGAAAAACTATCGAAGAATTTACTTCCAAAGGATTATACCCCTATTCTCGCCATTATTTAGAAAGCGTGAAAAAAGCAAAAAATCAATATTTTGCCAATCATTTTTCTACTATCGGCTTGTCGGGAATGAACGAAGCCTTGCTTAATTTTATTGGCGAGGGCGTGGGAACAAAAAAAGGAAAAGCTTTGGCTTTAGAAATAATGGATTTTATGAGAGCGCGCCTAAAAGAATACCAAACTGAAACTGGAAATATTTATAATTTAGAGGCGACGCCAGCCGAGTCTACTGCTTTTCGTTTGGCTAATAAGGATCGAAAATTATATCCAGACATAATTACTTCTGGCACCAAAAAAGTTCCTTATTATACCAACTCCACGCAATTGCCGGTTAACTTTACAGATGATATTTTTGAAGAATTAAAACTTCAAGATGAAATCCAGTGTAAATATACTGGGGGAACAGTCGAACATATTTTTGTGGGTGAAGAAATTGCTGATATTCAAACCGTGAAAAGCCTAGTGAAAAAGATTTTTGAAAAGCATCGTTTGCCTTATATTACTATTACTCCTACTTTTTCTATTTGTCCGATTCATGGCTATATTTCTGGCAAACACTTTACTTGTCCAAAATGTACGATCGAACAGCCTTGTGAGGTTTATTCCCGCGTGGTTGGCTACTTGCGCCCAGTTTCCCAATGGAACGAGGGCAAACAGCAAGAATTTAAAGAAAGAAAAGAATTTAAAATCAAAGCTTCTCTTGCGAAAGTAAATAATAAAAATTAATTATTTTTATAATAATAAAAACAATATGGAGCCCAAATTTTTTTGCCATGACTGTGGTTGTAAAATAGAAATCAACGAGGCCAATGAAATAGTAAATGGCCAGTTGTTAAAATATAATTTACCAGATGGCACAGACAAATCTATTTTTAAGTGCAATGATTGTTACCAAAAAAACAAAAGCTTGAATAATTTTCAAGAAACCGAAGTTTATTCCCGCGTGGTTGGCTACTTGCGCCCAGTTTCCCAATGGAACGAGGGCAAACAGGAAGAATTCAAAGATCGAAAAGAATTCGATATTAAAAATATTTAATGTTTCTTAAAGATTTTTTAAAAAGAAGCGGACAAAGGTCCGCTTCTGGGCGCCTAATCTTTTATTCTTAAAATCATTATCTTCAATGGCTTTAATCGGAGGATTGCAAAAAGTTACCTTAGTTGATTATCCGGGCAAGATTGCTTGCACGATTTTTTTGTCTGGATGTAATTTTCGTTGTCCGTTTTGTTATTCCAAAGAATTGGTTTTGCCAGAAAATATTAAAAATCATCCTCAGCTTATTGAAGAAGAAATTTTTTCTTTTTTAGAGCAAAGAAAAGATCTTTTAGAGGGTGTAGTTTTGTGTGGGGGAGAGCCAACGATTAATTCTGACTTGCCTGATTTTTGCCAAAAAATAAAAAAACTAGGATTTTTTTTAAAACTAGACACCAATGGAAGCAATCCAGAAATGTTAAAAAAATTGATTGATGAAAAATTAATCGATTATATCGCTATGGACATTAAAGGCCCTTTAACTCAGGAAAAATACGATTATTTTACTGGCGTTAGCTTGCCGATCGAAAAAATAAAAGAATCAATTGCCTTAATCAAAAATTGCGGACTTGATTATGAGTTTCGGTCAACAATCGTGCCTGGGCTTCATCGCCGAGAGGATATTATTCAAATGGCCAAGGATATTGCTCCAGCCAACAAATATTTTCTTCAGCAATTTCGAAACGATAAAGAAACAATCGACCTTGTTCTTAATTCAATTAACCCTAATTATCCAGACGGATTTTTGGAAGACTTAGAAAAAGAAATTTCATTATTATTCAAATCTTTTAAAATAAGATAATTATGCTTCCTCTTTATGATGAAAATAAAAGAAAAGGTCGTATTCCTTTTATCACCGCCGGAATAGTTTTTTTAAATGTAATTTTATTTTTTTATACTTTTCAAGAAATCGAAGCTTATATCAGTATTTTCGGATTTTCTGCTGATAATTTTTTTAATGGCCGGTTTTACACAGTGTTTACTTCAATGTTTTTGCATGCCAATTTCTGGCATTTATTGGGCAATATGCTTTTTCTTTGGGTTTTTGGGGATAATTTAGAAGCAAAAATCGGACATTGGCGCTTTCTTTGTTTTTATTTGTTTTGTGGAATAATGGCCATTATTGTTTATGTTTTGGCAGGAGCTTCAAATAATATTTCGGTTATTGGGGCCTCGGGGGCTATTTCTGGAATTCTCGGGGGCTATTTAATTCTTTTCCCTAGAAATAAAATAAAATCAATTATTCCAATAATCTTTTTTTGGACCTTAGCCTCAATTCCTGTTTTTGTTTTTATTATTATTTGGTTTTTGTATCAATTTTTTTCTTTATCTTTAGAAAATATAAAAATGGTGGCTTATTCTGCGCATCTTGGAGGATTTTTAGCCGGTCTTTTATCTATTAAGATTTTTTCTCAAAGAAGAAAATTTTTATAATGAGCAAATCAGATTTATTTTTATTGTTTTGCCTGGCGTTTGTGGCTGGAATTTTTGGGGCCTCCTTTTTCTTTTTTTCAAAAACTATTGATTTCAAACTAATTATTGTTTTTTTAATTATCGGATTTTTGGTGGGCGGGGTTTTTTATTCTCAAAAAATAGCTCGAACAATTGCTTTTTGTTTGATTGTTTTTGCTTTGGGGGTTTGGTTTTTTCAAGCAAAATTTTTAGCGCTTTCTGAAAATATTTTAATTCAGAGCGATGAAAAAAATATTGTTTTAACGGGGGTGATTATTCGAAATCCTCAGCCAGGATATAATAATTTGAAAATTATTGTTTCTGTCAGAAAGATTATCAATGAAGCTGGTGAAGAAATTTGGAACCAGGACCAAGAATTAGGCAAGGCTATTATTTATACAAACAATTATTTTAATTTTGAATATTATGATTTGATAGAAGCAAAAGGAATCGCCCGAGTTCCGAAAAAATTAGACAATTTTGATTATCAGGGATATTTAATGAAAGAAGATATTGTTTTAACAATGGCTTATCCGGAAATAACCAGAAAAGAAAATCAGGATTTTGGATTTTTTTCGTTTTTATCAAAACAAATTTTTTCTTTAAAAGAAAAAATGAGAGATCAGATTCAAAAAAATATGCCCCCGCGAGAAGCTTCGGTTTTAGAAGCCATGATTTTAGGGGAAAGTAGTGCAATGCCAGAAGAGCTAAAGCAAAAACTTTCTCAAACTGGATTAAGCCATGCGATTGCTATTTCTGGAACGCATATTGTTTTGTTTTCCGCCATTGCTTTCGAAATTCTTTTATTTTTTGGTTTTTGGAAAAAGCAGGCCGCTGGGGTTTCTATTATTTTAATAATTTTATATGTTATTATGGCTGGAGCAATGGCCTCAGCGGTGCGATCTGGGATTATGGGCTGTCTTTTGATGTTGGCTCGATTATTTGACCGAACAACTTATAGCGAGCGCACCCTTTGTTTGGCTGGATTTCTGATTCTTTTGCAAAATCCTTTAGCTTTGAAATATGACCTTGGTTTTCAGCTTTCTTTTTTGGCCATTGCCGGATTGATTTTTGGGCTTCCAATTCTTAGATCTTTTTTTAGCCGTCAAAGCGAAAGATTCAAAACATTAAAAGAAATAATTTTTGCCACTCTTAGTGCGCAAATCGCCACTCTGCCACTTTTGGCTTTTAATTTTGGATATATTTCTACTATTTCTTTATTAAGCAATTTATTGGTTATTTCCTTGTTGCCCGGGTTAATGATTTTAGGGCTTTTTTTCCCTTTAATAGGAATAATCATTCCTTTTCTAGGATCATTTTTTGCTTTTTTTTGTTTTTGGCTGGTTCGCTATCTTTTATTTATTATTGATTTTAGCGCACAAATTCCTTTGGCAGTTTTAAATTTTCAAATCAGTGGATTTGTTGCAATTTTAATCTATCTTTTGTTTGTGGTTATTATTTTAAAATATAGAAAAAAGAGCGATTTTATTCCTATTTAAAGTAATGTTTCCCCCCGAGTTTTTATTTGTTTTTTTTGTTTAATGCATTATAATAAGATTAATATGGAAACAAAAGCATGGGTTGTTTCAATTAATATGGGTTATGGCCATCAGCGCACGGCTTATGCCTTGCGGGAATTAGCCGTAAACAATCAAATCATTAATGCCAATGATTATGAAGGAATTCCGGATAGAGACCGGCTTCTTTGGGAAAGCTCGCGTAATTTTTATGAATTTATTTCTCGATTTAAAGGATTTCCATTGATTGGGGATTGGGCTTTCAAATTTTATGATCGAACGCAAAAGATTTTTGATTTTTATCCGCGCCGAGATTTATCCGGGGTTAGTTTTGTTGAAAGAAACACTTATAATCTTTTAACCAAAGGCTGGGGCCATCATTTGATTAAAATGGTTTGGCCAAAACAAGGGGAAAAAGCCAAGCCTTTTATTTCTTCTTTTTTCATTACTGCTTTTATGGCCGAACATCATCGTTATCCCGGAGATATTTATTGTGTGGTTTGCGATGCAGATATTAGTCGAGCCTGGGCACCATTAATACCTCACAAAACCAGAATAAAATATTTAACCCCCAATGAACGAACCAAGCAACGTTTAATGCTTTATGGTATTCCTAAAGAAAATATTTTTTTAACTGGATATCCTTTGCCAATGTCTTGTATTGGTAATGAAAATATGCCGATTTTAAAATATGACCTTCGCAATCGTTTGGCTAATTTGGATCCCCAAAAATCTTATGAAAAAAATTATAAATCTTTGATTAAAAATCATTTAGGCGAGTTGCCAGCTGGATCAGACCATCCTTTTACTATTATGTTTGCCGTGGGCGGGGCTGGAGCGCAAAAGGAAATTGGAGTAAAATTATTAAGTCAATTTAAAAACAAAATTGCTTCCCGGGAAATGAAAATAATCTTGGTGGCTGGAGTAAAAACAAAAGTTAAGCATTATTTCGAACAGGAAATCAAGAGGCTACAAATGGATAGATTAAAAAATATTGAAGTTTTGTTTGCCGATAAATTCGGAGATTATTTTGATGCTTTTAATCAAGCGCTTAGTAAATCAGATATTCTTTGGACCAAACCCTCGGAATTATCATTTTATTCTGCTTTGGGTATTCCCATTATTATTGCTCCAACTATTGGTTCGCAAGAAGATTTTAACAAAGAATGGCTTTTGATGCATGGCTTTGGAATTGAACAGCGGAACCCGGATTATGCTTCAGAATGGATTTTTGATTGGCTTCGTTCCGGGTATCTTGCTGAAATCGCTATGGAGGGCTTTATCGAAGGCGAAAAATTAAGTGTTTTAAATATCAAAAAAATAATTTCTAAATAAATGGATTATTCTTGGCTGATTGTTGCTATTATTGGTTATTTTGCTTTTGCTGTTGCATCTTTAGGGGATAAGATTGTTCTCGGTCAATCCGCTCGACCCAGGGCTTTTACTTTTTTTGTTGGAGTTTTAAATATTCTGGCGATTTTTATGATTCCGTTTATTGGATTTGAAATTCCGTCGGGCGCAACTATTCCTTGGATTATTTTAGATGCTATTATTTATATTTTTGGCTTGTATGGAATGTTCAGTGCTTTGGAAAAATTTGATGTTTCTCGGGTTGTTCCAGCCATTGGGGCTGTTCAGCCAGTGATTATTTTTGCCCTAACCTGTCTTTTCTGGGGTCCGCAATTTTTAGACATCAAAGGCGCGATTGCTTTTTTACTTTTACTAATCGGAACGATTTTAATCAGCTTGGACAGAACTGGAGATTTGTTCACCAAAGAAAGCTTGAAAATTTCTTTTGCTACCGCGATTTTATTTTCTCTTGATTTTGTTTTTTCCAAGTTTGTTTATTTGGATATGTCTTTTTGGCAAGGATTTATTTGGATTAGGATATTCAGTTTTATCTTTGCCTTGAGTCTTCTTTTAAATCGAAATTTTTATCAAGATGTTTTTGGAAAAAGAAAAATAACAAAAGCCAGCACTGGAATTCTTTTTGTTCTCTTTCAGGCCGCTGGAGGAATCGCTACGATTTTTCAAAGCTGGGCAATTGCTTTAGCCCCGATTGCTTTTTTGGCAATTATCAATGCGCTTCGAGGCGTGCAATATATTTTCCTTTTTATTTTTACCATTATTTGCACAATTTTTATTCCTAAGATTTTAAAAGAGGATCTTTCCAAAGGCACAATTATTCAAAAAGTAATGTCGATTATCATTATTGTTTTGGGTTTGGCGCTTTTGTTTTATTAGTTTTTTTAAAAAAAATTAATAAATTACAAGCATTGAAAAATCAAGCTTTTTTGCTATAATCAATTTATGCAAACTATTTTGAAATATTTGATTTCTTTACCGATTTTTCTTTTTTTAGCCTTAATTATTTGGTTGTTTTTCGGCTCTCCTAAAAAAGCAGAAAAAATGATTTGGGGGGTTAATTTTTCTATAAAACAATCTGATTTTTTAGAGCTTAATCCTCAAGAGACTTATTTGGCGATTTTAGATGACTTAAAGGCAAAAAATATAAAAATATCAGTTCATTGGGATTTGGTTGAGCCAGAAAATAATATTTATGATTTTAAGGATCTTGATTGGCAGGTTATTGAAGCGCAAAAAAGAAATGTTAATCTTATCTTGGCTATTGGGATGAAAACTCCACGCTGGCCAGAATGCCACTTGCCACAATGGGCTTGGAATTTGAACAAGCAAGAACAGCAAGCCGCAATTTTAAAATATTTGGAAAAAATAGTTTCTCGATATAAAAATTATTCCAATGTTTTTGCTTGGCAAGTGGAGAATGAGCCTTTTTTCAAATTTGGATCTTGCCCTTGGGCAGATGAAAACTTTTTAAAAAAAGAAGTGCTTTTGGTTAAACAGCTTGATCCTGTTCGGCCGATAATGATTACTGATAGCGGAGAAATTTCCACTTGGACCAAAGCTGCCAAGGTTGGCGACTTGGTGGGGTTTACAACTTATCGCAATGTTTGGCAAGAACAGCTGAAAGGATATTTTTCTTATAGCCCTTGGCTAACACCTATGTTTTATTTTCGTCGGGCCCAATTGGTTGAACAGATTTATCACAAAAAAGCCATGGGCATTGAATTGCAAGCCGAGCCTTGGTGTCGCAATTCTATAATGAACGCTTCTATCAAAGAACAACAAAAAACAATGAGCCTCGATCACTTTAAAGAAATAATAAAATTTGCTCGGGCAACAGGAATTGATACTTATTATTTTTGGGGAGCAGAATGGTGGCATTGGATGAAAAACAAGCAAGGGGATTCAGGGTATTGGGAAGAAGCTAAAAAGATTTTTTCCGAATAATATTAATTAAAAAATTTATGCTTAGTATTGTTATTCCAACTTATAACGAAGAAAAAAGGCTTCCGATTTTGTTGGAAGCGCTTTTAAGCGAAAAAATACCTGATTTGGAAATTATTGTGGCTGATCGGCGAGGCAAAGACAAAACCAGGGAAGTGGCGGAAAAATACGGATGTCTGATTACTGACGGGGGCACGCCTGCTGAAGGCCGAAACAATGGAGCGAAAATTGCCAAAGGCGATATTATTTTATTTTTAGACGCTGATGTTAAAATTTCACCTGATTTTTTAAAAAAGTCATTATCTGATTTTGAAAAAAATAATTTAGGGGTTGCTTCTTATCACATTTATCCTATTAAAAGCAATTTGTTTCTTAACAAATTTATTTTAAATGTTTGTTATAACTGGCACCAAAAAACATTAAGAAAGATTTTCCCAATGGGCGCAATGGGAATAATGGTTCGCAAAGATATTTTCAATCAAGTGGGCGGGTTTGATCCAAAAATAAAATTAGCCGAAGATATTTATTTTGTTCAGCAAGCCGCGAAATTAGGCGGGTTTGATATAATCAAAGGCACGCCTTTGTATATGCCCACGCGCCGATTTGATAAAGACGGATATTTTCGAACCGGCGGAAAATATCTTTTATGCGGATTACATATGGTTTTTCTGGGCCCAGTCAAAAGTGGCAGAATTTTTGATTATAAATTTAATCATTATGATAATAATAAAAAATAAATTAAATAGGTAATATGTCAATTTATAAATTACCGGAGTTTAATTTAAAAAAACTTGAAGCTCCGGAACAAAAAACAACTATTAAATTTTTTAAAAATAATAATTTAGTCTGGGCGATTGCTATTTTGGTAATAGGGATTTTTGCCGGGCTTGTTTTTAGTTATTTTTTTTATCAGGGAATGACCGAAGCTTGGTTTAAAAAAATAGACCTGCAAAACATTCAATCCGAACAGCCCGTGGCCAAATATGAACCCCAAACCACGCAAGAAGAAAAAATTATTGAAGCAGTAAAAAATGTTTCTCCTTCAGTCGTTAGTATTGTGGTTACCAAAGAAGTTCCGATTTATCAGTATCAAACCAACGAAGACGATTTGCTTGATCCTTTTGGGCTTTTTAATCTTCCGGAAAAGGTAGAAGTTGGTTCGGAAAAGCAAGAAATTGGGGCAGGTACTGGTTTTATTGTTTCAAGCGATGGGCTGGTTTTAACTAACAAGCATGTCGTAACAGATTTGGAGGCCGAATATACTATTATCGATCTTGAGAATAATGAATATTCTGCGAAAATTATTGCTACTGATCCAGTTCAAGATTTAGCAATTATTAAAATTCAAAGCGACAAAGTTTTTCAGCCAGTAAAATTAGGATCTTCTGCTAATATTCAAATTGGCCAAACAGCAATTGCTATTGGCAATGCTTTGGGGCAATTTCAAAATACTGTTTCCGTGGGCGTTATTTCTGGTTTAGGTCGAACAATTACCGCGAGCAGTGCTCAGGGTGCCAATGAAACCTTAGAAGATATTATTCAAACCGATGCGGCTATTAATCCAGGAAATTCTGGCGGTCCGCTTTTAAATTTAAATGGCGAAGTTATTGGCGTAAATACGGCTACTTCGCAAGACGGAGAAGGAATCAGTTTCGCGATTGCTATTGATAAAGCTAAAAAAGACATTGAACAAGTTAAATCAACAGGAAAAATATCATATCCTTATTTAGGAATAAGGTATATTATTATTGATAAAAGCCTGGCCGAAGAAAAAGAACTATCAGTTGATTACGGGGCTTTGATTTCCAAAGGCACGGGCGTCAATGAACCAGCCATTGCTTTGGGTTCACCAGCTGCTAGGGCTGGGCTCAAAGCTGGAGATATTATTTTAGAACTTGATAATCAAAAAATCAGTAAAAAAAATACTTTAGCAAAAATAATTTCCAGTTATTCTCCTTATCAAACCATAAATTTAAAAGTTTTACGAAATGGTCAAGAGATTCAAATCAAAGCGATTTTGGACGAGTGGAAATAATTCAATAAATTAATTATGAATGAAATCGAAGAAATAAAATCTCGGCTGAACATAGTAGATGTTGTGGGAAGCTATGTTAAGCTGGAAAAAGCAGGCATTAATTATCGGGCCTGCTGTCCTTTTCATTCAGAAAAAACGCCTTCTTTTTTTGTTTCTCCGGCTCGGCAGATTTGGCATTGTTTTGGGGGATGCAACGAAGGCGGAGATATTTTCAAATTCATAATGAAAATTGAAAATATTGAATTTGGGGATGCGCTTCGGCTTTTAGCTTCTCGGGCCGGGGTAGAATTAAAATCTCAAGCAGGGGATTGGCAAAAAACAAAAAGCGAAAGGCAGGTTTTATTAAATATTTGTGAAATGGCTACTCGTTTTTTTGAAGCTTATTTCAAAAAAAGCATTAAAGGTAAAGAGGCTAGGGAATATCTGCTTTCCCGGGGATTAAAACAAGAAACAATTGATGAATGGCGGTTAGGCTATGCTCCGGAATCTTGGTCATATTTATCTGATTTCTTAATCGGTCGGGGATATAAGCGGGAAGATATTGTTAGAGCTGGTTTAGCCATTGCCAAAGAAAACAACAAGTTTTTTGATCGGTTCCGCAGTCGAATTATGTTTCCTATCAGGGGATTTAGTGGTGAAGTTACTGGATTTACGGGTCGGATTTTTGGCAAAGATGATGAAAAAGAAGCTAAATATTTAAATACTCCGAATACTTTGCTTTATGACAAAAGCCGGGCTTTGTTCGGAATCGATCAGGCCAAATTAGAAATAAGGAAAAATGATTTTTGTATTTTAGTTGAGGGCAATGTTGATTGCATTATGTCTCACCAGGCTGGGTTTAAAAATTGTTTGGCTGTTTCTGGCACCGCCTTGACTTCAGAGCATTTAAATATTATAAAAAGGTATTCGCCAAACTTGGTTTTGGCTTTTGATATGGATTTGGCTGGCAACAAGGCTACGCAAAAAGGCATTGCCTTGGCGCAAAAAATGGACTTTAATATAAAAGTAATCCCTTTGACCAATGAAAAAGATCCAGCTGATATTATTCTCCACGAAGGAGAAGCTAAATGGAAGCAAATGATTGAATCGTCTGAGCCGGCCAATGATTTTTATTTTGCCTTGGCTTTAAAAAATAGAAATATTGATTTAATCGAAGATAAGAAAAAAATCATTGCTGATCTTTTGCCGGTTTTTAAAAAAATCAGCAACACGGTAGAACAATCTCATTGGCTAAATAAATTATCAGCCACAATTCGTGTGGAAGAAGCTGATTTGCGTCAAGAAATGGAAAAAGTAAAAGAAGACTCTGATACTTACGAACCTAAAACAATAAACCCTGCCTGTTCAAATCCTATTGTGCGCACTAAGCAGGATTTGCTCGAGGAGCAAGCTATTTTCTTTGTGCTTTTGGATCGAAGCAATGCTTCTTTATTGTCTTTGGAAACTGTGAATAATTTTTCTTCGCCTAGTCGAGAAATTTTATTAAAAATTATTGAAAATCCGGAAATTACCAACGACGAATTGATAAATGCTTTAAAAGATTCGCAACCAGCTGTTGATCTTTTAAATTATTTAATTTTAAAATCTGAAGTGGAATCAGAAATAGATGATTTAAGGCTGGAATTGGAAAAGTGCGTTGCCGAAAGGCATAATTTGATTAATAAAAATAATCGCCGTGAATTGTCCTTGAAAATAAAAGAATGCGAGGCCAAAGGCGATTTTGAAACGCTTCAAAAGCTCCTTGAAGAATTTAATAGTTTAACAATAATAAACAAAAAAAATAATGAAAATCAAACCCAAGAAAAAGAGTCGGCCCCAGTTGAAGAAAGCCAAGCCAAAGAGCCGGCCCAAAATCAAGAAGAGCAAAAAGCCAGTAGCAAAGAAATTGCCGAAGAAATTAAAGAAGAGCAAACCAGCAGCGAAAGCCAAGGTTAAGGCAAAGCCCTGCTTGATAAAAAAGCCAAGCAAAAAAGTTTTGGCAAAAAAATCTCAAAAAGCTAAACCAACAAAGGCAAAGAAAAAGAAAACCCCAAGCCCGATAGTTGTTACCCCGGAAAAACTAGAAGCTTTAATGAAAAAAGGGAAAACGCGAGGGTTTATTACTTTTTCAGAAATACTTTTTTATTTTCCTAATATCGAAGAAAATATTGTCGAACTTGATAATATGTTTTCTCAATTCGAGCAAGCAGGTATTGAAATGAAAGATTCTAAAGGGTATTTGGATTATGGAGCTGAAAAAGCACCTAAGAAAAAAGGAAGGAAAAAAAGTAGTACGGGAAAAATTGATTCAGTCCAGTCTTATTTGCGTGAAATTGGAAAAATTCATCCCATTACTGCTCGAGAAGAAAAAGAATTTGCCAAAAGGATTGAAGCCGGTGACCTGGATGCAAAAAGAAAATTAGCCGAAGCTAACTTGCGCTTGGTTGTTTCTATTGCCAAAAAATATATCGGCCGTTCTCCAAACTTAACCTTATTGGATTTAATCCAAGAAGGAAATTTGGGTTTGTTTCGAGCAGTGGAAAAATTCGATTGGCGCAAAGGATATAAATTTTCTACTTATGCTACTTGGTGGATTAGGCAGACTATTACTAGGGCCCTAGCTGATCAAGCTCGAACAATTAGAATTCCAGTGCATATGATTGAAACTTTAACCAAATATACCCAAGCGAAAAGGCGCTTATTGCAAGATTTGGATCGTGAGCCATTGGCTGAAGAAGTGGCCGCAGAAATGGGCTTAGAGGTGGAAAAAATTAGGCACTTGGAAAAAATATCCCAAAAAGCTGTATCTTTGGAAACCCCGGTTGGAGAAGATGAAAAAGATAGCGTCTTGGGAGAATTTATTAAAGACGAAAAAATTGAATCACCAGCCGCCCAGGCTGGCCGAAAACTTTTGCGCGAACACCTGGATGAAATCTTCGCGGATTTAAGCGAAAGAGAGCAAAAAATATTATCTATGCGTTTTGGCTTAGAAGATGGAGTAAGCCATACTTTAGAAGAAGTAGGGCAAGAGTTTGGCGTTACCAGGGAGAGAATCAGGCAGATTGAAGCCAAGGCCATTGAAAAAATCCGTCAGCACGTAGACGTTAAAAAACTTGAAGGCTATTAATATGTTTAACCCATGTTTGGGAGCTAAGCTCCCAAACATGTTTGCTCAGCTAAAAGGCTTGAAAAAATACTTTTTTTAAGTTATATTAGCTTTATATTTTGTGTTATTTCAAATATTCCGGTGTGGCGCTCCGTCAGCTGGCGGAGGTAGCATGGATGTCATAGAAGAAAAATAATAATATATTCCGGTGTGGCGCAATGGTAGCGCGGATGCCTGTAAAATTTTGCAGCTTTCTCAAGTAATTGAGATTGAAAAACGAGGTGAATTGCGGGAAACCCTAACGATTAAAATCGAGGGCAATCCGCAGCCAAGCCCATAATTATTTATGGGAAGGTTCAGAGACTATCCCGAGAGGGAGTACTCCTTAATTTAAGGGGGAAGCGCCTCGCTCCTAACGAAAATTAGGATGATGAGATAGTCCACTCCTTTTGGAAACATTAGGGCAAGTGTAAGCATTAGGTTGTAGGTTCGAATCCTACCACCGGAGCAATTCAAAACAATAACCACCGAAAGGTGGTCTTTGTTTTGAAATTCTATGATTAGTAGTAGGATTCGAAGCCGGAACAACGACGGTTGCGAGGCCGGCTCGAAGAAAATTCTACCAAGAATTTATCTGAGGGCGAACTCCTACCACCGGAGCAATCAAAATCGTCTTTTAATCGGGATGATTTTTTGATAAAATTAAAATATGAATAAAAAAATTTCTATTTTTCTCGTGTCTTTAATCGTAATTATTATCGCACTATTTTTATTCTATAAACTACAATCAAAAAATATATTAAACAATCAAAATAATCAGAGCAATGAAATTAAAATAATCGATACTTCTGATTGGATAAAATACACAAACACAGAATTGGGGTTTTCAATGTTAATTCCTCGCGAAACTAATGGCATGGTTAGGTGTTCGAACATGTCTGCGGTTAATGTGCCAGTAAGGATCTTTGAAGACAATCAAAATGGTGTAGTTTATATTTCTCAAGAATATTATTATGATGCTTGGGATAATGATTCGCAAAAATTTACTGATCAATGTCAAAAAATATTTTTAGCTTTAGAATCGCTTAAAAGTAACAATATTTTGGCATGGAAAATTATAATCAATAATCCCAAAAACGAGGCAGATGTTTTAAAATACGTAAAAGATAATTTTGGAACAACGTGCATAATAAAAGATAAAGATTTATTACCCAATGGCGATTACAAAATTAGTTTGATTGGTTCTGATGCTGGAAACAAAGATGAACCATGGTATGGAAGCTGTATGTTAAATTTTCATTATAAAATTATTTATTCTCCAGAAAAGCATAAATTAATGTCAGTCGCGCTTGGCCAAGAATGTAAATTCGGAACCAATCCAGCCGTAGCGTCATCTTATCAGTGCTATGACGATACAATGATTCAAAGTTTTAAATTTAAATAACAATTAACGCCTTTTATTCGATCTGATATTTAGGCGTTTTTATTTATATTTGCCTTATGTTGATATATAGCCTATAATACCCTCACAGATTAATATAAAAATATATGTCAAACTTTAACAAAATATTTGATCGCGAAAAAAGAAACAGCACTAGGCCCGGAGATTTTAAGAAAAAGAAATCTGACAGAAAAGAGTTTAGAAACAGAGAAAGGCCTCAAATGTACGAGGCAATTTGCAGTGATTGCGGAAAGAGATGCGAGGTTCCTTTTAAGCCAACTGGCGATAAGCCGATTTATTGTAGCCAATGTTTTACAAATCATGGCGGGGCTTCAAGGTTTGAAAATCGTTCAGAAAGAGGGAGAGATGAAAGAAATCCTAGACAAAACAGGCCAATGTTTGATGCTATTTGCGACACTTGTGGAAAAAAATTTGAATTGCCCTTTAAGCCAACAAAAGAAAAGCCAGTTTATTGCAATGAATGCTTTGGTAAAAGAGATAGTTCTAATAAAAATGTTAGTGCTCCTGTCAATCAAAACAAAGAACAATTTGAAATATTAAATGCCAAGATAGATAAGATTTTAAAACTTTTAACCCCAGTTGTTCCAGCAAAGGAAGAAAAAAAAGAAATAATAGTTAAAAAAAACAAGGAAACAACAAAGAAAAAAATAACCAAGAAAGAAAAACCAAAAAAACCAAAAAAAGTTGTAGCAAAAAAGCCAGCTGTCAAGAAAAAATCTAAAAAATAAAATTTTAAAACCGACTCTTTTGTCGGTTTTTGGTTTGTGTAAATTTTATACCCGCTTTTACAAAATATATTTAAAAAGAATTTTTGTTTTACTTTTTTTTAGCCATAGGCTGCGTATATGATGCTCCCATCATTGATCCTATGCCAATTGCCAGACAGAACAATGCTACAATAAAAGGCAAAAAAATCATACATAGCGGTGTTCCAATAATACAAACAATGCCTATTATTACAGCATTTTTACCAGCATCATAATCTTCTTGAATCCATACTTTTTTGTAGGTGAAACGGGAAATAACAAATATTGTTACAAAGAACAAAAGGAATAACGTTCCGCCTCCAACATGGTTAATGATAAATGAATCAAACTCATAATACATGTTAGCACCAACCATCATATATCATAAGGCTTTGAAAGCGTCAATATTAATTATGCAAAGGTTTATATTTAAATCAAAACCGGCTTTTATCGGTTTTTGTTTCGCCCATGTTTGGGAGCTAAGCTCCTAAACATAAGCCGAGCCTCTTAAACAATTTTGTTTCTTTGGTTTTTTGTTTGTGGTATAATTGTTTTATAACAAAATAATTAAATTATAAATAAAGATATGGAAAAATTTTGTCAGGCATGCGGAATGCCATTAACAAAAAAAGAAGATTTTGCTGGGGGTGATGAGAATTCTAATTTTTGTCTTTTTTGTGTTAATGCGGACGGCAATGTTAAGCCTTGCGAAGAGATATTTGAAGGCGGAGTACAATTTTTTATAAGCCAGCTAGAAGGAGATAGAAGTATGGCGGAAAAGATTGTAAGAAAAAATATGAATCAATTGCCTTATTGGCAAAATAAAGGATGTGAAATTTTAAAAGGAGAAATGGCTACGGACGAAGAATTTAACGAGGTTTTAAAAAAATTAAGTTGATAAAATAAAAAATAATTTAAAAACATGAAAATAAAAGAGCCAAGATTTTTAATATTGGGATTAGTGTCTTTTGTGGTGGGGGCTTTGGTTATGCATATTATCGAGATTTTTTTTCTTTAAACCTTAGAAATCAATAAATTAAAACCGACTCTTTTGTCGGTTTTTGTTTCGCCCATGTTTGGGAGCTAAGCTCCTAAACATGGGCCGAGCCTCTTAACTAATTTTGTTTCTTTGGTTTTTGGTTTGTGGTATAATAATTTTATAACATGGAAGAAAACCAAGGAATCAGCTTGGGTGAAAATAAAAATAGTTTCTTAATCAAGACACTTCTTTTTGAGGTGTTTTATTTTTCAAATATATGAAAAAAATTTTTCTAGGAGCTTTGATATTTTTGCAGTTTTTGTGTTTTGGTTTTTCTTTTGCAGCTGAACCAGATTTTAAAAATATTCGAATAGGAGTGTATGACAACCCTCCAAAGATTTATAGAGATATAAACGGTGAGATTAAAGGATTTTGGGCAGATATTACCAATGAAATTGCCAAGAGAGAAAATTGGAAATTGGTTTATGTTTTTGGCACTTGGGAAGAAGGATTGGAGCGATTGGAAAATGGCGAGATTGATATAATGGTTGATGTAGCCATAAACGAAGAGCGAGAAGCTAAATATGATTTTAATAATGAATCAGCACTGCTTAGTTGGTCGATAATTTATACGAGAAAAGATATTAATTTGAATTCTTTTAGGGATCTGGAAGGAAAAACTATCGCAGTGATGAAATCAAGTTTTCATTATACAGCTTCTTTGGGATTAAAAAATGTTTTAGATTCTTTAGGGGTGAGGGCTAATATTATTGACGTACAAAACATGGAAGATGTTTTTAGATTATTAGATAATAATGAGGCTGATGCGGGAGTGGTTAATTGGCACTTTAGCCTTTCAAATGAAAACAAGTATAAAGTTAATCGTACAGGCATTATTTTTAATCCTGGTGAAATATATTACGCATTTAGTAAAAATAGTTCTCAAAATGATTATTTAATTAGTGTTTTAGACCTTCATTTAAAAGATTTAAAAAATAATCCTAATAGTGTTTATCACAAATCAATTAAAGCAAATTTTGGCAAAGCTTTGGGGGAAATACAGGTTTGGCCAGGGTGGCTGAATGCTTTTTTAATAATTGTTGGTTTTATTCTTGTATTAATACTTATTATTTTTCTTGCAATGAAGCAATATCAAAGAGCATTGCAACGTGAAATCGAAAAAAGAACTAGTGAGATTAGAGAGAGCGAAGAAAAATTTTCCGCGGTAATGAATCAGGCCTATGACGGAATAATTATTGTTCAAGATAGGATTGTAAAGTATGCTAACAGGGCAATAAAAGTTATTGGCTATACAGATAAAGAAGTTTTAGGAAAATCTTTTATTGAGCTTATTGCCCCCGAAGAAAAAGAAAGAATAATTAATAATTATAAAAAAAGGCTTGCCGGGAAAAAATTTGAGGGGATTTATGAGGTTAAATTATTGCACAAGAATGGCTCAATAATCGAAGCAGAGATTTCAAATGGAGTTATTCAATACAATAATCAACCAGCTATTTTGACCATGGTTAGAGATATGACCCAGAGAAAAAAATTAGAAAAAGAAATTTTATTTAGAAATACAATTTTGTCGACCGAGCTTGAGGTTGCTATTGATGGGGTGCTAGTGGTTGATGAAAAAAATAAAATTATTTTATATAACAAAAGATTTGTTGAGATGTGGGATATTCCGCAAAAAGTAATTGAGACGAGGTCAGATAAATTAGCGCTTAAATCAGTTTTAGACAAGCTTGTTGATCCGCAAGAATTTTTAAATCGGGTAAAATATCTTTACAGCCATCCTCAAGAAATTGATCGAACCGAAGTTTTATTGAAAGATGGAAGAATTTTAGATCGTTATTCAGCCCCGATGATTGATTCTAATCAGAAAAATTACGGAAGAGTTTGGTATTTTCGAGATATTTCCGAAGCGAAAAAAGTGGAAACTCGTTTAAAAAATTTGGATGCTCTAAAGTCAAAATTTATCCAAGTTGTTTCGCATCAATTAAGAACACCGTTAAGTGTTTTGCGTTGGAATATAGAATCTTTACTGTCTGGAACTCATGGTCATCTTGAGAAAGCAACAAAAGATATTTTAAACATCAGCCTTGAAGCTGATATAGAAGTTATTAACCGAATCGGAGACTTTTTAACTGCCTTGGACATTGAAGAAAAGCGTTTAGCTTATTTAAATAGAACATCCGCTTCTTTGGAAGATCTTTGGGAATCAGTTTTGGCTAATTTTAAATTTAAATACGAGAATAAAAATATTAAATACTCCTATCAAGCTCCTAAAATTTCATTACCAATGCTTGAATTAGATGTTGATAAAATAAGAATTGCTTTGGAAAAAATTATTGATAATGCGATAATTTATACCAAAGAAAGAGGGAAGATCAAAGCTTCTTTTAAAAAAATAGGTGATAAGGTTCGTTTTGAGATTACGGATGACGGTATTGGGATTCCTGAAGATGAACAAAAAAATATTTCGACTCGTTTTTTCCGCGCCTCTAATGCAATTACTGTAAATCCTGATGCATCGGGCATTGGGCTTTTTATTGCCAAGTATTTTGTGGAGCAACATGGCGGGACAATCGGGTTTGAATCTGTAGAGGGAAAAGGAAGTACTTTTTGGATTGAGCTGCCAATAATAACCCCCAAAGAAAAGAAAGAATAAAAACTAACTTAATTTTTAATATTTAAACAATAAAATTAAAAAATATGAGCATAATTCAAAAAATAATTGCTAGTGCTTTGGGTGTTATTGTTTTGGGTGTTTCCGGTTATTTTATTTCCGATTATTTTTCAAAACAAAACAATTTTTTAGATACACCAGAAAAAATTGTTTCGGATTATAAAGATTTGCTGGCCGAAGCCGAGCAACTTAAAGTTTTAGCTGGCGACAATTGTGATAATAAAAAAGATATTAATCAGAAAATAGAGTCTTTAGAAAAAAAGTTAGCTGATTTAGCGGAAAGAAAAAAACAATGGCTGGACAATGTGCCAAAATTACCAGATGTAGAGCCAGAAATATTAGATCAGGGGCGACCGGGATCCGAAGTGCCAGAACTTACGCCCGACGTGCCACCATTACCAGATATAACTATTGAGGAAATACCTGGTTCGCAAGTGCCTGATTTGGGTTCTGATGTTCCACCTTTGCCAGAAATAGATCCAGAATCAATAATTATTCTTGGCTCAGAAGTGCCTGATTTGGGTTCTGATGTTCCACCTTTGCCAGAAATAAATATTGAAGTGATTAACCCCACGGATTATATCCCAGAATTGCCAGAAATTAACACTGGCCGACTGGGATCCGAAGTGCCAGAACTTACGTCCGACGCGCCACCATTACCAGAAATTGATGAAATAAATATAATCGATCCAAACGAGAATATTTTTCAAATGGATGATTGTGAACAAAAAATAAACAATATTTTACAGCAATTAAAAACATTATGCCAAGATGAGGAATCAGCCCCAAAACCTGTTTCTGATAAATGTAGCGATGCTTGCCAAAGATATAAATCATGCGCTTCTTTTACTGAAGATGTTACTCCAGCGGATTTAAATGATGCTTATAATACTTGCATGGAGGAATGTGCTACTTGGCCAAAAGAAATGATTAAGTGCATTAATGCTATTAATATAAAAGTTCCTGACGATTGTGTTAGTTTTGTTCAGTGCCAGTTGCCGCAATTTTACGAAGAAAAATATCTTAAATAATAATTATAATAAAAATAAAAAATATGGAATCAAAAAAAAATAATATAATCAAGTGGACGGCAAGAATTTTTGCCCTTTGTATTTTAATTTTTGCTCTACCATTTTATTTTGGCTATGGAAACCCATTGCCTTTTACTAATCCAAATTATTCATTATGGGAAAACGTTGCTTTGTCTATGATGCCATTGGTTTTTATTGGTTTAGCCTTGGGTTGGAAATATCCTAGGGCAGGAGGAATGCTTATTGTTGTTCCGGTTTTAATAGGTTTTATCGTTGGGCTTTTAACAGAAGCAAATCTTAGTATTAATTTAGCAATTCCTATTATTCCTGGAATTTTGTATCTAATCGATGGATACAAAAACTCTTAAAAGCAAATAGTTTTATTTTGGAATTTTTTTGCTTATTTATTTCTAGGCAGCCTTTTGATAAAATAAAAATATGGAAATAAACATTAAGTGGCACAAAAAGAACAAAATGCTAAAAAACGCAACAATTGAGCAAAAAATAAAATGGCACGAAGAGCATGCTAGGCATTGTTGTTGTCGAGATTCAAAAAAACATCTTTTACAACTTAAGAAAAAAATTCCTTTAACAGTTAAAAATCATCAAGTTGTTGCTAGAAATTCACGAAAACATAAAGCCTGGGCATTGGAAGCAGCCAAGGAAGCAAGAAAAGTTCTTTTAATTTTTGAAAAGGAAAACCCAAAAGATAATCGCCCACGCTTGGCGATTGAAGCAATTAAGGCTTGGGCAACAGGAAAAAAGAGAGCTTAAGATGAAAGAAGTTCGTCAATTATCACTTAATGCCCATGCTGCGGCTCGAGAGGCAAAGACAGATCCAGCGTGCTTTGCGGCGCGGGCAGCTGGTCATGCTATCGCAACTTGGCATGTGCCAACACATGCCCTTGGTGCTTCGTGGTATGCCGAAAAAGCTAAAACAAAAAAGACATTTCGCCCCGCCTTACGTTATGTTATAAAAAATTTCCCCAAAATTTCAAAACTAAAGCCATGGCAAAATAATCTGGACCAAAAAGTAAAACAATATATAGACAAACAAGAGCCCTTGCAAAAGAAAATTATTTTAGCATTGAGAAAAATATTTTTTGAGACCATTAAAAATTGTGAAGAAAAATTTAATTGGGGAGTGATCTCATTAGACAAAAATCGTTTTTATTTAGCTGGCTTGAAAGAAAAGGTGCAGGTTGGGTTTGCTGTTTCCGGTTTAAGCAAAAAAGAGATAGAGGAGTTTGAAGGATCTGGAAAAACTATGCGCCATATTAAAATTAAAAGCATCGAAAGTATTGATAAGAAAAAAATAATTAACTTAATTAAAATGGTTCACAAAAAATCTAAATGCCAAGCCTGTTAAAATAATCATAATATTTTTAAGAATGTTTGGGTGCTAAGATCCTAAACATTTTTTATTTTCCTAATTTTTTGGTATAATTTTATTATGTCTTCTGAAATTAAAATCGAAAATTTTGGATATGATGATTTTTTTGAATCCAAACGAAAAGAATTAAATTTGGACGATTTTTCAATTGCTCGAGTTGCTTCCGAAAACCGTGGATCATATGAAGTTATTAATCAAAATGGCCGATTTCTGGCAAAAATAACCGGAAAGCAGATTCTTGATGCTTGCTCTAGAGAAGATTATCCAGCAGTAGGAGATTGGGTTTTAGTAACCGAGCTTGGCGAGGGGCAAGCGGTGATTCAAAAAATATTGCCCAGAAAAACAATAATAAAAAGAAAACGAGGAGATAAAGACAAGATTGGCTCTAGAGTAGAAATTCAAGTCATTGGAACAAATATCGATGTGGCCTTTATCGTTGAATCAGTTAATCGAGACTATAATCTTAATCGGATAGAAAGATATTTTGCAATTACCAAAGATCAGGGAATTAAGCCGGTTGTTATTCTTAATAAAATTGATTTGATTTCCAAACAAGAATTGGATTTAATAGTTGTCCAAACCAAAGAAAGATTTAATGATTTAGATGTTATTTTAACAAGCACATTAAATAAAAAAGGGTTGGAGGAATTAAAAACATATCTTGAAAAAGGGAAAACATATTGTTTTCTTGGATCCTCTGGGGTAGGAAAATCATCTTTAATTAATAAACTGATTGGAAGTAATGCTATTAAAACAGGAGATATTAGTAAATATAGCGATAGAGGCAAGCACGTAACTACAAGCCGGGAAATGTATTTTTTAGAAAATGGCGGAATTGTCATCGATAATCCAGGCATAAGAGAAGTAGGACTAGCAAATGTTAGTACAGGCATAGATGATTCGTTTGAAGAAATTTTTGAAATCGGAAAAAAATGTAAATACAAAAATTGCACGCATACTAATGAACCTGGCTGCGAAGTATTAAAAGCAGTAAAACAAGGAAAATTAGATGAAAACAAATACAACAATTATTTAAATCTTAAAAAAGAATCCGAGTTTTATGAAATGTCTGATTTTGAAAAAAGAGAAAAAGAAAAAAGTTTTGGAAAATTTATAAAAAACGCTAAAAAAGATTTCAAAAAATACGACATCCTTTAATTAATTATTAATTTAAAAATTTTGGTGAATAGAGGACCGCTCTTGGGCGGTTTTTGTTTTGTGGTATAATAAATTTGATAAAATAAATAAATAAAAATATGACCCAATTAAAACAAATTTATAAATGTTTAATTTGCGGAAATGTTGTAGAAGTTTTGCATTCTGGAGTAGGCGAGCTTGTTTGTTGCGGGCAACCAATGCAGGCGATGACCCCGAAAAACAAAGAAGAAGGAACGGAAAAGCATTTGCCTATAATAGAGGATTTACCTCCTAATATGTGCCAAATAAAAGATGGATGTAAAATAAAAATTGGCATTGAAGAGCATCCGATGACCGAAGACCATTATATCGAATGGATTGAAATAACCACAGTTGATGGAAAATCTGGTAAAAAGTTTTTAAAACCAGGAGACAAGCCAGAGTCTGATTTTTTTACTCGGATGAATGTAATCGGGTCCCGAGCTTATTGTAATATTCATGGACTTTGGGAAATTAAAAAAGATAAAATTTAGAAAAAAAGATAATTATGGAAATTCGTTTTGCAAAAATAAAAGACGAAAAAAGCGTTTTGAAATTATTAGACGAATTGGGAATTGAATTGAACGAGAAGGTTGGATATTCTACGCGTAATATCGAAGCCCAGGAAAAAGGCGGGCCTATTTTTCAAGAAATCATTAATCGCAAAGATATGCGGATTTTTGTTGCTCTGGAAAATCAAGAAATGGTTGGGCTTGTTACTTTTTATATTTTGCCCAACATTAGACATGGAATATATCGGGGGCATATTGAGGACTTTATTGTTACTAAAAATAAAAGAGGTCAGGGTATTGGCACTAAGCTGTTTAATGCGGTTAAAGATTTTTGCAAAACAAACAATATTAAAGTCATTAAGCTTGATACTAATAACAATTTAGAAGCTCATAGTTTTTATCTTAAAAATGGGGGAGAGCAAACAGAAATAATGTATCGTTTTAATATAGAATAGTTTCATTTTTTGGCAAAATTTAAACATATGTTCAATAAACACTCCATTAAAGTTGCTTTTTCTTTCGGCATGACCTCGGGAATTATTACCACGCTTGGCTTGATTGTTGGCCTTCATTCTGGAACCCATTCGCAAATCGTGATTATCGGCGGAATATTAACAATTGCTATTGCTGATTCTTTTTCTGACGCCCTGGGGATTCATATTTCTGAAGAATCACAAGGCCAACACACAGAAAAAGAAGTTTGGGAATCGACAATCTGCACCTTTTTAGCTAAATTTGTTTTTGCTTCAATATTTATCATTCCAATTTTATTATTAGAACTTTCAGCAGCAATAATAATAAGCGTAATTTTAGGATTGGCCTTGCTTTCTATTTTTAGCTTTTTATTGTTTAAAAAAGAAAACCATCAAAATCCAATAAAAGCAGTTTTAGAGCATTTAGTTATTGCTTTAATTGTAATATTTTTAACACATTATCTTGGTAAATGGATTACCTTTGTGTTTAATTAAAATAAAATTATGAATTTAAATAGATTTTTTAAAGTTATTGTTCTTGTTTTTGGCTTCGCTGGTGTTATTTTTTCTGGTTATTCTATTTATTCTGTTATCAACAAGGAAAAAAATTATTTAGCTGAAAATCCAAATAAACAAATTGATTCAATAATATATCAAAATAAGGAATATGGGTTTGAGTTTAATTTAACTGATTCTTGGAAAAATTATTCCATAATAATTGATTCTTGGGAAGGAAGATTTTTAGATGGCTCTGAGCAGCAAATCCAGGGGCCAAAAATTATTATAAAAAACTCTAAAGACACAGAAGCTCAATGCTGGCAAGACTTGATAGTTTTGATTTTTAACAAGCAAGAATGGGACATGATCGAACAGGAAAATCTTAGCGTGAGTGCAGCTCCGATTGGACCCCAAAAAATAGGCGAGAATCAAAATTATATTTTTGCCTTGCCTCCGCGCTGGGTTGGTTTTACTGATTGCTTAGGTCAGGACGAAGCTCAAGAAATCATGAAAACTTTTAAAATTATTGATAATTTTGAAAATAATTCGATTTCCTTAGAATGTTTTGAAAGCGAAAAGTATTTTTTTATTTCTAATAATGAAAATATTTTAATTAAATACAAGCAAAATTCAAATCAGAAAATAGCTTGCGAGTATTTTGCTCAAGAAAACGATTTTCAAATTGAAGGCTTGGCAAGATTTTTTCTAAAATTTGAAAATGATTTTTTAATTTTAGATTCCGGCACCAGCCCATCTTATCGTCGATTGCTTGTTTATGATCTGATTAAAAAAGAAAAGATCTATGAGGATTATTATTCCAAACCCATAATAATACAAAACAATAGCATTTCTTATTGGGCCTTAAGTAGCAAACAAGCAACTAAAGAAAATTGCCCTGATTTTGAAAAAAATTATGCCATGGGATTGGGAACAGTGATAGAATCATATCAAATGATTGATTTAATTAATTTAGAAAAACAAGATTTAAATCAAGAGCGCTGCCAAATAACTCAATAAAGTATTTAGTAGAATAATTATTTTAAATTCATGTTTTGGAACTTAGCTCCCAAACATTCTTTATTGTTTTTATTATTTAAAAAGAAAAGTCTTGACATCTATTATTATGAATATATAATCATAATAAAGGATTAATAAAAAACATTTTTAATTAATAAAAATAATTTAAAAATAATATGAAAATAAATTCTCGGTTAACTATTTTGATTGGAATTTTAATTATTCTGATTATTGCATCTTTGGGCGTTGGTTATTTGAAGGTTGGATTTCAAAAATCAACTCAAATTAATGAGCCAGAACAAAAGGCCAAAGGAATAATGCTTTTAATTGAATATAAAGATACGGTTGGATTGGCTAATTTTGTGAATGAGATGGAAAAAAGAAATATTTACGGGCTTTTAATGGTAACCCCCGAGTTTGTGCAAAGCAATTGCGAGGCCATTAAAGAGATAACAAAACATAATGTAGAATTAGTTGCTTCTAATATTGGCGCGCCTTTTTGGGACATTCCTTATGAAGAGCAAAAACAAAGAATTATTGAAATGAAAAATGGAATCGAAGCTTGCACTGGCGTTCCAATTAGGATAATTTCTTCAACCTATATGGCTTCTGATGCGACAACCGTGAAAGTTGCAAAAGAATTAGGCATCCCTTATATTACCGCCCGAGGAACAACAGACACAAAAGCTACGATTTATAAAGTTGAAGATTATCCAGAGGTAAAAATATTATCAGTTTCAAATATTCCAAACGTTAAATATAAATATGGATCGCTTTGTGACTATTCTTTTTTTGAAAGAAATGGCACCCCTCAAGATATGATGGCAGAATTAAATAGAGCACTTGAGCCATTAAGCGCCAAAGAACAAGCTCGATATGGTACCAAGCATAAAATAACCCCAACTACTCACACCAATATTGGGGGATATTTAAAGCCCTGGATGGATATGTGGATTAATTTTTGGGATACAAATTATAACAAAATTCAATGGGTAAAATTGGATGAATTTATGGCTGATGAAGATTGGACTTTGCCATTGTGGCAAATTCCAGTGAATAAAAATAATCCTTATACTCCGGAAAAAATTCGGCCAGCTGTTTCTTATGGTGAAGTAGAAAAAGTTTATAATCCTTGCTTAGTAGAAAATATTGGCAAAGATGCAAGTGAGATAGTTGCACCGCCAATTGCAGAAGAAAAATATAATATTGGAAATAAAATTATGATTTTTCACAATGGTAGCGGGCCAATGTGTTTGGAAATGCTTGAATTCATCAAAACAGTTGACTATCCAATTGAGCAATATCTTGACTATGAAGCTGGATTCCAAGAAAAATTACAAAGCGTAAAATCAAAATTTAATAGTAGCGAGGGGATACATCCATTGTTTGGTTATTATCCGATAATTTTTATCAAAGACAGGGTTTTTTCCGGGTTTAATGAATCTATTCAGGCAGAGATCTTAAAAGAAATAGCAAAATAAAGACATTTAATAATTGTTGATAATTTGCTTGACAAAAGATTATTATGAATATATACTCATAATAGATAAAGATGCTCGTCACATCTTTATATAAGAATCAATAAATAAAAATATATGCCAAACTTAGATAAAACAGGGCCAACTGGAATGGGTCCAGGAACAGGAAGAGGAATGGGTCCTTGTTGTGGAAGAATGGGTCGAGGTTATGGTTGGGGAATGGGAATGAGGAGATTTTTTACCAAGAAAGAAGAATCAGAATTATTGAAAGAAGAAGCTAGTGCTTTAGAAGAAGAACTGGAAGCAATCAAGGAAAGAATCAGCGAAATTGAGAATCAAAAATAGCCCGTATCCCGCTCTTAAAAATAAGAGCGGGGTATTTTATTAATTTAAAAAAATAAAATGAAAATATTAAAGATTGGCGCCACTTGGTGCACAGGATGCAAGGTTATGGGTCCAAGATGGAAAGAAATAGAAACAGAGAACCCATGGCTTGAAACAGAGTATTATGATTTTGACAAAAGTAAAGAAATAGTGGATAAATATAATATTACCGCCATGCCTTCTTTTGTTTTTTTATCAAAAGAAGGTAATGAAATTTTACGCTTAAGCGGAGAGGTTGAAAAAAAAGAATTAATTGAAGCTATTAATAAATACAAAGATAATTAAAATGGTCAGACCGATTAAACCAAGAAAATTGAACTTTAATCCAAACGTAACATATTTTAAGCCCAGGGCTATTCCACTTTTTTCATTAGAAGAAGTAGAATTGGAATTAGATGAATTGGAAGTTTTAAAACTTTGCGATTATGAGGATTTTGATCAGAAAGAAGCGGCTCAGAAAATAAATATATCTCAAAGTACCCTCCAAAGGATATTAAGCTCGGCACGCAAAAAAGTAGCCGAAGCTATTATTGAAGGCAAGGCCATTAAGATAAATAAAAAATAAAACAAGCAATATTGCTTGTTTTTGTTTTGAGTATTAAAATAAATTATAAGATTATAATTATAATTTTTAAAAAAACATGAAAAAACAATATTTATTAATCGGACTTTTATTAATGCTTTTTGTTTTTGGTAATAGTATCTATGCGGTTCAGGTTAATAACCCACAAGGTCAAAATCAACAGCAAAGCCAGCAACAAGTTCAGCAATCAAATCAAACCGTAAATCAAGGAGAGGCTAGTCAAGTTCAAACCCAAACTAATAATCCGCAAACCGGAGAACAAAATCAACAGCAAAGTCAGCAACAAGTTCAACAACAAGAACAACAAAATCTTCAGAATAAATCTAAAGCAGGTATTGGATTAGAAAATGCTGAACAGCGAAGAAGCCAAGTAGCTAACGCTGTTCAAGAAATGTTGCAAGTAGCGGAAAGAAATAGCGGAATCGGAGAACAGGTAAGAGTTATTGCTCAAGCTCAAAATCAAAATCAGGAAAAAATAGAAAATGGATTACAAAAGGTGCAAAATCGAAGCGGATTGATTAAATTTTTTGCTGGGCCAGATTATGCGGAAATAGATAACATTCAAAGAATAATGGAACAAAATCGATTTCAAATTCAGCAATTGAACCAAATTAAAAATCAGCTTGTTAGCCAGGAAGATCAGCAGGCTATTATTGAGCAGGTTCAGCTTTTGGAGCAAGCCAACTTGATGGTTGAAAATATTTTAGATAATTCTCGAAAAGGATTCAGCTTGTTTGGCTGGCTATTCAGAATGTTTAATGACTAAAATAATTAAAAGAATTAGCCATAAACATGTTTGGGAGTCCCTTGCATAAACTTCTGATTGACCTATGTTTGGGAGCTCCCTCACATAAACTTTTGGTAAAGTTTTGTTCGGGTCCCGGCTCGCGCTCGTCAGCGCTCCGCCTTTGATTGAGTACAATCAAACCCCCAAACATGGGTTCAAAGCATATTTCATTTGTCTTATCTTTTCCCATTTTCAAGATTAATATATTTTGGTATAATGTTTTTAATAAACAAAAAATATCTTAATTATTAATAAATGAATTCTAAAAAGCTTTTTGCTTTTACCTTAATCGAGCTCTTGGTCGTGATTGCAATCGTGGGTATCTTATCTGGCTTTGTTTTAGTTTCTTTGAACTCGGCCACTGATTCTGCCAATGACGCTCGTCGGAAATCAGACTTGTCTCAAATTGTCAAAGCTTTGTTAGTCTATAATACCTCCAATCCTACTTATCCCATTGAAA
>JBAZJL010000008.1:0-37444 GCA_041651335.1 Minisyncoccota bacterium
GTCTCAAAAGCAAATCAGGCAAACATGTTAATCGCAAATCAATTGAGCATTTTCTTTGCAATCCGATTTACTACGGTCTTATAAAAACTCGATCAGCCACCTGTCAGGCAAACTTTCCACCATTAATCTCCAAGAAGCTTTTTGATGATGTTCAGGAAGTCGTCCAACAGCATAATCATTACGCTGATCGTACTCGTAAGCATTCGTATCCTATGGCAGGGTTTATGAGATGTGCTGTGTGTGGGTCTACGCTCTGCGGACAGATGCAGAAAGGTCATCTATATTATTCTTGCACTCACTGGCAGGATAAAAACTGCACCGAACGCAAATATATGCGATGGGAAGTTGTTGAGGAACAAGTCGCTAACCATTTATCAAGGGTTCATCTACCAGATAAATTTAAGAAGGTACTCGATTCTTATTTTCAATATTTTGCCAAAGAAAGGCTCGAACAGGAGGACAAGGAACGCAAGAGCCTTAAGCGTGAGCTTATAAGAGTTCAGCAACAGATTCGCAATATCGTTGTAGATCGTTCCCAGCGTATCATTGACGCCGATGTCTTTATAAAGATTCAGGACGAGCTTTTAAAGGAGAAGGAAATGTATCAGGATCGTTTAGGGGTACTTGAGGGCAAGTCCGACAAATTCGTGCAAAAATTTAACGAATTACTGGACTTCACGGATCATGCCGACAAGGTGTTCAATACCAGCTCAATGCATCAAAAACGCACATTAATGAAGCTTTGTTTTGAGGGGTTCACTGTCAGTAATCAAAAACTGACGCCGATATGGACGCCAGTCTTTGATGTTCTTATGGATTTGCAAGTTTCCAAACTCGAGCCACCAAAACCGTCAAAGGGCTCGAAAACCCTTGCAGTTTCTACGGTTCAAAGTTGGAAATCTGGCGGAGAGGGAGGGATTCGAACCCTCGAGCCGTTTTCACAGCTAACACCTTAGCAGGGTGCCCCATTCGACCACTCTGGCACCTCTCCAATTATTATTTTAAATAACCCTCTCGGTTCATCTATCTTTATATTTTACTAATCGCTATTATTGTTAAATAACAACAATTAGCAAAATGAGGAGGGAGAGGGATTCGAACCCTCGGTGGGTTTCCCCACAATAGTTTTCAAGACTATCCCATTCGGCCGCTCTGGCATCCCTCCTTATAACCATTGATTTAAAAGAATGAATATTCAATGATAAAAATATTCTATCTAAAATAAGCCCTTTGGTCAATGTTTTGATTTAATAAAATAGTCTTTTTTTGTATTGACAATTTAATAATATCGCAATACAATAATAATATAATTACAAATTTAAAAATATGAGTCAAAATATAAACAATGCGCAAATTCAAATTCGCATTGATTCTAAAACTAAGAAAGAAGCCAAAAAAATCTTAGAAGGCCTGGGAATGGACATGAGTTCAGCGGTTAAGATTTTTTTTCAGCAAGTTATTAATTCTAAAAATTTTCCTTGCGAATTAAGAGATGAAAACGGCTTTACTTTGCAAGGCGCCGAAGTATTGCGCCAGTCGATCAAAGAAGCAAAAGCATCTAACAGGTCCTTTAAAAAGGGTATGGCCCTAATTAAGGAAGCGCTGAAAGATTAGTCTATGTTTTCGTTAAAATATTCCCATCGCTTTAAAAAGGATTTAAAGCGATACAAAAACAATCAATTGGTTTTAAAAGAATTAGAAATAGTTTTAGATACACTAATTAAAGGAAAAGAATTACCGATTAAGAATAGAAATCATCGTTTGGTCGGAGAATTTAAAGATTGTTTTGAGTGTCATATTAAACCAGACGTTTTACTTGTTTATAAAAAAGAAAAATTAGAAATTATTATTTTATTATTAAGAATTGGCCCTCACTCCGACATTTTTTAATTAGTAGTTAAGTAAAATCAGAAATTGGAAATTTAAACCGCAACTTACATCTTTAGCTCGCGGGCCACGGTTAGTCCCCAAACCTCCCTAGCGCCTGATTTTTTTAAAATTTTAGCACATTCTTGCATTGTGGCCCCAGTAGTATAAACATCATCTAATAAAAAAATGATTTTTCCTTGAAAATTTTTTTTATTTTTTACCACAAAAGCATTTTTTATATTTTCCTGTCTTTGTTCTTTGTTTAATTTTGCCTGAGGAAGGGTGTTTTTAATTCGGATTAAATTATCAATAATTAAAGGAATTTTTATTTTTTCAGAAATTATTTTTCCTATTTCTTCGGCTTGATTAAATCCTCGGCGTTTTTTCTTTTTTAAAAAAAGCGGAATTGGCACCAGCAAAGAATTGGGCGGAAAATATTTTTTAATCAGATAAAGATGCATCAAAATTAAAAGCGAAAGGGGATAGGCCAATTCTTTTAGCTGGCTTTGGTATTTGAAATTATAGATTAGTTTTTTAACTTGGCTGTTTTCAAAATCAGTAGCAGAATATATTCCGTTTAAAGATTTTTTGGCGCATTTTTGGCATTGCCCAGGTGTGATTATTTTTTGCGGGTGATCACAAAGACAGTATTGAAAGGGGTTAATATCAATTAAAGAAAAGCAATCCTCACAAAAGAAAATTCCTTCTTTTTTGCAATTAAGACATTTTTTGGGAAAAATTAAATCCAAAATATATTTTCTCAAAGACCGAATTAATTTTTTTATGTTCATCGCTCTTTTTTTATTTTTAATATATTGCTAATATTATAACAAAGGTGTTATAATTTAAAAAAATAAAACATGGCTATTTTTGGTGATAAACAAAAAAATAACAGCTTGGGAATAGATGTGGGAACAAAGTCTGTGCGGGTGGTAGAATTGGCAGCAAAAAAAGGATTACCGGAATTAAGAAATTACGGAGAGCTTAATTTAGATATTGCGACCAGCCAATCTTTTCGAAATTTTGACAAAAACAATTTAAACCCGTCTATTGATATTATTTCCAAAGCTTTAAAAGCAATCATTGATGAAGCGGAGATAAAAGCGAAAAAGGCTATTTTTTCACTTCCAGATTTTTCGACTTTTTTTGTTAGTTTTGAACTGCCACCAATGACAAAAAAAGAGCTACAAACTGCTGTTGGCTTTGAGGCGAGAAAATATATTCCCTTGCCAATGAATGATGTGGCTTTGGATTGGCAGTGTATTAGCAAGGATTGTACCAAAGAAAATAATAAAATTTTATTAATGGCCATCCCCAGAGTATTGGTTGATCAGTATAGAACAATTGCGGAAAACGTGGGATTGCAATTAACTTCTTTAGAAGCTGAGGCTTGGGGATTAAAAAGATGCTTGATTAAATCTGGCGACCCCACGACCTGTATTGTAGAAATCGGATATCAAAGCACAATTGTTTCTGTGGTTGATAATGGTTTTGTTAAAACAAGCTATAGTTTTGATACTGCCGGAAAAGACTTAACAGAAAAATTAGCCGAAGATTTAGAAATTGGGATTAAAGAGGCCGAAGAAATAAAAAAAGAAAATGGACTGATTAATAATGAGCGCGATGATGTGGCACAAATTTTGGCTCCAGTAATTGGAATTATTATAAAAAGAATTAAAAAAGTGGTAATTGATTTTCAAAACCTGGAAAGAATAAAAATAAAAAGAATGATTTTGGCAGGAGGCACTTCACGTATGCCCGGAATAATAGAATATTTTAAAAATATTTTTGACGAAGATGATTTTTCTGGAATAGAAATTTCTTTGGGATCTGCTTTTGGTGCGGTTAATTATCCTCCTTTTTTAAGTAAAAAAATAGAAGACATTAACCCTACGTTTGCTATTTCTTTGGGAGAAGCTTTAAAAAGATATGATTCTTAAGATTTTTATTTGTCAAAAAAAAAGAAATACTATAAAATATAATAAACAAAGATAATTTTTTTCAACATCTTTTTTAAAAAATAATATGGCCATTGAATTAAATTCAACAGAAAAAGACCCTTCTTCTCCAGTGGTGAATATTCTTTTTGCTTTATCTATTGTTGCGCTAATTGCTTCAATGGCGATTTTTGCTTATTTTCATTTTATTGTTGAAAAACAGCAGAATGCTCAGATTCAAGAAATCCAATCGGAAATTGCCAAACAAAAAAGTGAAACTAGCGGATACTCTGAAGAAGATTTGATTGCTATTGGAAAAAAAGTTAATGATTATAAGATTTTAATGGAAAAGCGTCCTTTTGCTTCAAAATTTTTTGATGTTTTTGAAAAATGGGTGCATCCCCAGGTTTATTTTACAAATTTTAGCCTAGACCCAATATCTAGAACAGTGGCCCTAGAAGGAGTAGTTAATGATTTTCAGCCATTGATTCAGCAGATTGCGATTTTAAAAAACAATCAAACAACAATTGAGAGTTATGATATTTCGAATATAAAAATGGCGGATAAGGGGGGTGTTAATTTTTCTATTAATCTGGTTGTTCGGCCAGAAGTTTTAAAATAAAAAATGAACAAAAAAATAAATACATTACTAATAGTTTCTTTAATCATTTTAATCGGAGCCGGTGCGATTGTATATTTTTTGGATATGCCAAAATACGTGGCAACTCAGAAAAAAGTATCAGAAATTAATAATTTAAAAAATATTGAAAAACTTGGAGCTAGTCATAATTTAGAAATTCGGACAGCAGAACAATCACTTCAAGAAGTAAATTGGGCAGAAATGAAAAAAAGAATTGATGATAATTTTTCTTCTGATCCATTTTATGCTTCAAAAATGGAAATATTTTTTAGAGATATTATTTCTCAAAGTGGAATGTCTTTAACTTCACTTGTTTTTAGCGGATCATCTTTAATGGCTGGCGTGGCTGATACAGGAACAGAAAAAATAAAATCTCCAACTGAAAGCTCGTCTTCGTCTACTCAGGCTACGCGATCGGTTTCTCCGGGCGGAATTGCTGGTCCAGTAAAAGCTACAAAAGTAACTATTTCTGTTACTGGTACTTATGATCAATTAAAAGAATTATTGAAAATTTTTGAAAAGCAGGCTTATTTAATTTCTGTGCAATCAATTAATTTCTCCGGGGGATCGGTAATTACCCCTTATACAATTAATGTAGAAATTTATTCTTATTAATAATATGGATATTTTACAAGATACAAGAAAATCAGAAATGCAAAAAACCAAACCTATCTTTTTAATAGTTTTGCTTTTGATTTTAATAGGGTTTGGTGTTTATTGGTATGCAAAAAAGAATTCTTCTTCTTTGGGTCCGATTCTAACACCAACAGAATCTTCCACCCAATCCTTTCCATCGATTAATATTGATTTTGATTTTTTAAAAGGAGAAAATTTTTTAAACTTAGAAGCTTTTCCTGATTATCCGGCTTTTCGTCCCAGTACGGGATTAGAAGTTACGCCTGGCCGGGGTAATCCGTTTCTGCCACCTAGCACTCAAAAATAATGCGGCAGATTAGTTCTTTAATTAACCTCAATTTTCATGTTAATTCAAAAATTAGTTGAGAAAAAAATAATCACTGAAGACCAGGCCTCCAGCCTGGAAAAAGAATTCAGAGAAGAATTTGTTGGGACCAATGAAGAGGATTTTTTGTTGATAAAAAAGATATTAAACGAACAAGAGCTTAATAAAATAAAATCAGAAATTTATGATTTGCCGGTTTTTGAAGAAACAGAAGATTTGATTATCCCTTTAGAAATTTTATCTTTAGTGCCCGAAGAATCAGCTCGATTCTATCAAGCCATTCCTTTAAAAATAGAAGAAGGGGTTTTGCAATTTGGTATTGTTAACCCGGAAAATATTAAAGCCAGAGAGGCTATTAATTTTTTAGCCAGGCAACAAAGATATAAAATTGATTTTTACTTAATTAATAATCGACAATTTGAAAAATATTTAAAACAATATCGAAGCACTGAACAAGAAGTGGACGCTGCCTTAACTGAACTAGAGGTAGAGCTGGGAACAGAGGGCGGGGTTCCGCTTTTTAAAAAAACAGAGGAAGATGTTGACATTGCCAGATTAGACGACGAAGCACCGATTATTAAAATGGTGGGCGTAATTTTGCGTCACGCGGTTGATGGCAAAGCTTCGGATATTCATATTGAGCCGGCTGAAAAACAAGTTCGAATTCGTTTCCGAATGGATGGAATTCTTTATTCTTCTCTTTTTTTACCAATTCATACTCATCCTTCGATTGTGGCCAGAATAAAGATTTTGAGCAATATGAGAATTGATGAAACCAGAATTCCTCAAGATGGACGTTTTTCTGCCAGAATAGACGGCAAAGAAGTTGATTTCAGAGTCTCTACTTTTCCAACCAAGCTAGGCGAAAAAGTGGTGATTAGGGTTTTGGATCCAAGCGAAGGATTAAGAACTTATGAAGAGATTGGAATGATGGGTGTAAATATTAGTATTTTGCGAGAAGCCATTAAAAAGCCTTTTGGAATGATTTTAGCTACTGGTCCAACCGGCTCTGGTAAAACCACCACTCTTTATTCTATTTTAAGAGAAATGAATAATCCAGAATTTAATATTATTACCTTGGAGGACCCGATAGAGTATTTTATACCAGGGATTAATCAATCTCAAATTAGGCCGGAAATTGGATATGATTTTAGCCAAGGATTAAGGTCAGTGGTTAGGCAAGACCCAGATATTATTATGGTTGGTGAAATTAGAGATGAAGAATCAGCTTCTTTGGCAGTTCAAGCAGCTTTAACCGGACACGTTGTTTTATCAAGCTTACACACAAATAATGCTAATGGTGTGGTGCCTCGTTTGATTGATATGAAAGTAAAGCCATTTCTTTTGCCTGCTAGTTTGAATATTGCTATTGCCCAAAGATTAGCCTTGCGCCTGTGCCCTTATTGTAAAGAAAAAATAAAACCAAACAAGGAAATTGAAAAATTTATTTTAAGCCAAATAGCAGAAATGCCAGAAATAGCCAAAAAAGCAGTTGACATAAACGATATTCATATTTATCGTCCTGTTGGCTGTCCAAAATGCAATATGAAAGGGGAAAAAGGAAGAATCGGAATTTTCGAAATTTTAAAAATGACCCCTGAGCTAGAGGTGATTATTTTAAAAGATCCAAGTGAAATGAGAATTTCTGCAGAAGCAAAAAGACAAGGTATGATTACTATGAGGCAAGATGGAATTATCAAGGTTTTAGCTGGAGAGGTAAGCCTAGAAGAAGTTTTAAGAGTTACTGACTAATAAAATGGATTATAATAATTATTTACAACAACTTTTATTCTTAGCCATTCAAAAAGAGGCTTCGGATTTGCATTTGGTAGCTGGCCACCCGCCGGTTTTAAGAATCAGCCGTAAACTAATAGCCTTGCCAAAGGATAAAAAATTATCAGCTACTGATACTGAAGGCTTGTGTTTGGCTTTATTAACAGATATTCAAAAAGAAAAGTTTTTTCAACAAAAAGAAATCGATTTTTCTTATGAGCTTGCTGGAGTGGGGCGTTTTCGGGTGAATATTTATTATCAATTAGGCACTTTTGCCGCTGCACTTCGAGCTGTTTCTAATAAAATAAGAAGCTTGGAAGAATTGGGCTTGCCTCAACAATTACATCGTTTTACCGAGGCAATGCAAGGTTTTGTTTTGATTACTGGTCCGGCTAGCCATGGAAAAAGTACTACCTTAGCTGGAATGATTGACGAAATCAATCGGACTAGGGCTTGTAACATTATTACAATCGAAGATCCAATTGAATATATTTTTGAACACGATAAAGCAATTATTAGCCAGCGGGAATTATCAGCTGATACGCTTTCTTTTTCTCGCGCCCTGAAATCAACTTTTCGAGAAGATCCAGATGTAATTATGGTAGGGGAAATGAGAGATCAAGAAACTATTGCCACAGCCATTACTGCGGCCGAAACTGGACATTTGGTTTTTGCCACTTTGCACACTAATTCAGCTTCGCAAACAATAAACAGAATCGTTGACGCTTTTAGCGGAGAACAACAAAATCAAATTCGAGCCCAGCTTTCCAGTTCATTATTGGGAATTGTTTCTCAAAGATTAATTCCGTCTTTAAATGGAAATACTGTTCCAGCTTGTGAAATTTTATTTAATACTCAGGCAGTTGCCAATATTATTAGAGAAAACAAAGTTTATGAATTGCCTTTAGTGATAGACACGTCTTCGGATTTGGGAATGATTTCTTTAAATAGGGCTTTAGCAGAATTAGTTCGAAAAAAAACAGTTACCTTGGAGAGCGCTTTAAACTATTCTCCAAATGTTAAAGAATTAAAGAAAATAATATTACAATGAAATATTTTTATCAAGCCAAAGATTTTGAAGGCCGAACTATTGTTGGCACCATGGAAGCTTCAAATAGAGAAGAAGTTTTAGACGCCTTAAGCAATAAAGGGTTATTTGCTGTTTCTCTTGAAGAAAAAGAAAGCCAGTCGTTTGGTGATTTAAAATTTTCTTTGCCATTTTTGGGTCGAATTTCCCAAAAAGATATTGTAATGTTTTCTCGAGAATTAGCAATTATGATTGATAGTAATGTTTCTCCAGCCGAAGCTTTGGATGCTTTGGCTACTCAAGCAAATAACAAAAAAATGAAAGAAAAGATTGCTCGAGTCGCAGCTGATGTTCGGGGCGGAACTTTGCTATCAAAAGCCTTTTCTCGCTATCCCGAGCTTTTTTCTATTTTTTATGTGAACATGGTAAAATCTGGAGAAATATCTGGCGATTTGCCAAAAATTTTGGAGAGAACCGCGGATCACGTGGAAAGTGAATATAATATCCGAACAAAAGCTATGGGTGCTATGACTTATCCCATTGTGATTTTACTTATTTTTGTTTTGATTTTTATTGTGATTATGGTTTTTGTTGTACCCGGCTTGGTTAAGGTTTTAACTTCTAGCGGCCAAGCGTTGCCGTTTACTACGCAAATAATAATTGCGATTTCTGATTTTTTTGTAAATCAATGGTATTTGGCGGTGGCAGTGGCTGGAGGAATCGGAGCATTCTTTTATTATTATCCCAGAACAAAAGAAGGAAAAGATGTTTTTGATGCTTTGATTTTAAAACTTCCGGTTTTTGGCAATTTTTTTAGAAATCTTTACATTGCGCGATTTGCAGAAAATTTATCAACTTTGATTTCTGCCGGTATTCCGATTGCTGATGCCTTGGAAGTAGTAGCAGATTTAATCGGCAACAATGTTTATCGTCGAATTATTTTAGACACTAAAAATAGAGTAATAAAAGGAGAGGGGATTAGCCATGCTTTAACAATTCATGAAAAAGAAGTAACGCCCTTATTTGTGCAAATGGCTTCGGTGGGAGAAAAAACCGGGCGGCTTGACTCTTCGCTTTTAAATATTGTTAGATTTTTTAAAAGAGAAGCAGAAATTTTCATTGATTCTTTGGCCAGCATTATCGAGCCAATAATGATTATTGGTTTGGCAGTTATGGTTGGATTTTTGGTTGCCGCAGTTTTATTGCCTATTTATCAAATCAGCACTACGATTCCAACTTAATGATTTGCGTTTTATAGATTATTTGCTAAAATTGATTAGTAAACATAAACAAAGGTCGGATAAATAAAAAAATAAAACATTTCAAAAAAATGACAATGAAAAAAGGTTTTACTTTAATTGAGCTTTTGGTCGTTATCGCGATCATTGGTATTTTGTCCGGCTTGATTATCGTGTCTATGGGTGGAGCTCAAAATTCAGCCAAAGACGCTCGAATCAAGACTAGCATGGATCAAATGAGAACTGTTGCTGAGCTTTATAAAATGACAACAGGAGCAGGCACTTCTTATGGTACTGCTGTGGCAGCTGGCACTTGCGCTTCTGCTGGATTTGCTACTTCTACTGATGGGGCAATGTTATGTACAGATATCAATGCTCAAGGAGGAGCAGCCGCCGCCTTGAATATTGGTACTGGTGGCACGACTTATTGTTTTTCCAAGGCTTTGAATTCAGGAAGCTTGTATCAATGTATTGATTCTACTGGAGCTGTAAAAACAAGCGCGACTGCTATTTGTGCATCTGGAGTTTACGCTTGTCCAAACTAATTTAATTAGATTTAAAATCCCCTTTCAAGCAAAGGGGATTTTATTTTTTAAAAAAGTGCTTGACGAAAACTATTTTCCCTTGGTAAAATGTATTCGGAAACACAAATAAAGGTCGGATAAATAAAAAAATAAAACATTTCAAAAAAATGACAATGAAAAAAGGTTTTACTTTAATTGAGCTTTTGGTCGTTATCGCGATCATTGGTATTTTGTCCGGCTTGATTATCGTGTCTATGGGTGGAGCTCAAAATTCAGCCAAAGACGCTCGAATCAAGACTAGCATGGATCAAATGAGAACTGTGGGTGCTCTTTATTACAATACTAACAGCACTTATGGAACAGGCGTTGCTGGAGCTGCTACTAATTTTACCGGAACTGGTGAAGGCTTAATGCTTTTTAATGATATCGATAATCAAAACGGTGACGGTGATATTGAATTTGTTGCTGGTACTGGAGTATATTGCTTTTCCGCAGAAATGAACTCAGGCACAATGTGTATTGATTCTACAGGAAAAGTTGGATCAGCTGTTTGCAACACTGCTACTGCTTGTCCATAAAGCTAAAAAATTAAAATCCCCTTAATAAAAGGGGATTTTTTCTTGACTTAAATTATTAATAATTGATAAAATAAGATTAGAAATATAAATAAAGGTCGGAAGAAAACAATTTAAATCTCAAAAAAATGACAATGAAAAAAGGTTTTACTTTAATTGAGCTTTTGGTCGTTATCGCGATCATTGGTATTTTGTCCGGCTTGATTATCGTGTCTATGAATAGTGCTAACAATTCAGCGAAAAATGCAAGAATCCAATCTGATTTGGATCAATTAAGAACCGTAGCCATGCTTTATTCTTTGGGTCAATCACCCAATACTTTTATTGGCTACAGCGGAGCTGGCACATCAGCTTCGGTTTTAATTGCTGATATTCTTGCTCAAGCTCCAGCAACCCAGCCTACGATTCCAGCACCAACTGCTACTGGTTATTGTGCAGTTTATTCTATTTGGCCAACAGGAAGCACCAGTACTTATTGGTGCGTGGACAGTGTTGGAAATTCTGTTCGTTTAACTGGAACTTTGGCCAATTGTTCTGGTGCAGTTACTACTTGTCGCTAAAGTTTTTAAAAATAAAATCTTCTTTCCAATAAAAGGAGATTTTATTTTTTAAAAAAGTGCTTGACGAAAACTATTTTCCCTTGGTAAAATGTATTTGGAAACATAAACAAAGGTCGGATAAATAAAAAAATAAAACATTTCAAAAAAATGACAATGAAAAAAGGTTTTACTTTAATTGAGCTTTTGGTCGTTATCGCGATCATTGGTATTTTGTCCGGCTTGATTATTGTGTCTATGAATGGGGCCAATAATTCTGCTCGAGACGCCAGAATCAAAGCCAATATGGATCAAATAAGAACCACAGCCGAGCTTTTTAAATTTACTGCTGGCAATGGCGCTTATTGTTCTGGAACAGCTTGTTCTGCTGCCATTACCGCCCCTGGAGATTTAACAGACGCATCTCACTTTATGAATGCTTCTTATGCTGACGCTTCTAGGCTTTACAGCGATATTGGCACTCAGGTGACTGGTACTCGTATTATGAACATTGCTATTAGTGGGGCTGGATATTGTATCCAAACTCCTTTAAATGGAGGTGGCGCCTATTGTGTTGACAGTAATGGATTAGTGGGAAGCACAAATGTTTCCTGCACTGTTAGCCACGGCACTTGCAACTAGTTTAAAAATTTCAAACTTAGCCTCCCCCAAAAAGGGAGGTTTTGTTTTTAAAAACAAAGTTGCCAGAAAACAAAAATAATGATTTAATAGAAAAATCAGCATTTTTATTATGAATTTTAATTTTGATTTTCGAAAAATATTTAATGAGAATTCCTTAATTTGGATAATAATTTCCGTTATCTTAATTTATGTTTTAAATCCGATTTTAACCAATCAGATTTTAATTGGTTGGGATTTGCCGGCGCATTATTATTTGGTTGAGCAAATGCTTTATTTATTAGAGCAGGGCAAGATTAGCGCTTTTAATATTTATGGATTTGCTGGTTATCCTATTTTTACTTTTTATAACCCCCTGCCTTATTTAATAGTGTGTTTAGTTTATTTGCTTAGTTTTAAAGCTTTGCCTTTGGCTTTTTGTTTTAACTTTGTTCTTTTTCTTTTGCCATTTTTCTTTTTAATTTCAATTTATTATACTGCTCAAGTTTTTTTTAATGATAAAAGAATTACCCAAGCAAGCCTGATTTTTGGATTTTTAACGCTTTTTCTTATTGGCAACAATGGCTTAGGCCTAACCTCCCAAATGAATGTGGGCTTATTTCTTAATGCTTTTGCTTGTCCGATAATGATTTTTTTATTTGGGACCTTGGAAAAAAACCGGCAAACAAAAAATAAAAAATATTTAGTCTGGTCAATTATTTTATTTTCGATTCTTGTTCTAAGCCATATTTTTACAGCTTTGTTTTTTTGTTTTGTTTTTTTAATTTATGCTTTTTTTTATTTTCGTCAAAACTGGAAACAATTATTTCTTTTCGGCTTATGTTCTGCTATCTTAACTAGTTTTTGGTGGGTTCCTTTTCTTTTGAATATTGGCTATACTTCGGCTCAAAATATTGTCACGACAACCGGGGTAGATCCATTTTATAGTGTTTTTCCAAAGTTTTTATTTGGTTTTTTCTTGTTTGTTTTTTCAATTTTAGGGTTGATTCGTTTAATTAATCAAAAATCATATTTTTTACCCACCTTATTCATTGCTTCTTTTTTGCTTATCCCTAGAGACGTGATTAATTATTTGATTAAATTGCCCATTCATTATTATCGCTTTGTTTCTGATGTGGCGATTGTTAATATTTTTATCAGCGCTTGTGGATTTGTTTCTTTTGGCCATTGGATTAATAATTGGAGTATTTGGAAAAGAAATCATTTTTTGTTTCGTATTCCTTGGCCGAAAATTTTTATTGTTTATTTAGCTTGTTTAATGGTTTCTATCAATCTTAATTTTTTTGATTTGGAAAAATTTCAAGACGATCTTAATCCAAAATCAAAAGCTTATCAGCAAGATATTGTTGATGCCGAAAAACTAACAGCTTATTTAAAAGATAATAATTTAAGCGGTCGAGTTTTAGTTGATCTTGATTCCAATGCTTTGTTAACCAAGCATTATTTTGATTATCTTTTACCCAAAGCTGAAATTTATAATGCCCGAGGATTGCTTTACGAATCAAGCCTTTCTGGGCGTTATATTTATTCTGAAACCGGAATCTTGTTTGATTATTCAAATTTAATGAGCATTGTTTATTTTAATAACAAAAACGACGATAAAGATCCGCAAACAATCGAAGCGATTAATGCTGGCCAAGTCCAAAAAATAAAAGATGAAATAAATAAATTGGCAATTTATGGCATAAAATATATTGTGGCGGAAAACGCCCGATCGGTTCCGCTAATAGATTTTGTAAATTCTGATGACAATGATTTGGCTATTATTAAAAATACTTTTGGCCGGTTTACCTTGATTGAAATAAAAAATACTTCTCCTTTTTTTGCAGAAACAGATTATCGGCCGTTTCTGTTTGTGGATAGTGGGGGATTGTTTAAAAAACTAAGTTTTGCCGACATTTCACTTCAATGGCAAAGGGCTGGTTTTTCTCTTGATCAACCCCTTATTTATGCCCCCAAAGGGCTTAAAACAGTTTCTAATGAAGACCAGAATCGTTTAGGCGGGTATTTGGTCAGTTATCAAAATAAAGATGAAAATTGCCCTTCATTTGCCCAAATGGAATATTGGCAAAAATTTAATAAGCCGATTATCTTTCTTGATTCAAATAGCGATTGCCCCAGTTTAAGTGATAATTTTTATTTTGTAAAAACAGCAGAAGATTCTTTAGAAATTGGCCAAGCTTATGATTTGATTGTTAGGCTTAGTAAAAATAAATGGGAATTAAAACCCATTGAATCAAAAATTGAAAGCGAGCGCTTGGAGTTCGCGAGCAATTCCGGTGTTTTTATCAATTTTTCTTATTTTCCAAAATGGCAAAGCTCTAAAAAAAATCAAACGATTTTTTGGATTACCCCTTCTTTGATGTTTGTTTTTGGAGATGGCGAAATGATTTTGAATTATAAATAAATATGATGCTTTCAATTATTATTCCTGCTTATAACGAAGAAAAGAGATTGCCTAAAACCTTGGTTAATATTATTTCTTTTTTAAATAAAGAAAAAATTGAAGCGGAAATTTTAATTGTTAATGATGGCTCTAAAGATCAAACCGAAAAAGTTGCTCGAGAAATGGCTGAGACCAATTCTTTTTTAAAAATAATCAGTTATGAACAAAACAAAGGAAAGGGCGGGGCAGTGAAAGAGGGGATAAATCAAGCCCAAGGAGATTATTTGGTTTTTTTAGATGCTGACAATTCTACGCCTATTTCTGAAATAATCCCTTTGCTTAATAATTTGGCTCAGGGATATGACCTGGTGATTGGTTCCCGAAGGGTAAAGGGCGCAAAGATTTTAAAAAAACAGCCCTTACTTCGCCAAATATTAAGTCAAGGATTTAATTTTTTAATCAAAGTAATTTTAGGATTAGTTGATTATAAAGATACTCAATGTGGATTTAAAGGGTTTCGCCAACAAGCCGGAAAAAATATTTTTTCTAAAGCAAAAATTAATGGATTTGCTTTTGATGCGGAGTTGCTTTGTTTGGCTAATCTTTTGGGTTATAAAGTTTTGGAAATGTCGGTTGCTTGGCAAGACGAAAAACAAAGCACCCTAAGGATTAAAAGTGTTTGGAATATTTTTTGGGAATCTCTTAAAATTAAAAGAAATATTTTAAGGGGGGATTATGGAACAAAAAATATAATTAATTTCGGATTTTATAAAGATCTTTTTTTAGCTTTGATTCTAACCGAAATTTCCGGTTTTTTTATTTTTAAAATTTTAAAAATATTTTTTATTTTTTGCCCGGCTGAATTTTTTCTTTTATTGATTTTGCCATTTTTTACGACTTCGATTGTATTTTTGGCCAGAATTTTAAGCAAAAGGATTTATGAATTTATCAAGTTTTTAATTGTAGGAATTTTAAACACGACGTTGGATTTTTTGGTTTTAAATTACTTAAGCGCTTATTTTAATATATTTTCCGGGCCATGGATGATTGTTTTTAATTCTCTTTCTTTCGGAATAGCGGTAATCAATTCTTATTTTTTAAATAAATTTTGGACGTTTCAAAGCTCTGGAAAGAAAATAGCGTCTGAGATTTTTTTGTTTTTTTCCGTCAGTTTTGGAGCCAGCTTAATCAACACAGCGATTGTTTTTTTGGGAACCACCTTTTTTAGTTATTTGGGCGGAGGGTATTTCTGGCTGAACACGGTTAAGGGTTTGGCGATTATTTTTTCCACTTTTGTTAATTTCTTGGGTTATAAATTTATGGTTTTCAAAAAATAATAATCTTAATGGATATTAATATTTGAATATGTTAAAATTAAATTATGATTATTGAAACAATTTTTATTTTTATTTTCGGTTTGATTGTGGGTAGTTTTTTGAATTGCGTAATTTGGAGAATCGGAAAAAAACAAAGTTTTTTAAAGGGCCGTTCTTATTGTCCGTCCTGTAAGCATACCCTTTATTGGAATGATCTTATTCCTTTATTCAGTTTTGTTTTTTTAAAAGGCAAATGCCGTTATTGTCAGAAAAAAATTTCTTTTCAGTATCCTTTGGTCGAGCTGGTAGTAGGCGCACTTTTCGTGTTTATTTATAATTATTTTCAGGTAAGTCTTTTAACCACTGGTTTAGGATTTAATTTTTATCAAGCTTTGTTTTATTGTGCTATTGCTTCGGTTTTTACTATTATTTTTATTTATGATTTAAAGCACTATCTTATTCCAGATGAATTTACTTTTTGCGGCTTGATTTTAATTATTATTTGGCTTTTATTTAATTATTTTCAGGGAATATTTTCTGGTAATGATTTACTTCAATATTTTTACTCTGCCTTGGGATCTTGTGCTTTTTTCTTTTGTTTGTGGTTTTTTTCCCAAGGTCGAGCCATGGGATTTGGAGATGTAAAACTAGCCTTTATTCTTGGGCTTTTGCTCGGCTGGCCGAACATTATTGTTGGGCTATTCATTTCTTTTCTTTTCGGTGCTATAATTGGATTAATTTTAGTGGCTGGCAAGAAAAGAAAGTTAAAGTCAGCAGTTCCGTTTGGTCCGTTTTTGGTCATAGGTTGCTTTTTAGCGATTTTTTATGGCTCAAATTTTATTAATTGGTATCTTTCTTTAAGTTTTGGCGGGTAATATGCTTAAAAGTTTCAAACCAAAAAATAAAAAATATTCCTTTTTTTCAAAAAAACTTTGTCAGGGTTTGACTTTGGTAGAAATGCTTACTGTTGTTTCTATTCTAGTGATCTTATCTGGAATAATGTTTGCTAATTATAAAAGCGGAAATGATGCCTTAATTTTAGACCGGGCTTCTCAAAAATTAGCTCAAGATTTAAGGCGCACAATGGGAATGTCTATTTCTGGACAGGGACTAAGCGTTAATTATAATGCTTATGGAATTTATTTTAGCACGGCCAGTAACAGCTCTTATATTTTATTTAAAAATAACGCTAATAAAGGAGTGGGTAATTTTACTTATAGTACTTCTGCTCCTGCAGATTCTATTTTTGAAATCATTAACATTGAAAAAGGGGCAAAAATTTGCGAATTAAAAAATAATGGCACAGTTATTGGTTCTGGAATAATCAGCGTTGCCGCGGTGCCTCCTGCCCCCACTATTTATATGGATTCTGCTGTAAATAACGATGATATTTATATTGTGATCGCTCCAGAAAATGAAACCAATTGCAGTAGTCCGGCTAGAAAAAAAGTAGTCAAAATAAATAATGCCGGCCGAATAGATATTACTAATTAATATGAACGTTCAATTTCAATCCTCAAAACATTTTTCCAAACAATTTTTTCCTCAAGGATTTACTTTGATTGAAACTTTGATTTCCATAATGATCGTGTCGATTGCATTTTTAGGAATTTATTCTGCTGCGGCAAAATATACTCAACAGACCAAACAAGTTAAAGATACTTATGTGGCTTCATTGCTGGGCCAAGAGGGCATAGAAATAGTTAGAAATTTTAGGGATACAAATTGGGTTAGCGCTGCTTCTTGGGATACGGGGTTAACTGCCTGCGGAAGCTGTAGCGGGCAAACTAATGGCTGTCAAGCAGATTATAACGATACTCTTTTATCAACTTACAACAATAGTTCTTATCTTTGGATTAATAACGGATTTTATGAATATGGCAGTTCTGGCACAATTACCCCTTATCGAAGACAGATTTGTATCGATGAGGATGGAAATATTTTGCACGTGACAGTAAATGTTTATTGGACCGGAAATCGGCAAACAACAATTAAAGAAGATTTATATAATTGGAAATGGTAGAAAAAAACAAAACAAAAATTAAAGGATTCACCTTAATCGAGGTCTTGGCTTCAATGGCAATTTTTTTGGTCTTGTCTGTTTCTTTGGTTATTTTATTTACCAATTCAATCAATACTCAAACAGCTATTTTGCAAAATCAGCAATTATTAAATGAATCTGGCCATGCGATGGAATATATGTATAAAGCTATTCGAATGGCTTATCGTGATGATGGTTATCTGGGCAATGTGGCTGGCTCTTGTACTGGCACAGCTAATCTTAATTACAATGCCAGTGCTGGAAATTCCATTTATTTTTTAGGTTATGATAATCCTAGCGCTACTTATAAATGTATTAAATTTTATTTAGATACTACTGATAATAAAATTAAGATTAAAAAATCAACTGACGCGGGCATGACTTATACAAGCGCTGATGCTGCTTCAGCCATGGACCTTACTTCTAGCCAAGTAAAAATAAATTCTGGAGGATTAAGTTTTAGCGTTTCTGGAGATTCAACCGGCAATCAGCCAAAAGTAACAATTATGATGGACATGCTTTCAACCAGTAAAAGGGTTAGTCCAATTCCAGAAATTATTATTCAAACTACGGCCTCGCAGAGAAATTTAAATCTTGGTCCTTAATTGATATGAATATTATTAAAAAAACCAAAAAAAATCAAAGGGGCGTGTCTTTGTATATGATTACCATTATGATTGCTATTTTAATGGGGTTTTCTTTGAGCGTTTCTCAAATTATTGTGGGAGCAACAAAAATAACTGGCGGAGTAGGAGATTCGGTTAAAGCTTTTCATTGCGCTGATAGCGCGGTTGAAAAAGCGCTTTACGATGTTAGTTTAAATAATTGCGTTTACTACACGCCTGTTGCTGGAACTGTAAATGGCGATAGTGCTTATTCTTTTACTTATACGATTTTAAGTGCAGACTGCACCCAAACTGGAACTACTATTGATGCTATGGGTGTTTATAACGCAGCAACCAGAAAAATCCAGATAAATTATTAGTTTTATGATCAAATCGGAAGCAAAACAAAGAATTTCTAAGCTTCGGGATCTTATTGATTATCATCGTTATCTTTATCATGTTTTAGACAAGCAAGAGATTTCCGAAAGCGCTTTAGATGCTCTTAAAAAAGAGCTTTTTGATTTAGAACAAGAGTATCCTGATTTAATTACCGCCGACTCTCCAACGCAAAGAATCGGCGGAAAGCCTTTAGAAGCATTTGAAAAATTTATTCATCTTGAACCCATGCGATCTTTTTTTGATGCATTTTCTCGTGAAGATATGGAAAATTGGGAAACACGGAATAAAAAATTATTATCCGAAGCAGAAAAAGAAAAAATAAATTATTATTGCGAGCCAAAATTAGATGGGCTTGCGATTGAATTGGTTTACGAAAATTTAGTTTTGACCGTTGGCTCAACTAGAGGTGATGGTAAGATTGGGGAAAATGTAACCGCGAATATTAAAACCATCGAAGCCATTCCTTTAAAATTAAGAGATTTAAATCAAGCAATAAAAGAATTGGAAAAATTAGGATTAAGGCGAATTGCGGGAATAGTGAAACAAAAAGCATTGGAAAAAATAATCGTACGCGGAGAAGCAGTTATTTCCAAAAAAGAATTTTTAAAAACAAACAAGCAAAGAGAAAAGCAGGGATTGCCTCTTTATGCTAATCCTCGTAATCTGGCCGCTGGATCGATCCGCCAACTGGATTCAAAGATTGCCGCCCAAAGAAAAATGGAAGCTGATATTTATTCTTTGGTTACAGATTTTGGACAGGAAACCCATGAACAAGAACATTTAATTTTGAAAGCCCTGGGATTTAAAACAAATAATAAACACAACAAGGTTTGCGCCAATCTTGATGAGGTTTTTTCTTATCATGAGCATTTGCATAAAATTAGAGACAGCTTGCCCTATGAAATAGATGGAACTGTTGTTTTGATAAACAACAGCCAAATTTTTAAAGAATTGGGCGTAGTAGGAAAATCATTTCGAGCCGGGATTGCCCTTAAATTTGCTTTAAAGCAGGGCGTGACAATCGTAGATGATGTTATTGTTCAAGTTGGAAGAACAGGAGCAATGACCCCGGTAGCAATTTTAAAACCCATTGCTGTGAGTGGCACAACCATCACCAGGGCTACTTTGCATAATGCAGACGAAATCAAGCGGTTGGGATTAAAAATTGGAGACACGGTTGTGGTTGGTCGAGCTGGAGACGTAATCCCGGAAATAATAAAAGTTTTTCCAGAGTTAAGAACTGGCCAAGAAAAAGATTTTTTAATGCCTAAAAAATGCCCGGCTTGCAATAATAATCTTGTAAAAAAAACAGGAGAAGTTATTTGGTATTGTCCGAATCCTGATTGTTTTAGTCGAAAAAGAAGATATTTGGCTCATTTTGTTTCTCGAGCAGCTTTTAATATTGATGGACTTGGTTCAAAAATCATTGATCGATTTTTAGAGCAAGGGCTTATTTCCGATGCTTCAGATTTGTTTGATTTAAAAGAAGGAGACATTTTGCCATTAGAAAGATTTGCAGAAAAATCAGCTCAAAAAATAGTAGAAAAAATTCAATCTCGAAAGAAAATTGTTTTCAGCCGATTTATTTATGCTTTGGGAATTAGAAATGTAGGAGAAAAGACTGCTTTTGATTTAGCTAATCGGTTTGGATCTTTGGAAACATTAAAAAAAATAAGCTTTGAAGAATTGGAAAAAACAGCTGATATTGGTCCGATTGTGGCTTCTTCTATTTATGATTGGTTTCATAATCAGAGCAATTTAAATTTTTTAAATAAGCTAATTAGTAAAAAGATTGAAATTATTGGTGAAAAAAAACAGGGGGTAAAACTAAAAAACAAAACATTTGTTTTAACTGGCACTTTGGAAACCATGAGTCGGGAGCAGGCCAAAGAAAAAATTCAATCTTTGGGCGGAGAAGTTTTGGCTTCGATTTCTAAAAATCTTGATTATTTGGTGGTGGGAGAAAATCCTGGATCAAAATATGAAAAAGCCAAAGAATTAGGAATAAAGATAATCAAGGAAAAAGATTTTTTAAAAATAATTTCTAACGATTAAAATGAATTTAAGCGTAAAATTACAAAAATTCGATTGGATTCTTTTCGGAGTAGCGGCAGCTTTAGTCGGGTTTGGATTGGTTTCATTATATAGCTCTTCTTCGATGGGGGATTATACCAATTTTTTTCGGCAATTAATATTTTTCATTATTTCGATTTTGGCAATGATTGGTGTTAGTTTTATTGATAATAGGATTTTGCGCGAAAATTCTCTTTTGCTTGTTTTTCTTTATTTTATTTGCTTGATTCTTTTAATCGGCGTATTTTTTTTCGCCCCAGAAATAAGAGGAATTAAATCATGGTATCGAATCGGGCCGATTTCTTTTGACCCCATAGAACCAACAAAGATAATCCTTATTTTAATTTTAGCTAAATATTTTTCTCATCGGCATATCGAGCTTTATAATTTAAAGCATATTATTTTTTCTGGTTTTTATTTTATCCTGCCGATAATTTTAATTTTTTTTCAACCAGAATTTGGTTCTGTGGCTGTTTTATTGGGGATTTGGATTGGAATGCTTTTGGTCTCGGGAATTAGGATTAGGGAATTTATCGCTGTTTTTTTAGTATCTTTATTGTTATTGGGAATAGTTTGGCAATTTTTGTTAAAAGATTATCAAAAGAAAAGAATTTTTAGTTTTATTGCCCCCCAAGAAGATCTTTTGGGCGAGGGCTGGAGCCAGAATCAAGCGAAAATAAGCATTGGTTCTGGGGGGATATTTGGCCAGGGGATTGGCCAAGGATCTCAAACCCAATACGGATTTTTACCAGAAGCGCACACTGATTTTATTTTTTCTTCAATTGCTGAAGAAATGGGATTTTGCGGAGTTTTAATTTTGCTTTCTTTGTTTGGAGTATTGTTTTGGCGGATTTTTAAAATTGCTTTTAATGCAAATTCTAATTTTTCCCGTTTATTTGCTTCTGGCCTGGCCATTGCCATTTTTTCTCATATGTTAATTAATATTGGAATGAATTTGGGGGTTTTTCCAGTGATCGGGCTTCCGCTGCCTTTGGTAAGTTATGGAGGAAGCAACTTGCTTTTTGATTTTATTGGTTTGGGAATTTTACAAAATATGAAGATGACTGATTCTTAAAATGCCTTGTTTTGTTTTTAGGATCTATTTGTTATAATAAAGCTGTAAAAATAATTTAAAATTAAATTATGGATAATTTGGAAAATCGAGAAAGAAAAATAGAAAAAGAAAAGAACCTAGAGTCTTTGGAAATAGATTTTAAAGCCGAGACAATGGCAGAAAAAGAGTTGTTGAATCAAAAAAAAGATTCTTTTTTAGAAAAATCATCTATTTCTGAGCTTAAAAAACAAACCATTGAGCCTGAAAAAAATACTCGGCTTAATCCAATTATTAGTAAAAAAATGAAATATTTTTTGGATTTAGCCGAAGAAAAAGGATTGCCAGAAGCAATCAAGGCCATTAAAAAAGAAGAAGATTCTTTGCTTTTGGATTCATTTCACGATGCTTTGGCAAAAGAAAGTTTTTTTAAAGAATTTTTAACCAAAAAGAAAAAACCAAAAATCAAATCATAAAAATTCGTAGCTTATTATGGAAATTATTTATCCTCAAAATCCTGTTTTTTATTTTGCCCTTGGCTCAGCCGCGATTTTGGTTTTTTTATTATTGTTTTTCTTTTTTTTAAAAAGAAGAAAAAATCGTCTTGAATCCAGCTTAGATATGTCTTTATTTTCAATTCAATTGCCGAAATATGAAAAATACGGCGAAGAAAAAAAAGACATTAAAATAATGATTGGAAAAATGGAGCAGATATTTTCCAATTTTCTTTATTTTAAAAACAATAGTGCTCCTTTATTTTCCGATCGCCCGAGAGCGGTTTTAGAAATTGCTTCTGAATTGGGCGGAGAAGATATTTCTTTTTATATTGCTGTTCCAAATAATTACGCTAATTCTTTGCCAAAATATGTCGAAGGCGCTTATCCCGGAGCTATTGTTCAAAAAATTCCCGACGATTACACCATTTTTGAACCAGAGGCCAATGTTTCTACTTCGTATCTGCGCTTAAAAAAATCTTTTTTACTTCCTTTAAATACTTATTTTAATTTAAATACCGATCCCTTAGAGGCAATTGTTAATTCTTTGACTAATATCAAGGCCGATGAGGGAGCAGCTATTCAATTGATTGTTCGCGAAGCCACAACAGATGTTCATTCTCAGGGCGATAAGGTAATTTCCCAATTAATTTCCGAAGGAAAAGATCTTAATGCAGCAATTTCTGGAGCCAACGAAAACCCTATTACCCAATTGTTAACCGCACCCTCTCCTCAACAAAAAGAATTGGAAAATAAAGTTAAAGAAAAAAAAGTTGACGATGCTACGATTTCTGCTTTGCGAGCGAAAATTCAAAAGCCATTTTTTGATGTAAATATTAGACTATTGTCTTGCGCGAAAATTCCTGGCCGAGCTGATGAGATTTTGCAAAATATGGAATCTGGGTTTGCCCAATTTTTTTCTCCGCTTAATAATTTTTCTTCTGTGCGAGTAAAAGGCAATCAAGCCAGGCAATTGATTTATAATTATATTTTTCGTAATTTTGATGAAAGCCAGAAAGTTATTTTAAATAGCGAAGAATTAAGCAGTATTTATCACTTGCCTTTGTCCCACATAGAAAGCCCTTATATAAAATGGGCTGGAACAAAAGAAGTAGAGCCTCCGGCCGGATTGCTTTTATCAGGTCCGGTTTTGCTTGGTAAAACTGTTTTTCGAGGACAAGAAAAAAATGTTTATATTGCCAATGCCGAAGACAGGCGTCGTCATTTTTATATTGTTGGTCAAACTGGAGTAGGAAAATCAGGCTTTTTATCGGAAATGATTAGACAGGACATTATTAATGGAAATGGCGTTGGGGTAATCGACCCCCACGGAGAATTAGTAGAAGATATTTTGGCAATTATTCCCAAAGAAAGAGCTTCAGATGTTGTTCTTTTCGAGCCCTTTCAAACAGAAAAGCCTTGTGGATTAAATATGTTGGAATGGGACACGCCAGAGCAGAAAGATATGGCTGTTTCAGAGATGATTTCTATTTTTTATAAATTATTTCCTCCGGAAATGATTGGGCCAATGTTTGAGCACTATATGAGAAATGCCATGCTAGCGATAATGGCAGACAAAGCTAATCCTGGAACCTTGATTGAAATTCCTAGAATTTTTACTGATGACAAATTTATGGAACAAAAATTGCAAAAAGTTTCCGACCCATTAGTCCGAAGTTTTTGGCTTCGGGAATGGAAACAAACAACCGGATCAACCAAATCAGACATGCTAGGGTATGTGATTAGTAAAATCGGAAGATTCGTGGAAAATGAAATGTTGCGAAACATTGTCGGCCAGAATCATTCTGGATTTAATTTAGACGAAATAATGGATAATAAAAAAATATTTTTAGCCAATTTAAGCAAGGGCCGAACCGGAGAATTAAACAGCTCTTTATTGGGATTGATTCTGGTTTCAAAAATGCAAATGGCAGCAATGAGAAGAGCTGAAATTCCAATCGAAGCTCGTCAAGATTTCTATCTTTATTTAGATGAGTTTCAAAATTTTACTACCGAGAGTATTGCCACCATTTTATCCGAAGCCAGAAAATATCGTTTAAATTTGATTTTAGCTCATCAATACATGCCCCAGCTTTCCGAAAGCATTAAAAATGCGGTTATCGGAAATGTAGGCACTTTTGCTGCTTTTCGAGTAGGGGCTGATGATGCGGAATTTTTGGAAAAACAATTTTCTCCGGAATTTTCGCGATTTGATTTATTAAATCTGGATAATTTTCAATTATTAATAAAGATGATGTTAAACAACAAATTAACCTCTTCTTTTAAAATTAAAACTTTGGTTCCAGAAAAAGGAAGTTTTGAAAACGCTGAATTAATTAAGCAATTCTCGCGAAGCCGATATGGTCGGCCTCGAGCTATTGTTGAAGCGGAAATTGCCCAAATTCTTAACTTGAATTGATTTTTTAATACCTTTATTTTATAATAAAGGTATAATAACTAAGAAAAAGTTATGGCGAAAAAAGAATCTTTTGATCCGCAAAAAAAAGAAGAATTAAAGCTAAACGCTCTTGATGATTCTTTTGAGTTGGAAAAAGGATTAGAAAAAGAAGCAGAGCCAAACGCTGAAGAAGTTTTAGAAAAATTAAACCCAAGCATTGTTTCTGGTGATTCTTTTTCTGAAACAAAAGAAGAAATTGATTTAGAAAAAGAAGCAGAGCCAAACGCTGAAGAAGTTTTAGAAAAATTAAACCCAGATATTATTGCTGGATCAAAAATTACAGAACAGGGGATTGAAAAAGAAGCCAAACAAGAAAAAATAAAAGAATTTCAAGAAAAAATAGAAAATCATCTTGAAGAAAAAGCAAAACAGGCAAAAGAAGCTAGAGAAAAAAGAAAAGAAGAAAAAGAAAAACAGCCCCAGTCTAAAATCAATAATTTAGAAAAAGAATTGCTTAATCTTGGGTTTGATTCAATCGAACCATTAGTCGGGCCAAAGTTTGATTCAAGGCTAAAAATTAAAACTTTGGCTATTTTTAAAGAGCGAGCCGATGATTTAAAAATTAAAGCAGCAGAGTATTGGTATCAAAAAAATAAAAAACAACTTGAAAAAAAGGGGATTGTTCCTGAATCAGAAACAACTCTTTCGATTTATCGCCTTTATTTAGATAAAAAGGGTGAAAATGATTTGGCTGATGACAAAGAATATTTAGAAATAATAAAAAATAACGAGCAATACGAAAATATTATTACTGGATTATCCGAAGAAAAGCCTTTGGTCGAAACTTATTACTCGGCCATGAAAGAAATAAACAATCTAATTGAAAAAGAAAAACAAAATTATTCTTCAAAAGTAGTTAGCTTATCAGGAAAAAGAGGGGCTGGAGAATTAGAAAAAGCTCAAATAACTGCTAATTTAAAAATTCAAGATTGGGCCGAGGCAGGGGTAAAAATAGCAGAACTTTTTACTAATCGTAATTTTAACGAAGAAGCGGAAAAAACAATCGAAAAACCAAGTCGAGAAAAATATACTTCTCTTGACTCTATTAGAGAGAGAAAATTGGAATTGATGAAAAACCTGAAAACCGATGAAGAAATTGATATTTTGGAAAAATATGGTTGGAAAGTAGAAATTAAAAAATCAGGACTATTTTCTTTAGGACATACGATTTATAAAAAAAATGGAGTGGTGATGCGTGATATTGCCACTAATATTTTTGGCAGTTACAATAAAGATGAAAAAAGGGATTATCTTAGAAATGTTTTGCATGCTGAAATTAAAAGGGAATTAAATGATAATTTTAACAGTATTGAAAAAGAAAATAAAAAACAAATAAATAATTATCGTTTTACTAAATTTTTAGAGATTCTTGAAAATCCGGAAAAAAATATCAAGGAATACGTAAAAAGAAAAAACCAAGAAAGTTTTAATGATCTTAAAATAACCAAAAAGGGCATGGAAGAAATTAGAGAGATAGCCCGATATGATGAAAAAAAAGATTCCAGCAATGTTAATGTTAAAGAAGTGATTAGTCGGGCGTGGGAAATTTTTAGAAATCTTGAACAAACGCCCAAACATCAAAGCGACGTGGATGTATTTTCGGCTATTGATAGAGAAAAGATAAAAAAAGGAATCACAAAACAAGATATAAATAACTTTTTAAATTAATGGAAATTTTATATAATGATAGCTTAAAGTCTTTTATTGATCTAATTAATCTTGATCAAGAGAAAAAAGATTTTTTAATTGCGCAATTACCCCAAATGGATTTATCGGAAAGAAAGACATTATTGAAAAAGCTATTACAAGCTTATTTCTTAGATTTAAACGCAAAAGAAATAATAAAAAAAATTCAAATATTTTCAGCAGGCAAGTAGAATGATTTTTGCCCTTGACAAGAGATTGGTTTGTTGATAAGGTTATTTTAACCTTAAGATTAATTAAATAAGCCAACTTGATTTTTCAATTTTTATCCCGGTTTTGTTAATTTTTTGTTTCAGCCCTAAAAATAAATAACAAGGGTATTTTTTTGTTTGAAATGCCCAATTTGTTTTCTGTCCCCATCATTAAATAAAAAACCAGCCTATGAAAACTAAAATGAAAGACTTTTCCAAGAGTAAGATTTTTTATCCATTGCCTAGCCTGATTTTTTTACAACAAGAAAGCGGCCGGCAATTTTGGGAAGAAGAATTAAGAGATCTTTTCAGCGAGGTTTCTCCTATTAAGGATTATACTGGAAAAGAATTTGAGCTTCATTTTCTTGATTATAAATTAGGAAAAGCAAATTATCCCACTGGTTATGATGCTAAAGAAAACAATGATTCTTTTGTCGCTCCTCTTCGAGTAAGAACCAAGCTGACTAATTTAAAAACTAAAAGATCTCAAGAACAAGAAATATTTTTTGGAAATTTTCCTCTTTTAACCGAAAGGGGCACTTTTGTTTTAAATGGAGTAGAAAGAGTGGTAATTTCCCAATTAATCCGTTCTCCGGGAGTGTTTTTTCCATTAAATATTAATAAAGGAAAAAGATGTTTTGGTGCTAAATTAATTCCTAACAGAGGATCATGGTTAGAATTTGAAACCGAGGGCAATGATGTTATTTCTGTAAAAATAGACCGAAAAAGAAAAGTTCCAGCCACTACCTTAATTAAAGCTCTTGGCGAATATACGGATAATGATATCAGGGAAATGTTTACTGGTTTTGATTCAAACGAAGTAAATTATATCGAAGAAACACTTAAAAAAGATCCAGCAAAAAATCAAGAAGAGGCTTTGTTAGAAATCTATCAAAGATTAAGATCTGGTGAAATGGTGAATCCTGATTCTGCTCGTGAGCTTATTTTCAATATGTTTTTTAATTTTGATAGATATGATTTAAGCAAGGTGGGGCGTTGGAAATTGTGGTCTCGCTTGCCAGAATTAAAACCAAAAAAAGACAGAGAAATTGAAAAACAAGACCGAATTTTAGCCGTGGAAGACATTGTGGCCACCATTAAAGAAATAATCAAAATGAACAATGACCCCTATTCCAATCCTGATCAAATAGATCATTTGGGTAATAGGCGAGTGAGAACATTATCAGAACTGTTATCTAACAAGCTTCGAATCGGTTTGACCAGAATGTCCCGAATTATTAAAGATCGAATGTCTATTTTGGAACATGAAAATGTTTCTCCAATGCAATTGATTAATCCCAGGCCTTTTTCAGCTCAAGTAACGCAATTTTTTACCGCTAGCCAATTTTCTCAGTTTATGGATAATACTAATCCTTTATCAGAATTAGAGCACAAAAGGCGATTAACTGCTACTGGCCCTGGTGGTTTAACCAGAGAAAGAGCTGGTTTTGATGTTCGAGATGTTCAGCCCTCTCACTATGGAAGAATTTGTCCGATTCAAACCCCAGAAGGTCCAAACGTGGGATTAGTAACTCATTTATCTCTTTACACTAGACTAAATCCCTATGGATTTTTAGAAACTCCTTATTACAAGGTAGAAAAATCAAAAGTAACTAAAGAAATTTATTATTTAGACGCAACGGCCGAAGAAAGATTTAATATTGCTCCTGCTTCAATTCAGCTAGACGAAAACAATAAAATAAAAGAGGAAAGAATAGAGGCCAGAATCAAAGGGGATCCAGGAGAAATTGAAAAAGAAAATATTGACTATGTTGATGTTTCCCCTCAACAGTTTATTTCTGTTTCTACTTCTTTGATTCCTTTTTTACAAAACGATGATGCCAACCGAGCTCAAATGGGTTCTAATATGCAAAGACAAGCCGTGCCATTGGTTAATCCCGAGGCTCCTTTAGTAGGAACAGGAATGGAGGCTGTTGTTGCCAGAGATTCTGGTCAATTAATTCTTGCAAAATCAAACGGAAAAGTGATAAAAGTTGACGCAAACGAAATTCAAGTCAAAGGAGAAGCTGGCACTGTTTCTTATCCAGTTCGAATTTTTGACCGAACCAATCAATATACTTGTTTTCATCAAAAACCAGTTGTGGAATTAGGAGAAACAGTAAAAAAAGGAGATGCCTTGATTGAGGGTGGATCTGTTAGCGATGGTAAGTTGGCCTTAGGAAGAAATCTTTTAGTTTCTTTTATTTCTTGGAGAGGAAATACTTTTGAAGATGCGATTGTTCTTTCTGAAAGAATCGTAAAAGAAGATGTTTTTACTTCAGTTCATATTGAAGACTTTTTCTGTGATGTTCGAGAAACAAAACTTGGACCAGAATTAACCACTTCAGATATTCCTAATGTAGGAGAAGATAAATTAAAAGATTTAGACGAAGAGGGAATTGTGCGCATTGGAGCGGAAGTTGGTCCAAACAATATTTTGGTTGGAAAAATTTCTCCTAAAGGAGAGGCTGATTTAAGCGCAGAAGAAAGATTGTTAAGAGCTATTTTTGGAGAAAAAGCCAAAGAAGTAAAAGATACTTCTTTAAGGCTAGAGCATGGAAAAAGAGGTCGAGTGACTGATGTTAAAGTTTTTGCTCGAAGTGAAGGCTATAGCCTAGAACCCGGAGTAATTAAAAGAATCAGAGTTAGAATTTCGGAAGTAAGAAAAGTGCAAGTTGGAGATAAATTAGCCGGCCGCCATGGAAACAAAGGTATTATTGCTAAAATTTTACCAGCTGAAGAAATGCCATTTTTGGAAGACGGCACTCCGGTTGATATTGTTTTAAATCCATTATCTGTAGCTTCGAGAATGAATTTGGGCCAAATTTTAGAAACTCATTTGGGCTTGGCAGTAAACAAGCTTGGCTATTCAGCCGCCACACCTTCACTCTCAGGTGCTAATGAAAGTGCGATTAAAGAAGAATTGGAAAAAGCTGGTTATCCGCGAAACGGAAAATTAACTTTATTTGACCCAGAAACAGGAGAAGCTTTCCCAGAAAAAATTACAGTGGGCTATATTTATATGATGAAATTAGGCCATATGGTAGAAGACAAAATCCATATGCGTTCTATTGGTCCTTACTCTTTGATTACTCAACAGCCCTTGGGAGGAAAAGCTCAATTTGGAGGGCAGAGATTTGGGGAAATGGAAGTTTGGGCTTTGGAAGGATACGGCGCTGCTTATACCTTACAAGAAATGCTTACAATTAAATCAGATGATGTTTTGGGTCGAGCCGCTACTTACGAATCTATTTTAAAAGGAGAGAAGATAAAAAATCCCAACATCCCTGCTTCTTTCAATTTGCTTTTGGCTGAGTTAAAAGCCCTTTCCCTAAATGTAATCATTAAGGGAAAGGTTGAAGAAGATGGTCCCGAAGTTTAAGCCTATCATAATCCATAATTCATAATTCTAATAATATGTTTGTCTCTAATTTAGAATCTCTTAAAATTAAGCTTGCTTCTCCAGACGAAATTTTGAATTGGTCTCACGGAGAAATAACCAAGCCAGAAACAATCAACTACCGCACGCAGAGGCCGGAAAAAGATGGGCTGTTTTGTGAAAAAATATTTGGGCCAACCAAAGATTATGAATGTTTTTGTGGAAAATATAAAAGAATCAGATACAAAGGGATTATTTGTGACCGTTGTGGCGTAGAAATTACCAAGTCATCGGTTCGTCGGGAAAGAATGGGGCACATCAAATTAGCTGCTCCTGTTTCGCATATTTGGTTTTTAAAAGGAATGCCTTCTCGCATCGGAACAGCTTTGGGTTTGCCGGTTCATAAAGTTGAAGAAGTGGTCTATTTTATTTCCTATATCATTACCAGCGTTGATGAGCCAATGAAAGAAAAAATTTCTGAGGAAATCGAAGAAGAATTTAAAAACAAAACCAAGGAAATAAAAAATAATATTAAAACATCTCTTGATTCGGAAAAAGTAAAAGAAAAGAAATTAGAAGAAGCATTGTCAGAATTAAAAGACGCTAAAGAAAAAGCGAAACAAGAAATAAATTCTTTAAAGCCATTTCATGTTTTAACCGAATTGGAATACCATGAATTATCTTTAAAGTATGGAGAGGTTTTTGAAGCTGGCACAGGCGCGGAAGTGATTAAAGAGATTTTTGAAAAAATGGATTTAGGCAAAGAAATTGTTAAACTAAAAGAATTGGCAGAATCAAAAAAATCATCCGAAGACAAAAGAATGATTTTACGAAGACAAAAACTTCTTCAAGAAATGAAGCAGTCTGGAGTTAGGCCGGAATGGATGTTTATTAGTGTTTTACCGGTTTTGCCACCAGATTTAAGGCCAATGGTTCAATTAGACGGAGGCCGATATGCTTCTTCTGACTTAAATGATTTGTATCGTCGAGTTATCAATCGAAACAATCGGTTAAAATATCTATTAGAAATAGGAGCCCCAGACGTAATCGTGCGAAACGAGAAAAGAATGCTTCAAGAAGCAGTTGATGCTTTGATTGATAATAAAATGAGAAAAGGGACAACCACCCAGGCTTCAACTGGTGGTCGAAGATTATTAAAAAGTTTGGCTGATATGCTTCAAGGAAAGCAGGGAAGATTTAGGCAGAATCTTTTAGGAAAAAGAGTAGATTATTCTGGACGAAGCGTAATTGTGGTTGGTCCGAATTTAAAATTAAATGAATGCGGGGTGCCAAAAAAAATGGCCCTAGAATTATTTAAACCTTTTGTGATTAAAAATCTTTTAGAAAAAGAATTGGCTTTTAATGTCCGAGGAGCTACTCGCTTGATAGAAGAAGAAAGTGATGACATCTGGGAAGCCCTGGAAGAGGTAGTTAAAGAAAAATTAGTTTTGTTAAACCGAGCGCCCACTTTACATCGTTTAGGCGTTCAGGCCTTTAAGCCAATTTTAATTGAAGGCGAGGCCATTAGATTGCATCCTTTGGTTTGTACTGCTTTTAATGCTGATTTTGATGGTGATCAAATGGCCATTCATTTACCATTGTCAGAAGAAGCCCAGCAAGAAGCAAAAGAAAGAATGTTGAGTAGTGTTAATCTTTTAAAACCGTCTACTGGAGACCCAATTATGATTCCAACCAAGGATATTATTTTGGGTTGTTATTATTTAACAAAAATAGTGCCTGGCCTTTTGGGCGAAGGAAAAGTTTTTGCTTCCAGCGAAGATGCTCTTATTTCTTATAATCTAAAAATGATTGATTTGCGAGCTTTAATCAAGGTTCGTTTACAAGAAGAATCTTTTACAGAAACCAGTGTTGGCCGAATTATTTTTAACGAAGTTTTGCCCCAAGACTTTGATTTTCAAAATGAACAAATGGACTCGAAGGCCGTAAAAAGGATGATTAATAAAATTGTTGATATTTATGGAAATGAGGCCGCAATAACTTTAGACAAAATCAAAGAATTGGGATTTAAGTTTGCGACTCGTTCGGCAATCAGCTGGGGAATGGATGATTTAACTGTTCCTGCGGAAAAATCAAAATTAATTTCCGAGGCTGAACAAAAAATAAAAGTCATCGAAGATTATTTTGAAAAAGGGCTTTTAACTAAAGACGAAAAATCAACCCAAGTGATTGAGGTTTGGAAAAAAGTAAAAGGAGAAATTGAAAAACTTGTTCCCAAAACAATTTCCAACCAAAGTCCGGTATTTTCTATTGTTGATTCTGGTTCTCGAGGATCATGGTCTCAGCCAGTTCAGATGTGTGGAATGAAAGGATTGGTTGCTAATCCGGCTGGAAAAATTATTGAATTGGCAATTAAGAATTCTTTTAAAGAAGGATTTGATGTTTTGGAATATTTTATTTCTACTCATGGTGCCAGAAAAGGTACGGCTGACACTGCGCTTCGAACTTCCACTTCCGGATATTTAACCAGAAGATTGGTTGATGTTGGCCACGATGTGATTATTAATGAAGAAGATTGCGGAGACGAAGAGGGTTTAGTTATGTATCGCAAAGATTCTGATGAAATTAACCAAGATTTTGTTCACAAAATTTTTGGTCGAATTTGTTTGGAAAAAATAGTTGATTCCGAAACCAATGAAGTAATTGTTAAAAAAGGGGATTCAATTACCCTAAAAGATGCGCAAAAAATAAAAGATTTGCATATTCCTAGTGTGAGAGTAAGATCGCCAATGTCTTGTAAGTGCAAAAGAGGCATTTGTCAAAAATGTTATGGTTTGGATTTAGGTTGGAAAAAAATAGTTGATCTTGGCGAAGCAGTGGGAGTTGTTGCTGCTCAAGCGATTGGTGAGCCTGGTACCCAGCTAACCATGAGAACTTTTCATACTGGAGGTGTGGCTGGAGAAGCTGATATTACTCGAGGGTTGCCCAGAGTAGAAGAATTGTTTGAACGCCGAGCACCCAAAGGAGAAGCGGAAATGTGCTTGAAAGACGGCAAAGTAGAGAGTGTTGATGAAAAAACAGGAATAATTAAAATAATTCCTTTAAATGGAAAAACAGGCAAAGAGCCTGAGGCAATTGAATACAAAGTTCCGTTGAATATTGAAATTTTAGTGAAAGAAGGTGATATTGTGAAAAAAGGAGATTCTTTAAATATTGGTTCTTTGGATTTGAAAAAATTGGCCAAGCTCTTAGGAAAACAAGCTACCCAATTATATATTATCAAAGAAATTCAAAGAGTTTATGTTTCTCAAGGAGTTTCAATTAACGATAAACACGTAGAAATAATCGTCCGTCAAATGTTCTCTCGGGTTAAAATAAAAGACCCAGGAGACAGTATTTATAGCGCAGAAGAAATTATCAGTCGAGCAAAAATGCTAGAAGAAAACGAAAAACTAGATAAAGAAAAGAAGAAAATAATTGAAGCCGAAGAAATAGTTTTAGGATTGAGCAAGGTTGCTTTAAACACAGATAGCTTTTTGTCTGCTGCTTCTTTCCAAGAAACATCAAAAGTTTTAATCGAAGCTTCTCTTCGTGGAGAAGAAGATCTTTTGCGAGGATTAAAAGAAAATGTGATTATTGGAAAATTGGTGCCAATTGGTACAGGCCTATCTTCAAAGAAGAAAACTTTGGCCAAATAAAACATTTTTTAAAACCGCCTTTTGTTAAAAGAACAGAGGCGGTTTTATGTTTGGCAGTTTTTCTGGCTTGTGGTAAAATAAAAGCATAATAACAAAATTATTCTATTTAATCATAGGCAAGATTTTTTATGAAAAAAAAGAAAAATAAACGTAACAACATTTTAAAAACCAGAAAAAAAGAAGAGCCAGGTTTTGAGATTAAAAATCCACTGTCCACGCTTTCTGAAAAAACTCAAAGATATATATTTTCTGGATTATTTTTTTTACTGGCTATTACTATTTTATTTTCTTTTACCAGTAGTGCTGGAGTTGTTGGCGCTGGATTAACTTATTTTTTAAAATTAATAATCGGCACAGTTGTTTATGTTGCTCCGATTATTTTTATTCTTTTGGGAATAATAATTTTACAAAATGAAGAATCTTTAAAAGACATTAAAAATTCCCTTATTATTTCCGGTTTGATTTTTTTGGCCGGGGCAACCGGAATTTTTTCTTTGGCGGAAATAAAAACCAGCGAAAGCTTAAAGAATAATTTTATTTGGAACCATTCGGGCCCAGGCGGATGGATTGGCTACATTATTTCTTGGCCCCTTTTCAAAGGGTTTGATTTCTGGGTTACTTTTTGCATTTTTGTAATCGCTGTTTCTTTTTCTTTGATTATTATCATTGAACCGTTTTGGAAAAAATGGAAAGAATCTTTTGAAAAAGAAGACGAAGAAGAAGAAAAACCAAAAAATAAGGCTTCTCGAGAATCGGCAGCTTTGCTTGAAAAAATGAAACAAGAAGCAAAAGAAAAATTAAAAATGCTTGATTTTAAGAAAAAAGAAGCAGATAATTCCGAGCTTCCAGCCCTAGAAATAAAAAAAGCGCAAAAAGGATTTGAGGAAAGAAAAAAAGAAAACTTAATTTATAAATATCCGCCCCTGGAATTGCTTTCCAATAAAAGCGGAAATTCCGAAGGAGGGGATATTGAGCTTAATTCAGCGATTATTAAAAAAACCTTATTGAATTTTGGTATTCCTGTAGAAATGGATGAAATTAATATCGGACCAACAGTAACCCAATATACGCTTAAACCAGCGGAAGGAATAAAATTAAGTAAAATCACCACACTTCAAAATGATTTAGCCCTGGCTTTAGCCAGTCAGAGCATTAGAATCGAAGCACCGATTCCAGGTCGTTCACTGGTGGGCGTGGAAATACCAAATCGCAAGCGGGCAGTAGTTGGCTTACGCGAAGTAATGGACAAAAATGATTTTAAAATTTCTTCGGCTTCATTATTAATGGCATTAGGAAAAGATGTTATGGGAAGATCCTCTTTTTCTGATTTAGGTGAAATGCCTCACTTATTAATTGGTGGAACAACTGGTTCGGGAAAAACAATTTGTTTAAATGCAATTATTATGAGCTTATTGTATCGCAACAGCCCCGACGAACTAAAGCTTATTTTAGTTGATCCAAAAAGAGTGGAGTTTCCGATTTATTCTTCTTTGCAACATTTAATGTGTCCGGTTATTTATGATGCCCAGCAAACTTTGGTTGCTTTAAAATGGTTGGTGGGCGAAATGGAGCGCCGATTTACGGTTTTAGCCGAAGGCAAAAGCCGAGACATCGGAGGCTATAATTCAAAACAAGAGAAAAAAGGAGAAGAAAAATTACCATACATTGCTTTGATTATTGATGAGTTGGCAGACTTAATGAGTGTAAAAGGAAAGGAAATAGAATCCTATGTTGTGCGATTGGCGCAAATGTCTCGGGCCACGGGAATTCATCTTATTTTAGCCACCCAAAGGCCCTCTGTAGAGGTTATTACTGGTTTGATTAAGGCTAACATTACTAGTCGAATTGCATTGAAAGTAGGGTCTTTAATTGATTCTCGAACCATTTTAGATTCCTCGGGAGCGGAAAAGCTTTTGGGAAAAGGAGATATGCTCGTAATGAGTAAAGAGTTCAGCAAACCAAAAAGAATTCAATGCCCTTATATTTCTGAAAACGAAATTAAAAAAGTAGTTACCTGGATTCAAGAAAATAATCAAATTGAAGAATTGCTTGAGGGAGAAAATAATTATATCGAGTTAGAAGAAAAAACAAATTCTCTCTCTGGAGAATTACAAAAAGCCATGGAAACCCCAGAAGCCCAAATGGATTCTTTTTATTCAAAAGAGGATCCTCTTTACGAAGAAGCAAAAAGAACAGTTATTGCTTCTCGCAAGGCTTCTGCTTCTTTGTTGCAAAGAAGATTGGGAATCGGCTACGCTCGGGCCGCTCGTTTGATTGACATTTTAGAAGAGCGGGGAATTGTGGGTCCAGCCGATGGAGCCAAACCCAGAGATATTTTAGTTGGTGAAGATTCTGAAGAATAATTTAATTAATAATTTATTTAAGCCCTATGGCAAGAAAAAAAATAGAAGAAAAAGAAAAAATAAATTTAGCCGAAGCCATTTCTGAAATTAGAGAAAGGTTTGGCGAGGGCGCGATTATGAAATTAAAAGACGCGCAAAAAGCCAATGTTGATGTTATCCCAACAGGATCTCTTTCTATTGATTTGGCTTTAGGCGTAATGGGTGTGCCTCGGGGCAGAATTATTGAAATTTATGGTGGTGAAAGCACTGGAAAAACAACGCTTTCTTTAAGCGTTTTAGCTGAAGCCCAAAAAAAAGGAGGGGCGGTTGCTTTTGTGGATGCTGAGCATGCCCTAGACCCTGATTATGCTAAAAGAATTGGTGTAAATGTTAATGAGCTTTTAATTTCTCAACCTGATTCAGCAGAACAAGGATTGCAAATAGTGGAAACCTTGGTTCGAAGCGGGGAAATGGATGTGATTGTTGTGGATTCTGTGGCTGCCTTGGTTCCAAAATCTGAAGTAGCAGGGGAAATGGGCGAACTTCAAATTGGATTACAGGCCAGGCTAATGTCCCAGGCCTTAAGAAAATTATCAGGCATTGTTAGCAAAACTAAAACTATTATTATTTTTATCAACCAAACCAGAATGAAAATTGGAATTCTTTTTGGAAATCCAGAAACAACTCCTGGTGGTTTGGCTTTAAAATTTTATAGTTCGGTTCGAATCGAATTAAGAAGAATTGCCCAAATCAAACAAGGCGAAAATATTATTGGAAATAGAGTTAAAGCAAAAATAGTAAAAAACAAAGTAGCTGCTCCATTTAAAACAGCGGAATTTGATATTTATTATAATGAGGGAATTTCTAAAGTTGCCGAAGTTATCAGTTTGGGAGTAAAAAATGATTTAATTAAAAAATCAGGAGCATTTTTCCAATACAAAGAAGAAAAGCTTGGTCAAGGAATGGAAAAAGCAAAAGAGTTTTTAAGAGAAAATCAAAAATTATTCAAAGAAATTAGAGACGAGATAATTAAAAAAGAAATAGCTGAAGCCAAGGCAGGAACTGGTCCAATAAAAGAAGAAAAAGAACAGCCAGCCGAACAAGATTAAATATGTTTGAGAGATTCCTTACATAAACTTTTGGTAAAATCCGCCTCTACCAGTTGGTGAATGGCGGATCGTTCTGGTTCCGTCTCGCGCTTTTTGCCATTTGGCGGAAGCGCTCTGCCTTTGATTGAGCACAATCAAACCCTCAAACATTCTCGAATCAATATCTTCTATTTTAGGCCAATGTTTGGGAGCTTAGCTCCCAAACATGTTTTATTTTCCATTTATTTCTCATTTTCAAGATTAATATATTTTGATATAATGTTTTTAATAAACAAAAAAACATCTTAAAGAATATTTTAACCCATGTTTGGGTGCTAAGCTCCCAAACATGATCCATGAATAATAATTTATGAAATCTAAAAACCTTATTGCTTTTACCTTAATCGAGCTCTTGGTCGTGATTGCAATCGTGGGTATCTTATCTGGTTTTGTTTTAGTTTCTTTGAACTCGGCCACTGATTCTGCCAATGACGCTCGTCGGAAATCAGACTTATCCCAGATTGTCAAAGCTTTGTTAGTCT
>JBAZJL010000009.1:0-35171 GCA_041651335.1 Minisyncoccota bacterium
TGAGAGGGACGAAGTCGTAACAAGGCACGGGTAGCGGAAGCTGCTCGTGGATCATTTATTTTTTTTAAAGTTGTCGATTATGATTAATTCGCGAGTGATCACTGAATTAATCATAGGGCTATGGCGCACTTGCCATTAAAAGTGAGCCAATAGCGGAACAGCTCTAAGAAACTAACTTAATTTTAAAATATTCGATGAAAACTAAAAGCCCTTTCCAATATCGGGTTTTTCGGTCTTTATACAAAAGGGCTGCTTTTGTTATGTGTGAAGAATGTTGCGATTTTATTGATTTTAAATCAAAAATCCTTGATTTTGGATGTGGCTCTGGAACAATTGGTAATGAATTTAAAAAATATTTTCAGGCTGATATTTTGGGAATTGATATTATTGATAATAGAGTAGAAGATATTCCCTTTAAACAATACGATGGAAAAGATATTTCTTTTTTAGCAGATAATTCTTTTGATACAGTTTTAATTAATTATGTATTACATCATACCCCTGATCCGATTAAGGCCTTAGCACAAGCCTGTTCAAAATCAAAAAAAAGAATTATTATTTATGAAAATCTTCCAGAAGGATTTTTTTCTAAGATTTTTTGTCGATTACACGGAGTTTCTTTTGGGATGTTTTTTCAAAAGAATTTTATTTCCGGAAAATTTTTAACAGAAAAAGAATGGAAAAAAGCATTTCAGGATTTGAATTTGAAATTGATTTATGCTAAAACTAAACCTGGATTCAGTTTAATGAAAACAGTTTTATTTGTTTTAGAAAAGGGTGTGTAGCTCAGCTGGTTAGAGCGCGTCACTGATAATGACGAGGTCCCTGGTTCGAGTCCAGGCATACCCACATGTTAATATATTTATCCACTCTTGAGCGGATAAATATATTAACTATATTTGGATTTCCTGGACGAGAAGCCGGAGGGCCGACGGGCCCGAGGCCGGCCATGAGGAATTTTCAGTAGAAAATTACCGAATGGCGAGTCCAGGCATACCCAGAACGAGAAGTCGAGTCCAGGCATACCGAGCAAAGAAGTTGTTGAAGTTGAGCCTAGCATTTAAAAAATATTTGGGCCCATAGCGCAGTTGGTAGCGCGCCTCTTTTGCAAAGAGGAGGTCAGGAGTTCGAATCTCCTTGGGTCCACCATTATTAGTTCCACCGAAGAGGTGGAATTTTTGTTTTGTGCGGAATGCGCTTTTTTACTGTATAAGTTAGCGGTTTTGTTGATGGGGATGCGGTTCGAACTTTGGTGAGACCATTTGGTCGATTCGTGAGCGTTTAGAAAAATTTGTGGCTTAGATTGGGGAGAAAATACCTTTTGGCTTGAGGTTCGAACGTTGAGCAAACATTTGTTGAAAAGGGTTCTTGTAAAAGATTGTGGAAGCGATATAATATAACCAAGTTTTACCAGCCAATTATGACAACCACAAAAACAATCGGTGCAAAGATTAAAGCTTGGAGAGCTATAAAGGATTTAACCCAAGACGAGTTAGCCAAGAAGGCTGATTTGCCCTATCCGACGCTTGTCAAAATAGAATCGGATGCTGTTCAAAATCCGTCTATTGATACGGTGACGAAGATTGCGGCTGGGCTGGGAATAACAGTTGATGACTTAATAAAATAAACTTATGACAAATTCACCTCTTATCATTCAAGAAAAGGACAATAAGATTTGGAGCCATGTCCGCAGTAAGTGGCTTGTGCGAACACCAGAGGAAATTGTCCGCCAAAATTATCTCCTAGCTTTAGTGAATGATTATGGCTATACGCTTGGTCAAATTGACGAAGAGTTGGAAATAACTGGAGCTCGTGGTACAGGTAAGGCACGAGCTGATTTGGTTGTATGGAAAACGGAAGAAGAAAAACAGAGACAGAAGTCCCCCTTAATTATCGTGGAATGTAAATCAGATAATGTCACGATCAGCAGTCAGGATTATTCTCAGGGGGAAAACTACGCAAAAATCGTAAATGCCCCTTTTTTCGTCACACATAACAGCAAGGAGACCAAATATTGGAAAGTTAAAAAGGATCGAATGCCTGGTTATACCGAAGAAATTGAGGATGCGCCACGCGCAAACGCATCCGATAAACAAATTGAGGAGTTATTGGCTCGTTTGAAAGTTTTTAAAGAAAATGAATTCGCTGACCTACTTCATTCTTGCCACAACATCATTCGAAATAGAGAAAAGCTAGATCCAGCTGCTGCATTTGATGAAATCGCCAAGATTCTTTTCATGAAAGTGTATGCCGAGAGACATCTCAAGGCAGACATGAAAAACAATATATTTTCTCTTGATTGGGTTGAAAGTGCTGAGAAGTACACTCCAAACTATTTAACTGTCATTTTCGACCAGACGAAGAAAGAGTTTGGCAAGGATAGGATTTTTGCGAAGGACGAGAAAATTAATCTTCGTGCAAACACAATTAAGGCAATAATTGAGAAATTAGAGAAATACAATCTTTCAGGAACCTCGACCGATATCAAGGGTGTCGCCTTTGAAAAGTTCTTGGGTAAAACTTTCCGTGGTGAAATTGGGCAGTTTTTCACCCCACGTCCTATCGTGGAATTCATGGTTAAGATGATTGAACCTAAAGAAGGCGAAGTTGTTTGTGATCCTGCCTCGGGGTCAGGCGGATTTCTTATTCGTTTTTTTGAAATAGTACGCGAGCAGATTTATGAGGCAGTAGATAAGGAGTATCAAAAGAATAAAGCTGTAATTGAAGCGGACTCTAAACTTTCAGAGGAAGAAAAAGCTCAAAAGCTAACAGAAATATATGAGGAGCTACAAAAGGAATTAGATAAAGAACTGGCAAATTCCCGTATCTGGAAACTGGCGAATAGGTGTGTTTACGGAACCGATGCAAATGACCGCATGGCACGTACGAGTAAGATGAATATGATTATGCACGGTGACGGCCACGGCGGAATCCACCATCATGACGGATTTTTAAATGTAAATGGAATTTTCGAGGAACGGTTTGATGTAGTTCTGGCAAATCCTCCGTTTGGGCAGATGGTTGAAAGGGATGACACGGTTGTAGAGGCTCAGTTGGAATTGGATGATGAGGTCGTGAATTATTATCGGCAAGTTTACGGAGATGCCTACGATATTTCACAAGCAAAAATCAAAGCCGCCAAAGGCAAGCCGATTGCTTCATTGTTTGAACTGCCAAAGGGAGATTCTATCAAAACTGAACTTCTATTCATTGAACGATGTTTGTCCCTTTTGAAAGATGGGGGAAGAATGGGGATCGTGCTTCCTGAAGGAGTCTATAACAATCCTTCACTTGCTTATGTCAGACAGTTTGCTGAAGATCGGGCATATATTTCTGCAATTGTTTCTTTGCCGCAAGATACATTCGTATCGGCAAAAGCGTCAGTAAAGACGAGTTTGCTATTCATGCAAAAGTTCACAGAGAAAGAAAGCAAACAATGGACTGGTTTGCTGGAAGCGAAGCATGAAGAAATCTTAAAGAAGCAGCAGAAAGAGCGTAGTGAAATCAACGCAATTTTAAATGATAGAAAAGTAGATAAAGAACAAAAGAAAATAGCTAAGGCTAAATTGAAAGTGCTTGATGAATTCGTTGAAACCGAATCACGAAAATTGGCTAGGATTGATTTTGACTATCCTGTCTTCATGTGCGAGGCGGAGAAAGTTGGGATTTCTTCAACTGGAGAAGAGGATGTGAATGAGTTGCCAGAGGTGTACGCGCAGTACAAAAAATTCAAGAAAAATCCAGAAGCTTTTGCTGATAACGCGAAATAACTATGCAAACAGTAGTCACACAATATAGGAATTTGGCTCGCTGGGATGTAAAAAGCTTCCTGCTCTTTTCCAATATCGGAACTGACCATGTGCGGCTTGGCGCTTTATTGCGTAAAAAACAAAATCAGTGGAATGGCACGGATGATGCCCCAATGCTCTCGCTGCATTTTGGTGGTGAGTTCAGTCAACGAGAAAGCAATCAAATTAAAGGGCAGCTGTTCGTAGCAGATAAAGGTGATCTGGTGTATTCCAAGATCGATTTGCGGAATGGCGCCATAGGCATTATTCCTAGCCAATATTCACGAGCGCTTTTTACTGCTGAATTCCCAATTTACGAGATAGATACTGCCGTTATTCATCCCGTATATTTACAACTCTACCTACAAAGTTCGGCTTTTAAAAATTTGATTAATTCCATTGTTAGTGGAGCAAGCGGCCGAAAAAGAGTAAAACCATCAGATTTTGAAAATTTGTTTGTTCGCGTTCCAGCAATGAAGATTCAGGAAGGAATTGTTAACGATTGGAACAAGGCGCAGATGGAAGTTCAGGGATTAAGGAAGTCTGCCAGCGACCTTGAAATCGGTATTGATCTTTTTGTTTTAGGTGAGTTGGGAATTGAATTGAAAGCAGCTCAAAAAAACGATGGCGCATTTGTCGTTCATTTCAGCGACCTAGAAAGATGGGGTGTCGATTTTAATACTATTAATGCAAAGACCGCACGAAACATTAAAGGAAAATACGGAAGTAAGAAATTATTCGAAATCACTCGGGCTACTTGTGGAGGGAAATGGGGTGATGAAAAGCCGACCAAGAACAGCACAGTACTTAAAATTTTACGCGCTACAAATTTTGATGGGATAAACAATATTAATCTTAGTAATATTGCGGAACGAGCTATTAAAACATCGGAAATACCCGATTTCGTTTTAAAAAAAGGCGATATTATTGTTGAAAAGTCTGGCGGTGGAGAAAAAACACCAGTTGGCCGAGTGGCATTTATTGATTTAGATATACATTATGGATACTCAAATTTTTTACAAAAGATATCAATTATTGAGGGGGTGAATCCCAAATTTGTTTACATAACACTAGGAACGTATCACTCAGTGGGATTTACTAAATATCTACAAATGAACACTACTGGATTAAGAAATTTAATAATGGAAGATTATTGGAACGTCAATATTCCAATCCCTCCGCTGTTAAAACAAAATGAAATTGTTGCTAAGGTTGAAATAATTAAAAAACGGATAATTGATATACAAAATCATGTTATCGACAAACTTCAATCTGCAAAAGCAGATATTGAGAAAGTCTTAATTTAAGTCATGCAAAAAACTCCTTCTAACAAATTAGCGGTTTATCTCATAAAGGAGGAATTTACAGATCATGCCGCTATTCTCAAGAAACATGACACCCTTCAGACTAAAACAGTAGATGATGTCGGTGTTTTTTATTATGGTGATTCACATAACTATAAGCCCTCATGGCTTAAAAAATTTTTCGGTTCAGTACTCGGGGAGATTAATCTATTCAACGCTGTCTCAAGGGCGCTTTTGCTTTTGGAAGTTCCTGTTTCTAGCGATAAGAAAAGGATATTCGCTATCCCGTTTGGCTATGGCTGGACGATGATGATTCCTGGAATTTGGGAAGAGCGTTTTGGTTTACGGACGACCCTGAACATGATCGCTCCCGATACGATCAGAAAAATTGACAAGAAAAGCATGGCTTCGGTGCCAAAGGATACCAGTGAACAACTTAGTAGGGCTGGCATTGCGGCCGATTTTGGAATTGATATCGAACAAGATTTGATTCGGTCAATTACGGGTGGTTCCAAAAGCGAATTGTTTGGAAAAACCGTTACTGGTAATGACGCGCTCCATGTATCAGCGAAAATCGACCTTACTGGTATAAGTAATTTTTTGAAACAATGCTACGAGAAATTTTTGAGCGAGGAATATAAGAAGGATTTTGCTTGGATCGATCAAATTGCCGAAGTAAAAGACCCTAAAACCAAATTGGAGCTTAACGGTAAACTAATCGGGAATATCAAGGCAAACAATTTAGATAAAACCTGGCTGGCTGTCCCAGAAATCGTTGAATGGGAAGATGTTGCAGGGTTTTCCTATGATGGCAATAAAGATGATCTAAAAGAGGATATTAGTTTTGACGATTATTTAAGCAGCCTTTCAGATGAAGAAAAAAGCAATATTTCACTTGAGAAGCTAAAACAAGATGAAGTTACCTGTTTTGCTACAAGTAACGATGAAATTAAGTATCATTGGAAGATTTATAAGTGCGTTTATTGCGAAATAGTAGATGACGTAAAGAAGAAGACCTTTCTGTTGAGCAATGGCAAATGGTTTGAAATCGAGAAGGAGTTTTCAGAACAAGTGAATACTGAATACGCCGAAATTAAAAAAGCGAATGCGCCAATTACATTACCGTCCTACAGTCAGAAAAACGAAAATGAATACAATAAGGCTGTAGCGACACAAGATAGTGACTTTTGCTGCATGGACAGAGAGAATATCAGTCATGGTGGCGGTCATAGCAAAATTGAGTTTTGTGACCTTTACACAAAGGACAAGACCATAATTCACGTTAAGCATTACGGCGGTTCGTCAGTATTAAGTCATCTTTTTGCGCAAGGTGTAGTTTCTGGCGAATTATTTTTAGCTGATAGCAAATTTCGAGAAAAAGTAAATGATAAGTTGTCGCAAAGTCATAAAATTCAGGACACAAAAATCAAACCAACAGCTTCTGATTACACCATTATTTACGGTATTATTAGCTCATCTGGACATGACTTGGAAATTCCATTTTTCAGCAAGGTGAGCCTTAAAAATGCAAAAAGACGACTTGAGACATTTGGGTATAAGGTATTTGTTCAAAAAATTGGTCATTCGGCTGATGTCGTTTCAGAATAAGATTTGGTAGCTCCTTTGATTTCCTCCACAAACTCTTCCACCAAAGCCGCATTATCCTTTAACCAAATGTACCAAAACAAGAAGAATTCCTCAGAAAGTCGCCAATGCACCCTAAGCCACACATCCATCTCCGAGTCCAAAATACTAGATATTTGCTTAGAATCAGCTGTTTCTTCCTCCGGCTGATGTGCTAAATATTCATCGACAGTCATCCTTTTCTTTACCAACCCTTTGGTTTCCGGTTCGAATCGCGTCAACGAGCCCCCACCAAAATATAGAAGACATGCGAAAGTATGTCTTTTGTGTTTTGGCAGGAGATTCGAAGGCGGAGGGCCGACGGGCCCGAGCCCGTACTTGAGCGAAACTTCAGCAGAAGTTTACGCGAAAGCGAATCTCCTTGGGTCCACCAAAATATAGAAGACATGCGAAAGTATGTCTTTTGTATTTTGGCAGAAGATTCGAAGGCGGAGGGCCGACGGGCCCGAGCCCGTACTTGAGCGAAACTTTCAGCAGAAGTTTACGCGAAAGCGAATCTCCTTGGGTCCACTAAAAATAAAATCCGTAAAAACGGATTTTATTTTAGTCTAAAGATTTGACTTTTGATTTTAAATTGTTATTATTCTGATTGGTAAATTACCAAGAGGAAAATCATGAAAATCTGCCTGACAAAGGTGACCAAAGCAGTTTTTGTGGGATCAAGTAAGAAATTCATAAGAATTGGATTTTCTGACGATTCCAGTGCAAAAATAAAAATTGATTCTTTGAACATCCAATGGATTCGATCAAAAATTGAAGCTCTGGTTTTAAGAAATGAATCCGGAGATCTTATTTCTTTTGCTCTGTGCAAATCTTTTTCTCATAATCAAGACACTCTCCTTGCTAATGGCCCGTTTTGCGCTTTTGTTCCTGACAAAAAAGAAATTTTTGCTCAGAATTTCAGTGGAGGAGTTGATGTTTTCAAGCAATGGTTGGCTGAATATTTTGTAATATTTGATCAGCGGCCAAAAAGCAAGCATTAATCTTGCTAGCCATTTTTTAAAAAGCGAAAAAACGCTTTTTTTAAATTTTAATTTTGTTTTTTAAGAATTTTTGCTATAATTAAAAAAGAAAAAAGATTATGCCAAAAACATTAAAGCGATTGCTTATTATTTTTATTGTTGTGATTTTATCCATTGGAATTTGGGCTTATTCCCGAGCGAATAATTCGGATCTTGTTTTTGGGGAATATGAACAAAGCCCAGAGGTTTTTGTTTCTGATAATAACTACGGCTTTACTTATAAAGATCACAATGAACGCTCTTTTGTTTATATCAATAAAAATATTTACGGCCCTTATAATGATGCGAAAATAACATCTTTGGCCAATCAAAAATTTGGATTTGCTTATGCTGGGCTAGATTATAATGATTGGTATTTTAATATTAATGATGATATTTTCGGGCCTTATCAAAATGCCGGGGAGGTTTCAGTTTCTAATAATAATTTTGGATTTTTTTACCAACAAGACAATCAATGGTACGTGAATATCAAAAATAAGAGTTATGGTCCATTTCCTTTGGTAAAAAATGTCGCTGTTTCCGATAGTAATTTTATTTTTACTTATCAGGAAAATAATCAGGACTATCTTTTTATTAACAACCAAGCCCAACAAGCTCCAGGAGTTATTGAAAAAGTTTCAGCCAATCAAAATGGCGTGGGCTATGTTTATGTTGCTGGGGGAGAAAAATATGTTAATTTTAATAACCGAACTTACGGGTCTTTTAGCGAATCTTCTCCTGTTTTTTTATTTGATAATGGATTTGCTTTTTGGTATCTTGACCAAGGAAATATTTGGATAAATTTTAACGGTATGGTTATGGGCCCGTATGAATCAGTAAGTATCTTAAAAAATAGCCAAGATATGGCTTTTTATTACAAAAAAAAAGAAAATAAAAATTATTTTATTTCTACTAGCACAAAAGCTTCCGGGCCGTATAATTATGATTTTGCCAGGGGATCAGCCTCTCAAAAGAAAATAGGGCTTGCCTATATGAAGGGAAATGGTTGGTATGTTGTGATTATGCCCCTTAAATAAAAAATAATTTATGAAATTTAAAAAATATTTTCCAATTATTGTTTTGTTTTTATTTTTTATTAGTTCAAAATGCTTTGCATCTTCGCCCGTATTTTTGACCTACCCTCAGGGCGGGGAAACATTTTTAAAAGACAAAGATTATTCTCTTACTTGGGATTTTGAAAAACAATTAAAAGGAAATATTAAAATTGATCTGGTCTTTAATTCTTCAGAAAAAGCATTAAAAAATTGCAATTTAGGAATAGTGTCCATTCAAAACAAGAAATTAATATTTAATTTTAGCAATTTGTCCAAATGCGCGGATATTTTAACCGATAAAGCAAGCTATTATTTCCATTTATATTCCCCGGTTTATTATGTTGATACTGGATATTATGTTGATTTGGATATCAAAAGTAATAAATTTACGATTCGTTTTAATTCTGACAATATTTGTGGTTCGGCCATTGGGAAAAGTTTTTCTATTTTGCCGACCGAAGAGCTGTGTAATTATGGAAATCTGACCAGTATTGTTTCGGCTTACAACCAGCAAAATATTAACGATGGACAATGGCATTGGAAATGCAATGATGTTTTTTGTTCAGCTAATGATCCAAATCAGAAATTAAAAATAAAATTTAAAGCCACGGAAATAATAAATTTTATTGGAGATTCAGCTGATCCAGATTCTTTGGAATATTGGGCTGAAGGTGTTTGCGCTCTTTTTTCCTTGCCAGCGCGATATGAATTAGTTTCTTGCGAAGATAAATTTTTAGGAAATTTAGAAAAACATGGCGGAAAAATAGATTCGTTAATGATGAAAGTAAAAACAAAAAAGCCAATTTTATGTGCTCAAGTTTATCTTCCTGTTTGTGGCAGAGACGGCAAAACTTATTTAAATGATTGCTATGCCCAGAGAGAAGGAGTAGAAATTCTTCATAACGGAGGATGTTCTTTGAAAATAGATGGTGTTTGTGGGTCAGCTGATAAAAAATCTTTTAGCGAAAAACCTTCGATTAATTTATGCCGATCTGGAATAGCCTCAACAGTTAGTAAATATTCTCCTTGGACATGGACTTGCGATGGTCTTAATGGGGGAATTACAGTAAAATGTTCAGCTCAAGGAATAATTTCAAAAAAATCAGAGCAGGATTCATCTATTACCAATTTAAGCAAATTAAGCCGAGCTGAATTGTTGGAAATTTTATTTGAATTATTAGCATCAAGAAAATAATTTTTTTATAGGTGTTGATAATTTTATTCCTTGACAATTGATTTTATGGTATATTTTATTAAGAGAATCATATTATAAATTAATGTTTCATTATTTTCTTTTTTGTCTAATTGTTAAAAACAATGAAATAAAAAAAGAAAAATGTGACTCAAAAATATGTTTCAAGATTGGTCGCTTATAACCGCCCAAGGGGTTCAATCATCTTGGGAAAGCATTTTGCTTTTTTTGCCTAAATTTTTAGGCGCAGTTGTCATTTTTATCATTGGTTGGGTTGTTGCCATTTGGCTAGGAAAAATAGTTTCCACTATTTTGGAAAAAATTAAATTTAATGATATTTTTTCTGGAACAGGCTGGAAATCAGCTTTGGAAAAAGCAGAAATAAACATTACGCCATCTGATTTTATTGGGGCAATTGTTAAATGGATTTTGGTAATCATTTCCTTAATGATTGCTACTGATATTTTGGAATGGTTGGCTTTTTCTTTGCTATTGAATCAAATCATTACCTGGGTTCCGAATTTAATCGTAGCAATTGCTATTTTAATCGTAGCAATTATTATTGCCGATATTTTGGAAAAAATGGTTAAAGCCAGTGCCCAGAAAATGGGAGTGAATTTTGTAAATTATCTTGGCTTGGGCATTAAATGGGCTATTTATATTTTTGCTATTTTAGCTGCTTTATTGCAGCTTGGAGTAGCTTCAGCCATTGTTAACACCCTAATTGTTGGCTTTGTAGCAATGTTTGCCTTGGCTTTTGGTTTATCTTTTGGATTGGGCGGCAAAGATATGGCTGCTCGCTTATTGGAAGATTGGCGAAACAAAATGACCAAGTAAAAAAAGGCAGAATTAAAATAAAATATTTAATTATAAAAATGTTTGGAAGCTTAGCTCCCAAACATTTTTTATTATTTATCCACATCTCATTTTCAAGATTAATATATTTTGATATAATGTTTTTAATAAACAAAAAACATTTTAATTATTAACAAATGAATTCTAAAAAGCTTATTGCTTTTACCTTAATCGAGCTCTTGGTCGTGATTGCCATCGTGGGTATCTTATCTGGCTTTGTTTTAGTTTCTTTGAACTCGGCCACTGATTCTGCCAATGACGCTCGTCGGAAATCAGACTTATCCCAGATTGTCAAAGCTTTGTTAGTCTATAATACCTCCAATCCTACTTATCCCATTGAAACCTGCAGCATTGGTTCAACTTGTTCAGCCACTGTAAACAATGCTTTAGGCCAAGCATCAGGGATTACTGGCCCAAACAACACATTACACCTATTCTTCAATTGATGGAACCAGTTTTACTGTTTCTGCGATTATGTCTGATACTGATATCTATTCCTATGACTCTGAAACAGGGTATAGCGAATCACCAGCTGAACCAGGATTGCCAGGTTATGCTAAAAGACAGCCAATTACTATCAATTCCGCTTCTGCTTTAACAGATTATCAAGTTAAGCTAACCATTACCTATGATTCTGATATGCAACCTGATTTTGATGATCTCCGCTTCACTTCGGCTGACGGCACTACCGAACTTAGCTATTGGCTAGAATCAAAAACAGATTCCACTACTGCCATTGTCTGGGTAAAGGTCCCCAGCTTGGTTTCTGGCGACAACACCCTGTATATGTATTATGCCAATGCCTCTGCCACCACGGCTTCGAATGGGGATAACACGTTTGTGTTTTTTGATGATTTTTTGGGAAGTTCAATAGATACGAATAAATGGTCGAAAAGCGGAACCATAACTGTAGCAGATTCAATAGCTATATGGTCGGCTGGTTCTCAACTTGCGTCTATCCCAACATTTGGATTAGATTATGTTATTGTCTATCGGGCGAAAATTGCCATGAGCATCCATGATACGCTTATTGATTTTAAGCCCGTTGGTGATTCTGCGATTAGATTTCAGCCACATTGGCCCAATAACAATGTGGTCAATGCAAGAATTGGTAAAGATGGCGTATATGATGATTATAATATAGGGTCATACTCTTTCGATTATCATACTTATAAAATATATCGTTATTTTGGACATAATATATTTTATGTGGATGGTGTTTTTAAATTAGATTATACTGGAACGAAAATAAATATAGATAATAATGGTATTCGTATTTATACTGGAAATAATAATGCATGTTGGTTAGATTGGACATATATAAGAAAATATGTAGAAAGCGAACCAAGCTTCTTATTTGGTGTTGAACAAAATAATTAAATTAATCAAGAATATTTTCAAGAATATTCGGACCCATGTTTGGGAGCTAAGCTCCCAAACATTTTTTATTAGTTGACCGTTTTGTTTCTATTTGCTAATTTATATTTATGACATCCAATGAATTAAGAAATAAATTTTTAGAATTTTTCAAAAAAAGAGGGCACGTTATTGTGCCTTCGTCTTCCCTTTTACCAACTGATCCATCGGTTTTGTTTACCACCGCTGGAATGCAACAATTTTCTCTTTATCTTTCTGGGAAAAAAGACGTTTTGGCTGATTTTAATAATCGCCACTTAGCCAGCAGTCAAAAATGTTTTCGCACTGGAGATATTGAAGAAATCGGCGATGATACGCATCATACCTTTTTTGAAATGCTAGGAAATTGGTCAATTGGCCAGGACGAAAATGGCTATTTTAAAGAAGGAGCGATTAAATATGCTCTGGAATTTTTAGTTGATGAATTAGGCCTAGATAAATCTCGTTTCATTATTACTATTTTTAAAGGAGAGGGGGATATTGAAAAAGACGAAGAGGCATCTCAAATTTGGCAAAAATACGGTATTGCTTTGGAAAAAATAAAAAAATTCAGCAAAGAAGATAATTTTTGGGGACCGGTTTCTAATGTTGGACCATGCGGGCCTTGTTCGGAAATACATTATGACCGAGGCGAAGAATTTGGTTGCGGTCGGCTGGATTGCGGGCCGAGTTGCGAATATTGCAAAAGATTTGTGGAAATCTGGAATCTTGTTTTTATGCAATATAATAAAAACGAAAAAGGCGAATATGAATTATTGCCCCAGACAAATATTGATACTGGAATCGGATTTGAAAGATTAGTTGCCTTGCTTCAAGGAAAAAAATCAGCTTACGAAACTGATATTTTTTCTTTGATTATTGAAAAAATTGAACAGCTTTCCAAAAAAGAATACGAAAAAAATAAAAAACAATTCCGAATTATTAGCGATCATGCCCGCTCGGCTTCGTTTTTAATCAGCGAAGGAGTTCGACCTTCCAACCTTGGTCAGGGATATATATTAAGAAGAATTTTAAGGCGTGCAATCAGATATGGAAAATTGCTTGACTTAGAGCCCGGCTTTTTAAATTCATTAACAGATTTGGTAGTTGAAAAATATCAGGAAATTTATCCAGAATTATTGTCAAACAAAGAAAACATCAAATTAATTATAACCGAAGAAGAAAAAAAGTTTGAAAAAACTTTGCAATCCGGGCTAAAAAAAATTCAAGAATTATTAGAATTAAAGTCTTCTCAAAAATTAACCAGTGAAGAAGTTTTTGATTTATATCAAAGCTATGGTTTTCCGATTGAATTGACCGAAGAAATTGCTTTAGAAAAAGGATTTGAAATAGACAAACAAGGCGTGGAAGAATTATTAAAAAAGCATCAAGAATTATCTCGAGCAGGCGCAGAAAAAAAATTTGGGGGAGTGGGCAAAGATGCTGGAGAACAAGGAGCAAAATTCCACACCGCCACTCATCTATTGCACTCAGCTTTGCGAAAATTATTGGGTGAGCATGTAGAGCAAATGGGGTCAGACATTAATATGGAGCGTTTAAGATTTGATTTTTCTCATTCACAAAAATTATCAGCCGAAGAAATCAAAAAGATAGAGGATTTGGTTAACGAGAAAATAAAACAGGATTTAATAATCGAAAAGCAGGAAATGCCCTTGGATCAAGCCTTGAAATCGGGCGCTTTGGCATTTTTTAAAGAAAAATATCCAGAATTGGTAAAAGTTTGGACTATTTCCAATCCAGAAACAGGCGAAGTATTTAGTAAAGAAATTTGCGCTGGTCCGCATGCGGAAAAAACGGGGCAATTGGGCTGTTTTAAAATTATCAAAGAAGAAAGCAGTAGTGCCGGAGTCCGTCGAATTAAAGCTACGCTTAATTAGCTTGTCTAAAATATAAAATCAGCGTAAGATAAAAATAATGTCTAAAAGAATTTTTGATATTATTCCACCTGAAGAAATCGGCAACATTCGAACAGAAACAGAGGCTTGTTTTGATTTAAGCAAAACCAGAGCAACAGAGGTATATGTTGATATAAAAAATCCAAAAAATAAGAAAATGGCTGGTTTTTTTAAATGGGCATTTTTAGTAATAATTGCTGTGGGCATTATCGGAGCGATTTTAATTCCAGCCAAAGCTGAAGTAAAAATATATCCAAAGACCGAAGAATCAACAATCGCAGAAACAATTTTTATAAATACAGAAACTACAGAACTTGATTTTGAAACCAAAACAATTCCTGGTCAATTTTTTTCCGATAGCCAGGACTATATTCAATCATTTCCAGCCACTGGCAATAGTGAAAATTCTACCAAAGCAAAAGGAAAAATTAGGGTTTACAGCAAATATACTCCAGCCGAGCCATTAACCTTAAGATCAGGAACTCATTTTTTGTCTACACCCAAAAATCTTTCTTACCATTCCTTGGCAGTAATAAATATTCCAGCCTCTACAACCAGTGGATCAAAAGTTACTCCTGGATATGTTGATATTATTATTGAAGCTGATGAATCAGGAGAAGAGTATAATTTAGAAAGCGCTACTTTTTCTGTGCCTAAATTATCAGGCACCCCTTATTACGAAACAACTTGGGCGGAAATTATTACTCCTATTTCTGGGGGAACAAGCAGTACCACAAAAGTTGTAACAAAGAAAGATTTAGATACAGCCAAAGAGCTTTTTAAGGCTGATTCTTTTGAAAAATCTTTGAATTCTTTAAAAAGCACTATTGCTGATCAATATATAATTATTGATGATTTAGCAAGTCAAACAATTAGCAATTTGACAGTTTTGGCCAAAGAAAAAGACGAAATTACAAATTTTGATGTAAAGGGAGATATTTCTTCCAATATTATTGTTTTTAAAAAGAGCGATCTTGAAACCCTAGGCGAAGCAATAATTTTTGGTGCTAGCGAATCCGAAGCCAAAGAATTAGTACCAGGTAGCATGTCTTGTGAAGTTTTAGAATATCAGCAAAAAGAAGATAGTAAACAATTAGAATTAAAAATTTCTTGTAAGGCCAAAACTTATTGGCTTCCAGATAATGACTTTTTAATTAAGAGCATGGAGGGCAAGGGAAAAGATTATTCTGCTTCTATTCTAAACAGCTTGTCTGATGTTAGCAAAGCGGAAATAAAGATTTGGCCTTTTTGGAAGTCAAATATTCCAAACAATAGCGAAAACATTGAAATTAAAATAAATTTTGAATAATTATAAATAAAATAATCACAAATATCAATCTTGTGTTTTTTGATAATGGCCGGTAGGGCTATTATTTAAAAACAAGGCCAGGCTTGGAAAAATAAAGGGTTTAGGGCTTGACCAAAAGGAAAAGTTTTGATATTGTTTATTATATCTTTTGAAAATGCCCAAAAAAGACGACACAATAAAAAAAGAAGGAACAGTCTTGGAAAGCTTGCCTAACGGGTTTTTCAAAGTACAACTGGAAGACAGCTCGGAAGTGCTGGCGCATCTTGCTGGTAAGTTGCGAATTTTTAAAATAAGAATTTTACCAGGAGATAAAGTAACAGTGGAAATGACTCCTTATGATAACAAAAGAGGAAGAATAGTTTTTAGAAAAAAATAATTTTATGAAAGTAAAGCCATCAGTAAAAACTATATGTAGTGATTGTAAAATCGTCCGACGCAAAGGACGAGTTTATGTGATATGTAAAAAAAACCCAAAGCACAAGCAAAGGCAAGGGGCTTAAAATAAAATAATTTATTAAATAAAATGCCAAGAGTTGCAGGGGTAACAATCCCGGATGAAAAGTCAATATTATACAGTTTAACCTATATCTATGGTATTGGTTTAGCTTTGAGTAAGAAAGTTTTGGCTGAAGCAAAAATCGATCTGAATAAAAAAGCTAAAGATTTAAATCAAGACGAATTGGGAAAGCTAAAAGAGGTAATTGAAAAAAAGTATCGCGTGGAAGGCGAACTAAAAAGAGACATAATGACAAATGTGAAAAGACTAAAAGATATTGGCACTTGGAGAGGAACAAGGCATGCCAAGGGTTTGCCGGTTAGAGGACAAACAACTAGAGTTAATAATCGAACCTGTCGGGGCAATGTTAGAAAAACCGCTGGTTCAGGAAGAAAGGCTCCGCCTTCGCCCAAATAATGATATTTTTGTAATTAAATTACACTATGGGGAAAAAACACGTTATCAAAAAAACTGAAGAAGAAATGATTAAAGAGGGCGAAGCGATTGAAAAAGCCATTCAGAAAGATTCTAGATTAACAAAAGCTTCTGTTGGAAAAGAGGGTCGGATTTATATTTTCAGCTCTTATAACAATACTATTATCAGTTTGACTGATCCAAATGGAGATTTAAAAATCAGCAAATCATCAGGAAAGCTTGGCTTTAAAGGAAGTAAGAAAGCCACTCCTTTTGCTGCTTCAAAAGTAGCAGAAACAATTGGCCAAGCCGCGGAAAAAATGGGAGTAAAAAGGCTTCACGTGGTGGTTAAAGGGGTTGGATCAGGTAGAGAATCAGCTTTAAGATCAATTGCCGGACAAGGTTTTGAAATATTATCAATTAAAGACGCAACCCCGATTCCTCACAATGGTTGCAAGCCTAAAAAACCGAGAAGATTATAATTCTTGTTTAATTCATTATGTTGAAACACGCAAAATGCAAAATATGCAGACGATTAGGAGAAAAGCTTTTCTTAAAAGGGGAAAAGTGTTATTCGGCTAAATGTGCTATGGTAAAAAGGCCTTTTGCTCCTGGACAGAAAGCTAAAAAAAGAAAATCTGCTTTAACTGAATATGGGAAAGAGGTAAGAGAAAAGCAAAAAATGAAAAAATTATACGGCGTTACCGAATCTCAATTTGAAAGATATGTAAAAGAGGTTTCAGAAAATAGAGGAAAAACAGAAAACGTGGCCGATGAATTGATTCAAAAAATTGAAAGCCGTTTAGACAATATAATTTTTCGATTAGGTTGGGCTAAATCCCGCGCTAATGCCAATCAAATGGTTTCTCATGGGCACTTTTTAATCAATGGAAAAAAAGTTGACATCCCTTCATACGCTGTTCACGTAAATGATGTAATTGGAATTAAGCCAGGATCAATGTCTAAAGATTCTCTTAAAGATATTAGTGAAAAAATGAAAAAAAACACCTTACCAGCTTGGCTTTCTTTTGATAAAGAAAAAATTGAGGGAAAGGTTATTAAAAAACCTATTTTGGGCGATATTCAATTGCCGGCAGAAATAGCGGTTATCTTTGAACACTATTCAAGATAATAATTTTCATAAATAGAAAATCATAAATAAAATAAATCATCATTATGATTCCATTGCCAACATCAATTAAAAGCAAAAAAATAAGCGATAATGCCGTTATTTTTGAAATAGAGTCATTGTCTCCTGGATACGGAGTAACTATTGGCAACGCTTTAAGGCGCGTGCTTTTGTCATCTTTAAATGGAGCCGCTGTTACGGAAGTAAAAATTAAAAATGCTCCTCATGAATTTGCGACAATCGAAGGAGTGAAAGAAGATGTTTTGCATATTTTGATGAACTTAAAACAATTAAGGTTTAAGGTTTATGGAGACGAGCCTCAAATTGCAATTTTAACAAAAAAAGGAGAAGGTAAAATTACTGGTAAAGATTTTGCTAAAAATCCAGAATTTATGCTAGCCAATCCCGAAGCTCATATTGCCACTATTACCAATAAAAATACAGAATTAGAAATAGAAATCAAGATAGAGAAAGGTGTTGGTTATCGTGTTCACGATTCAGAAAAAGAAAAAAAAGATATTGGCGTAGTTGGTTTGGATGCTATTTTTACTCCAATCAAAAAAGTGAACTATGTTGTTGAAAATATGAGAGTTGGAAAGAAAACTGATTTTGATAAAGTTATTTTAGAAGTGGAAACAGATGGGACGATTACTCCCGAGGATGCTTTGGCCGAATCATTGAAAATAATTATTGATCATTTTACTTTTTTATATAAAGAAATGGGATTTGATCAATTAAAAAAAGATAAAAAAATAGACGAGCCCGAAGAAATCAAAGAATCGTCTGAAGAAAAACCAAAAAAGACAAAAAAGACTGCTTCAAAAAAGAAAGCAAAATAGTTTTATTAAGATTATATGAAAAAGCTACAAAAAGGAAGAAAATTACATAGAGAATCTGGACAGAGAAAAGCTTTGTTAAAAACACTAGCTACCTCTCTTATTTTGAAAGGAAAAATCAGCACGACCGAAGCTAAAGCAAAAGAATTGGCCCCTTTTATTGAAAAAAAGATTACCAGATCAAAGGTGGGAAATTTAGCTGCCACTAGGCATTTAGCTCAGTATTTTTCTGCAAAAACAGTTAAAAAATTAATTGAAGAAATTGGACCAAAATACAAAGAAAGAAAAGGGGGATATACCAGAGTGATTAAGCTTGGCCGTCGAAAATCAGACAGCTCAGAAATGGCAATAATAGAATTAGTTTAATAAATATTATGGAAAAAGCAAAGATTAAAAAAGAAATATATACTATTGATGCCGAAGGAAAAGTTTTAGGCAGATTAGCATCAGAAATAGTCGCTATTTTAAGGGGCAAAAATAAGCCTGATTTTATGCCGAATAAAGATTCGAATAATTATGTGATTGTTAAAAATGTTAGCAAGATAAAAGTTACGGGCAAAAAGATGGAGCAAAAAGAATATTTTCACCACACTGGATATCTTGGAAGAGACAAACACATTTTGATGAAAACTATTTTTGAAAAAAAACCAGCAGATATTTTAAGAAAAGCGGTTTCCGGAATGCTCACAAAAAATCGATTAAGAGATAAGCAGTTAAAACGTTTAAAGTTTGAATAATATGGCTGAGAAAAAAACAGAAAAAAAGACAACTAAAAAAGAGCCGGCAGTTAAAAAAACAGCAACCAAGAAAAAAGAAACTGAGGTGGCAAAGAAACCTTCTTCTAAAGTAAAGACAGTTAAGCAGGTTAAGGCAAAAGAAGAATTAAAAATCGAAGAAAAAACTTTGCCTAAATTAGAAATGCCAGAATTGATAGAAGAAAAAAGGGATGACGATGATTTTGTTTTTGATGAATCAAAATATGATGAAAATAGTAATCAATATTTTGAAGCCACAGGAAGAAGAAAAACAGCTGTAGCTCGAGTAAGACTATACACCAAAGGAGATAAAACCATTACTGTAAACGGTAAAGATATTTCCGAATATTTTAAAACTTTGGTTTTGCAAAAAACCGTAGGTTATTCTTTAGATCGAATGAAATCAACTGGCCGATTCCGGATTACCGTGATTGTTAAGGGCGGAGGAATGAATTCTCAGGCCGAAGCAGTTCGCCACGGAATTACCAGAGCTTTGGTTGTTTTTAATCCAGAATATCGTAAACGTTTAAGAAAAGCAGGCTTTTTAACCAGAGATTCTCGAATGAAAGAAAGAAAGAAATTTGGATTAAAAAGAGCGCGAAGAGCCCCCCAATGGAGCAAACGTTAAAAATATCTATAAAGTTATAACAAAAATCGCTATATTTAGCGATTTTTGTTTATGGGCGTGTTGACAGTTGACTGCAACTGTTAACCTGATAAAATTAAAGCATAAACTTATATAATTATAATGGAAAATAAAAAAAATAGTTTAGTTGTTTTAATTATTTGCTTGATTTTAATTTTAGGAACAGGCAGTTATTGGTTTTTTAATCAATTAACAGCAAACCAAACAAAACTAATTGAAAACAATAAACCAGTCGAAGAATTAAATAATGATTTTGATATTAAAATTATTGATTTTTTGAAACAAAATTTAGCTTGGAAAAATAATTCTAATGCTCAAATTTTTTGCGCTTACGAACATCTGGGCGAAACAGAAAATGAAATTTATTTAAAAGTATTATGCGAAAGCTTTTATGTTCACAACAAGGAAACAATTTGTCCCGATAGCGAAACAGGCAATCAATGTTTTGTTTATCAAAAATGCGAGAATTGCGAAATAAAAACAATTGATCCAAGATTAATTCAAGATAGTGGAATTTCTATCCCAGTAAAATTGGTTAAAAAAGATAATTATTTTGAAATGTTTATTCCGTCAGACGGCTCGCTATACGACAAAACCTTAAGAGAGATTTTCCCAGCGGAAATTATCGAAAAAATGCGATTTGATAAAATTGACTTGCAAGATATAATCATTAGCCAGGCAGAAAAATATTTTCAAACAAAAGCTTTTTTCGAAATTTTTGAAAAAACAGATTATGCGTGTGAAAAAAATAGCGATTGTTCGGACAAGGTTGGGGATTATGCCCTTCTATCCAAATGCCCAGCCAAAGCTATTTGTTTAGAAAAAAAATGCACGATTGGATGTTATGATTTTATTAATCACGAGGAATTGCCGATTATTAAATAATTTTTAATAAAAAAAGAAGATATTTTATATTTTTATCTTCTTTACGGTTTTGAAAAATTCGCAAATTTCTTGCTCGCTGATTCCAGTAAATTGTGAAATTTCTTTAATCTCGCCCATAATTTCTTTGGTGCGAGATTTTTTGTTTAAATAGGCTGACCAAACCAAAGGAGCTTTTTCTAAAAGATATAATTCCATGGATTTTTGACCTTTTAAGTGATTGTCAACCAGCTGAAAGAAAAATTTAATTTTAAACCTGGGAAGAATAAGATAATCAAAAGCTTTTTCTTGTTCGAGAAGCTCAAACAGCCTAGTCATAGGCATAGCCGAGACAACAGCATGGTGTTTTTCGAAAATAGCCAAAGCTATTTCTTTGATTCTTTCTTGTTCCAAGATTACGCCTCCTACTGAAATAAAAATAACACAAGAAAACAGAACAGTCAATTTTATTTTTGACAAATCGTTGCCCTTATCATAGGATAAAACTAGTTGCTTTTAGGTTAGCAACAAATGAGCTAATCTTGCTCGTTGAAAATTAAAATGGAGGTTTTTATGGAACAAGAAAAATGGCTGACATTAAGCGATGTGGCCCAAAAACTATCTTGCGATGAAAGTATGGTACAGGCTTTAATCGAAGGATTGCCGGCTGCTTTTCACAATAAACGCGGCCCGATTATTCATTCTGATGATTTGAATATTTTTTTAAAAATAATTAATTCAATCATTGATCACAAAAAACAACCTGCTCCCGATCCGACAGATGCTTTGCAAATAAAACCACGGACTTTTTCAAAACAAGATGATGAAAGAAAGTTGAAAAAAGCCAAAGGATTGATTACCGGAAAAGAAGCGGCAAAAATTCTTAATCTTTTTCCTGGTCAAGTGAAAGATCTTATTATCCAGGGAGAATTGCCTGGAGTTACTCATGCTCGAGGATGTTATGTTGATCCAAATGGATTAGAAGATTACAGGAAAAAAAATTCCCAAGCCAATCAGCTTATTCCTAATTCAGGCCTAGTTGAAAAAAATAAAACTCAAGCAGAAGAATCACACGAAAAAAACAATACTGATTTGCAAAAACAAAATCATTGCCTTGATTCTTATGAAAAATTTGAACCAAGGCCCAGCATTGACGCTGTTGTAAATGTCGAACAAGAAATTCCACTGGAAATCAATAAAGTTATCACTGTTAAAGCCAGAAAAGGTGAAACCAATGATCAAAAAGTTTGCTCTTTAAAGGATCTCGCTTTAGCGGCTGATGTTTCCTTACTTACAGTAAGGCGCTGGATTGATGACAAAAAACTTCAGACAGTAGAAATTTCTGACAATAAATTAGGTCTTGACAATCAAAGAAAAGAAGCTTTTATCACTATTGATAGCTTGAGAAGCTTTATGGCGGAATATCGTCAAACCAGGGTTACTTTGATTGAGCGGGTTCATTTTCCAGAAATTTCCAAAAAATAATTTATCTTTAAAAGAGCCAATAGCTCTTTTTAATATTTTAAAAATCGAAGAAGATAAGGAAGAATTTTATTTTTATATTTTGACAAATTATGCAAAGTAGTTTATATATAGAAATGTCGCTTTGCGATGATTTATTTTGTAAATTGAAAACAGAATATTTGTTGAGGGAAAAAATGATTACAGTCTATTCGATTAGTATTGCTCGGGCAGCTTCTGTTCTTAACACCAGCCAGAATGAAATTAGAAAAATGCTTGCTCTGGAAATTTTGAACAGAACAGTCAATTCTATTGGATTATATTCCGTGAGGATTGATTTGAGCCTGGAAAGAGAAATGAAGAAACGCAATTCGAAAACAACCATTGAAGAGCTCTATCGCGAATCAAGGAGGTCCTATCTTTCGGCGATCAAGATTTTTCCTTCTCTGCTTCAAAAGTCAGAGAATCCAATTTTAAAAAATCAGGAAAACCAAAAAATTGAACCTCAAGAAAGACGTTCCTCCCGGCCAAAACCAAGGGCTCAAAAAGAAATTCCTGAAATCAAGAAAAAACCTCTTTTTCATGGAAAAAAGAGGGAAATCATTCCAATCTTTCCGCAAAGCAAGGATCGAAAATTTTTGGAACTTTATCTTGATTCCTTTTTTCCGGAAACCAGCTAGAACTGGCCTGGAAATAAAATATCCTCGTTTTTTAAACGGGGATTTAAATTATTAATTGACATTTTCAGAATAAAATGATTAATTAATAATCAGCACCGAGGTACAAAATGGAATTTGTCAAAATCATTAGAGGACCTACCTTAGAAGAATTACGAATTAATTCTTCTCGCAAAAGCCTGGAATTCACTGTGAAAACCAAAGACGGAGAAATTAAAAAAATCAAAGATTTGGTCGACATTTACGACAAAGGCAATGGAACCATAATTATTTATGGCTTCACAAACTGGCGAGCAGAGTACAAGGAAAAGTTATAACCAAGGAAAAACCTTGGTTTTGCTATTTTAAGGGATTAATTTTAACGAAACAAGAAGGTTTTTATTGGAAACAAGGTAAAGCTTTTTTTCTTGTTGATTAAACCAAACTTGAGAACAGGGATCAGTTGAAACAAAGAAAGAGTTTATCTTGTCGCGGTTATCCAGTTCGCTGATTATAGGCTTATTTTCCTCGTTTAAAAAAATAAAATGGTCTCCGCCCAGCCAAGTAAGAGCATTTATTTTTTTGTCTTTAAATAAAGAAATCAAAGATTCGGCCTTAACAAAGAATGGGCTTTGATATTCTTTTAAGAAAAACAGCCAAGCGTTATCAGAATTATAAAATATTATTTTATCAAAAAATTCCGTGTGTTTTATCTCTGTTTCTGAAGAAATTAGAGGCTTAAGAATTTTTGTTTCCGAATCCATTAAAAATAAATTTGTTTTATTTTCAATAATAAAAATTTTATCCCAATAAACAAATATTTGAAAATCAGTCTTTTCATTAAAGGGGTCGGAATATTTTGTAAGATATTCCGAATTGCTGGTAATCAAGTTTTGGCGGATAATATTTCCTTTTTGTAAATAATAAAGGCTGTCTCCGTCTAGATAAAAATCATTAATTTCTTCTGGAGTAACGAGGGATTGTTTTTGCGCATCTAAAGATTGTTTGTATAATTTTTCTGTGACAGTAAAGTAAATCGTATTATTAGAATAAAATAAAATTTTATCTACATTTTCGTTTAGATTTTTTATTTCTGTTAAAGTTAATGTTTCTCTGTCTGTGGCTAAAGTATAGAATTTTATTTTCTTTGTTTTTACGTTAAGATTCTTAACAATTATTTTGCTTCCATCAGGAGACATAATAATATCTTGGATTTCGCCAAGATTTTTTGCTACAAGGCCAAGAAGCAAGGTCTTTTTTTCAGATCCGTAGTAATATAATTGATTGGATTCATCAACAATAATTATTCTATCTTGGTTTGGAAAATTATAAATTTGAGAAATATTTTCTGCCAAAGAAGAAAGCTCTATTTTTTCTGGAAAAAGAACGATATAGGCCTGGGTCACCATTTTTTCCTGAATTAAAAGATTTTTTTCCCAAGAAGAATATCCGGGTTTTTCTACTTTGATATTATGTTTAATGGGCAAAAGATTTTGAGTTAAAAAATCATAAGTTAAAATCTGTCCGGTGCGATTGCTAAATTTATTATCAATATAAACATTAGCCCCGGGAACAGAAGTTTTTAAATAAATCCCTCCGGTTTCCAAAACTTTCCATTGTTTCCAATCAAAACGATAACCTTGAGAATAAAAAATAATCAAAGGCGTGATAGCAAGAAAAATTAATAATAAAGCAAAGAAGAAAATAGTTCTTATTTTTTTGTTCATTTTTGAATATTTTTAAGTTTCCTGTATTTTAGCTTAAAAATAATTAAAAAACCAGATATGTTTTTTAAAAAAACTTCAATTTTTGAATTTTTGCTCGGGGTTGCCAAGTCGTGATTTATTGGCTAAAATGAATTCACAAATAGTTTTTAAAAAAATATATGAAAATTGGAATAGATTTAGGAACAAAAAATTCATTGGTTTTTGTCACCGATAAAGGAGTAGTTTTAAACGAGCCCACGGTTGTGGCTGTTTCTTTGATAGATAACAAGGTTTTGGCCGTAGGAGCAGCAGCAAAAGAAATGATCGGACGAACCCCTGACAATATCAGAGTTTATCGTCCTCTTCGCGAAGGCGTTATCGCTGACTATCGAACTACTCAGGCGATTTTAAAACATTTTATCAATTCTGTTAATCGGGGATTATTTCGGTTTTTTAAACCAGAATTATTAATTGGCGTGCCAGCCGGGATTTCTTCTACAGAAAAAAGAGCAGTAATTGAATCTGGGATTTTGGCTGGAGCTAAGGATGTTTTTTTAGCTAACGAACCGATTCTTTCTGCAATTGGCGCAGGAATACCGATTAATTCTTCTTCTGGTCATTTAATTGTTGATATTGGCGGGGGGACAACCGAAGTAGCAGTTATTTCTTTGGGGGGAATTGTTTATTCCCAGTCATTAAGGGTGGCTGGAGATAAGCTTGATATTGCAGTTTCCGAATTCATAAAAGAAAAATATAACTTGGCCATTGGAGAGCAGACAGCAGAAGATGTAAAAATAAAAATAGGCACTGCTTTGCCAGAAAAAGATCCAAAGCATATGGAAATCAGGGGTAGGGATTTAATTTTGGGATTACCTAAAACAATTAAAGTAAGCTCTAATGAAATTTGCCTGGCGATTGCCGATCCATTAAAAGAAATAATTCAATGCATTAAAAATGTTTTAAGAGAAACTCCGCCAGAATTATCAGCTGATATTATGGATAAAGGGATGGTTGTTGCCGGAGGCGGGGCTTGTTTGCGAAATATTGCTGCTTTAATTTCTCAATCTACGGGCGTGCCTTGTTTTATTGCCGACGATCCATTGATTTGTGTGGCCAAAGGAACAGGCGCAGTTTTAGATAATCTGGATATTTATAAAAAAAGCGTAATGACAAAAAAATAATTATAATTATTTTATGGCAGAAGAAAGTTTTGCAATAAACGGAGGAAAAAAATTAACTGGAGAAATTAGTGTGAGCGGAGCAAAAAACGCTGCTTTTCCTGTAATAATTTCAACCTTGTTGACCGAAGAAGATTGTATTATTGATAATGTGCCTGTGATTGAAGATGTGTGCCGGCTTTTAGAAATTTTTAAAAGTATGAACGCTAAAGTGGAATGGGTTGGCAAAAAGAAAATAAAAATAAACACTAAAAATATCAATCCTTCGAAAATAGATTCTAAGCTGGTTTTACGTTTTCGAGGGTCAGTGCTTTTGTATGGCGCTCTTTTGGCGAGGTTTGGAAAAGCTAATCTTCCTCAGCCCGGAGGATGTATTATCGGCGCTCGTCCAATTGATACCCACTTAGATGCTTTTTCGCAAATGGGAGTGAAAATAAAAAAAACTAAAAAAGGATTTCTTTTAATCGCTCCAGAAAAATTAAAAGACAATATGGTAATAATGGATGAGCTTTCAGTAACAGCCACAGCTAACGTTATGCTTTTTTCCGGACTATTAAATGAAGAAGTAACTATGAAAGTGGCTGATGGAGACTATCAAAATCAAGAGCTATCTAAGGTTTTAAAAAAAATGGGCGTGAAGATTTTGGGAGCAGGCCACCACACTATTAAAATTAAAGGAACAAAAAAACTAAAAGGGTTTCATCATTTTTTAATGTATGATCCGATTGAAGCTGGAACATTTATTATTATGGCCCTGGCCACTAAAAGTGAAATTTTAGTCAGAAATATAGAATATCCTTTTTTGGAATTTGTTTTAAAGAAGCTGGAAGATTGTGGAGCAAAATTTGAAATAATAAAAAAGAAAAATAAAAATTTGGTTGATGTCCGAGTTTTGGTTTCAAAAGATATTAAAATCAGAAAAATGCAAAGCTTGCCTTATCCTGGGTTTCCATCTGATTTACTTTCGGTTTTAGGGGTTTTGGCCACGCAAACCAAGGGGGTTACCTTGATTCATGATCCGCTTTACGAAGGAAGATTAAAATATATGGAAGGTTTGACCAAAATGGGCGCGGATGTATTTTTTTCCGATCCGCATCGGGCAACTATTAACGGTATTACCAGATTGTATGGCGCTGATCTTGGATCGTTTGATTTGCGAGGCGGAGCAGCTTTGATTATTGCTGGATTGATTGCGAAAGGCCAAACCATTATCCGTAATATTTATCAAGTTGATCGGGGTTATGAAAAATTAGAAGAAAGATTACAGGACTTAGGAGCAGACATTAAAAGAATAAAAAATTAAAATGAAAGTTATCGGCCATGATCAGCAGAAAAAATTTTTAAGCGCCCTAGTAAAATCTGGAAATATTCCGCATGCTTTAATTTTTTCTGGACCGGAAAAAATAGGGAAAAAAACTATTGCCTTAGAGTTTGTTAAATCAATTTTTTGCCAGAATAAAAATTTAACCAATAATATTTGTGATAATTGCTATCCCTGCCGAGCAATCAACGATTTAGTTTTTCCAGATTTAGCTTATATTACCTCGGAAGAAGATGGGAAAGAAATAAAAATAGACCAGATTTGGAATTTAACCGAAAAACTTTCTTTAAAATCTTATGACAATTATTATAAAATAGGAATAATCGACCAGGCCCATTTAATGAATTTATATGCCCAGAATGCACTTTTAAAAACATTGGAAGAGCCGAAAGGGAAAACTGTTCTTATTTTAATTACCGCCCATCCAGAGATGTTGCTTCCAACTATTCGTTCACGAGCGCAAAATTTGAAATTTGGCGCTGTGGCTAAACAAGATATTGAAAAATATTTGATTTCCTTGGGTGCTTCGGAAGAAACAGCCAAAGAAATAACTATTTTAAGTTTTGGCCAAATCGGGCGAGCAATTGATTTTTATCAGAATCCAGAACTAAAAAAAGAATTTTTGAAAAATTTAGACGAAATTGAAGCCCTTTGTTGCGCAGAATTTAGCGATCGGTTTAATTACGCGAAAAAAATTGTTGACGATGCTGAAACCACTGAAGCCTTGATGCAAAAAATGGAAATTTGGGAAAGATTTTTCCGCCGGGAAATGCTTATTAAAATATTTAGTAAGAAAAGTAAATTTCCCGCCCGGTCTGTAACTGATTTAAAAAATATTGTGAAGAGTATAGAAAAATTAAAATATTTAATTAGCGCTACAAACGTAAACAAAAGATTGGCCCTAGAAAACTTTTTATTGAATTTGTAAAATATTATGAAAAATAGAATTTTAATTAAAGACTTAAAAAATTATATTAGTAAAGAAGTGATTGTCGCCGGAGCAGTTGATTTAAGGCGTGATCATGGAAAACTGATTTTTATTGACCTTCGCGATCATACGGGAATTGTTCAAATGGTGGTTAACAAAAAAAATGAAGCTGTTTATAATCTTTTGGATCCAGCCAAACCAGAATGGAATTTGAAAATAAAAGCCCTAGTTAAAAGTCGCAGCGAACAAACAATTAATCCAAATATTTTAAACGGAGATTTAGAAATAGAAGCTTTGGATGCGGAAATATTGGGCCAAGCTAGTGAGCTTCCTTTTGAAAAACAAACAGCAGAAATCAGCCTGGAAACATATCTTGATTATTTGCCCTTTACCTTAAGAACGGAAAAAGCGAAAGCGATTTTTAGAATTCAGGCGCAGATTGCAAAATCATTTCGAGAATTTTTAAATCAAGAAGGTTTTTTAGAAATTCAAGCTCCAAAAATTATTGGTGAAGATGCGGAAGGAGGAGCAAATTCTTTTTCTTTGGAATATTTTGGTCATTTGGCGCATCTAGCCCAAAGTCCTCAATTTTATAAGCAAATTATGGTGGGGGTATTTGAGCGTGTTTTTGCAATTGGCAATGTTTATCGGGCCGAACCTCATAGTACCACCAGGCACATTAATGAATATACTAGCTTAGATTTAGAAATAGGATTTATTGAAGATCATTTAGAATTAATGGAATTGGAAACAAAATTGTTGATTAAAATTATGAAAGATTTACAAGAAAACAATACTTCGGATTTTGCTTTATTAAACGCTTCTCTTCCGATTGTTTCCGAAAAAATTCCTTTTTTGAAATTACGCGAGGCTCAAGAATTAATTAAAAAAGAAACCGGAGAAGATTGCACCAATGAACCGGATCTTGAACCAGCCCATGAACGTTGGCTTTGTGAATACGCAAAAAAAAATCTGGATAGCGAATTTATTTTTATTACCCATTATCCTTTAAGTAAAAGACCGATGTATACTTATGAAGATGAAAACGACCCAGGAATGACAAAAAGTTTTGATTTGCTTTTTCGGGGAATTGAAATTACTACGGGGGGGCAGCGAGTGCACGATTATGATAAATTAATCACAGCGATTAAAAATAAAAATCTTGATCCAGAAAAATTTTCTTATTATTTGCAGGCTTTTAAATATGGAATGCCTCCTCATGGTGGCCTAGCAATTGGACTAGAAAGGATTACGGCCAAGCTTGTTAATGCGGAAAACATCAGAGAAGCCACTTTGTTTCCAAGAGACTTGCACCGCATTGATAATTTATTAAGCAAAGAAAAAAAAGAAAATAATAAATAAAAAATAATAATCAAATAATTAATAATATAAAAATATGCTTTACGAGGATATTATTAAAAACATTGAACCAGAATTAGAAAAAACAGTTGATTTTGTTCAAAAAAAAATGGCCTCTGTTAGAACCGGACGAGCGACTCCAGCCTTAATCGAAGATATAAAAGCAGATTGTTTTGGGGAAATGATGCCCATTAAGCAATTAGCAGCCATTTCTATTCTTTCTGCTAAGCAATTAATGATTCAGCCTTGGGACAGATCTTATATCGAAGCTATTGAAAAAGCAGTAATGCGAGAAGCTTCTGGGTTTTCTCCAATCACAGAAGGCGGAAATATTATTATCAATATTCCGCCAATGTCCGAAGAATTAAGAAAAGAGTTGATAAAAGTTATTATTCAAACCGAAGAATCAGCCAAGAAAACTATACGAAAGTTTCGAGATGAAGCTTGGTCGGAAATTCAAGACAAAACCAGAGAGGGGTTAATTAGAGAAGATGATAAATTTCGAGCCAAAGACAAGCTTCAAGAATCAGTGGATAAATATAATAAAAAAATAGACGAATACATTGAAAGGAAAAAATCAGAAGTTCAATCTTAATTTATGATAATTTTTGACATTTTAATTTTTATATTGGTTTTAAGCATAGTTGTTTTTGTTCACGAGTTTGGGCATTTTTTGGGTGCCAAGCTCACCAAAGTAAAAGTAGAAGAATTTGGGATTGGTTTTCCCCCGAAAATTTGGAAAAGAAAAATAGGAGAAACAGAATATTTTTTGGGAGCCTTGCCTTTTGGCGGATATAATAAAATTTATGGAATGGATGAAAATGACCCGGAAAAAGATAAAGCCCCTTATGCTTATGAAAATAAAAATTATTGGGCTAAAGCCTTAATTTGTTTGGGAGGAGTAATAATGAATATAATTTTTGCCGCATTTTTATTTTATTTTTTGATAATTGGTTCAGGATTTAAAATGTCGCAAAATATGATTTTGGAAAATTATCATTTTCCTTTGGGGACCCAAACAAACCACCCAATTATTATTAATGTGGTTAAAGATTCTTTAGCGGAAAAATCAGGAATAAAATCAGGAGATATTGTTTTAAGCGCTAACAACCAATCAATCAATAGTATTGATGAATTTGTTAATTTACTTGATCAAGAAAAAAATAAAATTACGCTATCTTTAATTGATCATCAGACGAATGAAAAAAGAACAGCGGAAATAGCACCTGTTTTAGAAGGTTCAAGCCGGGGAATTGTCGGAGTAGCTTTGGGCGAAATGTCTTATTTGGAATATAAAACTTTTTGGGATAAGGTTTTTTGCGGGTTTAGCCATTCTTATAATTTTGTTCATTATTCTGTGGTGGCGATTGGATCTTTAATCGGCCAGTCTATTGATCAAAAAACAATGGATCCCTTGGCTCAATCTATGAGCGGGCCGGTTGGAATTTTTGCCATCACTAAAGTAGTTAGCCAGCAGGGCCTAGTGCCGTTGATAAACTTAATTGCCTTGCTTTCTGTGGCTCTTGGCGTGAGCAACTTAATTCCCATCCCAGCAATGGATGGAGCAAAAACAATTTTTTTAGGTCTAGAAGCAATTAACAAAAAAGTTTTTAACAAAGAATTACAAATGAAAATTGAATTTTTTGGAATGATGGTTTTGATTGCTTTAGCCGTGGTAATTACTTTTAAAGACTTTTTTCAATTTAAAGATATAATTTTTAAATTATGAAACAAACAGATTTATTTGTAAAAACATTAAGAGATTCTCCTAAAGACGAAAAAAGTTTAAATGCCGAATTGTTGTTGCGTGCTGGTTTTGTTGATAAATTAGCCAGTGGAGTTTATACCTATTTGCCTTTGGGCCTTCGCGTAATTAAAAAAATTAAAAATATTATTCGAGAAGAAATGAATGTTTTGGGAAGTCAGGAAATTTTAATGCCCGCTTTAACGCCCAAAGAAAATTGGGAAAAAACCAAAAGATTTGATGTAGCTGAATCTTATAAAATAAAAGATGAAGATTTTGTTTTAGGCTGGACACACGAAGAAATAGTTACTCCGCTGATGATTAAGCACATTTTGTCTTATAAAGATTTGCCTTGTTCGGTTTATCAGATTCAAAATAAATTTCGAAACGAGCCTCGAGCTAAATCAGGGCTTTTGCGAGGAAAAGAATTTATTATGAAAGATATGTATTCTTTTCATCAAACTACAGAAGACCTTAATGATTATTATGAAAAAGTAAAACAGGCCTATTTCAAAGTTTATGAACGTTGCGGATTAAAAGAAACTTATTTAACGATTGCTTCGGGTGGAGAATTTACTAAAGAATATTCTCATGAATTTCAGGCTATAACCGAAGCTGGAGAAGATAATATTTATATTTGCAATAATTGCGGACTGGGAATTAATAAAGAAGTAAAAGACTCAAAATGTCAGAATTGCGGAAATACTAGTTTTGTTCAAAAAAAATCTATTGAAGTGGGAAATATTTTCAAATTATTTGATCGCTATTCCTTGCCAATAGGATTAAAAGATGAAAAAGGAAATTCTGTTTTAATGGGTTGCTATGGAATTGGGATTAGCCGATTAATGGGAACAATTGTTGAATCTTCAAATGATAATCATGGAATTATTTGGCCAAAAAATATTGCTCCTTTTCAGATTCATTTATTGGAGATTGGTGGTAACGATGAATCAGTTAAGCTAAAAGCTGAAGAAATTTATCAGATTTTACAAAATAAAAATTTTGAAGTATTATACGACAATAGAGATGAAAAAACTGCTGGCGAGAAATTAAATGATAGCGATTTATTAGGAATTCCAATTCGGTTGGTAATCAGTAAAAAAACCTTAGCAAAAAACAGTGTGGAATTCAAAAAAAGAGAGTCTTCCGAAGTTTGTTTAATCAAAATAACCGATCTTATTAAATATGTCGAACAATTTTCTGAATAATTTTTTTTCTAGTTTATCCCAAGACATTGCCATTGATTTGGGAACAGCCAATTGCTTGGTTTACGTTAAAGGCCGGGGGATTATTTTATCTGAGCCATCAGTTGTGGCCTTGAACAAAAAAACCAATCAGGTTTTGGCTATTGGCCGAGAAGCGGAAAAAATGGTTGGGAAAACTCCTAGCCATATCGTAGCGATTCGGCCCCTGGTTTCTGGAGTAATATCTGATTTTGAAGTTACCGAACAAATGCTTCGCTATTTGATCGAGCGAGCCAAAGAAGATAAATTTACTTTATTAAAGCCTCGAGTAATTGTTGGTATTCCTTCAGGGGTAACAGAAGTAGAAAAGAAAGCAGTAATCGATGCTACCAAATCAGCCGGAGCTCGTGAAGTTTTTTTAATTGACGAGCCAATGGCGGCCACTATTGGTGCTAGAATGGCCGTGCATGAAGCAGCGGGAAATTTTATTGTTGATATTGGCGGGGGAACCACCGAAGTAGCAGTAATTTCTTTGGGTGGCATTGTTGTTTCAAAAAGTTTAAGAATTGCTGGGGATAGGTTGAATCAAGACATTATTCAATATGCCCAAGAAAGATATAAATTATTGATTGGTGTAAGAACCGCGGAAAGAATTAAAATCGGAATCGGAGTTGTTTATTTTGAAAATGAACCCTTAAAAAGTGAACTTAAAGAAATGCCGATGCGTGGTCGTAATCTGGTTACTGGTTTGCCGGAAGAAATAGTGATTTCTCAAAATGACGTTAAAAAGGCCATGGAAAGATCAACTAATCAAATTGTTACAGAGATTAAAAATACCATTGAAATAACTCCTCCTGAGCTTTTATCTGATATTATGAAAAAAGGAATTGTCTTGGCTGGGGGAGGAGCTTTGCTTCGAGGCTTAGACAAATTAATTACCAAAGAAACAAAAATTCCTTGCTATGTTATGGAAGATCCGATGACTGCTGTGGCTCGAGGCGCAGGAATGGTTTTGGAAAATCTAGATGAGTATCACGATGTTTTAGTGGAAATGGAAGAAATTCAACCCCCACGATAAGTCAATAAAAAAATAAAAAAAGTCTGCCAATGGGCAGATTATTTTTTATTGATTGATTTTCTGGCTGAGTCAGACAAAACAGCCAGAGCAGTCAGCAACATTAATTGCTGAATCGGAGAGTCAAGATTGTGGCAAGAATATTGTTGCCCCTGGTGTTTATTTTGATCCCATCCGTATCCAACCGGATGAAGACCGCTGGCGTCTCCGGGGCAATTAATAATTAGCCAGGCATTTTCTTCGACATAGGTATTAAAATGCCACCAATCCTTTTTTTGTTTAAAAATGTGCTCGTATGTTTTGGCCATTTTTTCTCTGACCGTTTCAAAACAATAATGATCAGAAAAAGAGTTTAGCCATTTACAAAAATCATAACCGTATGAGCCAAAGAGGGGGAAGCCGTTTATCGAGTCCCCGCAAAAATTTTGAAAAGTAAGTAGTTGGCACTTATCGCTTATTCTTGTTCGATTGGATGTTTCTGCCAGAAAACAAAAAATTTGCAAGCTGGCGCTGATAGCAAAAAATGGCTTCCAGTTGTATTCGGTGTGCTTTTTTTTACCGTGGCACCATAAGCACTCCTGATCAAGCGATTTATCCCATCCAGTTCCAAGGCAATGGATACAGGGCAGAGATGACTCTTTTACCAAAGTCGGAATTTCGATAAGATAAGAAATTGTTTTTTCGGTTTCTTCAATTTTTTTTAATGCTTGATCGAAACCGAAGCAATCATTTCCTAGCAAGGAAAAACTTTTCGAGTTGTGTTTTTTTTGCAGTTCTCTGACAAAAATTGCTGAAGACAAATCTTTGCCTTGTGCAATCAGACCCTTGTCCATTTCTAACTTCAAAGCAAATGGCTTTTTCGTTTCAGAGATTTCATAAACAAGGGCAGCGCTTCCTTTTATTACATCAGGGGTTAACACTTTAAAACCTCTTTGATTTTATAGGTACAAGCCAAGTTTTTTGGCAAATAAATAATTGCATAAAATTTTTTAGTTGGCAATATTTTATTTGTTAATTTTACTTGTTATAATAAGAGCAATGAAAAAGCAAATTAACCTCAAGGGCAGGATTATAAATTACAATCTTCGAAAAAATATTCGAGCGAAAAATTTAAGCTTAACAATCAGGCAAGATGCCCAGATTATTTTAACCGCGCCTAAATATTTTCCCTTGTTTTTGATTAATAATTTTTTAAAGAAAAAAGCCGATTGGATTATTTCCAAATTAAATCATTGCGCGAGTTTTAGAAATAATTTTTTACTAGAACACAATCACCAGGACTATCTTTTGAATAAAGAAAAAGCTTTGGCTTTGGCTGAAGAAAGGATTAAATTTTTTAATTATTTTTATAATTTTACTATTCAAACGATTACGATAAAAAATCAAAGAATCCGCTGGGGAAGCTGTTCGGAAAATAAAAACCTTAATTTTAACTATAAAATTATTTATTTGCCAAAAGATTTGGTTGATTATGTGATTGTGCACGAGCTTTGCCACTTAAAAGAAATGAACCATTTTTCTGATTTTTGGTCGTTGGTTTCTTTAGCAATTCCAGACTGGAAAAAGAGGCGCCAAGACCTAAAAAATATATTTTTAAAATAGGAAAAAAACCAAGTTCTTAAACCCTTGCCAAACATTATAAAATAAAGCCGTTTTTCCTATTGACAAATATTTTTACCTGGGTTAAATTATTACTTGTCAATGATAAACAAAAAAGACATATTAAAAAAGTTTAAGCGGTATTAAAACGATAGCCGATTTGGCTGTTGTATGAAGCCGCTGAAAAGCGTCTTTTTTATTTGGAAAGCAGTTTGAAAATTAAATAGAAGTAATATAAAAAAAATATATTGAAGAATAAAGTTATTATTTGCTAGTCAAAAGTAATTTTTTAAGGGTATATGGTGGATGCCTTGGGACCAAAAGCGAAGAAGGACGTGGCGTAGCTGCGATAAGCCTCGGGGAG
>JBAZJL010000010.1:0-17327 GCA_041651335.1 Minisyncoccota bacterium
AACCAGGATTACCAGGTTATAGTAAAAGACAGCCCATTACTATCAATTCCGCTTCGGCTTTAACAGATTATCAAGTTAAGCTAACCATTACCTATGATTCTGATATGCAACCTGATTTTGATGATCTCCGCTTCACTTCGGCTGACGGCACTACGGAACTTAGTTATTGGCTGGAATCAAAAACAGATTCCACTACCGCGACAGTCTGGGTAAAGGTTCCCAGCTTAGCCAGTGGGGACAACACCCTTTATCTGTATTATGCCAATGCTTCAGCCACCACGGCTTCGAATGGGGATAATACGTTTGTGTTTTTTGACCATTTTGATGCACTTCCCAGTGCGACTAAATGGGACATAACCGGAACGCCTGCTCAAGGTGGTTCTGTGGTAAGTATTGGCAGCACTACTGGAAGTGGATATAAACGAATTCAATCAAAAGCAAAATTTGGAACAAATACTGCTATTCGTGTTTTGGGAATTGTTTCCGATTATATAGCTTCGAGTAATGCCGAAGGCTTTGGATATGATACTGGAAGCCTTAACACAATCGCAATGTTTTTGTGTGGATATCCCACGGCGAACACGCTTAATGCCTATACTTATAGTGCTTCAAATTATGAAGGAGTAAATTTGGGGACTAGCGACAGCAATAAGTGGTTTGTGTGGGACATTATGAGAAACGGAACAACTAATGTTATTTTTAAAAAAGATGGAAATATTGTTGCGACAAACTCTACGCATATTCCTTTGCTTGATTCTGAAGCAGAGATAGTATCATATACCGATGATCGATGGGCAAGCGCGGATTGGATTCTTGTTCGAAAATATGTTTTTGCCGAACCAACATCATCTTTTGGCACTGAAGAAATTAATTAAAATTAAAAAGCGCCATTGGCGCTTTTTTAGAAAACAATAATAATTAATTAAGCTTTTTGGGTTTAATAAATTTTATATACCCCAGAATAAAAGCAATAACAATTCCAATTGTGACCACTAAAAATCTAAATTGAGAATTTTCCGTCATTACTCCACGAATAACACTATACATAATAGTTAATACTCCGCCCAAAAGAATTCCATCAGCCATTATTTCTATTTTATTTAAAAGAGTAAGGCTTATTATTAAAATAATAATCGAGGCCAATAATGAGACAATAGAAACATTTTGACTATAAGCTCTTTCTTCTTGTTCGTATTTTTTTTGGTTTTGTTCATAATCCATTCTTATTTTTTCTTGTTCAGCTGTTTCGCTATCAGGGCCTATTTTTTGTAATTCAATTGGATATTCAGGATATTGAGGAGCAGGATAAAAGGCATCAATACCCAAGCCAACAAATAAAACAACAAGCAGAGCTAAAAAAATTGTGTAAATTGATTTTATTATCATAAATTTTTTTATTTATTTAAGTAATTATATTTTAACACAAAAAACATTATTAGAAAATCTTTTTATTAATAAAAAACATTGCTATAATTATTTTAAGATTATTAAATTAAAAATATGATTCTTGTATTTTATCTTTTAGTGCTTTTGGCTTCTTTTTATTTTTTGGCTGTTATTTGCGATCGCTATTTCGTGCCCTCATTAGACAAGATAGCAGAAAGAATAAAAATGAATTCTGATATGGCTGGGGCTACTTTAATGGCCATTGGTAGTAGCGCTCCTGAACTTTTTGTTTCTTTTATTGCGCTTTTTCGTCCAGGCAATGAAGCAATTGGAGCAGGAACAATAGTTGGTTCAGCCATATTTAATATTTTGGTTATTATCGGCGCTTCAGCCATGGTACGAAAAGCTTTTATTGCTTGGCAACCAGTAATCAGGGATCTTATTTTTTATTCTTTGAGCATAATTTTATTGATTTGTTCTTTTTGGGATGGAAAAATAACCTTTTGGGAGTCTTTTATCTTTTTACTGCTTTATGGGATATATGTTTTGGCGGTTGTAAAATGGAGGAAAATAATGCCCTACAAAGAAGAAGAAAAAGATCCAGCCGATATTTTAATAGAAGGAATAAAAAAAGAAAAGAAAAAGAAAACTTGGCTTTCTTTTTTATCATTTTTTGAAAAAGGAATGGATTGTTTTTTTCCAAATCCAAAAAAATATTGGCTGGTTTTTTTCAATTCTATTATTGTGATTGCCGGCTTAAGCTGGGTTTTAGTGGAAAGTGCAGTTCAAATGGCAAGTATTCTTCATATTCCAGCGGTAATTATTGGACTAACAATTCTTGCAGCTGGTACTAGTATCCCTGATTTAATGTCTTCAGTGATTGTGGCTCGGCAAGGAAGAGGGGGGATGGCTATTTCCAATGCCATTGGCTCTAATATTTTTGATATTTTAATCGGCTTGGGATTGCCCTGGATTTTTATTACTTTTCGAGGATCAATTATTTCCGTGGCCACAGAGAACCTTACCAGTTCCATTATTTTGCTTTTTGCTACCGTGATTTCTATTTTGTCATTTTTAATTATTAGAAAGTGGCACATCGGTCGATTCGCAGGAATCGGGCTGATTTTCCTTTATTTGGCTTATTTGGTTTGGAGTGTTTTTGAAGCATATAATTAATTTTGATTGACAAAAGAAGGCAAGAAAATATATACTTGGCCCAAGCTCTTTTAAAAAAGAGATGGGAGTAAAAATGACGATTCATGAAAGGTATCGGTTTCTTTATGTTGACGACGAAAAGGGGCTTTTAAGCCTTGGGCAAATGTTTATTGAAAAAGATCCGGAATTTACGGTTTTAACAGCTTCTTCGGTTGAACAAGCTTTTGAAATTTTATCCCAAGAAAGAATCGATGTGATTATTTCTGATAATGATATGCCCGGGACAAGCGGAATAGAGTTTTTAAAAAAAATAAGAAGCCATCCTGTTTTTCAGGAAATGCCGTTTATTATTTTTACCAGCCGAAGCCGGACAGAAATAGTTATCGAGGCGTTAAACAATAAAGCGGATTTTTATCTGCAAAAGGGAAGTGATCCCAAGCCTCAATATGCTGAATTGATGTCGATTGCTGTTTCAGCATATAAGAAAAAAAGATTTGAAAAGATGATTTTAAAAATCAACGATTTCCTTGTTGGAGTAGTTGATCAAAAAGAATTAAAAGAAAATTTAAAAATTCTTTTAAATAGCATGGTTGATATTTTCCATGTTGATGCTGGCCATATTTCTTTAATCGAAGATAATAATTTATATCATTTTGTTTCTGTGGGAAAAATAAGCGAAGCGCTCAAAGAAGTAAGGCTTCCGCTAAGCCATGGCTTGGGGGGATTAGTGGCACAAGGGGGTAAACCCTATGCCATTAATGAATATTGTATTGATAATACTATCCGACACCCTTTGAATGATGTCCCAGCTAAAGATAGAATTGTTTCTTGTGCGGCAGCGCCTATAAAATTTGGTGGAAAAATTTGTGGCGTACTTTATGTGCATAGATTTTTTGCTAAAAAGTTTAATGCTAAAGATTTAAGAACCTTGTCTTTATATGCTAATTTAGCGGCCCTTGCTTTTAAAACCGCTCAAGAAGATCGGGAAAATCAAGAGGACCAATAAAATAACTGTTTTTTTAAACAGTTTTTTGTTGACTTTTTTAAGGCTTGTGCTAATTTGGCAATATAGTTCTTTTACTTATTATTTGGTAGGTGAAAAGCATGATTTCCGAAAGGTTTTTTACTCTTAAATGGCAATTTGAAAAGTCTTCTCAACAAGAAATTTTGCCAAGAAAAGCAGTTGACCAAGCTAATTATTTTTTAAGCCAATGGATTAAGGTTTTTCCTAAAGAAAAAACTTGGGTCCAAAAAAAATACAAAATTCCTTCGCTAATCGTTCGCTTTGATTGCGTTTTTCGCGACAACCTTCTTTTGGTTTATGAAATTGAAGAAAGGCCAGCTGGAATTGGAATCGCGTTTTGCTTGAACAATGATTTTAAAAAAAGGCTTTGTTCTTTGAAAGAAAAATGGCCAGATTTTAAATCCGTAGTTTCTTTTAACAGGAAAGAAAGCGATGATTTTTTGTGGATTCCAGTAATTAAAATCGAAGAAGCGAAAAAGGAAGATTGTTTGCTTTTAATTCGTGCAGAACCAGAAGAAAAAGAATTTCATTTTTTTCAAAATCGGTCGATTTCTTCTTTAGTCAACAAAGGAGACAAAAGTTATGGCGAAAAAATGAATTTTTGGAAACCTGTTAATTGTTATGATTTTGAAAATTTGCCTTGGAAGCAAAGTTTTTGCTTAAAACCGAAAAAAGGATCAAAATGTCGGGGTATTCAAATTTGGAGCCCAGAATTAAAAAACAAAAGAGTTGGAGTTTCCACCAAAAGCCAAATAAAAAAAGCGCTTGATTATTATCAAGAAATGTATTTACAGGAATATGTTTCTCCTTTAATTGAGCCTTGGCATGGCCGAAATTTGTATAAAACGCATAGAATTTATTTTGGATACAACCCGATTATTAAAAAATATGAATGCCTAGAAGGCATTTGGCTGGCTCGGCCGAATCTTAGGATTCACGGTGCAAGCGATGCAGTGATCGGCCCCCTTAAAATAGAAGAAAATTAATCTTCTTTTTTTAATTTATTTGGAATATAATAGAGCTATGAATAAACAGCTGATTTCTTTAACAAAAAATTTAATAAAATTTCAGACAGTCCAAGGGAATTACGAAGAAAAAAAGAAAATTATTGATTTTGTCAAAAAAGAATTTGATGGGTATAAAGTTTACATCAAAGAATTAAAATCAAAAATATCGCCCTCCCTGGTTGTTACTTTAAGAAGAGAAAAAACTCCAGCGATTTTATTAAATGGGCACTTAGATGTGGTTGCGGCAGAAAAAAATCAGTTTATCCCACGAGTAATCGGCAACAAGCTTTACGGTCGAGGCTCTGGAGATATGAAAGCCGGGTGTGCGGTGATGATTGAAATAATGAAATATTTTTCTAAACAAAAAGAAAAACCATCGCTTGGCTTAATGCTAACTAATGACGAAGAAATTGGAGGAGAATATGGCGTAAAGATTTTGGCAAAACAATTTAAGCCTGAATTTGTGATAATTCCTGATGGAGGGAAAAATTTAAAAGATATTGTTTTAAGCCAAAAAGGCTTGCTTCATTTTAAAATTTGGACTAAAGGAAAATCTTGCCATGGGTCCCGTCCTTTTTTAGGAGAAAATGCAATTGAAAAAATAATTGATATTTATCGCAAAATAGAGCTTTTAATTCCGGAATCAAAAAAAGAAGATTGGGACAATACCGTTAATTTGGGAAAAATAAACGGGGGAGAGGTTGTTAACAAGGTTCCTCATTATGCCGAAGCTTATTTCGATGTTCGTTTTATTAATAGCTATGAGCGAGAAAAAATAATGAAAGGACTAAAATCAATTACCAAGAATTTTAAAATGCTTGCTTATGGCAATGCTTGCAATCAAAAACCAGTCCGATTTATCGAAGCTTATCGAAAAATGGCAGAAAAAGAGTTGAAATCAAAAATAGAATATTCAAAAGTAGAGGGCGCTTCTGATGCCAGGTTTTTTGTAGAAAAAGGGATTCCTGTTTTAATTACGAAAATAAACTGTGCCAATATCCATGCGGAAAATGAGTGGGTTGATTTAAAACAAATGCAATCTTTTTATAATATTCTTTTAGAGTTTATTCCAAAATTTTCTGAAGTTCAAACCAAGAAAAACAAAGATTAAATTATTTGTTTTCTAAGGCTTTTAAAACTAAGGGCACAAGATCTTTTTTTCGAGACATCATTTTTTCTAAATAAACAGAATTTTCATTTATTTCTTTGTTAAATGCTTTTTCCAGGCAATCTGCCCCAGAACTTATTAAAAGATTCGAGCCTTCGTTAATAATATCTGTGAGCATCAAGACGACAAAAGCAAAGCTTTCTTTTTCTTTGATTTCATTGATTTTTTCAAAAAGAGCTTTTTCTATTTTTTTTGCCTCAGAAAGATCAACAGTTTCAACTTGGCCGATTGCGAATTTTTGATTATTTACCTCAAAAGATTTGAAATCCGAGTAAATTATTTGTTCGGGAGTTAATCCTTCTAGGCTTGATTTTTTCTTTTTTATCTCTAATCCAAAATTTTGTAAATTTGGGATTTGGGCAATCTCATTTAATTTATTGGCTAATTCAATGTCTGTAGGAGTGGAGGTGTTTGATTTGAAAATAACCGTGTCAGACAAGATTGCAGAAATTAAAATTCCAGCCAAAGGCTTGGTTATTTCAAAATTTTGGTCATCTAAAAGTTTTTGCGCAATTAGCGTGGCAGTAGAGCCAAGAGGCTTGGTTTGAAAATTGATTGGTTCGGCTGAAGAAAATTCTATTTTGTGGTGATCAATTACTTCGATTATTTTTGCGCCTTCGATTCCTTCCGGACTTTGGCTTTTTTCATTGTGATCAACCAAAATAACAGTTTTTTCTTTTAAAGAATCAAGATTAATCGGAGGTTCAAATCCGAAACAATCAAGAACATACTTTGTTTCCGGGTTTAAGTCTCCAGATCGGGCTGGAATAGCCTCCTGGCCTTTTGTTTTTAGATATTCGCTATAAGCAATAGCTGAGCAGATTGTATCTGTGTCTGGAGATTTATGCCCAATAATATAAATAGTTTTTTCCATATTTTTTAATTATTAATTTTTTTTATCTTATAATAGAAAAACAAGATTGTAAACAAAAGAGAAAAAAATATCTTTCGATTTTTTTAAAAGATTGATATAATCGAGGTAGATTAAAATTTGGTTGTTTTGGATTAGGGCCTAGTAATAAATTAAAAATCAGGGAATGAAGAACATTTGGCACATAAAAACAATTTCTGAGGTTTTGAAAATTACGAATAGCACAGAAAAAGGGCTAAGCGAAAGCGAGGCGCTTCGTTGTTTTAAAAAATACGGACCTAATCAGCTTCCAGAAAGCAAAACAGAAACATTATTAGTTATTTTTTTGAATCAATTTAAAAGCCCTTTGATTTATCTTCTTTTTTTGGCCGGGGCAATCGTATTTTTGATAGATGAGCCAATCGATGCTTTTATTATCTTCGCGGTTTTGATTTTTAATGCCATTATTGGAACCATTCAAGAAGGAAAAGCAAAAAATGCGCTTTTGGCTCTTAATAAATTTGTAACAACCAAAGCCACTGTTTTGCGAGAAGGAAAAGAACTAATCATTCCTGATACGGAAGTTGTTTTTGGAGACATTATTATTTTAAACGAAGGCGAAAAAATTCCAGCTGATGCTAGAATTATAATTTCTAATAATTTAAAGATAGATGAAGCCACAATGACCGGAGAATCTAATCCGGTTTCTAAAACCCCCGAGGTTTTAAAATCAGAAAGTTTGGATATTGGAGACCAGAAAAATATGGTTTTTAAAGGAACAAATGTTGTTTTTGGGAATGGCCGAGCAGTTGTTGTTGAAACTGGTTTGGGGACAGTTATTGGTAAAATTGCTAAACAGATTTCTGGAATAAAAACTGAAATTCCACTTCAAGCCAATATTCGCGAACTGTCTAATTTTATTATTATTGCGGTTATGGGAATTAGCACTTTCTTGTTTTCTTTGGGAGTTATTTCCGGAAAATCAGGAAAAGAAATGTTTATGATTGTTGTTTCTTTGGCAGTTTCTATTGTTCCCGAAGGATTGCCGATTGTGATTACTCTTATTTTGGCGACAGGTGTTTGGAGAATGAGCAAACGAAATGCTTTAGTAAAAAAATTACAAGCAGTTGAATCTTTGGGCCAGGCCGAGATTATTGCTGTTGACAAAACCGGAACAATTACGAAAAATGAATTAATTGTTCAAAAAATTTTTATTAACAATAAAATATTTTCAGTCGAAGGAGTTGGTTACGAGCCTGAAGGAAAAATTTTTTTGAATGAAAAAGAAGTGAAAATAAAGAACGATCCTGATCTTTTTTTGGCAGCAAAAATGGCCGCTTATTGTTCGGGGGCCAAAGTTATGTTTTCGCCAGAAGAAAAAATATGGCGCATTGCCGGGGATCCTACGGAAGCAGCTATGCTTGTTTTTTCTCAAAAAGCAGGAATTTTAAAAGACAAAATTGAAAAAAAAGAACCTGTAATTTTAGAAACGCCATTTGATTACAAATTAAAATATCGAGCAGTTCTTTATGGCAACGAGAAGGAAAAAACTTTGGCAATTTCTGGAGCACCGGAAAATATTTTAAATCTTTGCTCAAGAATATGGCGTGATGGCAAAAAGCACAGCTTAGGGATTAAAGAAAAAAAAGAAATTGAAAAAATTTTAAATAATTTATCTGAACAGGGATTACGTATTATTGCTTTTGCCGAAAAAAACAATTTATCAACTGACAGTTTAAATAAAAAAATAGAAAATCTTGATTTTATCGGATTTTATGCCATGAAAGATTCTTTGCGCCCAGAAGTTAGTGAAGCAATGAAAAAAGCAATTTCAGCTGGAATTAAAGTTATAATGATTACTGGGGATTATAAAACAACAGCAGTGGCAATCGCCAAAGAAGCTGGAATTTATCAGGACGGGGACAATGTTCTTGTAGGAGAAGATATTGATAAAATGACCAGTAAAGAATTATCTCAAAATATTATTAAAGCCACTGTTTTTGCCAGAGTTAATCCAAATCATAAATTAATTATTGTGAATGCTTTTCGAGCCCAAGGGCAGATTATTGCCATGACCGGAGACGGAGTAAACGACGCTCCTTCATTAGTAGCAGCTGATTTGGGTGTGGCAATGGGAAATATTGGCACCGAGGTTGCCAAAGAAGCGGCTGATATAATTCTTTTAGATGATAATTTTGGAAGTATTATCTCAGCCGTTGAAGAGGGGAGAAGTATTTATAAAAACATTAAAAAAGTTATTTTATATTTTTTTTCCACAAGCCTTGGAGAAGCATTGTTGATTGTGGGAGCCTTGTTTTTGGGATATCCTCTTCCACTGATTGCTGCTCAAATCATTTGGCTTAATCTTGTCACCGACGGATTTTTAGATGTAGCGTTGGCCATGGAGCCAAAAGAATCAGGTTTATTAAAAGATAGCTTTCAAAAGCCCAAAAAATATTTGGTTGATGGATTAATGCTAAAAAGAATATTTTTAATGGCTTTGCCGATGGCTATTGGCACGCTTTTTCTTTTTAAAGATTTTTATAAAATAGACATTATCAAGGCTCAAACAATATCATTAACTTTGATGGCAGCCTTTCAATGGTTTAATGCCTGGAATTGTCGATCAGAAGAAAAGTCTATTTTTAAAATGAACCTTTTTTCTAATAAATTTTTAATTGGAGCAACGGCAATTGTTGTTGCTTTGCAGATTTTTGCGGTTTATTGTCCATTTATGCAAAAGATTTTACGAACAACAGCTCTTAATTCTTCTGATTGGTTAATGATTATATTTATCACTTTATCAATTATTATGATTGAAGAATTAAGAAAATTATTTTTTCGCCTTAATAAAAACAGACTATAAATATTTTTTAATCCTTGATTAAAATTAAAATTCAAATTTAATGAAAAATATTTTACCCTACCAAGAACAATTAAATCGGATAAAGCGCTTGGAAAAAGACATTAAACGTTTTTCAATAGCTACGGAAGATAACTTTGAAAATGCCATTGATGCGTTTACATCTTTTTTTATCCAATGCTATCACCTAAAAGATTGGCTGATTGAAAGCCGTTATAATAGAAGAGATGTAAATATTTTTATTGATAATAGCGTTTCCTTGTCTCTTTGCCGAGACATTGCCAACAAACAAAAGCATAAAAAAATAGACCAATACGAACCGAAAAATCATTTAAGTGATAAAAAAGGACCTTCGGGTTCAATTATTAGATATTATGATCCTTTTCGAAAAGAAAATCGTTTTGGAATAGATGTGCAAGAGTTTGGAACCTTGATCGATGTAATCGATTTGGCAGAAAAGTGCCTAGAAGAATGGGAAAGATTTTTGTATATTTATTCTATTTAAACTTAGCCATCGCTAAATTTATAATTTTTGTTAAAATAAAGATATGAAAAAAATAATAATAATTTCAATTATTTTATTGCTAATTATTGGCGGGTGGTATTATTTTATTGTTCTTAATCAATCAAAACAAAACGAACCGATTTTTTGTACTCTGGATGCTAAGCTTTGTTCTGATGGTTCGGCAGTGGGCAGGATTCCGCCTAAATGCGAATTTGCTCCTTGCCCAAAAGAAGATTTATTGATTGTTGACTCCGTGTTGTCCAACCAGATTATAACAAGCCCTTTGACAATTATTGGGTCAGCCAGAGGAAGCTGGTATTTTGAAGCCACATTTCCGGTTTTAATTTTAGACGAACAAGGAAATATTTTAGCCGAGCACTATGCCGAAGCTAAAGATAGCTGGATGACAAATGATTTTGTGCCCTTTGAAGCTGTTTTGAATTTTAAAGCTCCAATTACACAAAAAGGAACAATTGTTTTAAAAAAATCAAATCCATCTGGCTTGATTGAGAACGAAGATGAGTTAAGGATTCCGATTTTATTTTTTAAACAAGACCAGGAAAAAAAACAAATGAAAGAAATAAGTCTTTATTATTATAATTCTTCTCTTGATAAAGACGAAAATGAAAATATTAAATGTAGCCGAGACGGATTAGTAGGGGTTAAAAGAGAAATACCAATAACTTCAACTCCGATTCAAGACACGATAAACCTTTTACTTATTGGAAAAATCACCGAACAAGAAAAAAATCAGGGGATTAGCACAGAATATCCTTTGCTAGGATTTTCTCTAAAAGGAGCTTCTTTGAAAAACGGTATTTTAACTTTGGAATTTAATGATCCGAATGCAAAAACAAGCGGAGGATCGTGTCGAGCAGGAATCCTTTGGTTTCAAATAGAGGCAACCGCTAAACAATTTTCAGAAGTTGAACAGGTTCGTTTTTTGCCCGAGGATATTTTCCAACCTTAAAAAATTAAATTTAATTTTAAAAAAATAAAATTATTTAATGAACAAACCAATCAATTTTAATCCCAAAAAAAGAGCGTCCTTGTGGACGTATATTATTATCCCGGGAATAGTGATTTTGGTTTTGATTATTTTTTTAAATATTGTTTTTTATCGCTTAGAAAAAAGTTTTTTTGAAAGTACTTTCAAAAATGAAGCCAAAGTAATGACAACTTTGATTTCTAGAAGGCTACAAAATTCTTTCTCTGCCACAGAGGACATGAAAGCATTTTTTTTGAGTAGCGAAACAATTTTGGAAAGTAAATTTAATAAATTTGCGCAAACAGCTATTGAGGTTCGGAAACCATTGGGAATATTTTTAACCATGGAATGGATTGATGAAGATAATTTTCTTCGCTACGTCTATCCTAATGATACCGATAATTCAAAAATTATAGTTTATGATTATAATAAATACCCTAATCGGCTAGAACCTATTTTAAAAGCTAAAGAAACTAAATTACCGGTAGTAACTGAGCCGATCGTGCTTGGTCGAGGATATCCGGCTATTCTATTATATTCGCCGATTTATAACCAAGAAGAGTATCAAGGCATTGTCGCTACTGTTATTAGGCTTTCAGACCTTTTTGAGCCTTTAAGTGGGATGAATCAGATGACTGGATATTTAAAAACAAGTAATTTTATCGCTCTTTTTAACAAAGAAGTAATTTATGATTTAAACGGAGAAAGGATTATCAATCTTCAAGAAGAAAAAATTAAAGATTCAGAATCAATAAAATACTTATCCCTGCTTTCAGGAGAAGAGGCGAGAGAAATTATTTCTTTTGCGGATAAAAATTGGGAAATAATCATTTACCCTAATTATTTTTCTAAACTCAACGAAAGAGAAATATTTTATGGTTTAATATCAATAATTGTTGCAAGTTTAATAATTATTTTATTAACAGTTATTTATCTTAGACAAAAACAATTATTAAAAGAAAAATCCTTAGTTGAGGCCTTGCTTTTGGGGATTGGAGAGGGATTGGTGGCTTGCGACAAGAATGAAAAAATAATTTATAGCAATGACCAGGCTTCTGACTTGGTGGGGTATTCAAAAAAAGAATTATTTAATAAAAAATATTATGATTATTTTAAAATGGTTGATCATAAAGGAAAATTGATTGCCCGAGAAAAAAGACTTTTCGTGCAAGCAATTTTAAGCAAAAAAATTATTAATGTTTCTTTAATAGATAATAATTTTTTATTGAAAAAAGACGGGACTAGATTTTCTTTTGCAGGCACGGTTTCTCCGATTATTGTTGATGAAAAAGTGGAAGGAGTGATTGTTATTTTTCGGAATGCCAATAAAGAAAAAGAAGTAGACAGAATGAAAACCGAATTTTTATCTTTGGCTACGCACCAGCTTTTAACTCCGGTTTCATCAATCAAATGGATGTCCGAGCTTTTACTGGGAGACAAGGAATTGGGAAAAAAACAAAAAAGCCATGTCTCTGATATTTATATTTCAGCAGAAAGAATGAGAAGCTTGATAAATTCTTTATTGAATATTTCTCGAATTGAATCTGGTCGGATTATGGTAGAGCCCAAACCGACAGATTTAAGAGATTTAGTTTCCGAATTAATCAAGGAATTAAAAAATAAAATCAAAGAGAAAAAACATACTGTAGAGCTAAAAATAGATTCGAGATTAAAAAAAGTAAATATTGATCCTCGTTTAATTCGAGAAGTTTATAAAAATTATTTAACCAATGCTATTAAATATACTCCAGAAAAAGGAAAAATTTTAATTCAAATAAAGATTGAAAAAGATAAAATAATTTCGAAAGTGATTGATAATGGGTATGGTATTCCTAAATCAGAACAACCAAAAATTTTTGAAAAGTTTTATCGGGCTACAAACATAATTGACATTGAGGAGGGTGGAAATGGACTTGGGCTTTATTTAGTAAAACAAATTGTTGAGGTTTCAGGTGGAAAAACAGGACTAGAAAGTGAAATCAATAAAGGTTCTGTTTTCTGGTTTACCTTGCCCTTAAAAGGCAGTAAAATAAAGCCAGGCGAAGTAAGTGTTAATTAGTTGTTTATGAAAAAGAAACAAAAAGGGTTTACGCTTTTAGAAATATTATTGGTTGTGGCGGCCATTGCTATTTTGGCTGGAATCGTTATTTTGGCCATTAACCCGACTAAACAATTAATCGAAGTAAGAAATACCCAAAGAACATCTGATTTAAACACTATCGATAAAGCAATTACTTCTTATCAAATAGATAACAAAGGGTTGTTGCCAGTTTATTTTCCGACATCATTAATCGAAATTTGCAATACTGGCAGTAAAATTCCAAGCGAAGTGGCCCCTGGAGAATGTGATGGTTATTATGATCTTTCTTATTTGGTTCCTGTTTATTTGGTAGCCATTCCTTTTGATCCTGGCTTATCAGCTTTTTATTTAGACCAAGCTTATGCTGCTGGGGGTGGTGCGGGGTATCAGATAATGATAAATAAAAATAGAATTGCGCTTGTGGCGACAAATGAAAAAGGAGGATATATATTTTTAAATATTACTGAGGAAGAATTCGAAGAACAGAATCCAGAAGAAGAGGAAGAAGAATTTTTATGCGGAGAAAATTTATTATATCAAGGAGAATCATATCCAAGTGTTCAAATTGGAGATCAGTGCTGGCTAGGAAAAAATTTAAATGTTTCTAATTATAGAAATGGAGATCCAATAACTTATGCTGAAAATAACTGGCACGAATGGGATAATCTTGTAGGAAAATGGTGTTATTTGAATAATAATAGCGAGAATGAAATTTTTGGAAAGCTATATAATTGGTATGCTATTACTGATTCGCGAGGAATTTGTCCAGAGAATTGGCACGTTCCTTCGGATGGCGAATGGACTATTTTGGGAAGCTTTTTGACGACTGACCCTGGATTAAAAATGAAATCAAGCAATTTGGATGATCCGCCTTGGGATGGAAATAATAGCTCTGGATTTTCAGCTCTTCCAGGCGGAATTAGGTGGACTGGCGGATCGTTTTCTAGTTATGGCACTACTTATCTTTGGTCTTCTGAATTAGTTGAGGACCCTGTTCCAACTAGGCAGCTTTCTTCTTGGAACAATAATTTGATTAATCAAACCAATGGTCGATCCGAAGGCCTTTCGGTTCGTTGTTTAAAAGATTGATATTTTAAATCATTGACACTATTTGTTTATTCGAGTACCTTTATTAAAGAAGCGTGGTCGGGTTTCTGAATAAAAATAATTAAAAATAAAAATGACAGGGACAATCAAAACTTTAACGGAAAAAGGATTTGGATTTATTTCTTGCGAAGGGCAAGAAAAAGATATTTTTTTCCATTCCCATGATTTAAAAAACGTAACCTTTAATGAATTAAGAGTTGGCGACAAGCTTAATTTTGAAATTGTAGACGGTGAAAAAGGGCCAAGTGCTAAAGAAATAGAACGAATCTAATCAATTTACCGGCTATTTTAGCCGGTTTTTTGTTTGTTGAAAAATAAAAGCAATGTTATACTATTGATAATAAAAATAATAATCAAATATATGGCCAAGGGAAATAATTCTCGAAGAAAAGAAACAAAAAAACCGAAAAAAGCAAAAAAATAATTGTTTGGTTTTAAAAAATCAAACAAAAAGAAAAAACATTTTTGATGTTTGATTTTATTATTTATGGAAATTAAATTAGCTAAATTTATTAAAGGGGTAATCGGAACAGATGAAATTTTTAAAGACAATGTTCCGCAAATTGCTTTTATTGGCCGATCCAATTCTGGCAAATCAAGTGTAATCAATGCCTTAACCAATCGAAAAGATTTAGCCAGAACCAGCGCTGTTCCTGGCTTTACCCAGCAAATCAATTTATTTTTAATAAACAATTGTTTTTATCTAGTTGATTTGCCCGGATATGGATACGCAAAGGTTCCACTAAAGAAAAAAGAAAAAATCCAATCATTGATTAATTGGTATTTTTTTAATTCTGATTGTGTTCAAGAAAAAATATTTTTAATAATTGATGCCGAGGTAGGGCTTACCAGAAGTGATTTAGAAATGATTTTTAGCTTGGAAGATTATGGAAAAAATTTAATTATTATTGCTAACAAAATAGATAAAATTAAAAAATCAAAACACGAAGAGCAATTTGAAAAAATTGAAGAATTGGCTGGGGGACATAAAATAATTCCTTTTTCCGCGAAAAATAAAATAGGAATTGAAGAAGTTTTGAATGAAATCGAGGAAGCCTTATCAATCTAAAAAATTGACCAAAATATATTTTTATGTTATTTTAAAAAAGCTGTTTTCTAAAACAGACAGGAGAAATGATAATGAAAAGCAAATTATTGCTTGCCATTGCGATTCTTGCCATTTTGCTTTGTTTTGCCGGCTGTACTAACCAGGCCCCCAAAGAAGAAAAAGTGGTTATTGTTTCCGGTCATCCAGAATGGAAGCCGGTAATGTGGTTACAGGAAGAAAACCAGGAACAAAAGATTGTTGGAATCGGCCCCGAAGTAGTGGAAAAAGTTTTTTCCGAACTTGGGTTTAAAGTTGATTCCCGCTTTGTAGGTCCATGGGATGCTGTTCAGTTAAAAGCCAAAGAAGGAGAGATCGACGCGATTGTTGCTCTCTATAAAACAAAAGATCGAGAGCAGTATCTTTTCTATTCAGTGCCTTATACTGTTGACCCAATCGAGGTTTTTGTGAAAAAGGGCAATGAATTCGTGCTTCAAAACCCGGAAAGCCTTTTTGAAAAAAAAGGAATTGCCACCATTGGCGATAGCTACGGCCAAGAAATCGATGATTTAATCTCTCAACAAAAGCTAGAGATTACCAGGGTGGCTACGCCGGAGCAAGCTTTTGCTCTTTTAGAAAAAAATGAAGGGGATTACTTCCTATATAGCCTTTATTCGGGAAGAAGGGTGATTGCTGAAAGCAATCTGACCAATATTCACGAATTGGGGACTATTTCTCATGAGAACTTTTATATCGGCATATCCAAAAAATCGCCGATAGCAGAGCTTCTTCCTGAAATAAACTCTATCTTGGATAGATACAACCGAGACGGAACCATTCAGGCGATTGCTCAAAAATATTAAATTTTTTAAAAAAGCTGGAAAAACAGCTTTTTAATTTTGTGAATTTTTTCTTTCTTTGATATAATTAATCTATAAAATAATATAAATATTTATTATTAAAAATTTGATTTTTAAAATAGTTTTTTCTTTTAAAAAATATGAAAAATTTTAATTTTAAAAAAAGTTTATTAGCCATAATTTTATTTTTTGGAGCTATTTTTTTAGCAGGCCAGTTTTTTTTAATTAATGTTAGTGCTGACAATAATCCTAATTTTAATATTGATAGCGTTGAGTATTCTTATTTTAGCGATTCTGCCAATGCTGAAAAAATTTTACTAACTATCAATGCCACTGCTTCGGGCCAAGTTACAAATATAGAAAGAATAATGGTTTTGGGTGCTCGTCCAGCAGTGTCTATTTATTCTGATCTTGAAAATATAATTTTAACTCCTGTTGAAGGATCGCAAAAAACAAAATGGATTGGAACTTATTATCTTTCAACAACTCCCTATAGTCGTTCTTGGACATTTAGAATAGTTTCTTATTTTTATTACGACGATAATGGAACAATTCAAAGCGTGCCCTATTCTATCGGTAATTCAATTTCTAAAACTATTCCAGCTAATTATTCAGGCTTGGTTTATGGGGTTTGTGGGCCTTCTAATAATGGAACTTTTTCAGAGCAACCGACCACTGATTTATGCAGTGTTGGAACAGTAATGGATATGCACCTTGATAATTTTGGAAAATGGGCTTGGAAATGTTATGGAAATGGAGGAATGGTTAGCTGTTCTGCTAATCAAGAAATAATAAACACTGCTTGTGGATCAGCTAATAATGAATTTTTTTTTGAATTGCCAACTACTAATTTATGTATCCCAGAAACAGCGACAGCTTCAACGATATTTGCTACTGAAACGGGCTGGTCTTGGATTTGCACAGGATCAGCTGGAACAAATCCAGTTACTTGTTCAGCCAAAAGAACAACCACTTCAATTAATCCAGCTTGCGGTTCAGCGCATAATAATTCTTTCACTTCTGCGCCAACAGCTGATTTATGCAGCGCGGGAACAGCAACCAATCCAATAACCAATACCATTGGCTGGTCTTGGATTTGCACAGGATCAGCTGGAACAAATCCAGTTACTTGTTCAGCCAAAAGAACAACCACTTCAATTAATCCAGCTTGCGGTTCAGCGCATAATAATTCTTTCACTTCTGCGCCAACAGCTGATTTATGCAGCGCGGGAACAGCAACCAATCCAATAACCAATACCATTGGCTGGTCTTGGATTTGCACAGGATCA
>JBAZJL010000011.1:0-13732 GCA_041651335.1 Minisyncoccota bacterium
GAGATTTTTCTCAGGCCGGGCTCGGGCCCGTCGGCCCTCCGCCTTCTCGTCCTAATTATCTAAAAGACGCAAAAAAGAGCATGACACTCTCTTTTTATTATATCTATTGTGCCTCGGGTGGGACTCGCCTTCGAATAAATCTCTGGTGAGATTTTTCTCAGGCCGGGCTCGGGCCCGTCGGCCCTCCGCCTTCTCGTCCTAATTATCTAAAAGACGCAAAAAAGAGCATGACACTCTCTTTTTATTATATCTATTGTGCCTCGGGTGGGACTCGAACCCACAAGGGTGTTGCCCGCAGCATTTTAAGTGCTGTATGTTTACCAGTTTCATCACCGAGGCGTTTTATTTTTTCTTCCACGATAATTAGATTTTAAGCTATGACAATTGGGACAAAGTATTTGTAAGTTATCTAAACAATTATTATGGCTATTACCATCAATATGATGAAGTTCTAATGGTAGTCGACCATCAAAACTTTTTTCAGCCCATCCGCATTCTTCACATTTAGCCAGCTTTAATCCCTCTCTAATTAATCTGTTTTTTAGTTTATATGTTTGAAAGAGGCTATTTTTTACTAAAATTTTTTCTAAAGGAATTTTTGTTATTGATATCGGATGTAATCCTTTATTCCAACCTTTTCCTTTAAAATGATCTATCTTGAAACCAAATTCTTCAATATATTTTTTAATTTGTGTATAATTTCCTCCTGTTGCCTTTAATTTTAATCTACACAAAACTTGTCTATAACTAAAAGATTCTTTAATTGCACTTTCTAAATCTGTCTTACTCCATGTTCTTTTTCTCATTATTTAAAATATATCATTTGGAATTCACTTAAGTCAAACGCTCTTTTCCCTATACCATTTCAAATAAATATTTCAAAAATGGAGGCGTGGGCGGGAATCGCACCCGCGTATAAGAGTTTTGCAGACTCTCGCCTTGCTACTTGGCTACCACGCCACATAAAAAACATAGCATATTCTTTTATTTTTTTCCACTCTCTTTTTTTTGAATTTCAAACAACAATTCATCTATTCTTCCTGCTTCTTTGGTTTTTATTTCTTTTTTAAAAATAATCTTTGGAACTGGCCTAATCTTAAGTTTTTTGTTTAAAGATTGCTGTAAATCATAAATATGCCGGCCAAGCAAAGCAAAAATAGCCTCAAACTGATCTTCTGGAATTACAGAAATATAAACTTTGGCTTCAAACATATTTCGGGCAGTTTCTACCCTAGTAATAGTCAATAAAGTTCCGGGGAAAATATCCAATTCGCGTAAAATAATACTATCAAGCTCCCGCTTGATTAAATGATCAATTTTTTCTTTTTTAAATTCTTTCGGCATTGATTATCAAGCTTTATTTTTAAAGTTCTTCCCTGATATAATCTTCTTTATAAGAAATAATCTCATCGCCTTCTTTTATTTTTTCATTTCCTTGATATAAAATAGCACATTCTTTTCCTGCCTTCATGCTAGGAAAGCTTTTTTTGTTAGCCTGCACATCAATAATCCGACCCTGCCCTATTTTTTCTCCTAAACGCATAATTTCCAAAGAAGACCCTTTTGCTACTTCACCTTCAGTTACCAATCCTCCAATAATTTGTCTATTTTTTTCTGTTCTAAAAATAACTGTTATTTCCATTTTCCCTAAATCTGTTCTTTCTTTTTCTTTAATCAACTTTCTTTCCATTAATTCTCTTATTTTCTGAGCCATGGTATAAATTATTTCAAAATCATAAACTCTAATTTGTTCTTTTTGAATAGCAATTTCTGCCATTTTGTCAGTTTTCACTCGAAAAGCAATCACCGCACCTTTGGCGCTTTTCGCTAGTTTTATATCAGACTCATTTACATTTCCCACTTCAGCTTTAATTATTTTAATTCCTACTGTTTCTTGAGGCAATGTTTTAATCACTTCTTCGATTGCTTCTAAAGATCCAAAGGCATCTGCTTTTACAACTAAATTTAAATATTTTTTATTGTTTTCCGTTTCTTGATCTTCAAAACTTAATCGGCTAATATTTTCTTTTTTTGGTTTAACATGGGCCATTGCCTGATCCATATTTTGAAATACTATAAAATTTTCTCCAACAATAGGCATGCTTTCAAAACCAACAATCACAACTGGATCAGATGGAAAGGCCTCATTGATTTGCTTTCCTAAAAAATCTTCTAAATTTTTTACCTTGCCAAAAGCAGAATCTGTGGCAATAAATGCTCCTGATTTTAAAATTCCTTTTTCCATAATTGCCGTACAGGTTGGACCTCGGCGGGAATCTTGATAGGCTTCAATAATCGTTCCGACAGCGAAAGAATCAAGATCATATTCTAACTCTTCCATTTCTGCAACCAATAAAATTAAATCTAAAAGATCAGTAATGCCTTTGCCTGTTTTAGCAGAAATATTCACGCTAGGCACTTGTCCGCCAAAAGATTCCACAATAATATCTTCTTCCATTAATTGCTGTTTTACTCTTTCTGGATTGGCTTCTGGTTTGTCTATTTTATTAAAAGCAACAATTGTTGAAAGATTGGCTTTTTTGATATGAGAAATAGCTTCTTTGGTTTGTTTCTTTATTCCTTCGGCAGCGTCTATTACCAAAATAGCGATATCAGCCACTTTTGACCCTCGTGATCTAATGGCAGAAAAAGATTCATGCCCAGGGGTATCAATAAAAGTAATTTTTTGATTATTATGTTCGATTTGATATGCTCCAACATGCTGAGTTATACCCCCTGATTCTTTGCTTAAAATTTTAAAATCTTTAATTGCCATCAAAAGAGATGTTTTTCCGTGATCAATGTGCCCTAAAACAACCACTACGGCTGGCCTTTTCATTTTTTCGCTTGATTTTATTGTTTTGTCGTTTGCCATAATTAATCTTGTTTTACGCCTTCGATTGCTTGTTGTTCCTCTTTTGATAATTGATATTTTGATAATCCTTTTTCTATCGGTTTTGCAAAAATTCTTGTATTGCCATCCATAAAAATAGAAGTAACAACAAAGCCATTATTTTTTTGGTCTAACATTGCCAAAGAAAAACTTTGATCTCCTCCCCTGTTTTCAAAAGGGTTATATCTAATTAAATTGAATTTTTGAAAATAAAAAATACTCTTTTTTTCTAATTCATTAATTTTTTCCAAAGCGTTTTTCAAAACTTCCTCTAGTGCTTCAATTCTTTTGGCAGCATCTTCCAAATTTTGAATTTTTTCTTTTTGTTTTTTTGATTTCAAAAAAGAGAACATATTTCAATTTTAATTTTAAACATCAAAAGAGGAGGGAACGAGATTCGAACTCGTGGTGGTTTTAGCCACAATGGTTTTCGAAACCATCCCATTCAACCGCTCTGGCATCCCTCCGATAAATTTTAGGCCAACAAATGCCCAAACTATCGGCTAGTTAAGAGAAGCCGATATCAAATTCCTTCCAATATCTTAAAACATAGCACTTTAAAACAAATCTATCAAGAACTAAAAACAATAAAATTTTTTTATTTTTTTGAGAAAAAAAGAGAAAAAAAGGATTTCAAGAAAAAAGGAAAATCATTGTCATATTTTATTTTCGAAGGAATTAGCAGAGGAAGATAATTTCCCAGAAAATAAATTATTTTTTTTGAGATAATTCCTTGAAAAACAAACCAACTAAATTTTTGAGAGCATTCTTTTTGATAAGTTTTGAAATTCGGAAAATTTTTTAACAAAATATCAGCCTGAATAAGCCCCCAAATAACCCCTCCCCCGCTCCATGGTTTAGTTAATCCGCAGGCATCTCCGCAAAGAGTAATATTTCTTTGTTTTGGAAAAATTAAACCCGCGTTTTGAAAAGAAAATTGTGGTTGCGGAATCCCAGCTGATAAAATTTTCCCTTGATTTCTAACTTTTTGTTGTTTTAAAAAATTTTCAAATTCTTTATTGATAATTTCTTTTTCTTCCATAATTCCATATTCCAAAAAATTCCCTCGAGGTATTTTCCAGCAAAATCCGGTTTTTGTAGGATAGGTAGTCACAAAATCAGACTGATCGCTATTCTGAATAAAAATTTGAGCTCCTGTTTTTATTTTTGGATTAGGCAAATTGAGCAATCTTCTTATTGAAGATCCTGCCCCATCGCAGGCAATAACATAATCAAAGTTTTGGGGAATCTGTTTTATTTCTTGTTGAAAAAATATTTCTGCTCCAGATTGTTCAGCTAACTCGATAAGCGCTGAAATCAATTTTTCACGATTAATCACTAAATGATAAGGAGAAAAATCCAATTTTATCTTTTTTTTAGGAAAACTAATAAAACAGCCTTTGATTGTATTTTCAACACAGCTTTCAGCCTGGGGAATAAAATTTTTAATTCTTTCTGAATAAAGCGCAGAGCAAGGTTTTTTACCAACCTCGCTTTGCTTGTTTTTTTCAAAAACAGAGACAATGTGCCCCTGTTTTTTAAATTTCCAAGCCAAGTAAAGCCCAATTATTCCCGCTCCCACGATCGCTATTTTTTTAGGCTCGCCAATCATTATTTTTTAAAATTTTATCTATTTTTTCTTTTTTGGTTTCGCAGTTTTTAAAATCGCTTTCCAGTGCTGACGAATATCAGCAATTAATTCTTCTAGCTCTTTTTTATCAATATCTTTAATCTTGGCATATCGAGCCGAAACTCCATCAACTATTTGATTATAAACCGGTTCGCTCACTTCTTTGGCTTTTTCCAATTTTTCTATAATTTCACCTTTCATTTTTATCGCCCACCCTCGAAGTGCTTTCCGATTTTTTTTACCTTCTTTGCCAAATAGCAAATAAGCGGCAGCAGAAGCAACGGCAATCCCTACCCCTACTACAACAGCTGCGCCTATGTTTTCTTTTTTCTTAGCCATATTTTTTTATTATTTATTATTTATTTTTATTAAATAAATTATATCATATTGCTTTGCAAATAAAAATCAGATAGCTTTCTAAAGCTATCTTTGCAATCTCTATGGTTCGATTCCTTAATTTTTGAGCGGGTGAAGGGAATCGAACCCTCATATACAACTTGGAAGGCTGTCGCTCTACCACTGAGCTACACCCGCAAAATTTAATTTTCAAACTGTCGGGGCACTGAGATTCGAACTCAGAATAAATCTTCCCAAAAGACTCGTGATAGCCGTTTCACTATGCCCCGCTATAGATATTTTTATATCATTTTTCCCAGTTTCCGTCAAAAATTTTATAACCTTAAGTCTTTTTAAGCATTGATTTTTCTTGTTTTTCTTGGTATTAGATATATATCTGTATTTATGTCCCCGTAGCTCAATAGGACAGAGCGACGGACTTCTAATCCGTAGGTTGTGCGTTCGATTCGCGCCGGGGACACAACTTCTTTTCTTTAAAAATAGGAAGCCATGGTGGCTATGGTGTAATGGCAGCACAAGAGTTTGTGGAGCTCTTTGTACGGGTTCGAATCCCGTTAGTCACCCATTTTAAATTAAAACCCCTCTTTTGAGGAATTTTAAGTTAAAGAATATGTTTTACAGGATTCGAAGGCGAAGCCACGACGGTGGCGAGCCCGGCCTGAAAAAAATTCCAGTAGGAATTTATTTGAAGGCGAATCCCGTTAGTCACCCCTTAAATTAATATTGACAATAAATAAAATAAAAAGTATTATATAAGCATCAAGACAAAAGGGTCCCTGCAAAGGCCCCCTTTTTTTTATTTTTCTATGATATGTTTAATGTTTATTAAATAATCAAAATATACCCTGGTTATCTTCTTATACAAAGAAGATGCAAAATCCTTATTAGGAAACAATATCTTCTTAAATTTATTTTCCTCGATCAAGAAATCTACCAACATCTTATAATCCCCATCTCCAGAGACTAATACTATTTTATCAAAAAAATCTTGCTTATAAATTCTCTTCATAATATCAAAAATGATATCTGAATCCACGTTTCCCTTTTTCTTTCCAATCATTGCCGAATTATGCTCACGAAACTTAACAATAAATCCTGCTTCCTGTATTTTATCATAAAGGCCTTGATTCTCTTCATCAAGAAATCCTAAAAAATAATAAGCTTTTTGTATATCATATTTATTTGCCAAATACTTTCTGAATTTGAAAAGATCTACTTTCCATTTTGGATCAGTCAAGGTTGTTCCTCTGTATAGATTCTGTCCATCTATAAAAGCTAAATTATTTTCTATCAATTTATCTTTTTTCATAAAAATAATTTATTTCTACTTATATTAAATTAATTTTAACAAATTAAAGTAAAAACATCTATGGTCTCCTTAATACTCTCCCGATCTAAAATTCTAAATATATCGACAAACAACCTGTTAAATTAAAATTCCTCTTTTGAGGAATTTTAAGTTAAAAAATATGTTTTGCAGGATTCGAAGGCAAATCCTCATTTGTTGCCAATCAAAAAAATACTTTGTTAAAAAAGTATTTTTTATTTTTTCATTAAAAACCAAGACCTAATTTGCTTCTACTAATCCATTTGATCCATTTCCACCATTGGCTCCAGGGGCTCCGCCACCGCCTGCGGTACACCAATTTGAAGTACAGCCATAAGAACAAGAAGTTGATCCACTACAAAATTGGCAACCATAGCCTCCGACGCCACCAAAATAATTACTACTTCCCGAAGAAATATATTGAATGCTTCCAAAAATTTTAATAATTCCTCCTGATCCTCCCCCACCACCGCCTGCACCAAATCTCCAACCATTAGGATCAGTACCTCCATTTCCTCCGTTTGAACCAGATACCGTTATCAATCCTTCCACTGATACATTATTAGCCTTAATAAAAACTATTCCTCCTCCATTTCCACCATTTCCACCATAACGAGGAGCTGAATCAGAGGTTCCGCCCCCCCCACCACCGCCTGCACCAAGATATAATTTTGAAGAAATAGAAATTAAAGACCCTCCTGTTCCTGGACAAGTTCCTCTTGAATAACAAGATGGGCAAAGACTAGCATCAGAACCATTATTAATATAACCACCGCCTGCACCAGCATTGCCATCACAACCAGCACCGCCACCACCATTGCTATTATTTAATGTTAAATAACTTCCGATTCCTAAAATAGAAGCTCCTTGCTGGCCTTTTGTTCCATCAGATCTTCCTGCTCCATTTCCTAATCCCCCAGAATAACCCTTTCCTGCCATATTAATTGTTCCTAAAACATTAACTTGGCCCGATGAAGTAAAAGCTAAAACTCCTCCCTTAGTTCCATCCCAGGCATTAGCCGTCAGAATTGCGCCAGAAGCAATCGAAACACTGTCATAGTTTGGCATTCTTTGCACCATTATTTTTTGCGTGGTGCCGTCATAACTATTAGTTAAAGATTGAGAAAGAGTTAAAGTATTAGAATTAATTTCAGAAATAATCCTTGTTTCGTATTTTCCAACATTATCATAATTGCTAGAAGTTCCTTGAAGATTAATAATCAAAACTTCGTCTCCTGGAACTAAACCAGTGGGAGTAGTAGTTAAAGTAATTGAACTTGAGCCAGAGGTAATATTACTAGTAGTAGTAAAATTAATGGCATCAGCTGTAGCTCGGCCACTACAAGATTGAGTATTTAAATTGATTGTGCCAGAAGAAACGGTGCAAACACCATCAATATTGGCTGACTCTTCTACTATTCCCCAAGATCCAGACAAACTGGAATAAGACCAAATATTTTCATCAGAAAGATTTCCAGACAAAGCATAGGTTTCCGTGGCTGAAACATAGTTATAGATATAATAACCACCGTTAGGATTTTCTGGAAAAACAGTTAAAAATGGAGCTAGATTTTCTTCTAAAATGGTGCAGCGATTAGTTCCTCCGCCAAGAGTACAATTAGTTTCCGAACTTGGATAAGAAACGCTGTTTTGGGCATTATACGCCATAATAGCGCGTTGAATAGTAGAAATATCTGATTTAGCTTTAGCGTCTTTAGCAGAATTAGTTGCCGAATTCAAAGAAACTAAAACAAAGCCAGATAAGATACCCACGATTGCAATCACGACCAAGAGCTCGATTAAGGTAAAAGCAAGAAGCTTTTTAGAATTCATTTGTTAATAATTAAAATGTTTTTTGTTTATTAAAAACATTATATCAAAATATATTAATCTTGAAAATGGGAAACGTAAAGTAAATGAAATATGCCCTGGGCTCATGTTTAGGAGCTTAGCTCCCAAACATTCTTAATTATGATTAAAAGATAATTTTTAACGAACATAAGCCGAAATTGAAAACCCAAAAATTTACATAAAAACATTTCTAAGTATTGTCTCTAAATCTTTTAATTTTAATCAATTATTTTAAAAATAAATTATCCTACCATTATTGACTGGATATTAATCATTTTTTTATAAGACGGACAATCTCTAACAAGATGCTCGTGTTTTCCTTCTCCAATTACTCGGCCCTTATCCAGCACAATAATTTTGTCTGCATTTTTAATGGTTGATAAGCGATGAGCAATAATTATTGTTGTTCTTCCTTGAGACGCTTTTTCTATTGAATCTTGAATCAATGCTTCGTTTTCTACATCTAAACTAGAAGTAGCTTCATCAAATACTAAAATAGCTGGATTTTTAACCAAGGCTCGGGCGATGCCTACTCTTTGTCTTTCCCCTCCTGACAATTTTACCCCTCTCTCCCCCAGCATTGTTTCTAGCCCATTTTCTAAATTTTTTAAAAACGAATCAATGCCAGCCATTTTTATCGCCTGATTTAATTGCTTTTCGCTTATTTCTTTTTTGCTTCCAAAAAGAATATTATAACGCAAAGTATCATCAAAAAGAGAAACATCTTGCGGAACAACTCCTAAAAAATCCCGATATTTTTTTAAAGACAAATCTTTTAGATCATGCCCGTCAATCATAATCTTTCCCTTAAAGGGGTCATAGGCTCTTAACAACAATTGCACCAAAGAAGATTTTCCAGCTCCACTATGACCAACGATTGCTACTTTTTCTCCTGCTTTAATTGAAAAATTAACATTTTTAAGAGTGTGCTCTCCTGCTTTAAATTTGGTTTTTTTTAAACTATTAGTAATTTCGCTTGGCTCTTCTCGAGAGGGATATCTAAAAAAAACATTTTTATATTCCACATCGCCTTTTATTTTTTCAAAAATAATAGGATTTTCTTTTTCTTTAATAGCTGGCTCAAGACTTAATAAGTCAAAATAAATTTTAATCATAGCGTAAAGCTCGGTAATTCTTCTTTGCAGATAACCAGCCCGAATAATCCTATCAAAAGCATTAGACGACCATGATAAAATAATCACCAAAAATCCCGGCGTATAAACTTGCTGATAAACCAAATAAATTCCAACCAATAAAACTACGATTCTTGTTGTGTCGGAAATCGTGCTTCTTATTTGGAAAAAACGAATAAATCTCATCCAAACTTTTTTTCCAAAATTGTTTACTTGCTCTATTCTTTTGTCATAATCATTAACAATCTCTGACTCATTAGCATTTATTTTTACCAGCGAAGCATTTCTTAAAAATTCTGATTGTTTTTTTTCCGCTTCAACATGCATTTCTTGTAATTCGCGAAAATCTTTTCCAAAAATCCGACTACTATAAAAAGAAGCATAAAAATAAATAGAAATTCCCAAAAAAATAATTAATCCTAAAGGAGGAGCAATAATTGTTAAAGCAATTATTGTTACGGTTACTTGCAAAATCATTGGAAAAATTTCATAAATCAAAGAAAATGCCAATTCGGTTAAGGCGTTTTGACCGCGATCAATAATACTTTTTTTAATCCCAGAATTTTGATTTTCGTGCTGCCCGATAGAAAAAGAAAATAATTTTTCTAAAGTTTCTTTAGTTACTCGACGTCGAACATCAAAATCAAATTTTAAAACTTTAACCTTTTCTTCATAATAAGTAATAATTAAATTATTAAACAACAATACCGCAAAAGACAAAAAACAAAGCTTAATCAAATAAGCAATTTCTTTGCCTTGGACAATTCCATCAATAATTTTTCCGTAAATATACGGACTAATTAAAGCAATGGCCTGACCTAAAAACAAAAAGCCAAAAATTAAAGCAATCGCCCCTAAAAAGGGCCGATACATTTCTTTAATCTTGACCAATATTTGCCAAAAACTAATATTGTTTTTTTCTTCTATTTTTTCCAATTTTTTAAAAAATATTTAAAAATTACATTTTTATTCTAACATTATTAAAAATATGATTCAATTATTTTATTTTCAATCTTGGTTTGACAAAGAGGGCAAAACAATATAAACCATTGTTACGGGACTTGTTCCCAAAATCACATTGCAACTTGAAAAAAGAGGTGATAAAAATTAGAAAAAATTTTGGCATTCTGCTGATTGCTCTGGTCTTAATTTGCTTGATTGGCATTACCGGAGCAATAAACACAACTTCAATCCAGATGACCAAAGAAGAGATGATAAACAAATATCATTCTTCTCATGCCTTTACACCAATAGTTAGGCCAACCGTCACTATCCCCCCTTCGTTAACAGAATTAAAACGTCCAACTGTTGATCAGGCCTCGCTGATTATCAAGGCACACAAGCCTTATTATTATTCAAAAAAGGAAATTAATCCATTGCCCTACATTGACGCCACCTTGGCTGAAAAAAGAAATATTTGGTTTGTTTCTATAGGAAACTATTGGTATGTTGATTGGGACGCAGAACGACTTCCTTTTAGGACTGTAGTTATCCACCACTCAGCTGGACCAAACAATGTAACCGTGGCTGAAATTAATCAAGGCTGCAAAGAATCGCTATACGCCAAGCGCTATGCTTCTGGCAACAACGATCCTTATGTAAAAGGGCTTGAACCTCATTCTGGCCATATGGTAAATGGGCAAGAAAGCTTTTTGCCTTACCATTATATTGTTTACCCCGATGGAACAACCAAGAAAGGACTAAGTCCTTTAATCTCTATAAATGGAGTTTGGTATGTTGATCAAGTTGGGTGGCATGCCGGAAACTGGGAAATAAATTGCCAAAGCCTGGCAATCTTATTGATTGGAGATTATTCCAATGCTACTCCCCCGCCCGCCCAAATCAAGGCTGTAAAAAAAATAATCAATGGGTTGAAATTTTTCAATCCAGAGCTTGAAGTAGCGCCCCATTATCAATTCAACAGCCAAACAAATTGCCCGGGCTCAACCTTTGAGCAGTGGCAATCAGAAATTTCTTAATTTTTATTAGCTATCATAATCCCTTTAAAAACGGGATTTTTATTTTAAAAATATTTAAATTCTGTTCTTAATTAAAAACACCCATTCTTGGAGAATTTAAATAATTTATCGCGCCAGGATATTTTATCAAAAAAATTACAGCCAACATAATAATTAAAAAAGAAATAAGAGCAAAAACAATAAATAAATTCTTTTTATTTTTATCTAGCGAAAAACTTAAATTGTTTTTGATCTTTTTAATGTTTTGATAAATTGCAAAGTAATAAACTAAAGATAATGGATAAAAGAAATAAGAAATAATCCCTGACAGCTCTTTGCTGTCTTCGATTTGCAATCCGCAAAAACTTAAAATAACAGAGATAATCCATTGAGCTGCGACTAAAATAAAAGTAATAAATAAAATTCTTCCCAAAATCGGCCACCAATGCCCTCGAACATATTCATAGCTTTTTAAAATTGCTTTTTCTTGTTTTTCATTTTCTTTAATAAAAACAAAAACTGCCAAAGACAACCAAACAGAAAAAATAATTCCTGGAATTAAAAATACAATAACACCTCCAAACACTATTAAACTAGTAAATAAAGATAAAACAATATAGGCCCATAAAAGATTTTTTCCTTTTTGATAAGATTCATCAACACCGGCTTTTTCATTGGCCACTGCATAAAGCAAAGAAACTTGGGACCAAAAAAATAAAAGAAACAATAAAATTACCAAAAAATCAGAGGCTAAAACAAATCCGATTTCAGTATTGTTTACTTTTAAAACCTCTATAAAAGCAACGGACAATATTTTGCCAGCAATTAAATAAAGAGCAGGAATTAAAATAATTCCCAAAAAGACAGAATATCTTTTTGCAAAAACTTCCCAGGCCTGCTTTAATAATTCAATTGGAGAGTCTATTTGAGCAGAGGGATTTGATTTTGATTCTTTTTTCATATTTTAAAAATTAATTATTTTAATTATATTTTTTGTTTTAAAATTGCTTTGATTAATTTTTTCTTCTTTTCTCGTAAGACCATTAAAGATATTTCCTGGCCAATCAAGCATTTTGCTAAAACATCGGAAAGAGAATTTTCTTCATTTATTTTTTCACTATTTACTTCTAAAATAATGTCATATTCTTTTATCCCCGCTTCTGCTGCGCTAGAATTTTTTGCTACTGCCGGCTCGCCAAACATTTCTCGAATAATCAATGCGCCATAATTAATTGGCAATTTATTTGTTCGAGCAATTTCTTCGTTTAATAATAAATATTTTACTCCCAAATAGGGACGTTTTATTTTCCCTCCTATTTTTACTTCTTTTAAATCTTCTTTGATATAATTTATCGGCAAAGCAAAACCAATATTCTCTGCGCCCATAATCATGGCTGTATTAATTCCAATTACTTCGCCTCTCATGTTTACCAACGGCCCACCAGAATTGCCTGGATTAATAGCAGCATCGGTTTGAATTAATCCTCGCAAATTAGTTGTTTTCGCATCAAATCCGCTATAAGCAGTAATTTTTCGACTTAAGCCAGAAATAATTCCAACCGAAAGAGTATCTTCAAATTCTCCTAAAGGATTGCCCACTGCCATAACTGTTTCCCCAAGCTCAACTTTGTCAGAATCTCCCAGTTTTAAGAAAGGGAAATTATGCCCCTCTATTTTTAAAATCGCCATATCGATTAAAGGATCTTTGGCTAAAACTTTGGCTGAATATTTGTGATCTGGATCAATAATTATTGTATAATCAGCTTCATGGTCTTCAACAACATGATTACAAGTAAGAACATAGCCTTCTTTGCCAACAATAAAACCAGATCCCCCTCCAATTTTTGTTTTTTGATTTCCAATTATTTTTTTTGGTAAAGCAACTTTTTCTCCTTTAATTGGTAAAAAATAAAAATCATCTACTTTGGGCAAATCGCGCGAGGCAACAATAGTAATAACTGCTGGGCAAATTTTTTTAGCAATTCGAACAATTGGAGATTTTCTTCTAATCATATTTTTTAAATTTTTATAAGATAATTTTACCATAAATCAAACATTGAAAACAAGCAGGAAGTGTGTTAATTTGTTCATATCCAGTCCCCGTAGTTCAATGGATAGAACAAGAGACTCCTAAGCTCTAGATAAAGGTTCGATTCCTTTCGGGGACACTATTCAAAATTTTAAAAATTTCTTGCATATTAATAAAATTTATAATAAGATTTCAATTGAAAACAAGGGCCCGTGGTATAGCGGTAACATACATCCATGGCATGGATGGGTCGGGGGTTCGATTCCCCCCGGGTCCACACTAGTCCGCAGTAACGCGGATTTTGTTTTGGGGAATCGAAGGCGGAGGGCCGACGGGCCCGAGCCCGGCCTGAGCGAAACTTCACCAGAAGTTTACGCGAGGGCGATTCCCCCCGGGTCCACACTAGTCCGCAGTAACGCGGATTTTGTTTTGGGGAATCGAAGGCGGAGGGCCGACGGGCCCGAGCCCGGCCTGAGCGAAACTTCACCAGAAGTTTACGCGAGGGCGATTCCCCCCGGGTCCACACTAGTCCGCAGTAACGCGGATTTTGTTTT
>JBAZJL010000012.1:0-11916 GCA_041651335.1 Minisyncoccota bacterium
GGAACCTCAAAAGAGGCTGGATTTTCCTTGTAAAATAACCGTAATTGGCGTATAATTTTATCAATACGACCATAAGATAAGGTCTTTAAGGCGAATACCGGTTCAAAGTTCCGGACATCGTCACCGCATTTGACAAAATTACCCCCTTAACGGGGGTTGTTTTGTTAATTAATGACGAGCAGTAGGATTCGAACGCGCAGGCCTGACGAGGCCGAGCGGGGCCCGAGTGCGGTTTCACCAGAAACCGACAACTCGGGCGAATCCCTCCCTCTCCGCCAAATATGTTTTAATAATTGAAAGGGATTCGAAGGCGGAGGCGTGACGGCGCCAAGCCCGGCCTGAGAAGTCCGCCAGCTGGCGGACTACCAGAAATTGACGCGAGGGCGAATCCCTCCCTCTCCGCCCAACACAAAAACTATCCTTTGGGTAGTTTTTTTATTGAATAAAAATTAAAAAACACCCTTTTTCGAGTGTTTTAAATTTAAATTAAAAAATAAAATTTTATTTTTCTTCTTCTTTGAAGGCAATATTAATTTCGCTCATACCAAAAGCTCGGCTCCATTTAGGATAAAACTTAGCCAAGTTTTTAATTAAAAATTTTGCTCCGCTTTGTTGGGTTAAAAATAAAGGTAGATAATCTTCTAATTTACCATCATGCCCTATTTCCAAAAGCTTGTCTTTAAGCTGAGGATTAGTAAAACCGATTTTATCCAAATTATCAAAATTATAAATTTCTTTAAAAACCGAATACAAAGTTGATTGAATAATTTCGCCTTGCATTGAATTAAAAGATCTATATTTTTTGAATCCACGGGAAGAATCTGGAGAAACGCCTCTTACGTCCGAAGAAATATCTACACCCGGCACTTCTTTACCATCTTGATCAAAAAACTTTTGAGCCAATAAAACTCCACGCTTTTCAAATTTTGCTCGATTTTTTTTAATATATTCTTGTAAAATTGGCAAAGCTCGATTAATCCCCTTTTCTCCAATAAAAATAATTATCTTATCTCTTTGATTAATGGTTTCGGCAATTACTTCGGCTGTAGGATCAAACATGGCAATTGTGTTTGCGCCAAAACCAAATCTAGAAATGTCTTCATCTACGCTCAGCTTACCAATAATCTCTGAATAAACTTTGATTACGTCTTGATTTTCCAAATTAAAATAAATCCGATATTTAGATGGCTCTCTTTCTCTTTGCGTCATTGCTCCAATAGACAAATCATAATAATTTGATTCATAAAAAAGCCACCCATTTTCTAAAAAGTATGGAGTAGTATATTTTTCTTCTTCATGAATTTTTCCTTTTAAGTCTTTTATTTCAACTTTTTGTTTTCTTTCTGAAATTTTATCGATATTATTTTTTTTAAATTCGTTGGCTGCAGCAATCCAAGTGCGATTAACCGGCTGTTTTAACCAATCTTCCACTTGTTTATTACGAGCGGCAAAAAAACTTTGTTCATCAATTGTGCCATCGGCATTAATTCGATAATCCACTCCTTTTTTCAACTTTAAAGCTCGACCAGTCCAATGTTTATAAAAATCACCACCGTAATAAACCCAATCCCTGATAATAGCCATGATTTCTTCAGCTTTTTCTTCATCAACAATATTTTGCTTTTGCTTTAAATATTTAATAGTTAAAAATCTGGCATTAGGATCAATTTCTAATCCTCCTACTTTTATAACCGGCTTTATTTTTATTATTTCCGGTTCAATTTTTGGAATAAAAGAATCTTCTGACTTTTCAAATAAATCTGGCTGAATTTTTGAAGGCATTTCCGTAACCGAAGAAGATGGTTTGATTCTTTTAATCGGACTCTCTGCTCCAACAATTCGGAAAGAAATATCATAAATCAGATTAGTATAAATCATTTTGTCAACTTCATTTGCCAGGTCAAAATTAAAAGCTCCGGGCTGATTGTTTTTTTTAAATTCACGATATTCATTTCTGATTTTATTTAAAACAAATCTTTCTTCTTCGCTTAAACCCTCAATATCTTTTTCATCTTTAATATAATGGCCGATTATTTCTTCAGCCTCTTTCTGATTATTGGTAATTTCATCTTGTTTGATTGGCAAAAAATTTTTAAATCTTTCAAAAAAGGCTTCGGTTTTTTCTTTTTCTCTTTGAAGGGCTTTTTCTTCTAAACTTTCTGCGATTATTCTTCTTTTTTCAATCTCTAGTTCGCTTTTTCCGCTCTCTGGCTGGCTTTCATCTAACTCAACTCCTATCTCCCCAGCCAACCCGCTATAATCATGATAAATCAAATTAGCGGAATTATTTTTGCTTCCGATTGAGACAACAGAATTTTTAGGATCTTTTGCCTGATCTTCCATAATTTATTTTTAATCTTTTTCTGGTTTAATTATAACTTAATTTTTTTAAAAATTAAAGATACTGCTCATTCAAAAATTATTTCCAAGGGCATTCTTTCTAAAATCTTTTGAGCTTCTTCTGAATTCAATATTCTGGGTTGGCAATAGTCATCTATTTTTACTGCCTTTATCTCCAAATCTTTTACTCCGGATTTATCAAAAATTACTTTAATCATTGCCCCTTCTCTGGTTTCCTCAGACCACATTTGATCGAAAATAAAATTTCCCAAAGAATAAAATATGTATTTGCCTTTGTATTTTTCAATCGGCTCTACTACGTGCGGATGATGCCCTATTACCATTTCTGCTCCACTGTCTATGGCCAAACGCGCAAATCTTTTTTGTTTTTCGCTGGCTTCATTATGGTATTCATTTCCAGAATGCATAGAAACAATTACAAAATCTGCTTGGGCTCTCGCCTGATTAACAGCTTGAATCATTTTTTCTTCGTTCATAAAAGCAATTCCCGGCAAATCATTTGTCGCCCCATAGGATTCTGGAGTAAAGTCAATATCATCGAAAGCTAAAAAAGCAAAACTTAAATCATTACTTTTAATTATTGTTGGAGAATAGGCTTGTTTTAAATTTATTCCAGCGCCAACATATTTTATTCCCGCCTCATCTAAATATTGAAAGGTTTCTTTTAATCCTTGCCAACCAAAATTAAGAGTATGGTTGTTGGCCAAAGAAAGAATAGAAAAATTGCTGGCTTTTAATTCTTTTTCTAATCCTGGATTACTGCGAAAAAGCATTTCTCCTGGTTTGATTGCCCGGCCCTCGGCAATCGGAGTTTCTAAATTTCCAAAAACAATATCCCCGGTATTCAAATATTCCCTGGTTTTTAAAAAAGGATAATCAGGGCCATATTTAGCAATTTTTATTTCAACGCCCCGAGTAAGCATGATATCCCCTACAGCAATCAGCGAGACCTGCCTAGGTTTTAATTTGGAAAAGGATTTTAAATCAAAAAAATTATTATTTTCAAAACAAGAGTTAAAATAATTTTTAAAAAACGGCTGACTAATAGAAACGGCTAAAATTAAAAAAAATACCAAAACACCTGTTATTAAAATAATTTTTTTGATTTTTTCCATTGTTGTTTGGTTTATTTTTTTATTATAACAACTTGCTTATTCGCTGTCGATAAATAAAGCAGACAAAAATGTTTGGGAGCTAAGCTCCCAAACATTGCTTTTCTTGATTATTGTTGTATTTTTGCTAAGATAAAGCTCATTAGTCCTCATAGTTCAATGGATAGAATGCAAGCTTGCGGAGCTTGCGATAGAGGTTCGACCTTCGAGTCAATTTCTGATGAAATTACTCTCAGGCCCGGCTCGCCACCGTCGTGGCTCCGCCCTTGATTGAGTACAATCAAGCCTCTTGAGGACTATGAAAAAAAGATCTTTAAAACAGCAGTAAATATTCAGTCCTCATAGTTCAATGGATAGAATGCAAGCTTGCGGAGCTTGCGATAGAGGTTCGACCTTCGAGTCAATTTCTGGTGAAATTACTCTCAGGCCCGGCTCGCCACCGTCGTGGCTCCGCCCTTGATTGAGTACAATCAAGCCTCTTGAGGACTATGAAAAAAAGATCTTTAAAACAGCAGTAAATATTCAGTCCTCATAGTTCAATGGATAGAATGCAAGCTTGCGGAGCTTGCGATAGAGGTTCGACTCCTCTTGAGGACACATTTGTTTAATTTATTTTATAAGCATTAAATTGCTTTATTACATAATGACCTTTTCTACTCCCATTGAAGAACTACCTAAAGTTGGCTCTGCTCTGGCCAAAAGATTAAAATCTTTAAAAATCAAAAATTTAGGCGATTTGCTTTTTTATTTTCCCAGGACTTATCAAGATTTGTCTGATATTTCCAAAATTAAAAATATAAAAATAAACGAAAATATCACTATTCTCGGAAAACTTTTAGAAATCGGGCAAGAAAGAACTTGGATTAAAAAAATGACTATCACCAAGGCAATTGTTCAAGATGAAACCGGCTCAATTGAACTTGTTTGGTTTAATCAGCCTTTTCTTTCTAAATCTTTAAAAAAAGGAGACGAATTAATGGTTTCTGGAAAACCATCTATCGATAAAAGCGGACACATTGTTTTAAGCTCTCCGATTTACGAAAAAATATCACTTCAAGAAACAACTCATCTTGGACGAATCGTGCCTATTTATCCAGAAACTCGAAGCGCTTCTTCGCGCTTTATCCGCTATATTTTAAAACCAAGCTTAGTGGCTATTAAAAATAAAATTCCCGAAACTTTACCAAAAGAAATATTGGAGCAAACTGGACTATTAAGTTTGCGCGAAGCGCTTTATCAAATTCATTTTCCAGATTCTTTAAAATCAGCCCAAAAAGCCAGGGAAAGATTTTCTTTTGAAAATATATTTTTTATCTGCCTTTTTGGAGCAAAGAATAAAATGGATTTTAAAAAAGAAAGCGCCCCAGCAATCCCAGAAAACAAAGAAATAATTAATCGTTTTTTAAATTCTCTTCCTTTTGAATTAACTGCTGGGCAAGCCAAGGCTGGGCAAGAAATTATAAAAGATATGAGCCGATCTTATCCCATGAACCGCCTTCTTCAGGGAGACGTTGGATCAGGGAAAACAGCAGTTGCTGTGCTTTCTTCGATTAATGCTATTAAAAATAAAAACCAAGTAGTAGTAATGGCTCCCACGGAAATACTGGCCAAACAACACTTTAAAACTTTTTTTCAATTATTAAAAGATTTTAATATTAATATCGGCTTTTTAACTGGCAAAGAAGATAAGTATTATTCTAAAAAATTAAAAACCGATACTATTGAAATCTCTAGAGCAAAAATGCTCCAAAAAACCGAAAATGGAGAAATAGATATTTTAATCGGAACCCATGCCCTAATCGCTCCGACAAAAAAAAATAAAAAAACCAAGACTAAAAATCAAAAAGCTAAAATTATTTTTAAAAATCTGGGCTTAGTTGTTGTGGATGAACAGCATCGTTTCGGTGTTGCCCAACGCGCCGCGCTTTGTGCTAAAAGCAGTGAAAAAATACCTCATTTGCTTTCTATGACTGCCACCCCAATCCCCCGAACCCTGGCTTTAACTATTTGGGGAGATTTAGATTTAAGCACAATCAATGAATTGCCAAAAGGAAGAAAAAAAATAATCACCAAGATCGTAAACGAAGCCGAACGCCAAAAAACTTATCAATTTATTGAACAAGAAATCAAAAATGGACGACAAGCTTTTGTGATTTGCCCTAGAATAGAATCATCAGAAGATGACACCGAAAACCAAATTGACATTAAGGCCGTAAAAGATGAATACGAAAAACTTTCTAAAAAAATCTTTCCGAAGCTAAAAATAGAAATGCTTCACGGAAAAATGACGCCTAAAGAAAAAGAAAAAATAATGAAAGATTTCAAGCTAAAAAAATTTGATATTCTGGTTTCTACCTCTGTGGTCGAGGTTGGGATTGATATTCCTAACGCCACAGTAATGATGATTGAAGGAGCAGATCGATTTGGCTTAGCTCAACTGCATCAATTTCGTGGTCGAGTTGGAAGAGGAGAACATCAATCTTATTGTTTTCTTCTTACTTCTTCGGGATCAGGACAGACAAAACAAAGATTACAAGCAATGATAAAATATGATAGCGGTTTTGAATTATCAGAAATTGATTTGAAAATAAGGGGCCCTGGAGATTTTGTGGGAGTGCGACAATGGGGACTTCCTGATTTTGCTTTTGAGTCTTTAAAAGAACCAAAATTAATTGAAAAAACAAAAAAAATCGCAGAAACGATTTTAAGCCACAGCCCAGATTTATCTCAATACCCTATTTTAAAAACCAGACTAGAAGCTTTTGAAGAACGAATCCATCTGGAATAAAATTACTCGCCAATAATTTTTATCAAACTAATTTGGCTTTGATTCATAAACCTTAAAGGAAGAAAAGTATTTCCTAATCCACTATCAATATATAAAAGAGAACCATTGGCTAAAGAATATAATCCTTTGGAATATTTTGGAAAAAACGAATAACCAGGAATAATCAATGCTCCCAAAAAAGGAAAACGCACCTGCCCGCCATGAGTGTCTCCACTTAAAATCAAATCTGCTTTTATTTTATTATTGCTGATAGCCGAATAAGGATTATGAAGAAGAAGGATTGAATAAATATCCTGAGGAATCTTTTCTATAAAAGCGATATCCTTTTCATCATTATAATAATCCAATCCATAAATATTGATTAGTTGATTTTCTTTTTGAAAAGATATTTTCTGCCTGTCTAATACTATCACTCCCCGATCCGATAATCCCTGAAGAATATCCCGAGTATTTTTTTGTTCATGATCTCCGGCGACAAAATAAATATTTTTATTTATTTCTAAAAGATTATCAATAAAATCATAAGCATAAGAATAATCTTTGGTTGTTTTGTCAATCAAGTCTCCGGTAATTACAATAAAATCAGGCCGACTATTTTTAATTTTTTCAAATAAATCTTGATTATTAAAAAATTTTTGATTATGCAAATCGGTTATTTGAACAATTCTAATTTCTAAATTAGAATTTATTTTTTCATTTTTTACTTCTAGGGTGTTGATTTTGGGAAAATTAACTTCCCAAAAAATATCAAACACAAGAAACGCCAATAAAGACAAAACACAAAAGAAGAATATTTTTTTATTGCTCCACATATTGATTCTTTTTTCTTATTTTTGGCGTAACCCAAAAACCAAGATATTTTCCAAAAAACCAATGAAGCTGAGCATGAAGCGCTGGAATTGAACTGAAAAAGATTAAAACAAAAGGAACAAGGATCCATTCTAGGGCCAAAATAAAATATCTTGATCGGCCATAATTAATTGGTTTGGGAGGCAATAAAACAATGCTCAAATAAACCGACAAGATTAACCCAAGCATATTAATCGTCAATAAAAAGCTGATAATTTTTGGCAAATTATAAGAAAGAAGGGTTTGCGGAAAAGGAGGCCCGCCAAAAATAATCGGCAACCAAGCCAAGCCAAAAATAATAATCGAAGAAATACCCCACGAAACATGCCCTTCGATCAAATCAAAAGACATGTTTATTTTTTTTAAAAAAGGAATTTTCTTGTTTTTCAAAAAATTAAACAAAACATATGGCACTTCCCCTACTCCATAGGCCCATCTTTTTTGTTGCTTATAAATATTTCTAATTGTAGTCAAAAAATTTGGCCCAGCATTAGCATCCATTGAAACCGGATAAAATAATGGACTTACTTGATAGTCGCCATCAAAATTAAAAAAGCATTGCCAAAAAATTCGAGAATCATCAGAAATAACATTCGCTTGTTTAAATCCTACATCCACAAGAGTTTTAAAACTCATAGAATGAGAAGAAAAAGTAATTAGCTTTTCCGGACGCTCTTGATTCATGGTGTGCCAAAAAGTTGAAGAAAAAGCAAAAACCCGAGAAACTGCTGGAGCTTGCCAAATATTGTTTAAATAAAGAGGAATGGGTTGATAACTGGTTCTTAAGGGCTTTTCTACGGTTAAATATTGATAGGCCAAGCAACTAAAATATTTCGGATAAAAAACCGAATCAACATCAAAAGAAGAAACAATAATGTTTTCGTAAGGAATATTCAAGGGATCAATTAAAAATTCTTTGGCTTTTCGGCCAGCCCAAGCATCATTGCTGCCATGGCCAGCAATTTCTTCAGGCAATCCCTGGGGATGATAAGTAACTATAAATTTAAAAAATTCATTACCGAATTTTTTTTCAATTTGTTCGGCCACAACCTGCCCTTCAGCCCTAGCCCTTTCTTCGCAAGCTAAAACAATTATTATTCGATCTTTTGGATAGTCAATATTTTTTAAAGAAACAAAAGTTTGCTCAACAATTTCTAATGGTTCTTTATACATTGGCAAAATAACCAAATGATAAATGTCTCGCCATGATTTTGCTGGCAGATTATTTTTAATTTCTGACAATTCTTCCATTTTTTTAATCCAATCCTGATTTTCATTTTTTTTCATTTGACTATAACCAGCTCTTAAATGAAAAGAAAAATAAATTGTTTTAAAAAGCCAAAAAACAGCATAAGAAATAATAAAAAAAGCCACCCAGGCTGGGATATAAAAAGAGCAAATTGCTGACAAAATTAAAACAAAAAAACTAATAATTGCTGTTAGCATTTCAAAAAAACGATACAATCGCCTTTCCTTTTTGTCTTTAAAATCTTTCGCCGTACCAACTCGAAGATAATATGGTTGCTGTTCTAACATTGTTTTTATTATAAACCTTTGATTTAAAAACTACCAGGAAAATATTAAAACCTTGAAATATCATTTGCAACTAGCAAAAGCTTTAGGTTCGATTCCCTGTAGGCCCTGATTAAACATTATACCAAGGCAAAAACATGATTTGTATAAATAATTAATCGCCAATCAACAAGGGAATCGCCTTCGCGTCAATTTCTGGTGAAATTGCGCTCAGGCCGGGCTCGGTGCCGTCGCACCTGCGCCTTCGATTCCCTGTAGGCCCTGATTAAACATTATACCAAGGCAAAAACATGATTTGTATAAATAATTAATCGCCAATCAACAAGGGAATCGCCTTCGCGTCAATTTCTGGTGAAATTGCGCTCAGGCCGGGCTCGGTGCCGTCGCACCTGCGCCTTCGATTCCCTGTAGGCCCTGATTAAACATTATACCAAGGCAAGCCTTGGTATAGTATTTAATTGGTGACCCTACAGGGAATCGAACCCTGATTACCAGATTGAAAATCTGATGTCCTAACCGTTAGACGATAGGGCCGAATAATCATAGTTTAAAATCGTAATAAATTATATATAACAAAATTGTGCTGAAAAATCAACTATTTTAAAAATTAATTGGTTTTCTTTTATTGTCAGCTAAATATTGATAGCCAGCTGTTATAATGATAAAATCAAAACAATAATGAAAATATTAGGAATCGAAACCAGTTGCGACGACACTTGCGCCAGCGTGCTTGAAAAAAGAAAAAAGAAAATTGTCTTCTTGTCGCAAATAATATCTTCCCAAGAAAAACTCCATGCTGATTATGGGGGCGTTTTTCCCTCCTTGGCCAAGCGAGAGCATCAAAAAAATATAATTTTAGTCTTAGAAAAATCTTTAATTCAAGCAAATTTGCTTAAATTAAAGAAAAAAGACAATCTTGAAAAATTTGATAAATTAGAAAAAATATTAGAACGCAATCCAGAATTATTAGAAAATTTAAAAATCTTTCTTAAAAAATACAAAAAGCCAAAAATAGATAAAATAGCAATCACTATCGGCCCAGGACTAGAACCTTGTTTGTGGGTAGGAGTTAATCTGGCCAAGGCCTTGTCTTATTGCTGGGATCTGCCAATTATTCCAATTAATCATTTAGAAGGGCATCTATTATCCCCTTGGATTTTTGAAAAAAATAAACCTGATTTTCCCGCTATTGGTTTGATTGTTTCTGGCGGAAACACTCAATTAATTTTAATAAACAATATTGGTAAATATAAATTGATTGGTGAGACAAGAGATGATGCTAGTGGGGAATGTTTTGATAAAACCGCTCGAATTCTTGGACTAGCTTATCCTGGTGGCCGGGAAATAGCAAAAATGGCTAGTAAATTTAAAAAACAAAAATACAACCTTAGACTTCCCCGTCCTATGATTTACGAAAAAAATTTTGATTTCAGTTTTTCCGGATTAAAAACCGCGGTGCTTTATGATTATAAAAAAAGAAGCGAGAAAGAAAAAAAATCAAAAGAATATATTATTGAGATGAGTAAAGAAATCCAAAATTCTATTATTGAAGTTTTAATTACAAAAACCTTTAACGCTGCGGAAAAATATAAAGCAAAAACAATAATTGTTGGGGGTGGAGTGTCTGCTAATAAGGCTTTGCAAAAAAATATTATTAAAAAATGCGCTGAAAAAAAAATTGCCTGTTTTTTTCCAAAAAATGAACACACGGCTGATAACGCCAGTATGATTGCCCTGGCGGCTGAAATTTCTCCTTGCCAAAAACAATGCGCCTGGCAAAAAATAAAACCTAATTCCAATTTAAAAATCAATGGCAAATAATTTAAATACTATTTTTTTATATTTTGTTTTAGCGATTTTGCCAGGAATGATCTGGCTGTCTATTTTTTTAAAAAAAGATAATCTTCCTGAGCCAAAAATGAAAATAATGCAAATTTTTTATTTCGGAGTGTTTGTTGCTGTGCCAGCTGTTTTAATTGAGCTTTGGCTTTTAAGTGATTTTAAACAATTTTCTTTTGTTTCCCTGTCCTCAATTTCATATTTTCTTTTTAAAAATATTCTAATCATTGGATTAATAGAAGAATTGTTAAAATATTTTGTTGTTAGATATTTTGTTTTAAAAAAATCTTGCATGGATGAGCCGATCGATATTCCTTTGTATATGATTATTTCCGCCCTAGGATTTGCCACCGCCGAGAATATTTTACTTTTCACCAGTCATCAATTTACAATGATTACTGAACCGTTTGTCCTGTCTTTAATTCGCTTTCTTGGCGCTAATTTGCTTCATGTTCTTTGCTCTGGAATTATTGGCATTTTCTTGGCCTGGTCTTTTTATCAGCTTAAATACCGATGGCTTTTTATAGTTTTCGGCTTTAGCTTGGGAATAATTGTCCACGGACTCTTTGATTTTTTCTTAGAGTCATCTATAATTGAGTTATCTCAAAATGATTATATTGTTGTTTATCCCGCTGTTCTTTTAATCATTTGTTTTTGCCTTTTAAATTTTTCCTTTAATAAAATTAAAAAATTAAAAAGTGTTTGTATTATAAAATAAAATCCATATTATGGCCTTATTCAAAACCAAAATCAAAAAAGATTCAGATAAAAAATCAGGGATCAAAGTAGAGCCAACCAGTATTTCCGAGACAGCAAAAAAATGGAATGCTTCCGAAGGTCAACTGGTGGTGGATGTTTATGAAACCGAAGAAGATTTAGTAATTCAATCTGCTATTGCTGGCATCAAAAATGAAGATATTGATATTGCCCTGGAAAATGATATTATTATTATTAAAGGAGAAAGAATTAACCCAACCGAAGACGAGGATAAAAATTATTTTACCAGAGAATGCTATTTTGGTCCGTTTTACCGAGAAATAATTATTCCTCGAGAAATTGATGCTTCGCTAATAGATGCTAATATAAAAAACGGGATGCTGATTATTAGAATGCCAAAAACAGAAAAAACAGAAAACAAAAAAACGACCAAAGAAGAATAATAAAATAAATTTAAAACAGGATTAATCCTGTTTTTTTATTTCTAAATATTCAACTCCCCTATTTTCTTTATCAAAAAAAATAGGTTGTCTAGGTTATGATTACTATCTTTTGTGCCGAGGGGGGGAGATTGCCTTCGCGTCAATTTCTGGTGAAATTGCACTCAGGCCGGGCTCGGGCTCAGTCAGCCCTCCGCCTTCAACTCCCCTATTTTCTTTATCAAAAAAAATAGGTTGTCTAGGTTATGATTACTATCTTTTGTGCCGAGGGGGGGAG
>JBAZJL010000013.1:0-8943 GCA_041651335.1 Minisyncoccota bacterium
TTTTTGCCATATGAAATACTTATGTCAAAAAGCCCGCAACGAAACCAAAGTTTTTTCTTATGGTTTTTTCGTGAACGTTTTTGCCATATGAAATACTTATGTCAAAAAGGTTCAATGGGAAGCCAATATACTGACCGCTATACAACGGACGCACAAAAATAGTATCTTAGGAAGAATTTTAATTTGTTTTTGCCGGATTTGTAATTGTATTTATTTGAGTTTGTTACCTGTTTAGCGCACCTCTGGGAAAATAATTTATTTGATGATCCTTAAATATCGGAAAAATTTCATAATTAGATATAATATCCCCGAATTTAGTTCTGAGTTCAATTAAGAATTTTTGGAATTTATCTCGGTCTGGGACTTCAATCTCAAGTCCTATACTCCATGTCCCCAACTGTTTTACTACAAATGTTACATTTGCATGATTAAAAAATTGGTGCAATTTTTGTTCTGCCTCTGCGTTATAATTTCCAATCGCCATAAAAATCATATATGACTCGTATCCTAGTTTTTCAGGGTTTATCATTGCCCTGTAACCAAGTATTATTTTATTTTTTTCCATTTCTTTTATCCTATTCTGCACAGTCTTATAGTTCATTCCAATTTCACCGGCGATTTCAGAATTTGAAAGCTCTGCATTTTTTGATATTCGCTCTATTATTTTTTTATCAATTTCATCGGGTGTGAAATTCCTGTTTACTCTCATTTCATGGAATAAGCTTTTTTTATTTACATCATATTCATCAAGCATATAGTTTCTTTCCTGATCTTTTACACTTATATAAACTAAAATCTCATATTTTTGAATAAATTTTCCAAAATTATTTAATATCCGTTCAAACATTCTGTCAAATTCAAACTGGTCAGGACTTACAAAATTTATTACAAAGTCCCAGTTTCCCCCAACTTCTCCTAACCATACTACATTTGGATCATTTTTCATGTATTCTAAAAATTGATATCTTTGCGCTTCTTCTGATTTTCCCATTCTGATTAATACTCTAAACCATCTCATTCCAACAACCGCAGAATCAAATACAGTTAAAAAATTGCTTATTACTCCCTCTTTTTTTAATCTCTTAATTCTGTATAATGCGACCTGCCGTGACAGGCCTGTCTTTTTTGCAAGTTTGTTTATCGGAATTCTTGCATTCATATCAAGTTCCCTTAAAATTTTCTTGTCTTTAAGATCTATTTTTACACTATTGTTCATATTTTTTCTTATTAGTAGAAAACTATTAAATATATTACTATTTTGTAAAAATTTTATTGGAATGTTTTATATAGTTTGATTGCGTTGTTTTATTTGGTGATGGCGTATGGGAGAACACGAAAATTTAGAGCATGAGGAAAGAATGCTTGTAGAGAAATTTAAAGAAATTGATAATAATGTTAATAGCCACAAATTGGGTTATGCTACTACAGAAGAAGTATTAAATATGCTAGATCAATATATTGAATTCGGAAATTTGAACACTCGCAGGGGGTTTGAGGTATGGAGCACTTATGTCTGCCATCTTTTTATGGGATATCTAACTGATCAAAATAAAAGACCTGAGATTGAGGTATACGACATAAACATACCAAAAACCTCACCCCAGTATAAAGAGTCCCACGATTATTCCGATTTTAAGTCTTCTATTTTAAGAAATCTCGTGGCGTATGATCCTCTGGGTGGTTCTAAGCGTTTAACATCGTCATCCTCAGAGTTTCCCGATGAAACCCAAGAGTATTTTACTGGTGCTAATCATCCGGAAATAGCTGAAAGGATAAATAAACTTGTAAGCCTTGCTGTTTCCAATGCAGTAAAATTTGGAAAAATTTCCTCAGTTAATAGAATAATATGCCCAATACTTAAATACAATGAGGATTTTCCTAAAAATGCAGTTAATTTGTCGGATGCAATCACAAACCCCGGATTTATGAAATTGTTGGTAGCTGATGACTCTTATTCAATTTTTTATCCAGAAGGATTCAACACTCCCAAAATAGATAAATTTAGGATAAACGGATTAGTTGATCCTAGAACAGAAAAAAAGCCAGTAATACTTCAGCTTGATAGCTGTGCAGGGTTTACTGATTCCAGGGGAGTGTTTCATAAGGGGGATGATAGAGCAACATATATAAGAGAGATGTTTGAGAAAGAAGGATATGAGGTAAAGACTGTAAAGCCCCCGCCTTATGGTGATACAGATTTAGCCAATAAAGCAACTCTGGAAGGAGTTGTAGCAGTAATAGGGCACAGCAGTGATATACATATACGAGGTACAGTAGTTAATGAGATAAATGAGGAAGATGAAAAAAAGATTCCCGTGCTTGAACTTATGGAGTTGTGCAGGAAAAATGAAAAAGAATTCCCAGTTCCGCTTCTGCTTTATAGTGGCGCAGGCACCGATTACATCTTAACTTCAGGAGATTATCCGAAAAATGTCCGTGGTTATGGTCTCTCCAGTTACTTTTCAAATGATGAAAAGAGTGAGCAGCATATCAGGGAAATAGCCAGGGAAATGATGGATCTGGTTGCAGAAAAATTTATGTATGGCGTCCAGTTTGATCTTGAAAAAAACCACGACTGGTATGAAGCATATAAGCATTTTTCGCAGATATTTGAGTGGATCAATATAAAGCATCCCAAACTTCAGCAGCCATATCTGTCTGGGCTATATGGTCTTGGGATGGGTGCAATTGACAAGGCCAAAAAAGAGAAGGATATGAATACCTTGCAGAAGCTGGCAGGAGAAAATGCTCTTGGCATTGGGGATAGGGCAAAGGGAATTATAAAAGAGTTTAATGATAAAAGTGTAATGTCAGAGCGAAATACTCAGTTCAGAACTAAGCCTTCAATTCAACTGATAAGAAGGGGAGTTAAGGTCTGATAATTTTTTTTTATTAATAGAGTTTTCCACCCAAGGGAACTTCCTTTCCCGGCTGAATCAAGACGCATTCATTATTCTGGTCAGGAATGCCCAAGGTGAGCACTTCCGAGAGGAACGGCCCTATCTTTCTTGGAGGAAAATTAACAACACAGAGAACTAATTTATTTATCAAGTCTTCTTTTTTATAATTTTTAATAATCTGGACACTAGACATTTTTTTTCCGATTTCACTGCCAAAATCAATTGTGATTTTATATGCAGGTTTTCTTGCTTTTGGGAAGTCTTCAACGTCTATTATCTTTCCTATACGGATATCTAATTTTTGGAAATCTTCAATTGTTGCCATATTTCTCACTTACTTTGTTGATTTTTTTGTTACCAATGCCGGACCTGTATTTTTGTATTTTTCATTAAATCTTTTTTTATCTTTTTCTATTTGCCTTTTTGTAGCATAAACCCCATACGGGGTTGATTTTGTTTTTGCGGTTTTTATGGATTTCACCTTGTGAAAAATTATAGTATTTCCATAAAAAGAAAGAATTCTTCCAATTTTTTTTGACCTGTATGTTTTTTTTGTTTTGTTTCTTTCAATTCTTTTTTTTAAGTTTATTTTTCTGCTTAATTTTTCATTTACAATATGCAGCTCATTTAAATTTTTCCATTCCATTCCAAAAAATTCTTCTGCACTAGAACAGCTAAAATAAAATTTATTGTTTTTGAGAAATAATTCAACAGATTTTTTCAGCACTAATTTTGGATTTTCAATAAACCATCCTTTTTTTTCCTCATCATTTGGGATATAATAAATTCCCTTAAAAGGAGTTGGAAATAATTTTAAGGATGCGCTCATTTTTTCTATCCTTTCTTTTGGGAATTCTTTTTTTAATTGATTATAACTAATTACTTGATTAGGAAGCATTTTTCAAAACCTCCATAAAAAAATTTAAGTTGTCCTGATTTTCGATCATTTTTTCCATTTCATGGATGTTTTCTGGCATTCCTGCGGTTTTTATTAATCTTTTAATAAGTTCAAAATCTGATTTTTTTTCCTTTAAAATAAAAGAGATATCATATAAATCCCGAGCTTCCTTTCTGTCCAAATAACTTAATTTTTTTAATTCTAAAAGATCTTCTATGGAGGCCACCAATATTGTTGAATTTCCTATTTCCCTGTTCTCTATTTTTTTTATTTTATATTCAGTTGAAAAAATTTCAATTTTGATGCTGGTATCCTCAAATTGGAGTATAAACTGATTTTTGAATCTTCCAACAGTAGTTTTATATCCTTTTTTTGTTAGGCACCCTTTCATTTCCTCCTTTGCTTTTATCTCATCCATCTTTATAGGTATAAAATCCAAATCTATACTTACCCGGTGTTTTAAATAGAACAATGCAAGTGCGGTTCCACCAACAAGAATTAGCCTATTTTGAGCGCAATCTCCAACATCAGCAAGAATTTCAAGAATTTTTTTATATTTTAGGTTAAATTTTGTTTCCATTAGTTAAATATACAACCAAAATGTTTTTATTTGTTATTACTAGATTAAATAAAATATAATCTAGTGAAAACTAATACGAGGAAGTATTTTTTGGTAAGATTCGCTTATGAAAACACTAAACACAGAACCTGAAAACAAAGGTTTGCGTCCGCCGGGATTTTCGGTTTTCGGTTTTGAGTTTTGGGTGCTCAAAAGCTTTCGAACCCGGGTCGTCGGCTTGGAAGGCCAATATCCTACCGCTAGACTACAGACGCAAAAACAGTAGAAATTATCTTAGCTGCAAACTCTTTAAATATCTTTCACACCTGCCAAATCAATTTAAAATTATATAACTCGGAGAGCACCCCCCTAAGTTTCTTTATAAATATTATTTCCGTATTTTATCTGCGACCGACTGTTTTGGAAAAAAAGGCTTGCCCCCTTTAACCAAACAGCGCCTCTTCGGAGGAAATTTTCCATGATTGAAGATGAACTAATCCATTGGTGGAATGATGATAAAGGGGAAAAACACAGGACAATTTTAAGAATAGGCAGAGAGGACTGCAGCCAGTATAATGGTTTTCCACGGGATGGACTGGTAATTGTTAGTGTTTCAAATACTACTGGTTATGCTGCAATAAAATTAAGCCCTGATGAAGCACTCAGACTTTCAACCCAGCTTTTAGCATCTGCAAAAGAATTATTAAATCAGAAAAGGGACCTGTGGAATAAAAGGGACGATTAAAATTTAGGAAAAATTTCAAGAAAAAAATCTGTTTTAGAAGACTGATGCCAATTCCTCTAAAAATTTTCTATGGTCTGCTGCCCGTACATATGCTGAGGCAAGTAAAATTCCAGTTGCTCCAAGCTCAAGCGCTTTTTTTGCATCTTCTCTGTTACTTACTCCTGCGCCGCACAAAAGCGAAACATTATTTTTGGTTTTTTCCAAAACTTTTAATGAATCTGTAATTACTTCTGGTTTTGCATTCGAAACGCTAACCCCGCTTCCAATCAATTCTTTTGGTTCAACTGCAATATAATCCGGATTGAAATGTGATATCTTTTCAACTTCCATCGGATTTTCAGCGCAAACTATCGATTCCAATTTATTTTCTTTTAATTTCGTTATAATATTTTCCACAATACCAATTGGGATTCTTTTTTCAGAATGATTTATCAGGCTTCCTTTGATTTTCATCAATTTAAGGGCAGAAAAAGGAAGAGATCCGGTATATGCCCCAAAATCGTTTTCATCACAGTGCTGTGAAAAAATATCGTGATAACTATCTTTGCAATTCCTTAATAATAAGTTTGGAGGGCATAATATTATCCTGACTCCAGTTTCATCGGAAACATCTTTCGCAGCTTTTGCAAGTACATCTGCTTTTTCAAAACTTTCCTTGTAAGTCTTAAGATTTAAAACTATCATATACCTATTTAAAGAAGTTAATAATAAAAACTATTTGAATTAGGTTTTTTATTGCGCCGGGGTCGCACAATCCGGTAGTGCGCTCGTCTCGAATAATCTTTTTTGGGATTTTTCCAAAAAAAGAAAAGAAAACGAGTCCTTCTGGGACTGCAGGTTCAAATTCCATAAAAATCCTTCTGGAATTTTATTCCAGAATCTTGAAGCCTTTGGTTTTCAAGACATCCGATCTTGCAAACATTGCGATAATCTCTCTATTTACATTTTCGCATATATTGCAAAAGTCCTTTCATTATGAGGGCTTATGGATGAAGATCCTGCCCCCGGCGTTTTAATTATAATCTGGTCTTTTTGTGTTTTGAGTTTTGGGAATTTTATATTTAAAACAAGAAAATTTTTTTTCAAACAAATATACAAAGCTATTTTTATTTTACTCATCAATATGTTTTTATGCCTCCATAGCTCAGTTGGTAGAGCGCCGGTTTCGTAAACCGGAAGTTGTGAGTTCAAATCTCACTGGGGGCTTAAAAAGAGTAAAACAAACTAATTGGGGTCGCTGAGATATATTCATTCACTTTTTAATAAAAAGTGCAATTGAACTCAAATCATCGGCTCCCAAAGCCGACAGTCTACCAGGTTGACCTACGACCCCAATAAAATATCTATTTTATATACAAAATCTTTTAAATCGCATTGAAAAGAAGAGAAAATGCCAAAACAAACGGCCTTCTTCCAAATAATAATATTTTTTTTATTTCTCTCTACTACGATCCCCTATTCTTACAGATATCTCTTCTACAAGCTTTTCTACTCCTCTGGTTTTAAGACCTATATTCGCATCACCAATTAGAGTTAATAAACTCATGACTTGTCCTTTTGTTCCAGACATAGCTCCCAAATTTATGCAGGCTCCGCACATCCTCTTTTCTATTTTTACACCATATCTTGTAAAAAATACTCCCCTCGTCGCATTTATACTAACAACCATTCCATCCTTCTGGGCATATTCACCAGATGCTCTTCTTTTCAAAAATCTATTCTTAAGCATATCATTACCTCTGACTGATTATAAATATCTTTAACTGGTCCTAATATACTCTTTAAAGAATACTATTTAAAAATATAATTGATTAAGTAATATTTACTTTATTTTTGGAGGAAATAATATGAAACTTGAAAAACTTCTAACTAAAAAAGGAGCAATATTTTTTGCAGTATTTACAATTCTTGCATATATCTCAATGGAATTTAATTTTTCAACCCTTCTTGGAATGCCTGAAGGACAAAATCAGACCTTTACATTCTTTCAGTTTATGGGCCCTGTTGCAGGAGGATTTCTTGGGGCAGGAATAGGGGTGTTTGCAGTTCTTTTTGCAGAGCTGATAAATTTTATTTTAGTTGGAAAAGAAACCTCAATTATAAATGTTTTAAGACTACTGCCAATGCTTTTCGGGGCATATTATTTTGCAAAAAACAGGGAAAGATTGCTTACTGATAAATTAAGTGTATTAATTCCTATTCTTTGCATGGGGTTATTTATATTAAATCCATTGGCTCAAAACGGATGGTTTTATTCCCTGTTTTGGCTGATTCCAGTAATTGCAAAGTTTCTTCCAGACAGGCTCTTTTTAAGAAGCCTTGGCGCAACTTTTATAGCGCACGGGGTTGGAACAGTAGTTTGGATATACTCGCTATCTTTTATTGGCACAGGAGTTTTCCCGTTTGAGTTTTGGACGATGCTTATGCCAGTTGCATTCACAGAACGAATCCTTTTTGCAACCGGAATTTTGGTGACCTATATTGCATTTAACACAATTCTCTCAAAGGTAGACTCTCTAAATATCATAAATCTTAAATCCATCATAACGATAGAAGAGAAATATGCAATCAGCACAAAATCAGATTGATTTATATTTTTTATTTCCTTATTTTTATTATGCAATTGCCAAAGATTCCAGACCAGCTGAAAATATATATCTATCCGGCAGACACCTGCAAAAATCTTTCTGAAAAAAAACCGGATAAAAAAAGGGTTCTTGCAGATACATTAATCCTTTCACTTTTTCTTAATTTTGGGCTGTTATTTCTTGTCCCACTTTTTAATACTCTGCTAGTTCCTAATTTAATAATAATTTCCATACTCCTTTCTGCATTTACATTTCTTTCAATACTTGCAATAGAATATCTAACCTGCATTGCCTCAAAATTTAAACAAGGAAAAGGAGATTTTTTCATTCAGCTTGGCATCACAAACACAGCTCTTGTTTTTGCATTTTCAATAGTTTTATTATCAAATATTCTTGTTTCTTGCTCATTTGCAGGAGAAGAATTTGTTTATGGAGTATATCTCTTATTCTACATAATATTGGCATATCTCAATTATGAAAAAATAGAAGCAGTCCATAAAATAAAATCAACAATTCCCTCAATAATATATGGCATTGGGGTTGCAATTTCTTTTGGAATTTGGAATACTATTCTACTGCTTTTAATAATTGGAATTTTTTAAGTTAATCTCCTTATTAATCCTCTTGCTATTCTGCGCATAAATCCTTTATGTTTTGGAGGCTTTATTGTTCCAGTGCTTTTAATGCCATCTCCTGCCAAATCATTTAATCTACCTGCTAATTGTTGTGCAGCTCTACTTAATGCAATCTTTGCGTTTTCTTTTAATTCTTTGGGTAATTTCTCATTTGCAGATACACCCACCACTAATCCATGCCATTGATGAAAAGGATGCCAGGGATCATAAACCTCGACATATTCTTCTGGTTCTTTTTTCCTAGGTTTAAGTGGCACAGTAGATAATCCCTTGTCTATTTCTTGTGAATATCTCTCGATTATACCTGTAACAGTATCTTCTATTGCTTTTACTATTTTCTTTTTATTCCCATCTGTTGCCAATGCACTGCCTATCCCTGATGATTCACTTTCTTCTTTCATCATTAAAAGAGTGGTATAATCATATCTTTCAATACAATCCGCAATTGAATTATCTATTGCATTTTGTATGTTTGCCTTTGCATTTGTTCTAATCATCGGCTCCCAAAGCCGACAGTCTACCAGGTTGACCTACGACCCCAATAAAATATCTATTTTATATACAAAATCTTTTAAATCGCATTGAAAAGAAGAGAAAATGCCAAAACAAACGGCCTTC
>JBAZJL010000014.1:0-6289 GCA_041651335.1 Minisyncoccota bacterium
TGGTGAAATTGCACTCAGGCCGGGCTCGGGCTCAGTCAGCCCTCCGCCTTCAACTCCCCTATTTTCTTTATCAAAAAAAATAGGTTGTCTAGGTTATGATTACTATCTTTTGTGCCGAGGGGGGGAGATTGCCTTCGCGTCAATTTCTGGTGAAATTGCACTCAGGCCGGGCTCGGGCTCAGTCAGCCCTCCGCCTTCAACTCCCCTATTTTCTTTATCAAAAAAAATAGGTTGTCTAGGTTATGATTACTATCTTTTGTGCCGAGGGGGGGAGTTGAACCCCCACATCTTGCGATATATGCTCCTAAGGCATACGCGTCTGCCAATTCCGCCACCTCGGCTTGAAAAACGAAAACATCCGTTTGTTTTGTTGTAAATTACACCAAAAACAAACGGATGTCAAAAGATAAATTTTACTAGCCCACAATGAATCCAACTAAGGCTGGAATAGCTTTGGCAATTAAACCAATAGCAATACCAACAGCTGCATAGATAATATAGCTTCGAGCAGCACCAGCTTTGGCTGGATCACCAGAATTAGTAACAAAGGTTATTCCACCAATTAAGATGAAAATAATTGCAATTACTGTTAAAACATAAAATATCCAATTAGAAACTTTGTTAACAGTATTTACCATACAACAAATTCCGCAATTTACATTATAGCCAGGGATTGACTCATCGTAAACACAAGTGCCTTGAGGACAAACCGTTGTTCCAACTTGAAAACCTGGATTGATTTCACAGCTTGATCTCATCTCTGCTGCTGAAACAAATATTGGAGTAATGCAAATGGTTAAAAGTGTTAAAAATGCGAAGAAAGATAAAAATTTTTTATTCATTTTTTTTGAATTTTTATTTATAATTCGACCTTTTAATAATTATACTATTTATTCACCTCCGACACCAACAAGAGAAGACACGATCCCTTGAATGGCTGTTGCTAAAACAACTACAGCGAATCCTACTGCTGCATACAAAATCATATTTTTTGCTGTCTTCAGCTTGCTTTCATCTCCACCATTCCAAATAAAGTTTATTCCTGCCAAAATAATGAAAAGAACACACAATGCTCCAGCAATTGTTCTTCCCCAGTTAGTAAATGTAGTAATTAAATCAGTCAATAATTGGGGAGTTTCTACCACTGCTCCCATTGCTGTTATTGGCAAAGATAAAATAGCTAAAACAGCGGTAAATAAAAATGTTTCTTTTAAGGCTTGTTTCATTTTATTATAATTATTTATTATTTTATTTATATTTTAATTATATCACACTTGAAATAAACAGCAAATACGAATACCGCCCTGCTTCTGCTGGAGCTGGAAAAAGCTCTCCGATAACACCAGCAATCACGCTCGCTACCAAGGCCATAATCACTCCAATGATTGTCCAAACTATTATCTCTCTCCCCTTTTTTACGCTTTCAGCATTACCACCAGCAGTAATAATTTTCAACCCTCCCCAAGTAATAAACAAAGGCATTAAAATAAGGGCAAGGTTTCTTATAAAATCAGCCACTCTTTGTAATAAATCCGGCAAAGAATTTATTCCAGTCAAAGGATTGGGAATTGTAAAAAATCCAGTACTTTCTTCGGCAAGAATAGCCTCAAAAACGAAAAACAAAGCAAGCGTTGAAAAAAACAATATTTTTGAAAATAGATTTTTTTTCATATTTTTATTTACTTAAAATCATGGCCCAATGATATTTTCCAGCTTCAAATTGTTTTTCTGTTCGAAATCCCAATCTCTCTAAAATCGGACTAATCTCTTCAATAGAAAACCTTCCTTCGGCTGGACCAAAAGCAGCGTCTTTCTTATAATCTATTATCAATAATAATCCTCGACTTTTCAATATTCTGCGACATTCTTTAATTAAATTTTCTTTATTTTCGATTTGAAAAAGAATATTAGTTAAAAGAACAAAATCAACATGCTTGTCTTCTATATCTACTCCCCTTTCAATGTCAGCTAACATTGGAGAAATATTTGAAATTTCTTCTCGAACAATTCGGCCTTTTAAAACTGAAATATTTTCTTCTAAAATATCAACTGCATAAATCATTCCATTTTGTAAAATATAAGACAAGGGCACAGCCCAGCCCCCTGATCCACAACCAAGATCACAGGCAATCATATTCTCTTTTAAGGGAAGCTCTCTTAACACCTTGACTGGATCAACAAATTCATCATTGGAAAAATTGTATGCCATATGATTATATTATTGCGCAGCTTCTTCTGTAAGGCAAGCAGCTGAGACCACTTTATCGTCTTCTTTCATTTTCATAATCCTTACCCCTTGAGTATCACGCCCTAATTTTGGAATACTGGAAATCTTTGTTCTAATTACTTGGCCTTTTTGAGAAATAACGATTAAATCTTCTTGATTCTCGATTATTTCTATTTTTACCAATCCTCCTGTTTTCGCAGTTATTTTTGCGGTTTTTACTCCTGATCCACCTCTTCCTTGTTTTTTGTATTCTTTTAAAAGGGTTCTTTTTCCATAACCATTTTCTGTTAAAACCATAAGATAATCCTTTTCTTTTAACTGCTCTTTTCTTACCACCTCCATACCAATAACAGCATCATCTTTTTTAATTCTAATCCCTTTGATTCCAGCTGCGGTTCGGCCCATAGGACGGATATCTTTTTCTGGGAATCTGATTGATTGCGCGTGCTTAGTGGCTAGAATAATTTCATCTCCATCTCCAGCCTTGCGAGCGCTACAAAGCAAATCTCCATTTTTTAAATTAATAGCAATCAATCCATTCCTTCGAGCGTTTTCAAAATCTTTTAAAGGCGTCTTTTTTACAATTCCGTTTTTCGTAGCCATTACTAAAAATTTGATATTTTTTCTGTCTTCTTTGCTCACTGGCAAAACTGACAAAATCTTATCATGTGAAGATATTTCCAAAAAATTCATTAATCCCCTCCCCTTATTAGTTCTTTGACCTTCTGGTATTTCGTAAACCTTGGTTTGGAAAACTTTTCCAGAATCAGTAAAGAAAAAGATTGAATCATGAGTTTTGGCAGTGATAAAATGACTAACCTCATCTTCTTCGCTGGTTTTCATTCCTAAGTTTCCTTGCCCTCCTCGATTTTGTTTTTTATATTCAGACGGATTCATTCTTTTTATATATCCTCCGGAAGTTAAAGTAACAATTGTGTCTTCCAGGGGTATCAAGTCTTCTTCGGAAATTGATTCTGGGCTGTTTTTTACTATTTTTGTTTTTCTTTCATCTCCAAATTTTTCAATTTGCGCTTCAAATTCTTTTTTCATCACTTTCTTTTGTTCCGCCTTACTTTCCAATAATTTTGCCAATTCTTTTATTTTTTTCATTAATTCAGCTAGCTCGTCTTCTATTTTTTGTTTTTCTAATTTTGCCAACTGGTGTAAACGGATTTCCAAAATCGCTTCGGCCTGAATAATTGTTAATTTGAATTTTTTACATAAATTAGTCTTAGCTTCTTCTTTGTCTTTTGATTTTTTGATTGTTTCGATTACCGCATCAATATGATCTAGGGCAATAGAAATACCTTCTAAAATATGAGCCCGGTCTTTGGCTTTTTGCAAATCAAATTTTGTTCTTTTGACTACTACCTCTTGCTTGTGGGCTAAATATAATTCTAAAACATCCTTTAAGTTCAAAATTCTCGGCTCGATTCCATCAACCAAAGCCAGCATATTTAAATGATAGTTTTTTTGCAAATCAGTATATTTGTACAAAGAATTCAAAATTTTTCGTGGAACAGCGCCTTTTTGCAAATCAATGGCAATTCTTAATCCGTCTTTGTCTGATTCATCTCTAATGTCTTTAATGCCATCTATTTTCTTGTTCTGAACTAAATTGGCTAATTGTGTTATTAAAACCGATTTGTCTGTTTGATATGGTATTTCTGTGGCAATAATTTGCGCTCCTTTGCCTTCTCTTTCTGCAATATCAACCTTTCCTCGCATCAGAAATGAGCCTTTTCCTTGCGAATAGGCTTCTAAAATTTCTTTTTGATTATAAATTATTCCCCCGGTCGGAAAATCCGGACCCTTGATAAATTCAAAAAGGTCTTCAGTTTCTGCTTTGGGATTATCGATTAAATAAATCAAGGCCTGGCAAACTTCTTTTAAATTATGAGGCGGAATGTTTGTTGCCATTCCCACAGCAATTCCGGTTGATCCATTTAATAATAAATTTGGCAATGGACTGGGCAGAACCGTTGGTTCCTTTTTTGTGGCATCATAATTATCAACAAAATCCACTGTTTCCTTTTCAATGTCCTGCAAAAGCTCTTCTCCTGGCTTGCTTAATTTACATTCAGTATACCTTTGGGCGGCAGGAGGATCGCCATCAATCGAACCGAAATTTCCCTGACCTTTTACTGTTGGATAGCGAAGAGAAAAATCCTGGGCCATTCTTACCAATGCGCCATAAACAGAAGAATCGCCATGGGGATGATATTTTCCCAAAACATCTCCAGTAACAGCAGCTGATTTTCTAAATTTTGCATCAGACCTTACTCCCATTTCATACATGGCATATAAAATTCTTCGTTGAACTGGTTTTAATCCATCACGAACATCAGGCAAGGCTCGAGAAACAATAACAGACATCGCGTAATCGATATAACATTCTTTCATTTCCACCGAAATGTTTCTTTCGTTTATTTTCCCTATTTCTTGAATAATGTTTTCTTTTTCTTTTTTCGCCATGTTTTAAATTTTTATTTTTGTTCTAAAACAATTACTTCTGTTTTTTCTTTGTCTTCTTTTGCGTTTAAGTTTTTCTTTTGAATACTAAATTTTTCCTGAGAAATAACATCTTTCTGTCCCATTGCTTTTAAAAATCCTGCTAAAATATCTTTTTTATCATAAGCCACGGGAATTACTATTGCTGGCTCAAGTCGAGCGATTATTTTTTCTGCTTCTCTTGACCCAATTGTTTCGTCTCCATTAATCGGCACTATTAAAATATCAGTTCGGCCAATATTTTCTAATTGTTCTTCGTTTAAATCTTCTTCTCCAAACCATCCCAAATGGCAAATTCTAATTCCTTCAGCCTCTACCACATAAATAATATTTTGTTTTTTTCTATCAACTTGAAAAGAAGATATTCCTTGGGCAAAAATTCCTTTTATTTCATATTCTCCGCAAGCAGAAATAACAAACTGTCCGTCTGTTTTGGGCTTAGCTTCGATTCCGTTGTGAGTTTTTAAGAGTATATCTGCTCCAAATTTTCCAGATTTTTTTTCTGATTCTTTAAGATCAATTTGAATTGAAATATTTTCTTTATCTAGCGATGAACTTGCTATTTCAACGCAGGCATCTCCGTACCAGGTTATTTTCATAGATTTTAAAATTTATGGAACAGGTAATATACTTTTTTTGATATAATAATTAAATAAAGTTGCTTTTTCTTTTCTAAATAAATCATGAGCGGGCAAGCAGAATCTCACCCGTCCCGACTAATCGGAACTTTTAAAAACCCTCGGTTTTTAATATTTTCCGATACGGGAAACCCAGGTTTCCCGACCCCTTCCTCAGTTCGATTATCTACTCCTTATTATTGTTAAATAAAGTTGCTTTTTCTTTTCTAAATAAATCATGAGCGGGCAAGCAGAATCGAACTGCCGTCTCAACCTTGGCAAGGTTGCATAATAGCCACTATACGATGCCCGCGTATTAAACAATGTGCCGAGGTCCGGAATCGAACCGGAATCTAATGTTTTTCAGACATTCGCCGTGACCGACTTGGCTACCTCGGCTTATTTATATTATGGCTTTGTCTTTTAAAAAGCCAAGTACCCAACAAACTTATTTTACTAAATTTTATTAATATTTTCAAATTTAATATTCGCCTAGGGGCGAATCTTTTAAAACCAGGCGACAACCTTTAAATTTAATCAAAAATATTTCTCGTCCCCCCTTCTGACAAAATCATATTTTATTAATTTTTAAATAATTCAAATTAATAAATATGGTGGGCGGTAAGGGACTCGCCTTCGAATAAATTTCTGTTGAAATTTTTCTCAGGCCGGGCTCGCCACCGTCGTGGCTCCGCCTTCTCGTCCCTTGCGGACTAATATATTTAATTAATCTAAATCAAAAGGATTAAATAAATATGGTGGGCGGTAAGGGACTCGCCTTCGAATAAATTTCTGTTGAAATTTTTCTCAGGCCGGGCTCGCCACCGTCGTGGCTCCGCCTTCTCGTCCCTTGCGGACTAATATATTTAATTAATCTAAATCAAAAGGATTAAATAAATATGGTGGGCGGTAAGGGACTCGCCTTCGAATAAAT
>JBAZJL010000015.1:0-5902 GCA_041651335.1 Minisyncoccota bacterium
AATTTTTTCAGGCCCGGGTTTTCGTCGTCACGAAAACCCTTCGAGCCCATTAATGCAAAGTATATTTTAAAATAACTACCCACTTTTTAAGTGGGCAGTGTTCTAAAAGTGCTCGTGGATGGACTCGCCTTCAAAAATTCTTACTAGAATTTTTTCAGGCCCGGGTTTTCGTCGTCACGAAAACCCTTCGAGCCCATTAATGCAAAGTATATTTTAAAATAACTACCCACTTTTTAAGTGGGCAGTGTTCTAAAAGTGCTCGTGGATGGACTCGAACCATCGACCCCAGCTTTATAAGAGCTGTGCTCTAACCAACTGAGCTACACGAGCAGAAAAAACAATTTTTATTGTTTTTTTCCTTTTATAATTGCCTCAAACTCTTCCCTTTCAATTGTTTCTTTTTTAATCAAAGTTTCAGCAATTTTTATTAACAAGGCTTTGTTGTTACTCAATAATTTCTTTGTTTCTTCTTCGGCTAATTTAATAATTTTTTCTATTTCTTTGTCTATTTCTTCTGCTTTTTGTTCAGAATAATTTCTTGTTTCTCCAAAATCACGATCCAGGAAAATATCTTTTTGATGATCTCCAAAAACAATTGGCCCCAATGAAGACATTCCATAATTTTTAACAATTCTTCTGGCTATTTCCGAGGCTTTGGCTAAATCATCTGAAGCGCCAGTAGTTACATCTTCAAATATCATTTTTTCTGTTAAGTGTCCGGCTAACAATACTTTTATTTCCGCTTCAAATTCTTTTTTAGTTTTTAAAACTCTGTCTTCTTCTGGAACTTTTAAAGTATATCCTGCAGCCATGCCCCGGGAAATAATTGATATTTTTCTAACTGGCGAAGCTTCGGGGATTAAAGAGGCAACCAGACCATGGCCAGCTTCGTGATAAGCAGTAATCTTTTTTTCTTTTATAGACATTATATGGCTTCTTCTTTCTGGACCAAGCAAAACCTTTTCAATAGAAATTAATAAATCTTGTTGATTAATATCTTTTGCTCCTTTTTTAGCTGCTAAAATTGCAGCTTCGTTCACAATATTAGACAAATCAGCTCCAGAAAAACCAGGAGTCCTTTCTGCCACTTCTCTCAATTTTACATTCTCGGCAATTGGCTTTCCTTGAGAATGAATTTTAAGAATATCTTCCCTTTCGCTAATGTCTGGCAAATGAATTACCACCTTTCGATCAAATCTTCCCGGACGAAGAAGTGCAGGATCTAAAACATCTGGTCTGTTTGTAGCAGCTAAAATAATAATTTTATCATTTTGCTCAAATCCGTCCATTTCTGTTAATAGCTGATTTAAGGTTTGTTCCCTTTCTTCGTGCCCTCCGGTTATGGCCGGACCCCTTGTTTTTCCGATACTATCCATTTCATCAATAAAAATAAGACACGGTTGGTGTTTTTTTGCCGTGGCAAACAAATTTCTTACTCGGCCAGATCCAACCCCAACAAACATTTCCACAAAAGAAGACCCTGCAACAGAAAAAAACGGAACATTGCTTTCTCCGGCCACAGCTCTGGCTAGTAATGTTTTTCCTGTTCCAGCTGGCCCAACCAAAAGCACCCCTTTAGGAATCTTAGCTCCCATTTTTAAATATTTTTGAGGGTTTTTTAAAAAATCAACTATTTCTTCTAATTCTGCTTTTTCTTCTTTCAGCCCAGCAACATTTTTAAAAGTAATTTTTTCTTTTGGATGGCCTTCGGCGCCAAATAATTTTGCCTGAGATTTAGTAAAATCAAAAGTTTGAGCGGCGCCAGTTTTCGCTTGCCTGAAAACAACCAAAAACAAAACAGAAATTAAAACAATTGGCAAAACCACAAAGGTTAAAAGAGTAATCAACCAATCCCAGCTGGCATCGCGAACCTCAAAAACAATAGAAACAGCCTGAAGCTTTTCTTTATCTGTGCCATAATTTAATAAAGCCTGACTTAATGGATCGTTTGTTTCGCGCAAAACTTGAACATTTGATCCATCGTTGTAAGAAACATATAACTTGCCTTCGGAGTCTTTAATTTGTTTTACTTTTCCCTCGTTGATATCTGCAGAAAGCTGAGTAATGGAAATTTCTTTTGGCTTCTCTGCTGGATTATTAAACAAAGAAAAAATCAACCCTAGGGCAAGGAAAATCAAAACAACCAAGAGTATGTTTTTAAGTAGGCCCTGAAGAGGACTTTTCATAATTAAAAAATTATTTTAATCTTAAAGACATCCAATGCCTTTGGGGTTGAAAGCTTAAAACCTGAAAATCATATTCTTTGCCGATTTCTATTTTTTCTTTCATTTTTACTTCAGATCCAAATTCAGAAATATGAATTAATCCTTGAATTTTAGCCTTATCAGCTTCTTCAGAAATTCCTTTCAATTGCACAAAAGCTCCGTAAGGGTTAAATCTAACCACCTCTCCTTTAACAAAATCGTTACTTTTCAGGTTAAGGTTTTGCCAAGGATCTTTTTTAAGATTTTTTAAAGATAAAGAAACTCGTCCCTGGGTAATGTCTATTATTTGAGCTTTAACTTTTTCTCCAACTTCTACAAATTGAGCTGGGTCTTCAATTAACTGCCAATCTAGCTCAGAAATATGCACCAACCCTTCTAAAAGATCTTCTTCAATAGAATCTTCGATAGCTTGCCCGGGCAAAGCAAACTTCACAAAAGCTCCAAAATTTACCACTCCGCTTATTTTTCCTTCTACTGTATCTCCAACATTTAATATTTTAATTGCTTTCTGGACGCTTTCGCTTTCTTTTGATTCTTCGGTTAAAATTACCTGTCCAGCTTTCTCGTCAAAATCTAAAATCTTTACTTTTATTTCTTGACCGATAAAAGATTGTAATTTTCTTAAAATTTTCGCCTTATCCCCTTCTGGAACACGAGGATATTTTTCTGGAGATAATTGTGAGGTAGGCAAAAAGGCCGGCACACCAGAAACCTCAGTAATTAACCCTCCTTTATTCACTTTCATTATTTTCACTAAAAATTCTTTGTTTTCTTCTTTTATATCTTTAATAGTCTTCCAAGCGAGCTCTTTCTCTGCTTCTCTTAAAGATAATTCAACAAATCCCTCTTCATTTTCAGGATCAATAACCTTTACTGAAATAATGTCGCCAATTTTAATGTTTTTTAAAACATTTTTAGCGCTTTGATATTCAAACCCGTAAATTATACCGGTTTTGCGTGGCCCCAAATCTAAAAAGATTGCGAGGTTTTCAATGGCTAGAACTCTGCCATCGACAATGTCTCCGTTCCTTAAAATCTGAACAGAGTCTGTTAATTTTTGTAATGTTTCGTTTTGCATATAACTTTTTATAGCACAAAGGCTTTAGATAATCAACCCTTGATTAAATCTATCATTTTTATTTTTTTCCATTAAAAGTCTTATTTTTCTCTAATTTTAAATAAAATAATGAATTTTGGAAACAACTTGCCAAAAATAGCAAATAATTCTTTAAAAATTAAATGGGGACAAAATTATTGACATTTATTCTAAGACAAGTTAAAATATTGACAACGCTTCGAAAAGCGTTTTTAATATGCATAAAAAACAAAACATAGTCTTTTTCTGTATTATTTTTATGGCTATTTTCTTATGTACCTTTGCTTTAGCAAAGCAAAATAAGGAATTAAGTATAAATAACGGCCCAGAAACAGTTTCCTATACTATTAAGCAACAAGCTTTAATCAGTCAGGACGGATCCTTATTTAAAGAAAAAACAGAAAAAACAAAAAAGATATTGGTTGTTATTACTGCCTACTCTTCAACAGTTGACCAAACCGATGATACTCCTTTTATCACGGCTAATGGCACTCTTGTGCGAGACGGCATTGTTGCCAACAATATGCTTCCTTTTGGAACAAAAATTAAAATTCCAGAATTGTACGGAGACAAAGAATTTGTGGTTCAAGACAGAATGAATGCTAGAAAAAGCAACTACCACATAGATATTTGGTTTCCTTCGTACGCAGAAGCAAAAGATTTTGGCGTAAAAAAAACCTATATCGAAGTAGCTCAAAGCTAATCAAAATCTTGTGAACAAAACCGGCCTAATGCCGGTTTTTGTTTACATGTTTTAATTGTTTTGTTCTGTGCCAAAAGACGGGATTGGCTCAATCGTGGCATAGGCCCTTACACGAGCATAATTCCACTTTGCTATTTTACCAGCATAATTCATGTATCTTGAACACGTTAATCGTAAAGAAGTAAATGTTGACGAGTTTGATCCGGTGTATCGCGATGTTTCATCTATATACAAAACAATATTGTTTACAGCGTCACGGACTATCTTCATGCTAATCGAATCGGATCCACTTTTCGCATTAACATCACTCACATAATACGACTCATTCACGCATGCAAATAGATGTGGATCATGGCTAATAGAACCATCTCTCGCGCCAGCAAGTAAATAATTATTACCTGCTGTATCAGAAAGATAAAGATAGACCTGACCCAAATCACTGCTATCTCCAACAAAATTACCAGCTGTCTCTGCAATGAATGAACCCGCAAGGTTAACCGAGGTAGACATATATGCAGCAGGACGAAAGTCACCATCTAGGAGTGTATAAGTATTTCCTGTGATTACGAGTTGACCTCCTGTTTCGCTGGAAGATGCGATTCCTGTTGTATCCCAACTAGTTATTATACCATCTTCAAAATCATCAAAAAACACAAACGTATTATCCCCATTCGAAGCCGTGGTGGCAGAGGCATTGGCATAATACATATACAGGGTGTTGTCGCCACTGGCTAGGCTGGGAACCTTTACCCAGACTGTGGCAGTAGTGGAATCTGTTTTTGATTCTAGCCAATAGCTTAGTTCCGTAATGCCATCAGCCGAAGTGAAGCGGAGATCATCAAAATCAGGTTGCATATCAGAATCATAGGTAATAGTTAGCTTAACTTGATAATCTGTTAAAGCCGAAGCGGAATTGATAGTAATTGGCTGTCTTTTACTATAACCTGGTAATCCTGGTTCAGCTGGTGATTTGCTATACCCTGTTTCAGAGTCATAGGAATAGATATCGGTATCAGACATAATCGTGGAAACAGTAAAACTGGTTCCATCAATTGAAGAATAGGTGTAATAAGTGTTGTTTGGACCAGTAATTCCCGACGCTTGGCCTAAAGCATTGTTTACGGTGGCTGAACAAGTTGAACCAATGCTACAGGTTTCAATGGGATAAGTAGGATTGGAGGTATTATAGACTAACAAAGCTTTGACAATTTGAGACAAGTCTGATTTCCGACGAGCGTCATTGGCTGAATCAGTGGCCAAATTCAAAGAAACTAAAACAAAACCAGATAAGATACCCACGATTGCAATCACGACCAAGAGCTCGATTAAGGTAAAAGCAATAAGCTTTTTAGAATTCATTTGTTAATAATTAAAATGTTTTTTGTTTATTAAAAACATTATATCAAAATATATTAATCTTGAAAATGAGAAAAGACAAGACAAACGAAATATGCTTTGAACCCATGTTTGGGAGCTCCCTCACATAAACTTCTGGTGAAGTTTTGTTCGGGTCCCGGCTCGCAACCGTCGTTGCTCCGCCTTTGATTGGTTACAATCAAACCCCCAAACATGGGCCTAAAATAAAAAATATGATTCGAGAATGTTTGGGGGTTTGATTGTACTTAATTAAAGAAAAATAACTCCGCCTTCTCGTCCTAATTATCTAAAAGACGCAAAAAAGAGCATGACACTCTCTTTTTATTATATCTATTGTGCCTCGGGTGGGACTCGCCTTCGAATAAATCTCTGGTGAGATTTTTCTCAGGCCGGGCTCGGGCCCGTCGGCCCTCCGCCTTCTCGTCCTAATTATCTAAAAGACGCAAAAAAGAGCATGACACTCTCTTTTTATTATATCTATTGTGCCTCGGGTGGGACTCG